>NZ_DASVGN010000027.1:0-248398 GCF_036379515.1 Castellaniella sp.
ACATTCTTGCGCAAGGCCTTCACATTCTCGCGGGCAATGACCTCGGCGCCGATGGCCGCCTGGATGGCGATATCGAACATCTGGCGAGGGATCAGGCTGCGCATGCGGGTGACGACGTCCCGACCCCGCGCGCGCGCATTGCTGCGATGCACGATCATCGAGAGCGCATCGACGCGATCCCCATTGATGAGCAGATCGACGCGCACGACGTCGGCCGCGCGATATTCCTTGAACTCGTAATCCATGGACGCATAGCCGCGGGACACCGACTTGAGGCGGTCGAAAAAATCGAGCACGATCTCGGCGAGCGGGATTTCGTAGCTCAGGTGCACCTGACGGCCGTGGTAGCTCATGTTGAGCTGCACACCCCGCTTGTTGGTACACAAGGCCATGACGGGCCCGACGTATTCCTGCGGCATGAAAAGCGTCACCGTCATCACCGGCTCGCGGATTTCATGGATCTGCCCGACCTCGGGCATGCGCGATGGACTGTCCACCCTCAACACCGTGCCGCTGCCATCCACGACTTCGTAGACCACCGAGGGCGCCGTCGTGATGATGTCCATGTCGAATTCGCGCTCGAGCCGCTCCTGCACGATATCCATGTGCAGCAGCCCCAGGAACCCGCAGCGGAAACCAAACCCCAGTGCCTGGGAGACCTCGGGTTCGAACTTGAGCGACGAATCGTTCAGGCTGAGCTTTTCAAGGGAATCGCGCAGCTGATCATAGGCGCTGGACTCGACCGGGTACACGCCGGCAAACACCTGGGGCTTGACCTCTTTGAACCCAGGCAAGGCCTGCGCGGCGGGGCGCGGTGCCAAGGTTACGGTGTCACCCACCTTGGCATGCTGCAGCTCTTTGATGCCGGCAATCACAAAACCAACCTCGCCCGCCTTCAGCACGTCGCGCGGCTGTGACTTGGGTGTGAATACGCCCAGTTGCTCGCACAAATGGGTGGCGCCGGTCGCCATGAGCAGGATTTTGTCCTTGGGGCGCAAAGTGCCGTTGACGATACGCACCAGCATTACTACACCGACGTAATTGTCGAACCAGGAGTCGATGATCAAGGCCTGCAGCGCTGCGGAGGGGTCGCCTTTCGGTGCCGGCACGTGGGCCACGATGGCCTCGAGGATTTCATCGATGCCCTGCCCCGTCTTTGCGCTGGCCAGGATGGCACCCGACGCATCGATGCCGATGACGTCCTCGATCTCGGCGGCGGCGCTATCGGGATCGGCCGACGGCAGATCCATCTTGTTCAGCACGGGCAGTACTTCGACGCCCAGCTCGATGGCGGTATAGCAGTTGGCGACCGTCTGGGCCTCGACTCCCTGGGAGGCATCGACCACCAGCAAAGCGCCTTCACAGGCCGACAACGAGCGGCTGACTTCGTACGAGAAATCGACGTGGCCCGGGGTATCGATCAGATTCAGCTCATAGACGCGCCCGTCCGCAGCCTTGTATTGCAGCGCTGCCGTCTGCGCCTTGATCGTAATGCCGCGCTCACGCTCGATATCCATCGAGTCGAGAACCTGTGAGGACATCTCGCGATCTTGCAAGCCACCGCAACGCTGGATCAGGCGATCGGCCAGCGTGGACTTGCCATGGTCGATGTGCGCGATGATGGAAAAGTTGCGGATAAGGTCCATACAGAAAAGGTCACCCTAAATAAGGAAGGGGACGCCGCAGGGCGCCCCCTTTCGTTCAGCCGGTATTTTACCGGTTTAACGCAGCGCGCATCATTCAGGTTTGATGATCACCCATTGCGATTGCTGATCACGGCTAACCAGCAACACTGCCGGACGGGACTTGCTCAAGCCTTTCACCACCTTGGCAAATTGCTCGGGGCTGGTGATGTCGGTGTCGTTGACCCGCAGGATGATGTCGCCCTGCTGGATTCCGGCGTCAGACGCCACGCCGTCGGCCTGCTCGACCACCACCCCTTGATGACTGCCAGCATCGGCTGGCAATGCCTTGACGATGAGCCCGAGGCGGTCTGCCTTTTCAGGAGCCGGCGAGGATGCGGACGACGTGGCAGCGGCAGCCTGATCGGTCAGTTCGGCAATCTTGGCCTTGAGGTCGACCGTCTTGCCCTTGCGCCAGACCTGCATGGTGACTTCTGTCCCCGGCTGCGTTGCCCCGACCATGCGAGGGAGATCGGTCATGTGCGCAATCTTTTTCCCGTTGAAGGAGGTGATCACGTCACCCGGATGCACACCTGCCTTGGCAGCCGGACCATTGGGCGCCACGCTGCTCACCAGCGCACCTTCTGCCTTGGGAAGACCCAGTGCCTTGGCCACGTCGTCCTGGACTTCGGTGATCTGCACGCCAATCATGCCCCGCGTGACCTTGCCATGCGCCTTGAGCTGATCAACCACCCGCATCACTTCATCGATAGGAATGGCCAGCGAAATACCCATGAAGCCGCCACTGCGCGAAATGATCTGGGAATTGATCCCTACCACCTGCCCTGCGAGATTGATGAGCGGGCCACCCGAGTTTCCAGGATTCACCGCGACATCAGTTTGAATGAACGGCAGATAATCACCGGTATCCCGATTGATGGCACTGACGATACCGGCCGTGACGGTTGAATCCAGACCGAACGGGGAACCAATGGCGAGTACCCATTGACCTTTCTTGAGTTTGTCGGAATCACCCAACGGCAAGGGTTTGAGATCCTTGGCGTCGATTTTGAGCAATGCGATGTCGGTGCGCTTGTCGGTGCCAATGACCTTGGCCTTATATTCCTTGCCATTGGTCATGGTGACGAAAATCCCATTGGAATTATCGACCACGTGATTATTGGTCAGAATATAGCCATCACTGGAGATGATGAATCCGGAACCAATTCCGCGCGGCACCGTACGCTCTTGAGGATGTGCCTGCTTGGGTTGCGAATGCGGCTTTTGTTGCTGCTGCGGAGAGCCATACCCCGGCGGCACAAAATCAGGCCCAAAAAACCAGCGGAAAAGATCGGAGGGATCGCCTCCCGGCCCCATGGTCGGACGACGCACGGGGACCGCCTCGGTCGTGCGGATATTGACGACCGAGCCTTCCGTTTCTGCAACAACCGACGTGAAATCAGGCAAGGCGACGGTCGGTATGCTGGTTTCCGCCTGCGCCGCCGTCGCGGGGAGCACGGCAGCCATCATCAAGCCAGCCGCTGCGCCGGCAACCACCCGCTTGACGGCGGGCATGCTGGGCAAATTGAAAGCCATGGAATTCTCCTAGAAAGCAATTTTCAATGGGCGGCCTGTGGCACATACTGAACGGCTCGGGCCACTTCGCGCACCGTTTGCGCGGGGACCTCCCCGACAGCCGTCAGCCAATAAGACGCCAGACGCAATCGATAAATATTCAGAGCACCCTGGCGCATGCCGCCTTGTTTGACGTTTTGATCGCGTTTCGGGTCAAAGGTTTCAATGAAAATCGAAATCGCTGCCAGGCCGTCGGATAATACCAGCTGATCCACCCCGTGACTGGGCCCGATTTTGCGCGACAACTGGACCACAGGTGCGAAACCGGCGGGTAACGAGAATCGCCAGCCGCGCGCCTGCAGGTCAGTGGGCGTACCGGATTCAGTTTCAGTCTTCCAGCCTTGAGTATTCCAACGGGAATCCAGCGACCCGGATGGCACGTCAGTCCCCAACCGTATGCTGCCGAAGGCAATCTGGTCGATCAGGTGCCCGCGTGCATCCAAGGTCTGCCACTTGAGCAGAAGATGCGTCTTCTGGTCGGTACAGATGCGATAGCTGTAGCGCAAATGGTCACGCGCCAACAGTTCCGAAACCGAGCAATCACGGCCGGCCACACGATATGAACGACCCGAGGGCTTCCATTCGTAGTGCTGGGCGATGGTATGTCCGTCTCCGAGCATCAGGCCGGGAAAATGATCGCTGCGAGCTGGCTGCACCACCACCAGCTTGTGATCGGGCTGCAGGCAGCGTTCAACGTCGTTCTGGCGCAGGCACTCGCGCGCAGGACCATCGAGGACTTCAAGGCGTTCGCGCTCGCCCGTCCCATCGACAACGTGCACCAGGCGGGCCGACTGGATGGCCGCCCCCTGCTGATAGATATAGACGCCGGAATAATCCAGTGTGCGTGCTGCAGCCTGAACCTGGCTGAGAAAATCGGAGATTTTGGCGGGTGACGGCTGCGCCGCGACGGCTGGCGCAACGAACCCGCAGAGAAGCCATACGAGGCCCATGCCCCGCACCCATTGCCGCAACGGACTCGACGAGGGCGACGCTAGGGCGCCCATCAGTGCGACCCCATCCCGTCGTAAGAGACCTGACGTACCGGCCCTGCCCCTGCCATAGCCTGATGCGCGGCCATGTAATCGGCAAGCGCCGGATCGGCCGGCTGGCTGGATTCATCCACCTGGGCCAGAACTGGCTGGCCATCCGAGGCTTCCGCGCCACCAAAAAACGCCGGGCGGGCCATCCAGACGACGGAAACCACCGCAGCCGCAACCGCCATGCCCGAGAGACTGACACGCCACAGGTGACGACGCGTCAGCGGCGCAGGCGCCACGATGGGAGGCTCGGCATCCAGCGCTGCGGATACGCGCGCATGAAATCGGGCGGAAGGCTGAATGGCAAGGTCGTCGCTGCGCATCACGTCGCCAATCAGGTGGTAGGTATCCCAGATCTGGCGCGCGTGGGGACTGTCCATCTGGTCGAGGCGCAGGTCTTCCTGACCGTCCATCCAGGCGGACACGGATGCTTCCCAGTTATCTTCCACGTGTTGAGATTCATGGCGCGTATTCATGATGACTCCTTACCAGCGATGCTCCGAACCCTGCCCCATGACAGGCCGCAGCCGGGCAGCAATCGCTTCGCGCGCCCGAAAGATGCGCGAACGCACGGTTCCAATCGGACACTGCATGGTGCTGGCAATATCTTCATAGCTCATCCCTTCGATTTCTCGCAGCACGATGGCCGTGCGCAAGTCTTCGGGCAAGGCCTCGATGGCCTCGTTGACGGTACGGGCAACCTCACGACTGGCCAACACCGACTCAGGCGTGCTCTCGTCGCTTAGGCCATCAATTTGGTCAAAAGTTTCACCATCGTCTGTTTCGAGTGACGTCACGGTGACTGGGCGCCGGAAACTGGCGCTCTGCCAATTGCGTGCTGTGTTGATGGCAATCCGATACAACCACGTGTAGAACGCGCTTTCGCCCCGGAACTGCGGCAATGCACGATACGCTTTGATGAAGGACTCCTGCGCGACGTCTTCGACCTCGGAGGGATCGTGAATCATGCGCGAGAGCAGGCGCATGATTTTCCGCTGATACTTGATGACCAGAAGGTCAAAAGCCCGCCGGTCCCCGTTCCGTACGCGCTCCACGAGCGCGAGGTCAACCTCGCGCTCGGTCATGCGGGCTCCTTGGCCATATCGGGGAGCGGGCCGCTCAAAAGCGACTGACGATCATCGAACCATTGGTCCCACCAAACCCGAATGAGTTCGACAAAGCCACGTCGATTTTCATATCGCGCGCTTCGTTGGCGCAGTAATCCAGATCGCATTCCGGATCCTGGTTGAACAGATTGATAGTCGGAGGCGAGACCTGGTGATAGACCGCCAACGTCGTGAATACCGCCTCGATACCCCCCGCAGCCCCCAGCAGGTGGCCGGTCATGGATTTCGTGGAATTGACCACCAGTTTGCGCGCATGATCGCCGAAGGCCAGCTTCAGGGCCTCGGTCTCGTTCTTGTCACCCAGTGGAGTCGAAGTGCCATGCGCGTTCACATAGCTGATTTCGTCCAGGTTCACACCGCTGTTGTGCAGGGCATGCAGCATGCCCCGGCGCGGCCCATCCTGATCGGGGCTGGTGATGTGATGCGCGTCGGAGCTCATGCCGAAGCCACGGAATTCTCCGTAGATGCGAGCACCACGACGCCGCGCGTGCTCGTATTCTTCGAGCACCACTACCCCGGCGCCTTCCCCGAGGACGAATCCGTCCCGGTCACGATCCCAGGGACGTGAAGCCGTGGTCGGATCGTCGTTGCGAGTGGACAGGGCACGCATGGCGGCAAACCCCCCCATGCCCAATGGGGAGACGGAGCTTTCAGCCCCGCCCGCCACCATGACGTCGGCATCGCCGTATTCGATGAGACGCGCAGCATCACCAATGGAGTGCAGCCCCGTCGTGCAGGCCGAAACCACTGCATAGCTGGGGCCCTTGAGCCCGAGAAGAATGGACAATTGCCCCGAGATCAGATTGATGAGAGAAGCAGGGACAAAGAAGGGCGAGATACGCCGTGCGCCCCGCTGGAGGTACTCGATCTGCGTCTCTTCGATGCGCGGCAGGCCACCGATGCCCGAACCGATGATGGTTCCGCAGCGGTCTGCATTGGCTTCGGTGATTTCGAGCCCCGAGTCACGCCACGCCTGAACCCCAGCGGCGACCCCATAATGGATGAAGGTATCCATCTGCTTGGCTTCCTTGGCACCCATGTAGTCGGTGACCCGGAAGTCCTTGACCTCGCCGGCGATCTGCGAACTGAGCACCGAGGCGTCAAAGCGGGTTACCCGCCCAATGCCCGACCGGCCATGGAGGAGATTGTCCCAGACGGTTGCCACATCATTGCCTACGGGGGACACAATGCCCAGTCCCGTAATGACGACGCGTCGTTTCACATACAGCTCCTGAAAATGAAAAGGGCGGCTTCATGGCAGGCCATCGCAATCGACCCCCGAACCGGGAGCCGAACGTGCTTCGCCATGAACCGCCCAGAGGCACCGGCCGCGGTGAGGCGCGACCGAAACGCCAATAATTACTGTTTGCTGTGCGAGGTGATGTAATCGACCGCCTGCTGCACCGTAGTGATCTTTTCCGCCTCTTCGTCGGGGATCTCGGTTTCGAATTCGTCTTCGAGGGCCATCACGAGCTCGACCATATCGAGCGAATCGGCACCGAGGTCGTCAAGGAAGGAAGATTCGTTTTTGATCTCTGCGTCGTTGACGCCGAGTTGCTCAGCGACGATCTTCTTGACGCGCTGTTCGATGCTTTCCATGCATATCTCCAGTTAGGAAAAATCCCGCGAATTATAGCCAAATGCGCCTGGCCGGGCAGCGGGCAAAAATATTTGAACGGATTTTACCTTAGATGGGCAGGCCCCGTTACGGTAATACCCCTAGGGGACATTCTTCACATGTACATGCCGCCATTGACGTGCAGGGTAGTACCCGTGACGTAGGCAGCCTGCTCGCTGGCCAGGTATGCGACCGCGTGGGCGATGTCGGCCGGCGAGCCCAGGCGGCCCAGCGGCACCTGCGACAAAATCGCCGCCGTCTGCGCTTCGGACAGGGACCGGGTCATATCGGTGTCGATGAACCCCGGCGCGACACAATTGACGGTCACTCCCCGGCTGCCGAGCTCGATGGCCAGGGCCCGAGACATGCCTGCGACGCCTGCCTTGGCTGCAGCATAATTGGCCTGACCGGCGTTACCGCTATAACCCACGACGGAGGTGATATTGATGATGCGGCCCCAACGCGCCTTCATCATGACCTTGGCCACGCCGCGCGACAGCCGAAAAACGGAAGACAGGTTCGTATCGAGCACCGCCGCCCAATCGTCGTCCTTCATGCGCAGAATCAGGCCATCACGCGTAATGCCGGCATTGTTGACCAGAATATGAGGTGCCCCCTGAGACGCCAGCTCGGCGAGCAAAGCGTCACAGGCCACCGCGTCATTGACGTTGAGCACGGCACCCCGCCCACCCTGCGGCGCCAGCGCCTCGGTGACGGCGAGCGCACCGGATTCGGAGGTGGCGGTCCCCACCACGGTGGCACCCTGAGCGGCGAGTTCAAGGGCAATGGCACGCCCAATTCCGCGCGACGCGCCGGTCACCAGGGCAATCTTGCCCGTCAATAAGGGTTCTGACATGTCAGCCTCGAAGAGCGTCCAGCGTCTGCCGCAGCGACGCCGGATCGGTGATATTGAAAGATTGAATATCGCGGTCGATCCGCCGGATGAGCCCCGACAGGACCTTGCCCGGGCCACACTCGACGATATGGGTGACACCCTCGCGTTTCATGGCCTGGATGGTCTCGACCCAACGCACAGGATGCCACGCCTGACGCACCAACGCATCGCGAATGCCGGCCGGGTCCCGCGGCTGCGCTACGTCGACGTTGTTGATGAGCGGAATCGCGGGACTGGACACAGCCACGCCCGCCAACGCTTGTGCCAGCACGCGGGCGGCAGGTTCGAGCAGACGCGAATGAAACGGAGCCGACACGGGCAACACCAGTGCCCGCTTGGCACCCGCTGCCTTGGCAAGTTCACAGGCACGTGCCACGGCCTCGGCATGGCCCGCGATGACCACCTGCCCTGGCGCATTGAAATTGACGGCTTCGACCGCTTGACCCTGCTCAGCCTGCGCGCACGCAGTACGCACTGCGTCATCGTCCAGCCCGATGATGGCGGCCATGCCGCCCTGCCCGACCGGAACAGCAGACTGCATGGCGTCGGCCCGTACCCGAACGGTGCGCACCGCATCCGCCAGATCCAGGGCCTGTGCCGCCACGAGTGCCGAGTACTCCCCCAGGCTATGCCCGGCCACGAGCTCAGGCGTCTGCCCCCCCGCCGTGCCCCAGGCACGGTACATCGCCACCGAACACAGCAGCATGGCCGGTTGGGTGTGTGTGGTCAGGTTGAGTGTCTCGGCCGGACCTCGTGCCACCAGGCCCGCCAGGTCTTCGCCCAGGGCCTCGTTGCCAATCTGAAGCGTGGCCTGCACGGATGCGTCGTCGGCCCAGGCATCCATCATGCCGACAGTCTGCGAGCCCTGGCCTGGAAACACGAATGCAATTTTCATCTTGTCGACCTTAAATTTTCACGAGGACAGAACCCCAGGTGAAACCGCCACCCACGCCCTGCAGCAGTACCGTCTGTCCGGCCTTGATACGCCCATCGCGCCAGGCCACGTCCAGCGCCAGCGGTACGCTGGCCGCCGAAGTGTTCGCATGGCGATCCAGGGTCACGATGAGCTTTTCTTCAGGCAGCTCCAGCTTGCGGCTGATGAAATTCAGGATACGCACGTTGGCCTGATGCGGCACCATCCAGTCGAGGTCCGACACGGCCATACCGGCATCGGCACAGACTTCTCGCGCCGAGCGGGCCAACGAGTTGACGGCCAGCTTGAACACCGCTTGTCCGTCCATGCGCAAAAAGGGGTCGCCCGTCACATGACCACCCACCACGTTGCCTGCCGCACACAGAATATGGTGCTGCGTGCCATCGGCATTGAGGCGTGCGGCCAGGATGCCGGGCTCGTCGGAAACACTGAGCACCACCGCACCCGCACCGTCGCCAAACAGCACGCAGGTGCGCCGGTCGCTCCAGTCGAGAATGCCGGAAAAGACTTCAGCGCCAATCACCAACGCATGATGTGCCCGCCCCGCCTGAATGAAGGCGTCAGCCGTGGCCAAGGCGTAGACAAAGCCGCTACAGACGGCCTGTACGTCGAACGCTGCGGCACCTGCGACCCCCAGATTGGCTTGCACCAGGCAGGCCGTGCTGGGAAAAATAAAGTCTGGAGTGGACGTAGCCACGATGATGAGGTCGATGTCCTCTGCAGCCACGCCCGCACTTTGCAGCGCAGCCCGTGCCGCCTCGGTGGCCAGAGCACTGGTCCGGGTTCCCGGATCGGCGATGTGCCGCTGGCGGATGCCGGTGCGCTCGACAATCCAGGCGTCGGACGTCTCGACCCCGCGCGTGGCCAGATCTGCTGCCAGAGCGTCGTTGCTGACAACATGCGGGGGCAGATAGCCCCCCGTTCCTGTGATCCTGGCGTAAGGCATAGGAATTCCGGAAAAAATGAATTAGGCAGACGGGCTGGACTGAACGGACACCGGCTCGGGCACACTCGCACGCAACGCATCCAGCCGCTGCCCGATGCCGGCCAGCAGGTCGTTTACAACGGCTTCTCGTGTGCGCCGCAATGCCTGGCCAAATGCATAAGCATCCGCCGACCCGTGACTCTTGAATACCACACCGCGCAGGCCCAGCAGCGCGGCACCATTGTAGCGGCGATTATCGACACGAGAACGAAAGCGCTGCAGGACCGGGGTGGCAACCAGCCCGGCCACCATGGTCAGCGGATTACGGCGAAATTCTTCGCGCATCATGGCGCCGATCATGCGCGCCAGGCCCTCGACGGACTTGAGGACCACGTTACCCACGAAACCATCGCAGACCACGACGTCCACGGTACCCTTGAAGATATCGTCGCCTTCGACATTGCCGTAGAAGTTCAGGCCGCTCGTGCGCAACAGCTCAGCGGCCTGCTTGACGACGTCATTGCCCTTGATGAGTTCTTCACCAATGTTGAGCAGCCCCACCCTGGGCTGGGCCTGGCCGTCCACAGTGGACACCAGGGCAGCCCCCATTAGACCGAACTGCAACAGGTGCTCTGCCGTGCAGTCGACATTGGCGCCCAGATCCAGCACCGTGGTGGCCCCACCCTGCTGGTTGGGGAGTGCCGTCGCGATCGCAGGACGGTCGATGCCGTCCAGCGTCTTGAGCACGTAGCGGGAAATCGCCATCCACGCACCTGTATTGCCGGCCGACAGCGCCGCGCTCGCGCGGCCGTCCTTGACCGCCTGTGCCGCCACCCGCATGGAGGAGTCTTTTTTGCGCCGCAGGGCAATCTCGACCGAATCGTGCATGGTGACGACTTCGGAGGCATGCACGATCTCGAACTGACCATCGAGCGCTGCATTCTGCTGCAACGACTCGCGGATCAGGGGCTCGTCACCCACCAGCAGGCAGCGGGTGTCAGGATGATTGCGGGCAAACGCCACCGCGGCCGGCACCGTGACGGGCAGGCCGTGATCGCCGCCCATGCAATCCACGGCGATAGTGATGTTGCGATCGGGCATCGATGCGAAATAAACGCAGCGATCAGTCGTCGTTCTTGGTCTTCAGAACCTTACGGCCACGATAAACGCCGTTGGGGCTGATGTGATGGCGCAGGTGCAGCTCGCCGGTGGTGGGCTCGATGGCCGTGGCCGGTGCCGATAGAAAATCGTGCGAACGATGCATGCCGCGCTTGGACGGGCTCTTTTTGTTCTGCTGAACAGCCATGATGACTCCTGGTTTCGGGGCCGCCCATTGTAAGGTAAGCGCGAACCCGCGTGTTGAATGAAAGCTTCGGTTTTCTTCAGTGTTTCTTTGGTTGCGTCTTCAGTTGGGTCCTCAGTTGCGCCAATGCCGCAAAAGGAGACGGATCGCGATCGTCAGGCCCCTCGTGCCCGCCCTCCGCATCAGGGCATGTTTCATGGTGTGGAGCAACCGGGAGCGCCAGAATCAGTTCGTCCTCGACAAGCGATTCGACATCCAGCAACGCATCCGCCACAAGGTATTCGACATCGCTTCCGCGACCTTCCGCCTCGAGCGCATCCATGGCCTCGAGCTGTGCAGCGTTATCAAGCAAGCCCAAGGTCGTGTCCACATGCAGCGTCAGATCAAACGGCGAAAGACACCGCTGACACACGACCCGCACCACCCCCTGCGCCCTGACGTCCAGCCACCGCCGGTAACCACGCCCCGCATCGACCCGCCCATCCAGCTGCCACTCAAAGCCACCGGGCTGATTTTCGGGCAACCCCTGGCAAAGACGCACACATGACAACGCAAAAAGGTGCCCCGAAAGGGCCCCCGAAGCGCTTGTAAAGGCCTGCGCATCAATGACCATTGATTTTTACAACAAAAGAAAACTCTAGATCATACTAGAGTACGCCATATGCGGTCAATTTCGAGCGGCAACAAAGCCCAAGAAGGCAAGGCGGCCCGCGGTACACTGGCGCCACTTCCATACGGCTTTCCGCCATGCAGCTCATCCTGGCTTCCAGCTCCCCTTACCGCCGCGAACTCCTGCAGCGCCTGGCACTGCCCTTCGAAAGCATCACGCCCGATATCGATGAAACACCGCACGCAGGTGAACGTCCAGCAGCGCTCTCGGTCCGGCTGGCGCGCGAGAAGGCGGCTCGAATCGCCCGCATGCATCCCGAGGCGTTGATTGTCGGTTCGGATCAGGTGGCGGATTTTAATGGCCAGCCGGTTGGCAAGCCAGGAGGCTTTGAAGCAGCGCACGCTCAATTGCAGCGCTTCAGTGGCCGCACGGTACTGTTTCACACTGCGTTGTGCCTTACGCAAGGAGCGCGCAGCGAAGCGGCACTGGTATCCACCGAATGCCGGTTTCTGACCTTGTCCGAGGCGCAGATCGACCATTATCTGAGCGCCGAGCAGCCCTTTGACGTGGCGGGCAGCGCCAAGGCGGAATGCCTGGGCATCGCACTCATGGAAAGTATCCGCAGCGACGACCCCACGGCGCTCATCGGGTTGCCGCTCATTGCGCTGTGCCGTCTGCTGCGAGGATTCGGAGCGGACCCGCTGCGACCTGCCCCTCCTGTCTGAAAGGAACATCATGACGACCCTGCATCTGATCCCGGTGGGCCTGGGCCAGGACGCTCACGAGCGCTGGTTGCCCCAGGCGGCCCGCGAAACCACTATTTCGCTGCGGTACTTTATCGCCGAAAACGCCCGCACAGCGCGTAGTTTCCTGAAGCAGGTGGGAACCCCAATCGCGCTGCAAGAGATTTCGATCGAGGCCCTGCGACCGGATACGCGGGCAGAGGACATCCGCGCCTGGCTGAAGGCGGTGCCCGTCGAGCAGGATGTGGGCTTGGTGTCAGAAGCAGGCTGCCCGGCGGTCGCAGACCCAGGGGCGCTGGTGGTGGCGCAGGCTCACCAGATGGGGATGCGGGTGGTGCCCTGGGTGGGACCGTCATCGATCATGTTGGGGTTGATGGCAAGCGGGCTGCAGGGGCAGCGATTCGCGTTTCACGGATATGCTCCGGTGAAGGGACCGGAACGTGATGCGCAGTTGCGGGCCTGGGAGTCGGTTTCGCATAAGCAGCAGCAGACGCAAATTCTGATTGAGACGCCGTACCGGAACGGAGCGATGTTCGAGGCGATGCTGCGGGTGTTGCGGGAGTCGACGCGGTTGTGCGTGGCGTGCGCGCTGACGTGTGACGATGAGTGGATTGCGACGCGGACGGTGGCGGAATGGAAGAAGGCAGGGATGCCGGATTTTGAGAAGAAGCCTTCCCTTTTCCTGTTCTTGGCTAGCTGAATTCTTGAGTTGCCCGATTCTTGGGCGGCTCGGCGTTCCTGGGCGGCTCAGCGGGCCCGAACGTGCACCCACCCCACGATGGCTGTGCCTGACGAGGGGGGCCTATACGTGGGCGCGTACCCAAGCTTGCATCTGGGGAACGGTCAGGGTGAGTGCGGTGGGAAGGGCCGACTTGAGTTCTTCGGGGGCGTGGGCGCCGTAGCCTACGGCCAGGCCATCTACGCCAGCGGCATGGGCCATCTGGATGTCGTGGGCGGTGTCGCCCACCATCAGTACGTCGCGAGCTTCGAGGTTCAGTTCCCGCATGAGCTGCTCAAGCATGTCGGGGTCGGGCTTGCCGCGGGCTTCGTCGGCACACCGTGTGGCTGCAAACAGCGGCGCCAGGCCAAGGCGGGCGATCTGGGCGTCGAGGCCTCGACGGCTTTTGCCGGTGGCCACGCCCAGGATGATTCCTTGGGTGTGCAGATCCTGCAGCAGCTGTTCCTGGCCAGGGAACAGATGGAGTTCGTGTTGCAAGCTCTGAAAGTGCTGTTTGTAGCAGGCGATGAAGGCGTCGGCGTTGTCGGCGCTGAGTTCGGGGACTAATCGATACAGCGCTGCCTGCAGCGAGAGGCCGATGACCCAGCCAGCTTCTTCGGGGCTGGGCTCGTGCAGTCCCAGGTCGCGACACGCGGCGATCAGGGAGCCGGTGATATGGTGGGTAGAATCCATCAGGGTGCCGTCCCAGTCGAAGATCACGGCCTTGTATTGTTTGGACCCCGCCGGGTCGGGCGTCGCAAGGTGCGCACGGGCCAAACCGGAAACGTCGGGCATGGGTGAGTCGGGTGAATTCATGGGCGGAGTTCTTGTGCTTCGAGCTGATCCAGCAGGCGCTGGCAGGCGGGCGGCAGAGGGGCTTCCAGAGTAAGGAGTTCGCCCGTGACCGGATGGGGGATTTCGAGGCTGAACGCGTGCAGAAACATGCGTCTAAAGCCTCGGGTGAAGAGCGCGGCGCGGATTTCGTCACGGCCGTATTTTTCGTCGCCGGCGATAGGATGGCCCTGGGCGGCCAGGTGCACCCGGATTTGATGAGTGCGACCCGTACGCAGCTCGGCCTCGAGCAATGACCACGCACCCCCGTAGCGGTGACGCAGGGTGACGATGGTATGGGCCGGCTTGCCCTCGGCGTCGACCCTGACACGCCGTTCGCCGGACGGTGTCAGGTATTTGAGCAAGGGCAGGCGCACGTGCTGGCGATCGTTGACCCAATCGCCCACGACCAGGGCCAGGTAGCGCTTGCGGCCTACGTGGTCACGCATCAGGTCATGCAGTCGTACCAGGGCCTTCCGAGTGCGGGCGATCATGAGTACGCCCGAAGTTTCACGGTCCAGTCGGTGCGCCAGCTCCAGCATGCGGTCTTCAGGTCGCGCGGCTCGCAATTGTTCGATGACACCAAACGAAACGCCGCTGCCCCCATGGACGGCTACTCCGGCGGGTTTGTCGATCACCAGCAAATGGGCGTCTTCGTACACGATGGGAAAAGCCGCAGGAGGTGCTGGCACCCGGGCGGAAGGATCGGGCATGCGCAGCGGCGGCACTCGAACGACGTCACCCACCGCGAGGCGTGTCTCGGCGCGGCAGCGCCCCCGATTGACGCGCACCTGGCCGTCGCGAATGGCCTTGTACAGGTGGCTTTTGGGGACTCCCTTGCAGACGCGCACCAGGAAATTATCCAGCCGTTGATCCGCGTTCTCATCAGTAATCGTGACCTGACGAACAACGGGCGGCTCAGCCGATGGAATCACTATTTTGCGCATGGGGGAAAGCGTCATATAATCGCAACAGCCTATAGAGGCCGGGAACTGTTTGACGTAGAGACACCAGAAAGGCATCTCCGTCAAACGGCAGGGTTGATAGTGTACTGCGCAGTGTTCCAGGTCTTCGGGTCTTCGGTCGCCGGCCTGTCCAGGTTCCGTGTATGTTTCTCGTATGAAATACAGGAATCGACAGCATGCCGCGTGCGACGTTGCAGATTTCTGCTCGCTCTTCCGCACCTGGCGTGGTTCTCAGTACGCGCCCGCAGTTCCCAGCAAACTTTTTGTCAATCACCATCGTGCCTTTGACCTTCCTGCTGCCAGAACCTCGCGCCAATCGGCGCGCCGTGCCCCATATCCGGAGGGTCGGCGCGGCTTAATTGGCTCGCACCGCCCATCTCCGCTGCAGACTGTAGCGTGACACACCGAGTGACCCGTGGCTGCGCGTCGAACCCGACGCGCCTTGACAACGGAGAACCCACTCATGAAACGCATGCTGTTCAATGCGACGCACCAAGAAGAACTACGCGTCGCGATCGTCGATGGCCAGAAGCTCATCGACCTGGACATCGAAACTGCCGGGCGCGAACAGCGCAAGGGCAATATCTATAAAGGCGTTATCACTCGTATCGAACCCGGGCTCGAAGCCTGCTTCGTGAACTACGGCGAAGAGCGCCACGGCTTTCTGCCGTTCAAAGAAGTCGCCCGCAGCTACTTCAAAGAAGGCGTGGACGTACGCTCCGCACGCATCCAGGATGCGCTCTCTGAAGGCCAGGAACTCATCATCCAGGTCGAAAAAGAAGAGCGCGGCAACAAGGGTGCCGCGCTGACGACCTTCATCTCGCTGGCTGGCCGCTATCTGGTGCTCATGCCCAACAACCCCCGAGGCGGTGGTGTTTCGCGCCGCGTCGAGGGTGATGACCGCCAGGAACTGCGCGACACCATGGATCAGCTCGAAGTCCCCTCGGGCATGAGCATGATTGCGCGCACCGCCGGCATCGGCCGGGGAGTCGAAGAACTGCAATGGGACCTGAACTACCTGCTGCAGCTCTGGACGGCCATTGACGCGGCCGCCCACGAAAACAAGGCTCCCATCCTGATCTACCTGGAATCCAGCCTGGTCATCCGGGCGATTCGCGATTACTTCTCGCCCGAGATCGGCGAAATCCTGGTCGACACCGACGACATCTTCGACCAGGCCACGGCCTTCATGGGCGTGGTCATGCCGGACAACGTCGACCGTGTCAAGCGCTACAACGACGATGTGCCGCTGTTCTCGCGCTTCCAGATCGAACACCAGATCGAAACGGCCTATTCGCGCACGGTCACCCTGCCTTCGGGCGGCTCCATCGTGATCGACCACACTGAGGCCCTGGTAGCAGTCGACGTCAACTCCGCACGCTCCACCCGCGGAGCCGACATCGAAGAAACCGCCACCCGAACCAACGTCGAGGCGGCCGATGAAGTCGCTCGCCAATTGCGCCTGCGCGACCTGGGCGGTCTTATCGTGATCGACTTCATCGACATGGAAGAGACCAAGAACCAGCGTGCAGTCGAAACTCGTTTGCGCGATGCGCTGCACTTCGACCGGGCGCGGGTTCAGATGGGCAAGATTTCACGCTTTGGCCTGATGGAACTCTCCCGCCAGCGCCTGCGTCCGGCCCTGAACGAAGGCTCGCATGTCACCTGCCCGCGCTGCACCGGCACCGGTGTCATCCGCGACGCGGAATCCAGCGCCTTGCACGTCTTGCGCTTGCTGCAAGAAGAAGCCATGAAGGAAGGCACTGCGGCCCTGCATGCACAGGTTCCCGTCGACGTGGCCACATTCCTGCTCAATGAAAAGCGCCACGACATCAGCCAGATCGAAGCGCGCCTGAAGGTCAACCTGGTCCTGATTCCGAACAAGAATCTCGAGACGCCGCACCATCACATCGAACGTCTGCGCCATGACGATCCGCGCCTGGACGAAAGCAAGACCAGCTTCCAGCTCGTGGAAGAGCCAGAAGAAAAGCTGGTCTGGCAACCCAACCGAGCCCAGGAAGCCAAGCCACGGCCCGAGGCACTGGTCAAGGGGATACAACCCACCCAGCCTGCGCCCCACCATGTCGAACGCGCCCCTAAAGAGACTGCCCCGGTTCCGGCCACTGCTCCCGCGGCATCCGCCGCTTCGGGCGGGCTGATCAAACGGCTCTTCGGCTGGCTTGCCGGCGCATCCGACGTTGCGCCCGCTGCGCCGGCCGAGACGCCTGCCACCCCGGCGGCCAAACCAGAATCGCAAGCCAGCCACCGGCGCGATCGCAGCGGACGCAACGGGAGGCGAGGCGAACGTCGCCAGGATGGCCGCGGCGAACGCACTGCACGCGCTGAAAAGAGCGAGCACACCGAGCGCGAAGAGCGCAGCGAGCGCCTGGACGGACGCCGCCGCCGCGAGCGTCTGCCCGAACGGCCTCACTCAGAGCGCGACACGGACGTCGAAACGGTTGCATCGGCCGCAGCGGAACCTCGCCCCGAGATCACCTCCACCGAAACCGGCGAACCCCGGCGCAGCCGCCGCAGCCGTGGCCGCAACCGCCATCGCCAGGACGACGCCACGTCGCAATCGGACGAACAGGTCAACGCATCGACGGACACCCCGGATGCCTCGCCCACTCCGGCTGCACAGCCTGAGGAGCCCAACGTCGCCGTTCCGGCTGCGGGTCCCGAGATCGACGTCGAGCCCGAAGAAACCGTCGAAGGCTTGGACCCGGAACGCAAGCGTCGCCGTCGTCGTGGCCGTCGTGGTCGCCGCGGCAGCGAAGCCGCCGAAGGGCAAGACAGCATCGACCAGACTTCCTCTGAAGAAACCGTCAGCACTCAAGAACCTGCGGCGCACGTGTCCCACGAAACACCGCGCTACGAGCCTGATGCTCTCACAGAAAGCGTGCCGGCCTCAGGGCCTGCAGAGGCCACCCAGCCCGCTGAGCCCGAGGTGACCGCACCTGAGTTCACGAGCGACGCTCTGGCAGAGACTGCAACTTCCGTGGAATCTGCACTCCCGCTGACGGCAGAGGCCCCATCGACCCCTGTCGTCACGCCGACAGCGCCAGTCGCGACGACGGTCGCCTCGGTCGCCACCGGCTCGGACATCGTGCTGCCGACGGCCGCACAGGCTCTGGAAGGGACACAGATGCACATGGTCGAGACCCGCCCGGGGACCGTCCAGCAGGCAGAACCGGTGACGCCGACCAAGCCGCTGGGTCGGGCACGCAAACCGCGTGCGGCCGTTCACGAAGAGCCCATGCAGCAGGTGGAAACGCACTGAGGTGCCACCGAAGCGAAGCCGAAGGTTGCCCTTCTGGGGGCGCCTTCAGCTTGAGACTCTTCGAACCGGGCCGCTGCCGCCAATCCAGGCGACAGCGGCCCGGTGCTTTCAAAGTTCGTAGTTCGTGATGAAATCGTCGGGCACGTCGGGCCCCCAGACGTAGAGCGAATCTTCAGGCGGGTAATCGCCAACGGGCCAATCTACGTTCGACGCGACATAATCGATGTCGAACGAATATTCGGCATAGCTGCCCCAAGGGTCACGGACGTAGCGGAAGTAGTTCGAGCCCAGGACATGGCGCCCTACCCCCCAGCCGCGCGCATGACCGGCCTGGGCCATCTGCTGAGACCCCAGGCCCACGTCGTCCAGGGACGCCACGTCCCAGCTGCTGTGATGCAGCCCGTAGCCGCTCGACTTCGCAATGGCGATCAGGTGATGGTCACTGCCATGGGGGGTGTGAATGAATGCAATGAGAGAGCCCGAGCGATCCGACAGGCTCAAGCCCAGCACCGTCTCGTAAAAGGCCAGCCCGCGATCCACATCCGGGGAAAACAGCAAAATATGCGACAGCCGGCGAGGCCTGACCTTCCAGATCTGGCTACGATGGGGCGAACGGCCCCGATCAATGTTCTCGGGGGGAAAGGTTCGTGAGGATTTCTGGTTGGGCGAGGTCTTTTCGGCCACCACGATCTGATGAGCCAGCCCGTCCGGCCCTTGAATCCAGAGGCCGTTTTCACCCGCCGCCTGCGGTGGCGCAGGAACCTGCGGTACGTGCAAATCACGGATACGGGCCGTGAACGCATCCAGATCACCGGAAAAAATGCCCCAGGTCACCCAGAGCAGCCGCTTGGCAGCGCCTGGCATCACCCGTCCCCATCGATGGGCATGGCCATCGGTATACAGACCCAGCGCGCCGTTCTCGTCGCGCACCTCCAATCCGAAGGCCTGGTAGAAAGTGCGTGCTGCCTCGAGATCAGGCACGCTGAACACGAATTCATGCACCGAATGCACCGCCAGCACACCGGGGCGGCGCGACGGACCATCGATCAAGGACTCCATCGCAATTCTCCGGAGAGCTATACCACTTTCTGGGTCTGCGTGCCCAGCTTGTCCATCGAGAGCGTCATCACGTCTCCCCGCTTGAGGTAGGCCGGCGGCTTCATGCCCAGACCAACCCCGGAGGGAGTGCCCGTCGTGACCACATCCCCTGGCAGCAACGTCATGAACTGGCTCAGGTACGACACCAGATACGCCACCGAGAAGATCATGTCGGCCGTGTTGCTGTGCTGGCGGACCTGCCCGTTCACCTTCAGTTCCATGGCCAAGGTCTGTGGGTCCGGAATCTCGTCAGTTGTGACCAGCCACGGACCGATGGGGCCGAACGTGTCAAAGCTCTTGCCCTTCACCCACTGCCCGCCCCGCTTGATCTGCCAGAAGCGCTCGGACACGTCGTTGGACAGGCAATAGCCCGCTACCAGACCCAGCGCCTCGGCCTCGGACACGTGGCGAGCCTCAGACCCCATCACGAAGGCCAGTTCGATCTCCCAATCGGTCTGCTCCGAGCCTTCAGGCATCTGGATGTCGTCATTGGGGCCGCTCAGGGACGTCAGTGCCTTGTTGAAGATCACAGGTTCGGTGGGAATCTCGAGACCGGATTCAATAGCGTGTTTGCGGTAGTTCAAGCCGATGGCCATGAACTGGCGGGTCCCCGCCACGGGCGTGCCCAGCCGCGGAGACCCGCTCACCAGTGGCAGCTTCGAGACGTCGACCGCATGCAGGGCCTGCAGGCCCGCGGGTGACAGCCGCTCCGGTGTCCAGTCCGAAACCAGTCCGGACAGATCGCGGATATGCCCCTGGGCATCCAGCATGCCCGGCTTTTCTGCGCCCTTCGAGCCATAGCGTAGCAATTTCATAAGTCATCCTTTATTGATTGAAATGAGATGTCAGCCCGCTTTACCGGGGTCCTTCACCGACTTGATGGTATCGATTTCCACGTTTTGCAGCGCCTCATCGACCCGTTCGACCCTGCGGATGTAGATGTTTTCCACAATGTCACGTGTCTGGGGGTCGATTTCGACCGGACCGCGCGGACTGATCCACTTTAGGCCTCTGGCGGCCGCGATGAAAGAGTCTTCTGTGACCTGACCATCCGTTTTCTTGAGGACCGCGTCGGCTGGTTCCGCTCTTTCGTCTTCGAGGTACTGTCGGAACCGCTCAAGGATCACGCCGACTGAGCGACGGTCTCGATAGGCTGGCGCGTGAAGAGTGCCAGCAGATGGGCCAGTTCAGACTGCAGCTGGCGGCGGTCAATGACCCGGTCGATCGCACCCTTGGACAGCAGCAATTCGGCCCGTTGGAAACCTTCGGGAAGCTTTTCGCGTACCGTCTGCTCGATGACACGCGGGCCCGCAAACCCAATGAGGGCATTGGGCTCGGCAATGACCACGTCTCCCATGAAGGCAAACGAGGCCGACACACCGCCCATCGTAGGATCGGTCAGGATGCTGATGTAGGGGAGCCCAGCATCCGCCAGCTGATGCAGCATGGAGGTCGTCTTGGCCATTTGCAGCAGCGAAAACAGGGACTCTTGCATACGAGCCCCACCCGTCGCCGTCACGCTGATGAACGGCATGCGCTTGTCGATGGCATGTTGGACGCCGCGCGCATAGCGCTCGCCCACCACCGAGCCCATGGACCCCCCCATGAACGAGAATTCGAAACAAGCCAGTACGGCGGGCACAGACAAAATAGTTCCCGCCATCACGATCAAGGCCTCGGTTTCTCCGGTCTGCTTCACCGCTGCAGAAATCCGCTCAGGGTACTTGCGGGAATCCTTGAACTTGAGCGGGTCCATAGGCCGGATCTGCGCGCCAATTTCTTCACGACCATCCGTATCCAGCAGGGAATCAATGCGCGCGCGCGCGCCCAGGCGCATATGGTGGCCACATTTGGGACACACGTTAAGCGTGGCATGCAGGTCCTCTTTGTACAGGACCGCCTCGCACGCGGGACACTTGACCCACAGACCTTCCGGGACACGCTTGGATGACGTGCCCGAAACACTGCGGTGAATGCGCGGAGGGAGGATTTTTTCAAACCAGCTCATGATTGACCTTTTTCGACATGTTCGATGGCGGCTCGCACACCGGCCAGCCATTGTGCGGCTGCCTGCACGGCTGCAAGGGGGCCTTTCTGTTCGGAAGCCTCTTGGATCACCTGAATGAGTTTGCTGCCGATGACGACGGCATCCGCATGACGTGCCAGCTGTGCCGCGCTTTCTGCATCACGAATGCCAAACCCGACCCCGATCGGAATCGATATCTGACGGCGAATGACGGCCAAATGACGGGCCACGTCGTCCGTATCCAGATTCCCCGCGCCCGTGACCCCTTTGAGGGACACGTAGTAGACGTAGCCACGCGCCAGGCGCGCGACGTCCCGCATGCGTGACTCGGTGGAGGTGGGTGCCAGCAAATAGATGGGGTCCAGCCCCGCCGCCTTCAGGTGGTCTGCGAACGTGGCAGATTCCTCAGGGGTGTAATCGACCACCAGTACCCCATCCACACCGGCCTGAGCCGCCCGCTGGATGAAAGATTCGGTGCCCATGCACTCGATGGGATTGGCATACCCCATGAGCACCACGGGAGTGACAGTGTCGTGCACGCGGAACTCGGCCACGACGTCCAGGACCCCAGCCAGACTCATGCCAGCGGCAATGGCGCGCTCGCCAGCCTGCTGGATCACAGGGCCATCGGCCATAGGGTCCGAAAACGGCACCCCCAGCTCGATGACGTCGGCTCCTGCCTGGACCAGCGCCTGCATGAGCGCCGGCGTGGGCCCCGCCAGAGGATCGCCTGCCGTCACATAGGGAATCAGCGCGGCGCGCCCGGAAAGGTTCGAAAAACGAGCCCCAAGACGGGATTGCAAACGGGTCATGACGGGTTCCTAAAGCGTAATGCCACTGAATTCGGCCACGGTGTGCATGTCTTTGTCACCCCGACCCGACAAATTGACCAGAATGATCTGGTCACGCGGCAGAGTAGGAGCCAGTTTGACGGCGTGCGCGATCGCATGCGCAGATTCGAGCGCCGGCATGATGCCCTCGATGTGGCAGCAATCGAGGAAAGCGGTCAACGCCTCCTGATCGGTGATACCCACGTATTGTGCGCGGCCTGAGTCTTTCAGCCAGGCATGTTCAGGCCCGACGCCGGGGTAATCCAGCCCGGCAGAAATCGAATGCGTTTCGGTGATCTGGCCATTGGCGTCTTGCAACAGATACGTGCGGTTGCCGTGCAACACCCCCACCACGCCGCGGCTGAGCGACGCCGCATGGTGGCCGGAATCCAGGCCTTCGCCCGCCGCTTCGACCCCGATGAGCCGCACCGATTCGTTTTCGATGTAAGGGTAGAAAATGCCGATGGCATTCGACCCTCCACCCACGGCGGCGACGACGTAATCAGGCTGACGCCCTGCATCGCGCGGCATCTGTTCGAGGCATTCGCGGCCGATGATGGCCTGAAAATCACGCACCATCTGAGGATAGGGATGCGGCCCTGCTACAGTACCGATGATGTAGAAGGTGTTCTCGACGTTGGTGACCCAGTCGCGCATGGCCTCGTTCAGGGCATCCTTCAGGGTACGTGAGCCCGATTCGACGGGCACCACCGTGGCGCCCAGCAGCTTCATGCGGTAGACGTTCGAGGCCTGGCGGCGCACGTCTTCGCTACCCATATAGACCACGCACTCGAGACCATACCGGGCGGCGACCGTCGCGCTGGCCACCCCGTGCTGCCCTGCGCCGGTTTCAGCAATGATGCGGGGCTTGCCCATACGGCGCGCCAGCAACGCCTGCCCGATGCAGTTGTTGATCTTGTGCGCGCCCGTGTGGTTCAGGTCTTCGCGCTTGAACCAGATCTGGGCTCCCCCGAGCTTTTCGGACCATCGACGGGCGTGGTAGACGGGGCTGGGGCGGCCCACGAAATGCTCCAGTTCATAGGCGAATTCGCGCTGGAATTCAGGGTCGTCGCGGTAGTGCTGATAGGCATCCCGCAGCGCATCCAGTGCGTGCACCAGCGTTTCGGCGACGAATGAACCGCCAAACTTTCCAAAATGCCCCTGGGCATCCGGCAGATGATAGGGTTTCAAGTCTAGACTCGCTCCGAAAGCGCCCCTGGGGACGCATGGACACGGCACGCCATCCTGGCGGCCAAAGGAGCATTTTAACAGCCAGACACAGTCGTCGGCCCGGCGAATGCTCCCCGGGCCATCCAGATCCGTGCCACGCCTCAGTGGCGGGTTGCCTGCACGCCCGGCAGTTCGTTGACAGCCGCCAGCGCCTCGCGAATCTGCGAGCCATCGCGCACTTCGATGGTAAACACCATATGCGCCAGCGAGCTGCGGCTGTATGTCGTCACACGAACCACCCGCAGGCGCAGGCGTGCGAAGGCTTCGGACACGTCCCGCAGAACCGCGGGCCGATCCTGTGCATGGATCGTGATGTCCACGGGATAGACCGCGTCGCCCGTCTTGCCCCAGGCAACGGCAATGCAGCGCTCAGGATGCCGCTTGGACAAGGCGTGCCACGAAGGACAATCACGCCGGTGGATGGACACGCCCCTCCCACGCGTCACGAAACCCTCGATGGCGTCAGGGGGGGCTGGCCGACAGCACCGCGCAAGCTGCGTCAGCAGGGAATCCACCCCGACCACCAGCACACCGCTCTTGCCTGTATGGGACACGCTATCCGCGTCGGCACCGAATACACGAGGCTCAAGCTCCGATGGGGCCACCGGAACTTCTGGGGCGCGAAATGCATACTCGATCTGCCGCAGGCTGAACTCTTCCTTGGCGGCGGCCACGTATAGATCATCCGCGCGGGCAAACCCGAGCTGCTGCGCCAGATGATCCTGATTGACGGCGGTACGCCCCAGGCGCTGCAACTCTTTTTCGACCAGCGTCTGGCCCTGCGCAATACGCTGCTGCAGCTCAACCGCATTGAACCAGGCGCGCACCTTGGAGCGCGCCCTGGGGCTGGCCAGATAGGCCAACTGCGGATTGAGCCAATCCCGGGAAGGCCCTCCCGATTTTGCAGCGATGATCTCGATGGTCTGCCCAGTCTTCAGGCGGGTGGACAAGGGAACCATCTGCCCATCGACCCGGGCGCCACGACAGCGATGCCCCAGATCCGTGTGCAGCAGATACGCGAAATCTACCGGCGTCGAGCCTTCGGGCAGTTCGAGCACGCGCGCCTGCGGCGTCATGACGTAAATACGCCCCGCCCCTGCCGGTGCGGCCGCCGGCGCAGGCCCGCTGTCTTCTTTCCAGGCCAGCAACTGCCGCATCCAGGCGATCTTCTGATCGTATTCTCCAGAGGCCGCTACCTGGCCCCCGCGGGCCCCTGCCTCTTTGTAGCGCCAGTGCGCCGCCATGCCGAACTCGGCATACTGATGCATGTCGCGGGTACGGATCTGGATCTCGAAAATACGCCCCTGGGCATCAGCGACCACCGTATGCAGGGACCGATAGCCATTGGGTTTGGGGCGGGCAATATAGTCATCGAACTCATCGGGCACGGGCGTCCACATCGCGTGAACCATCGCCAGCACCGCATAGCAGGTGCGCTCGTCGGCCACGATCACCCGCAAGGCACGCAGATCGAACAGCTCCTGGAATTCGAGGTGTTTGATACGCATCTTGTTCCAGATGCTGTAGATGTGCTTGGGCCGTCCATTGATCTCGGCATCAATGTGGGCCTCTGCCAGCGCAGCGCTCAGCCGCGTGACGACGGCATCGATGAATGCTTCGCGCTCGACACGCTTTTCTTCGAGTTGCCGAGCAATTGCCTTGTAGGTCTCAGGCTGCAGAAACCGGAAGCAGAGGTCTTCGATTTCCCACTTGAGCTGCCAAATGCCCAGGCGATTGGCCAGCGGCGCATAGAGCGTCATGGTTTCTTGCGCAAAGGACTCGGGGCACGGCGTGTGGCTGGCGGCATACCAGCGCAAGGATTGCAGCCGCGACGCCAGACGCATGAGCACGATACGCAAATCGGCTGCCATGGCGAGCAGCATCTTGCGCTGCATCTCTTTCTGGTCGGCCCCGGAGTGGCTCCCCACCTGCCCCGCCACCGTGCCCAGGCGCAGCAGTGCGCGCACCCCTTGTACGAGCGTGATGACTTCTGGCCCAAAGGCCTGGCGCACGGGGTCGGAACGGCTTACTTCGCCCTCGGGTACTGGCTGGACGGCCAACAAGGCGGCAGCGCGCGTGGCGGCATCCGATCCGAGTTCCTGCAGAATCAGGACCACCAGCGCTCCGTGAGCAGCCAAGGGTTCGCCTGTACTGGCCTGCGCGCCTTGCAAGGGCGCACGAACCCACGCGACCGCTTGAGACAAGAGCGGCACGCCTTCGTCATCCAGCCCGCGACAGGCCTCCTGAAACCACTCGGGACCCAGGGGATCGACAGACTCAGCGGAAGAGACGGGATTCATGAGAAGCGGCAACGCAAAGACAAGTCTCTATACTACTTGAGTCGCGCGCCCCAGGCAGGCTCAGCTCCGCCTTCGCGGGCATGTCCGCGCTGGGATATCAGGCACTTCGAGGCCCACCGCTCAAATTCGTTAAAATCGGGGGTGCCCTACCCAGGCGGGATTCCAGCAGGAGCTTTTCATGACCCACGTCGTTACCGAAAACTGTATCAAATGCAAGTACACCGACTGCGTCGATGTCTGCCCGGTCGACTGCTTCCGTGAAGGCCCGAATTTCCTGGTGATCGACCCCGAAGAATGTATCGATTGTGCGGTGTGCGTCCCTGAATGCCCGGCCAACGCCATCTTTGCGGAAGAAGACGTCCCCGAAGACCAGGTCGATTTCATTCCGCTGAACGCAGAGCTGTCGCCCACCTTCAAGCCCATCAATCGATCCATCGACGCGCTGGACGGCGCCGACGACTGGAACGGCCTTGCCGCCAAGCTCAAGTATCTCGAGCGTCCGTGAATCTGCACCTAACGTCGCGCAACATCCGACTTCCGAAAGCCGTTCAACCCTGATGCCGGATACTTGCACGATTGTGTGATTCTGACGCAGGCCTGACGTTTCGCGTCACTTGTACGGAAAACCCCACATTTTGAGTCAGGAATTCCCCTGTCGGGGAAATTCCGGTAGCGCCTCGTAACGAATCCCAGTACTTTAAATCAGCACACTCAGTACCCGGAGGCATTGATCTGCATCCGGGCAGAACGACCGGAACGCACCCATCTATGCTCTACGACTTGCACGAACTTCAGCGCGCTTTCCTGACCCCTATGGCCGCCTTCACCAGTACGGGATCGCAGTTGTTCTCGAATCCCTACAGCCCGCTGGCCTACACCCCGTTCTCGCGACAATTTGCCGCGGCCTACGAGCTGGCGAACCGTCTGGGCAAAGAATACGAAAAGCCCGAATGGAATCTGCCCACGACCACCATTGGGTCGCACGAGGTCGCCGTCTCGGAAGAAATCACGATTGCGCAGCCCTTCTGCCATCTGGTGCACTTCGTCCGCGACGCGCAGCGCGACGACCCCGTGGTGCTGCTGGTCGCCCCCCTATCCGGGCACCACGCCACGCTGCTGCGCGATACCGTGCGCGCCCTGCTTCCCGCACACGACGTCTATGTCACCGACTGGGTCGATGCCCGGATCGTCCCGGCCTCCGAAGGCACCTTTGGGCTGGACGACTACGTCCGCACCATTCAGGCGTTCCTGCGACACCTGGGACGCAATACGCACGTCATCTCCGTGTGTCAGCCCACCGCACCGGTGTTGGCTGCAATCTCGCTGCTGGCCAGTACCGGCGAGCATTGCCAGCCGCGCTCCATGATCATGATGGGGGGACCCATCGACGCCCGTAAATCCCCCACCCAAGTGAACCGTCTGGCGACCACCAAACCCTATTCCTGGTTCGAAGACAACCTTATCTACCGGGTGCCGACGCGCTATCCCGGTGCAGGTCGCCCCGTCTACCCAGGCTTTCTGCAGCACGCAGGCTTCGTCGCCATGAACCCGGACCGGCACCTGAAGTCTCACTACGACTTCTATCTGCACCTGCTGCGTGGCGACGAGAGCGACGCAGAAGCCCACCGCCGCTTTTACGACGAATACAACGCAGTCCTGGACATGCCGGCGCGCTTCTATCTGGACACGATCCGCATCGTGTTTCAAGACTTCAGCCTGCCGCGCGGGCTCTGGAAGATCGACGGCAATCTGGTCGAACCGGCGGCCATCCACAAGACGGCCTTGATGACCATCGAAGGCGAGCTTGACGACATCTCGGGGCAAGGCCAAACGCACGCGGCGCATGCCTTGTGCTCGCATCTTTCGCCCTCGATGCGCGAAATCTACACCGCCAATCATTCCGGTCATTACGGAATCTTCTCGGGCAGCCGCTGGCGCCAGCAGGTTTGTCCTAAAATCTCGGCTTTCATCCGCGCTCACGCCTGACCCCACCGTTCCGTGTCTTCTCTGGTTGATGCCATCGATGCGCTGCTGCCGCAAACGCAGTGCACACAATGTGGTTTCGAAGGTTGCCGTCCCTACGCGCAAGCCATTGCGGACGGCCGCACGGACATCAACCGCTGCCCGCCGGGTGGCCCTCAGACCATCTCGGCCCTGGCAAAGCTGCTGAACCGCCCCGAGCTTCCATTGGACCCGGAATGCGGCACCTACCGCCCGTTTCGGGTCGCCCTCATCGACGAAGAGCACTGCATAGGTTGCACCTTGTGCATCCAGGCTTGTCCTGTGGATGCCATCCTGGGGGCCAACCAGCTCATGCACACCATCATCGAAGACGAGTGCACTGGATGCGAACTGTGCGTAGCTCCCTGCCCGGTAGACTGCATCACCATGGTGCCTACCAAACGCGAATGGACGACTGAAGCCGCCAACGCGGCCCGTTCGCGATTCCAGAGCCGCACAGCACGGTTACAGCAGCGCCACACCGAGGCCAAAGGGCCGGCGGCGCGCACGCTGGCCAACAAACCGACTCTTGCCGAGCCGGCCGACCCTCACGACAAACAAGACCGCATCGCACAAGCACTGGCGCGGGCCCGAGCGCGGCGGACATGAAGCGCGCCGCCATCGAAGAGTGCTTTCGCCGCTTTCAGGCAGCCAACCCGGCCCCCAAGACCGAGCTGGAATACACCAGCACCTTCCAGCTGCTGATCGCCGTCATGCTCTCGGCGCAGGCCACGGACCGTTCGGTCAACCTGGCGACTCGCAAATTTTTCCCCGAGCATGGCACGCCGCAAGGCCTGCTGTCGCTAGGTGAAGCGGGGCTGACTGAAGCGATCCGGACCATCGGCCTCTACAAGACGAAAGCGCGCAACGTCATCCGCACCTGCGAACTGCTGCTGGAACGTCACCACGGCGAAGTTCCCGATCGGCGAGAAGATCTGGAAGCCTTGCCCGGCGTAGGCCGCAAGACGGCCAACGTGGTGCTGAACACCGCTTTTCGCCAGCCCACCATGGCCGTGGACACGCACATCTTCCGCGTGGCCAATCGCACCGGCATCGCACCTGGCAAAACCGTACTGGCCGTTGAAAGAGCCCTGCTCAAACGCGTTCCCAAGCCCTATTTGCTCGATGCACACCATTGGCTCATTTTGCATGGCCGTTACGTGTGCGTGGCCCGCAAACCGAAATGTCCGCAATGCCCCATCAGCGACTTGTGCGACTACCCGAACAAAACGCGGCCTGAAACCTAACGCATACCCGCGGTACAGTGGCGCGAAGAACAGCGCCGCAGGTCTCTCCAGATCTGATTCCTGCCCACTTTGCGGCACTGCAATATTTTTTCTTCAATCACTAAAAATTCTGTAAAACCCCTATAGAGATCGGTTCGCTCACGCCGCATACTGTTGCCCATTCGTTCAGCGGCACCGCACTGCGACATTGGAACCTCGGCATCATGGCTACCGAAAACGCCCCCATCCTTCTCGAAACACGTCAGCTCACCAAGACTTTCCTCGGCTTCGTCGCGGTCGATTCAGTCGACCTCAAAGTCCAGCGTGGGCATATCCATGCCCTGATCGGCCCCAACGGCGCAGGCAAAACCACCTGCTTCAACCTGCTCACCAAGTTCCTCACACCCACGTCCGGCCAGATTTTCTTCGATGGGCAGGAAATCACCCGCGACAGACCGGCCGAAATCGCGCGCCGGGGCATCATCCGCTCGTTCCAGATTTCAGCCGTGTTCCCTCAACTCTCGGTGCGCGACAACGTCCGCATCGCACTGCAACGCAACACCGGCTCCTCGTTCCAATTCTGGCGCAGCGAATCCTGTCTTGATCACCTCAATGCCCGGGCCATGGAACTGCTGGACGAAGTTGGCTTGGCCGAGTTTGCCCAGGAAATCACAGTCAACCTGCCCTACGGGCGCAAGCGGGCCCTCGAAATTGCCACGACTCTGGCCATGGAGCCCAGCCTGATGCTGCTCGACGAACCTACCCAGGGCATGGGCCACGAAGACGTAGACCGCGTCACGCAACTCATCAAGCAAGTGAGCACAGGCCGCACCATCCTCATGGTGGAGCACAACATGAAGGTCATCTCGTCGATCGCCGACCGCATCACCGTGCTGGCCCGGGGCGCCGTACTCGCCGAAGGAGACTACGACAGAGTCTCTCACAATCCCGCCGTGATGGAAGCCTATATGGGCACGGCCCAGGGTGAACTCGAAGGAGCTCAGGCATGAACACGCAGGGCCACCCCAAGTGTGAATTCCCCCTTGGGGGGACGGCGCGCAGCGCCAAGGAGGCATCATGAGCGCCGCACTCGAAATCTCTGATCTGCATGCCTGGTACGGCGAATCTCACGTCCTGCACGGCGTGAACATGACCGTCGAACAAGGCGAGGTCGTCACCTTGCTGGGACGCAACGGCGCAGGACGCACAACCACGCTGCGCGCCCTGCTGGGACTCACCGGGCGGCGCACGGGGTCCATCCGCATCCAGGGGACCGAATCCATCCATCTGCCTACGTATCGCATCGCGCATCTGGGCATAGGCTACTGCCCCGAAGAACGCGGCATCTTCGCTTCGCTGTCCTGCGAAGAGAACCTGTTGCTGCCCCCCACGGTGGGCGACACGCTGGGCGGCGGGATGTCGCTGGCCGAAATCTACGAAATGTTCCCCAACCTTCTCGAGCGCCGCCACTCGCCCGGTACGCGGCTCTCGGGCGGCGAGCAGCAGATGCTGGCCGTGGCGCGCATTCTGCGCACCGGCGCCAACCTGCTCCTGCTCGACGAGATCTCCGAAGGCCTCGCGCCCGTGATCGTGCAGGCGCTGGCCCGCATGATCCGTACCCTCAAGACCAAGGGCTACACAGTCGTGATGGTCGAACAGAACTTCCGCTTTGCCGCACCGCTGGCCGATCACTTCTACGTCATGGAGCACGGCCAGATCATCGAAGAATTCGCAGCTGGCCAGCTTCAGGAAAAACAGTCCACGCTGGATAGTCTGCTCGGCGTCTGATGTCCCACAATCCACCGAATTACCAGCCGGACACCCCGGCACTCTCAGGAGACTTCGCATGAAACTTCGCACCCTATCCGTCGCACTGGCTGTCGCAGGCCTAGGCATCAGCCTGTCAGCCCAGGCGGCGGGGATTTCCGATAACGTGATACGCATCGGTTTCATCACCGACATGGGCGGAGTCTACGCCGACGTCGACGGCAACGCGGGGGCAGACGCCATCCGCATGGCCATTGCCGACATGGGTGGGGAAATCAACGGCAAGAAGATCGAACTGCTGACGGCGGACCACCAGAACAAGGCTGACGTGGCCTCTTCCAAGGCGCGCGAATGGTTCGACACCCAGCACCTGGACATGCTCATCGGTGGCACCAATTCCGCTACGGCACTGGCCATGGCCGGGGTTGCTGCTGAAAAGAAAAAGCCCTTCATTGCCGTAGGCCCGGGTTCGTCCGCGCTGACCAACGCGAAATGCACCCCCTACACCGTGCACTACGCCTACAACACCACGGCACTGGCTCGTGGCACAGGCTCGGCTATTGTGCACGATGGCGGCAAGTCCTGGTTCTTCCTGACGGCAGACTACGCCTTTGGGCACTCGCTGGAACAAGACACGGCAGCCGTCGTCAAGAAAGACGGTGGCAAGGTGCTGGGTGAAGTGCGCGCACCGCTCTCCACGACGGATTTCTCCTCCTTCCTGCTGCAGGCTCAAAGCTCAGGCGCCCAGGTGCTGGGCCTGGCCAATGCCGGTCTGGACTTCGTCAATTCCGTAAAAGCCGCCAAAGAATTCGGCATCACCAAGACCATGAAGCTCGCCGGTCTGCTGGTGTTCATCAACGACATCCACTCGCTGGGCCTGGCCAACACCGAAGGCCTGTTCCTGACCACGCCCTGGTACTGGAACCAGAACGACGCCTCGCGTGCATGGGCCAAACGCTTCTTCGACAAAGAGCATCGCGCGCCCTCTTTCCTGCAGGCGGGTGATTACTCCGCCGCCAAAACCTACCTGGAAGCCGTCAAGGCCACTGGAACGGATGACGGCGACACCGTCATGCAGTACCTGAAGTCGCACAAGATCAACGACATGTTCGTAAAGAACGGCTACGTCCGCAAAGATGGCCTGATGATGCACGACATGTACCTCGCCCAGGTCAAGAAGCCTTCCGAATCCAAGGCACCCTGGGACTACTACAACATCGTGCGTGATCTCCCGGCAGAATCGGTCTATGGACCGGAGTCGGAATCCACCTGCCCGTTGCTCAAGGGCTAAGCGCGACGCGTGACCACGGTCGCCTCGCCTGCAGGCGAGGCGACCCCACCGTTCTGGTTTTTCCTTCGTCCGCTTTCGCTGCAGCCTTATGATCACACTCTTTGGTGTACCCATTCAGGCCTTGCTAGGGCAGTTGCTGCTCGGCTTGGTCAACGGCTCGTTCTATGCCGTCCTCTCGCTGGGGCTGGCCATCATTTTCGGCCTGCTCAACATCATCAACTTCACCCACGGCGCGCTCTATATGCTGGGGGCCTTCGTCGCCTGGCTGGGGCTGCAATACCTGGGCCTGAACTACTGGTGGATGCTGCTGCTCTCGCCCATCGTGGTGGGCCTGTTCGGTATCCTCCTCGAACGGCTGCTCCTGCGCCACCTCTACAAGCTCGACCCACTCTACGGGCTGCTTCTCACCTTCGGTCTGGCATTGCTCATCGAAGGGCTGTTCCGCAGTGTCTATGGGGTGTCGGGCCAACCCTACTCCACGCCGGCACTACTAAGCGGCGGGGTCAACCTCGGTTTCATGTACCTCCCCATCTATCGCGGGTGGGTCGTCGTGGCGTCCATCGTCGTCTGCCTGCTCACCTGGTTCCTGATTGAAAAAACGCGCTTGGGGTCGCTGTTGCGAGCCGGCACCGAGAACCCGAAACTTGTTGAAGCCTTCGGGGTGAACGTGCCGCTCATGATTTCCCTTACGTTCGGGCTGGGCGTGGGCCTGGCCGCCTTTGCAGGGGTGCTGGCGGCTCCCATCTTCCAGGTATCCCCGCTCATGGGGTCCAACCTCATCATCGTCGTGTTCGCCGTCGTGGTGATTGGTGGCATGGGCTCCATCATGGGGTCCATCGTGACCGGCCTGGGCCTGGGCATCATCGAAGGCTTCACCAAGGTCTTCTGGCCAGAGGCCTCCACCACCGTGGTGTTCATCATCATGGTGATCGTCCTGCTGCTGCGCCCCGCTGGCCTGTTCGGAAAAGAATCATGAAGCCACAAGTCATTGCGTCTCTGGTCGCACTCGCCGTCATCGCGGCCCTGCCCGCCGTCGGCGGCTACCCGATCTTCATCATGAAGGTCATGTGCTATGCGCTCTTTGCCTGCGCCTTCAACCTGCTCCTGGGCTACACCGGGCTGCTGTCCTTCGGACATGCTGCCTTCGTAGGGCTGGCAGGCTACATGTGTGGCCTTGCGCTGACCACCTGGGCCTGGCCCACGCTGGGCGGACTGGTCTTCGGCACGGTCTGCGCCGCCTTGCTGGGCCTCGTCTTCGGCATTTTGTCCATTCGCCGCAGCGGCATCTACTTCGCGATGATCACGCTGGCATTGGCGCAGATGCTGTTCTTCTACTTCTTGCAAGCGCACTTCACGGGCGGCGAAGACGGACTGCAAAATATCCCACGCGGCAGCCTCTTCGGGCTGGACCTGAGCAAGGACATCAACCTGTACTACGTCGTGCTGGTGATCTTTGCTGCGGGCTACGCACTCATCTGGCGCACCGTGCATTCTCCCTTCGGGCAGGCCTTGAAAGCCATCCGCGAAAACGAACCGCGCATGGTATCCCTGGGCTACGACGTGAACCGATTCAAACTGCTGGCCTTCGTGCTGTCGGCCGCACTGTGCGGGCTGGCAGGCGCCACAAAGTCATTGGTCTTCGTGTCGGCCACGCTTTCTGACGCCACCTGGCAGATGTCGGGCACGCTTATCCTCATGACCCTCATCGGCGGGGTAGGCACGCTGTCGGGGCCGGTGCTGGGCGCAATCATCTATGTCGCACTCGAAAACAAGGTGGGGGACCTGGGCCGCTTCCTGATGCAGGAAACCGGCATCCAGTGGTTCCGGGTGCTGGGCGAATCCGTCACGATCGTAATCGGGCTCATCTTCGTCATCTGTGTGCTGGCCTTCCGCCGCGGTATCGTGGGCGAATGGCTGCACTGGCGGCAAACGCGGGCTGCGCTCAAGACGCAGGGCTGAGCCCTCATCGCACAGCGCCCATCCAGGAACTCAGGATGGGCGCGCGCGTTTTCTAGGCTTGCAGACTCATCATGAGTGCTTCACGAGCGGGCAGGCAGATTCCGACAGAGGGACGGACACCAGGCTGGCCGGCAGAGTGCGCAAAACCTTGTAGTAATCCCAAGGTCCCTTGGATTCAGCGGGCGTCTTGACCTGCACCAGATACATGTCGTGCGCCATCCAGCCATCGGCACGCACCTTGCCGTTGTGGGCGAAGAAATCGTTCACGGGGATTTCGCGCATCTTGGCAGCGACCGCACGGCCTTCAGTCGTCCCGGCTGCTTTGACGGCTTTCAAGTAGTGCAGCACAGACGAGTAGACACCGGCCTGGACCATGCCGGGTTCGCGGTGAGTCAGTTTTTCGAAACGCGCTGAAAACTTGCGGCTTGCTTCATCGCGATCCCAATAAAACGGCGTCGTCGCCACCAGCCCTTGCGCTTTGTCCAATCCTAGTGCGTGAACGTCACTGATGACGATACCCAGCGCAACGAGCTTCTGGCCCCCCTTGGTAATGCCAAACTCGGCCGCCTGCTTGATGCTGTTGCTGGTGTCAGCTCCTGCATTGGCCAGCGCAACGGCCTGAGCCTTGGACGCCTGGGCCTGCAGCAGGAACGACGCAAAATCAGAAGCGCCGACAGGGTGAAAGACCTGACCCACGACTTTGCCGCCGTTCTTGTCCACCACCCTGGTCAAGTCAGCAGCCAACTGTTTGCCGTAGGCATAGTCTGCCCCCAGGATGAACCAAGACTTGGCGCCTTCCTTGACCAGGCCGGTGGCCGTGCCGACGGAAGCCGCGTAGGTGTCAAAAGCCCAATGAAAACCGGTCGGAGAACAGGCTTTACCGGTCAGCGCCGATGAAAAAGGTCCGGAGGCGATGGTTATCTTGTCTTTTTCCTGCGCCAGGCTCTGCACGGCCAGGGCCACGGCCGAGTTCGTCAGATCGGCGATCATCTCTACGTGATCCAGATCGAACCACTTGCGTGCGATCGCGGTACCCACGTCGGCCTTGTTCTGGTGATCTGCCGACAGGACCTCGATCTTGCGGCCCAGCACCTTGCCGCCAAAATCCTTGACGGCCATCTGTGCAGCCGTCACGGAAGTGACGCCGCCAAAATCGGAGTAAATGCCTGATTGATCGTTCAGCACCCCGATACGCAGAGGTTCGGCTGCGCCCGCCATGGTAGGCAGGGCTGCCGCAAGTGCAAGGCAAAGCAATAGCTTCTTCATGTGTTGTCTCCATCCTTTGTCGTTTTATGAGGGTCTTCCGCCGGTGCTCATGGCGTCTGCGGGTCCCCGATTCGAGGTTAGAGTTTGCTCGGTGAAGCTGTCAATTCGGAGTTACGTGCCGAGGAATCGTTTTCCTGCCCGCGGTCGGGCTTGCAGGCTTGGAGCATCTTGGGTCCTGCACCGTTGCCCACGGTCGGGCTTGCACGCCCGACCGGCTGGGCCGGCGTAAAGGAGTCCGCGGGGACTCCTTTACGTCCGGCCCAGCCCCAAATAACTTTCGATTACTCGGGGGTTGTCGGCGAGGTCGGTGGCGGCGCCTTCGAGGATGAGTTCACCCGTTTCAAGCACATAGCCGCGATCGGCAACGTGCAACGCCGCACGGGCGTTTTGTTCCACTAGCAGAATCGATACCCCGGTGCTGCGCAGATGAGCGATGGTCTGAAAAATTTCGCGCACCACGCGTGGCGCAAGCCCAAGGCTGGGCTCATCAAGCATGAGCAGTGCCGGGCGAGCCATGAGCGCACGACCCACGGCCAGCATCTGGCGCTCACCGCCCGACAGCGTCCCGGCAGCCTGCTCCGCACGCTCTTTCAGCCTGGGGAACAACGCATAGACCTCGGTCAGCGTATCGCGCCATCCTTTGACACCGGCACGGTAGAGCCTGAATCCGCCCAGAAGCAGGTTGTCACGCACCGACATGCTGGCGAACAGCTCCCGCCGCTCGGGCACCAATGACATCCCACGACCGACTCGCCGCTCGATATCCCAACCCTGCACATCCTGCCCCTGAAAAAGCACCGCCCCCCGGCTATGGCCGCGCTGAGGCAAGGCACCCATGATGGCGTTGAGCAGCGTGGATTTTCCGGCGCCATTCGCGCCGATGACGGTCACGATCTGCCCACGTTGAACTTCCAGGTTCAACGGGCTGAGCGCCAACACATTGCCGTAGTGGGCCGAAAGCGCCTGAACTGAAAGTAGTACGTCAGGATTATTCATCGAGCCCCCCCAGATACGCCTCCAGAACGGCTGGATTCGACTGAATCTCCGCTGGCGCCCCTTCCGCCAGTCGTGTCCCGAAATCCATCACGAGCAAGTGGTCCGTGAGCTTCATGACAAAATCCATGTCGTGCTCCACGAGCAGCAGGCTCATGCCTTCGCGGCGCAGCTGATCCAGCACAGCCGACAAAGCCTGCTTCTCTTGGTAGCGCAGGCCGGCAGCAGGCTCGTCAAGCAGCAGGAGAATGGGATCACAGCACAAGGCGCGGGCTACTTCGACGATACGCTGGCGCCCCAAGGGCAGGCTGCCTGCCGCTTGCTGAGCGACATCGGCAAGCCCCACGCGCTCGAGTTGACGGGCTGCTTCGCGGCGCAGCGAAGCCTCGCCCGCCCGATCCAGGCGCAAGGCCGCCGCAACGACTCCAGCCTGCTCGCGCAAGTGCGCCCCCAGCATGACATTTTCGAGTACGCTCATTTCAGGGAGCAACTGGACATGCTGGAAGCTGCGCGCAAGGCCGCGCTGCGCGATCTCGCGCGAGGAACAGCCGTCAATGGGCTGCCCCATGAAACGGACAGCCCCTGACGTCAGCGGCTGCACGCCACTGATCAAGTTGAAGGTAGTACTCTTGCCCGCGCCATTGGGGCCAATGAGCCCCATGATCTCGCCGGCTCGGAGCTCGAAGCTGATGTCATTCACCGCCACCAGCCCCCCGAACTCCTTACGGACGGCCTGGACCTGCAACACGGGCTCACCCACGGCAGGCAGAGCCCGGCGCGGCAGCTCTGCAGCCTGTGCAACGTCCGACTGGTTTCCACCAGAAGAGCCGAACGCTGCTCCGCCCAAGCGCTGCCAAGCCTGTGCCAGCACGGGCCACAACCCATCACGCGCGAACTGCAACACCAGGATCATGAGCACACCAAAGGCCAGCATCTCGATGTTGACCGTACTGCCCACCAACGCGGGCAACACGTTCTGAAGCTGGTCCTTGAGAATCAGGATCGCGGCGGCCCCGACCACGGCCCCCCAGACGCTGCCAGCACCACCCACCACCGCCATGAACAGGTACTCAATGCCATATCCCAGGCCGAAGGGACTGGGGCTCACGGCGCGCTGCATGTGCGCATACAACCAGCCCGACAGCCCGCCCAACAAGGCCGCATAGACGAAGATCACAACCTTGTAGTGCTGCAGATCGACACCGAAAGACTCGGCCATGGCGCCGCTGCGCAAGGATCGAATTGCACGGCCCGCACGGGAATTCAGCAGGTTGTGCGTCGCCCACAGGGCCAACAGCAACGCGCCCCAGATCAGGCAGTACATGCTGGCGCTGGTTCCCAGAGACCAATGACCGATCGAAAGGGCTGGAATGCCGGCGATGCCGTCATACCGGCCGAGAAAATCCAGATTGCCGTACAGGTAATACAGAGCCAGACACCAGGCCAACGTGCACAAGGGCAGATAGTGCCCCGAGAGACGCAGCGTAATGACCCCCAGCACGTACGCGACGACCCAGGTGAGTACCAAAGCAGCCAACAGCCCCACCCACGGCGACATGCCGCCCGCAGTGGTCACCCATGCTGTGGCATACGCACCCAGGCCCACAAACGCCGATTGGCCAAAGGACGTCAGCCCGCCCACGCCAGTAAGCAGCAGCAGACCCAGAACCACCAGGCTGTAGAGCCCGATATAGTTCATCTGCGTGATCCAGAACCCTGACACACCTGGCACCCAGGGCAACAGGACCAAGGCCAGCACGACGACGACAAGAAGAAAACGCGGGCGCATCGGCTCAGTCGTCCTCATCCAGGTGCACGCTGCCAAACGAGCGCCACAACAGCACGGGGATCACCAGGGTAAACACGATGGCTTCCTTGAAGGGGCTGGCCCAAAATGAGGAAAAGGATTCGAGCAGGCCCACGAACAAGGCACCAGCCGCCGCGATGGGATAGCTGACCAAGCCGCCAAAGATGGCCGCGACAAAGCCCTTGAGCCCAATCAAAAAGCCGGTGTCGTAATAAATGGTGGTGATGGCCGCAATCAGCATCCCTGAAAGCGCACCAATGGCGGCGGCCAGCGTGAACGTCAGCCCGCCCGCCACCCGGGTGCTGATTCCGACCAGCCGGGCTCCCCTCCGGTTCACGGCAGTGGCGCGCAGTGCCCGGCCATAGAGCGTCTTGCTGAAAAACAACCACAGCCCGCCAATCAGAAGCACCGTGAGGATGAGCACCGCGAAGGTCTGCGCCGTCCAGCTGACCGGCCCGATCTGGATATTGCCCTCGACCAGCGCAGGTGTACGCCACCCTTCGGCACCAAAAAACAAGAGGCCCAAGCCTGTCAGCGCAAAGTGCACGGCCACCGAAATGATGAGCAACACCAGCACGCTGGCCTGTTCCACCGGCTGATAGACCAGGCGGTAGATCATGGGCCCCATGGGGACCACCAGAGCGAGTGCGAATACGACCTGAAGGAGCAGCGGGACGTGCGCCCCCGCCGCCCAAGGCGCCAGCAGCTCGAGCACGAGCGGCAGCACCAGCGCCCACATCAGCGTGCGCACGTAGCCACGCCAATCGCGCGAACGCCAGGCTGGAGCAATCTCGACCAGGCACACCAGCACCCCCAGAATCACCAGCAGATGCGCTGTTCCAGGCACCTTGCCATTGGCCAGAAACGCCAGTGACAAGGCACCAAACGTGACGAACTCCCCTTGCGGGATGAAAATCACGCGCGTGACGAGGAACACCAGAACAAGTGCCAACCCCAGCAGGGCATAGATGGCGCCATTCAGGACACCATCCTGCAGCAGGATGAGCGCAATCGTCAGATCCACCAGGACCTCGGCACGCAATCAGGCAGACAGTTCACGCTCACAGATCCGGCTGGTAGACCCACTTGCCGTTCACCACCTTGACGATGACGCGGCCCCGCTTGTCCAGACCGGCGTGATCCGTGGGACTCATGTTGAACACCCCTTGCGACGCCGAGAGCTCTTTGACGTTCTCAAGCGCAGTGCGCAGAGCCGACCGGAACTCTGGAGTCCCCGGCTTGGCACCAGTCTTCAGCGCGACCGGAATGGCGGCATTGATGAGCTGCCCGGCATCCCACATATGGCCACCGAACGTATTGAGCGACCCGGCACCATATTTGGCCTCGTAGGCATGAACATACGTCAGCGCAGTTTTCTTCACGGGATTGCTGTCAGGCAGCTGGCTCGCAACCAGCAGCGGCCCCGCCGGCAGGATCATGCCGTTGCAGGCCTTGCCACAGACGCGCAACACGTCTTCATTGGCCGCACCGTGTGTCTGGTAGATCTGGCCCTTGTAGCCACGCTGGACCAACTCACGCTGAGGCAGCGCGGCTGGCGTGCCAGAAGCAGCAATCAGAATGCCGTCTGGATGCGCTGCCAGAAGCTTCAGAACTTGTCCTGTCACACTGGTGTCGGGACGAGCGAAACGTTCGGCAGTCACGATCTTGATGCCCTTGGACGCACCCGCCGCCTTCATTTCCTGTAGCCAGCTGTCGCCGTAGGCATCGCTGAAGCCAATGAAACCCAGTGTCTTGATATGCTGCTTGGCCATGGCATCGGCCAAGGCATGTGCCATCAGCGCATCGTTTTGCGGGGTCTTGAACGCCCACTTGCGCGGACCGTCCACCGGTTCGACGATCTTCGCGCTGGCGGCCAGGCTGATCATGGGGGTGCCGGTCTCAGCCGCCACGTCCACCATGGCCAGCGATGCCGGAGTCACCGAAGAGCCCAGCACGACGTCAACGTGATCGTCTGCCGTCAGCTTGCGAATGTTCTTGACCGCCTGCGTCGTATCGGTGGCATCGTCCAGCACGATGTACTGCACGGTTTCCCCACCGATTTTCTTGGGCAGGAGCGCGACTGTATTCTGTTCAGGAATGCCCAGCGAAGCGGCGGGTCCCGTGGCAGACACGGAAATGCCGACCTTCACCTGCGCGGACGCTGCCAGCGGAACGGCCGCCAGCAAGGCAGCGGCAACCAGCGTGCGACGAAATACACGATTCAACTGCATGATTTGTCTCCGTATGTGTTTGGGTGTTGAGTCCAGCCGTGCTCACGAACCCCAATATTCGGGCACTGTCCCATTTTGTGGCCGTATATTATCGCAGCACTGGCCATTTCGCTGTGTTCCGGGTATGCGGCCTGATGCCGGCGATCTCCTGCAAAGCCTCGCCCATTCAAGGATCAAACACTGGGGGAAACATGCAGATACACCTACCTGTTTCCGGTGGCAAAGTGCGCGCGCAGAAGCAGGTCAAGTCGTCTATCATAGAAGGATCTTTGACCTGATGATGGATTTGCTGTGGACAAGGTCACGCGCACGGACGCCCAATGGCGCGAACAACTTTCCCCCGACGAATACGCAGTCGCACGACTGAAGAACACTGAACGCCCGTTCACGGGCCGGTACTGGGACAACACCCAGCAGGGTACCTATGTCTGCATCTGCTGTGGCACGCCGCTCTTCGTATCGGACACCAAGTTTGACGCCGGCTGCGGATGGCCCAGCTATTTTGAGCCCATTGCGCCCGACCGCGTGCGCGAATTGCACGACACCAGCCACGGCATGGTCCGTACCGAAGTACTGTGCGCCCGTTGCGACGCCCATCTTGGGCACGTGTTCCACGACGGCCCCCCACCCACCGGTTTACGCTACTGCATGAACTCCCTTTCCCTGAAATTCATCCCGGCCGAATGAAAAAATTTCTGTTCGACCTCTTCCCGCTGATCCTGTTTTTTGTGGCCTTCAAGTTTGCTGACATTTATGTCGCAACGGGAGCGGCCATTGCTGCTGCCATCGTCCAGATTCTGTGGCTGAAGCTGACGGGCCGCACCATAGAAGCCACGCACTGGATCAACGTGACCGTCATCGTAGTGTTCGGCGGTGCGACGCTGCTGTTCCACGACGACACATTCATCAAGTGGAAGCCCACCGTGCTGTATTGGCTCTTCGGCGGCATCTTGCTAGTGACCCGCTTGTTTATGGGCCGCAACCTGATGCGCAAACTCATGGGCGAAAAAATCGCGCTGCCCGAACGCGCCTGGAGCCGGCTCAACGACAGTTGGGCGGCGTTCTTCCTGGCCTCGGGGGTGCTGAACCTGTATGTGGCATTTTCAGGACGCTTCACCGAAGCCCAATGGGTGAATTTCAAGGTCTTCGGGCTGATGATCCTGCTGGTGCTTTTCGTCGTGGTGCAGTCGTTGTGGCTGGGACGCCACATCCAGGCTGAAGCCGAGGCGAGCTCATCGAGCGAGGACGCCACATGATGATTCCCGCCGAGCCTGGCGCCGTCACCACGGCTCCCGAACCAAATCCCGTCGATGCCACCGCCCTGGCAACGCAGCTGCAGCAACGTCTGCAGGCCCTGAACCCGACGCAGCTGGATGTCATCAATGAGTCGCATCTGCACGTGGGACACGCGGCCGCCCAAGGCGGCTGTCATTTTCGTGTACGGCTCACCTGTGCGCAGTTTCAGGGACTCGGAACGCTTGCACGCCATCGCCTTGTGTATGATTGCGTGCGGGATCTGATGCCCCATCCGATTCACGCTCTGGCCATCGAGGCCAGCACACCTTCAACCTGAGGAATTTCATGAAACGTTTCGCTGTTCTGGCTCTTGCTTGCGCCATGACGATGCCTGTCTATGCCAAGGACCTCGCCACGGTCAACGGGCAAGCCATCACGCAAGAAAAATTCGACCAGTTCGTGAGCCTGCTGGTTGCTCAGGGTGCCCAGGATACGCCGCAGCTGCGTACTCAGGTGAAGCAAGAAATGATCAACCGCCTGGTGGCTGTTCAGGCAGCTGAAAAGCTGGGACTGCAAAAGGACCCGGCCGTGCAGCAGGAAACCGAACTGGCACAGCAGAGCATTCTGGTCCGCGCGCTCATGTCCAAGTACCTGAAGGATCATCCGGTCAGCGATGCGGATCTCCAAAAGGAATACGACACGCTGAAGGCCCAACAGGCCAATAAGGTCGAATACAAGGTACGCCACATCCTGGTCAAGGACGAGTCCGAAGCCAAGTCCATCATCAAGGCGATCAAGGCCAAGAAAATCACCTTTGAAGCCGCGGCCAAGAAGGACTCGATCGACACGGGCAGCGGCAAGAATGGCGGCGAACTGGGCTGGGGCCCGGCAAGCAACTATGTGCCGGAATTCGCCAAGGCCGTGGAAAGCATGAAGAAGGGCCAACTCAGTGCCGCTCCGGTGCAGACGCAATTTGGCTGGCACATCATTCAGGTAGAAGACGAGCGTCCAGTGGCGTTCCCTTCGTTCGAAGAGTCGAAGTCGCAGCTCGAAGAGATGATGCGCCAACAGTCGTTGGCCAATTATCAGAAAGGGCTGATGAAGGACGCCAAGGTGGTGGATGAGGCAGCTCCTGCTGCTCCTGCTGCGGCTACTCCTGCTGCTGCCACACCGGCTGCGCCGGCTTCCAAGTAAGGCTGCCGCAGAAACCGGGCTCTATGGCTCTATTGGCATAGAGCCCGGCGGGGTGAGGCTCAGGGCCCTTTGCTCTGCTCACCCGGCTCCGGCGTCGCCGGAACTTCCCAAGGAGGCAGTGCTCACTGGGGCGCTCGCCAGCAACGCCCTGAGCCCTGCCTCATCGATCACCGCCACACCCAGCTCCTGCGCCTTGCCGAGCTTGCTGCCGGCGTCCTCGCCCGCCACCACCCATGACGTCTTGCGCGAAACCGAGCCGCTGACCTTGCCGCCCGCCGCCAGAATCAAGGCCGCAGCTTCATCGCGTGACAGAGTCGGCAACGTCCCCGTCAGCACCAGCGTCTTACCCAAGAGCGGCTTCTGACCCGCCACCGCCACCTCATCCTGCGGCTGAACACCAGCGGCCGACAGCGCTGCCAGCACCTCACGATTGTGCGGCTCCGCAAAAAAACGATAAATCGACAGCGCCACCACCGGCCCCACGTCAGGAACCTGAAGAAAAGCCTCCTCGGACGCGTCCAGTACCGCCTGCAGCGTACCGAAATGACGGGCGATGTCTCGCGCCGTGGTTTCCCCCACATGGCGGATGCCCAGCGCATACAGCAAGCGCGACAGCGGCGGGTGCCGACTGCCATCGATGGCCGCTACCAGGTTGGCCGCAGACTTCTGCCCCATGCGATCATACGTAGACAACTCCAGCGCGCTCAGACTATACAGGTCGGCCAGCGTGCGTACCCGGTCGTTGTCGACCAGTTGGTCGATGAGCTTGTCCCCCAGCCCGTCAATATCCAGCGCCTTGCGGCTTGCTGCGTGCCAAAGCGTCTGCTTGCGCTGCGCCGGACAGAAGAGCCCTCCCGTGCACCGCGTCACCGCCTCGCCCTCAGGCCGCTCTACCGCTGACCCGCACTCGGGGCAGACTGGACAGGCCGCCAGAAAATCGAAGGGCAGCGCATCGGCCGGACGCAGCGCCAGAACAGGGCCCACGACCTCGGGAATCACATCCCCGGCACGGCGCACGATCACCGTATCGCCGATACGGACATCTTTGCGGTGAATCTCGTCTTCGTTGTGCAGGGTAGCATTGGTGACCGTCACCCCGCCCACAAACACCGGCTGCAGCCGTGCCACCGGCGTGAGTGCGCCTGTGCGCCCCACCTGCACGGTGATGCCCAGCAGCTTCGTCGTCTCTTCCTGGGCCGGGAATTTGTGCGCGATGGCAAAACGCGGCGCCCGCGCCACGAAGCCCAGTACCTGTTGGGCCTTCAGGTTATTGACCTTGTAGACCACGCCATCGATGCCGAAAGGCAAACCGGGGCGCTCACGCCCCACGGCCTCGTAGAACGCCAGCAAATCTTCCGCGCCATGACACAGCTTGCGCCCCGGGCTCACCGCGAACCCGAATGCTGCCAGCCAGTCCAGCATGGAGGCATGCGTGCTACACGGCTGGATCTCCGTCCCCGACCCGTCCTGAATCTGCCCCCACCCATAGCAATAGAAACGTAGCGGACGCCCTGCCGTGACACGAGAATCAAGCTGTCGCAAGCTGCCGGCGGCCGCATTGCGAGGATTGACGAAGCGCTTTTCGCCACGCGCCGCTTGCATGTCATTGAGACGCTCGAAATCCGCCTGCCCCATGAGGACCTCACCACGCGCCTCGAGCACGGCCGGAACGGAATCACCCAACAGGCGCAAGGGCACCGACCGCAACGTACGAACATTGGCGGTGATGTCTTCGCCTTCTTCGCCATCGCCGCGGGTGGCCGCCTGCACCAGCAAGCCCTGCTCGTAGCGCAGATTCACGGCCAGGCCATCAAACTTGTATTCTGCGACGTACTCCACGGAGCCGGCCGGTGCATTTTCTGCAAACAGCGCGCCTTGTGCCCGGGTTGCCTCATCGCCGGTCGACTTCGCCAATAAGCCCGCCTGCAGCAAGATCGTCACGATGCGTTCGTCGAAATCCCGCACATCCTGCGGTTCGAACGCATTACCCAGAGACAGCATGCGCACCGCATGGTGCACGGGCTGAAAGCTGCTGAGCGGTGCCGCGCCCACGCGCTGCGTGGGGGAATCCGGAGTCACCCAATCGGGGTGAGCCGCTTCAAGCGCCTGCAGCTCGACCATCAACCGGTCATAAGCCGCATCCGAGATCTGCGGGTCGTCTTCGACGTAATAGTGCCGGTTATGCGCGTTGATCTCGTCGCGCAAGGCCAGCATGCGCCGGCGATCCGGCGCATCTGCCGGGGAAGTCACGAAAACACGCGCGCCGCGCGCTCGGTGCCCGCCAAGAAGCCCGCCTGGTCGAGTTGATCATACAGACCGCTGATCTGGCGATCGATGGCTGGCGCCGAGCTGTCCTGGAACGTACGCCCCTGGTCATCGAGCACATGTGCATCAAGGCGCGAGGCCAGATCGCGCGCCACACCCACCATACGGCTGAACGCCTGGTCGTCGGGCAGGCTGTTGGGGACATCCAGCACCAGATCCACGCGATGAGCGGCGCCATCGTCCTGGGAATCGATCTGCAGGATGAAGCGTGGGGTGCCGTTTTCGGCCATCCACGCCCACTGTCCGCGTGCCTGCACGAAACCGACCTCGCGAGCGGCGTCCAGAATGCGGGCGGGTGCACGAGGTGATGCCAATTGAAGCAACAATCCAACCTGCGCGTCCATGGAGGCGCAGCGCGCGTCCAGATCGGCGGCTTGCTTGAGCACGACGTCTTGATCAGGCGCCTCGATGAGACCCTCGAAGCGCTCGGCAAGATTCTGAGCCAGCGTCCACAAATTGGACCACTCGATGGCCGACAGAGGCCCACTGCGATTGGCCAGCACCACTGCAAGCTGCAGCGACACGTACGACTCGTCCGAGCTGACTTCCGTGCGATGCCCTCCGCCTTCGCTTTCGGCAAAAACCCGCACCGGCTTCTTGCCGACCCGGGCAATCGCCCCGATGGCTTCGATCAGCGCATCGCCCGCCACAGGATGCGCCAGGGAAATATCGATGACGGCCTCGCAAGCAGGGTCCACCTCAGGGCTTTCTTCTGCCACCGCAGAGGGACGCTCGGCAGACCATATCCCGGGCTCGCGACGCGACACAGGGGCAGCACCGGTACCTGACCCGACAACGGGTGAGGCCACGTCCTGCATGAGAGCATCGTGTTCTGATTCGGGCAAGGTGTCACGCATCTTGCGCCGCACGCGCCAGTCCTGCCAGCCGTTATAGAGCAGGACGATGGCAATCAGCACCACCCCAATGGAAATCAGCAAAATTTGCAAATCGCTCATATGAAACCTCGTATTCCCCCGTCGTTCAAGCGTCCGCTGCGGCCAGCTGCAAGGCGGCGTCCATATCGACGGCCACGATCCGTGATACGCCCTGCTCCTGCATGGTCACGCCCACCAGCTGGCGCGCGATCTGCATCGCAATTTTATTGTGAGAAATGAACAAAAACTGTGTCTGATCGCTCATACTCTTGACCAAATTTGCATAACGCTCGGTATTGGCATCATCCAGCGGTGCGTCGACTTCGTCCAGCAGGCAGAAAGGCGCCGGATTGAGCTTGAACAAGGCAAACACCAGCGCCGTGGCCGTCAGCGCCTTTTCACCCCCCGACAGCAACTGGATCGTGCTGTTGCGCTTGCCGGGCGGCTGAGCCATGACCTGCACCCCTGCATCCAGAATTTCATCGCCTGTCATGGTAAGCCGCGCCTCGCCGCCCCCGAAGAGTTGTGGAAACAGCTCGCCGAAATGCTGGTTCACGGTCTCGAACGTTTGCGACAGCAGTTCGCGGGTCTCGCGATCAATCTTGCGTATGGCATTTTCCAGCGTTTCGATGGCGGCCAACAAATCGGCACGTTGAGCGTCCAGGAAGCCCTTGCGCTCACTGGCAGCCGACAGCTCATCGAGCGCCGCAAGGTTGACCGCACCAAGAGACTCGATACGCCGCGCCACACGCTGGACTTCCGACTGAAGCCAATCCAGTCGCTGCCAGGAATCCGGCTGCTGCGCCATTTCGCGCCGCAAGGCTGCACGATCCACCTGCCGGGCGTCCAGCTGCTCGGCGAACTGCTCTACCGACAGGCGCGAAGCCTGCTCCTTGAGCTGCAGATCGGTGATGCGAGCACGCAAGGGATCGAGTTCACGCTCGATCACCATGCGGCCCTCATCCGACTCCCGTAGGCCCTGAGCCTGCGCATCCTGGGTTACGCGCGCTTCCCGCAACGCGTCTTCGCAGGCCACGCGAGCCGCGAGGGCATCCTGCAGCCCCGCCTGCGCGGCAGTCTCATCGAGTTCGAACAGCTCGCCCTGAAGAGACTCGAGCTCGACGCCAGAACGCCGTGACTGTTCGTCAGCCAGCCTCAAGGTGCGGTGCAGCTCCTCCAGACGCGTCTGCAGCAGACGGACCGCGTAATCCGCCTCCTGGACGGCCCGTTCACGATCCCGGCCTTGCTGACGAGCCTGTTCTGCCTGCGCCGCCAGCGCCTCGATCTGCTGGTCGCGATCCGCAACCTGCTGCTGCTGAACCGCCAAAGTCTCATCCAGCACTTCGAACCGGGCCTCGGACTCGTCCCGCCGTGCGGCCACAGCTTGCTGCTGCGCCTGCAATTCTTCCAGATCGCGGGCAATGCGACGCGCCTGTTCGTCAGACTGTGCATGCTGCTGGCGCAGGTGGCTCAGCTGCAACTCCGCCTCATGGTGGGTTCGCATCAACTCGCCGATTCGCTGGCGCGCGGGCTGCAACTCTTGCGTCAAGGCCCGGCAATCGGCTTCGGCCTGCGCATGCGCATCCACGGCCTGATCGACGATGAGCTGCGCAGCCTTCAGTTCACGCCCCAGATTATCAATCTGCTGCTGGCGTGCCAGTTGACCTGCCTGCTCGCCCTCTGCCGCATAGAAGCGCACGCTGTCTGAGTCGACCCGGTGCCCAGCCGCCACGACCCAGAACGCCCCTGCCGGCAGCTCGGCGCGCCGCGCCAAGGCAACGCCCAAGTCATCGGCAACGTACACACCACTGAGCCAGCCCTGCAGCAGGGGTAACAGGCCGGACTCCCTGGCCTGCACGAAATCCAGCAACGGACGCGCACCTGGGGGCGCTTGGGGACCCGCGGGAGCCTGCAAAGGGGCCTGATAAAAAGCCAGGCGTGCCGGCGGCGCATCCTGGGCAAACGCGCGCACGTGATCCAGCGTACGCAACCCCAACGCATTCATGCGCTCGTGCAGCACCGCCTCAAGCGCGGTTTCCCAGCCCGGGTCCACCTGCAGCAACCGCCACAATCGAGCCAGGCTTTCCAACCCCTGACGCTGCAGCCAGGGCAGCAATGCGTCTTCAGACTGAATTTTTTCCTGCAGCGCCGAGAGCGCCTGCCGCCTCGCATCCAGCCGCTCCAGATCAGCCCGGGCAGCCTGGCTCAGCTGCAAGGCCTGGGCCCGTTGCTCTTCAAGCCCCGGCTGGCGATCTTCCAGGTCCAGCAAGCGCGCCTGAGCCTCTTCGAGGCGTGCGCCTGCGACCTCACAGGTCTCTTGCAGCCGCACAAGCGCCTCTGCATCAGGGGCACCCAGCGCGGCGCGCTCGGCCTGCAGGCGCCCGGCGCGATCGTCCAACTGGCGCCACTGGCCATCGGCCTCACGCTGTGCCTGCGCAAGCAGCGCCAGATCTTGTTCGGTGCGCGCCAGCACGCGGCGTTCGTCCTCACGCTGCGTGGCCAGGTCTCGCAGTCGGGCATCCAATGCCGGCAAGGAATCCTGCGCCGCCGCAAGGCCTTCGGACAAGGTCTCCGCGCTTGCTTGCGCTTCTTCGATCTGCGCTTCTACGTCTTCAATCGACGCCTGGCTGTGGGCCTGTTGATCGCCCCATTCCTGGATCTGCGTCTGCAACTGCGCTCGCCGGGCCTGCAGACGCTGGCGGCCTTCGACCACGTGATGAATTTCAGCCTCCAGGCGGCTGACCTGTGCGCCGGCCTCGAAGAGGCGTGCCTGAGCCTGATGCACCTGTTCGCTGGCGTCAAAGTGCGCGGCGCGTCGGGTCTCGAGGTCGGACTCCAGAGCCCGTAGCCGCGCGATGGCGGCCTCGAGTGCAGCTTGTGCCTGTTCTGTTTCGACGGCCAGCGATTGCCGGCTCTCGCGCGCTGCCTGCTCACGCAGCAGCCACAGCGCGTTTTGCTTGAGTTCACCCTCGGATTGCAGCGCCCGGTAGGTGGCCGCGACCTCGGCCTGGGATTCCAGCTTTTCGAGTTGCGTGGACAACTCGCGCAGAATGTCATCGAGCCGCGTCAGGTTCTCGCGCGTGTCGCCCAACCGATTCTCGGTTTCGCGGCGGCGTTCTTTATAGCGGGATACGCCGGCTGCTTCTTCGAGATACACCCGCAGTTCCTCGGGCCGTGCCTCGATCAGGCGATTGATCATGCCCTGACCAATGATGGCGTACCCGCGCGTCCCCAGCCCGGTCCCTAGAAAAATATCATGGACGTCACGACGACGTACGGCCTGATTGTTGATGCTGTAGCTGCTGGCGCCATCACGCGTGAGCACGCGGCGCACGGCGATTTCAGCGTAGGTGGACCACTGGCCCGAGGCGCGCCCTTCGGCGTTGTCGAAGACCAGTTCGACGGATGCCCGCGCGGCCGCCTTGCGTTGGCCAGAGCCATTGAAAATCACATCCTGCATCGACGCACCGCGCAGCTCGGACGCCCGGCTTTCGCCCAGTACCCAGCGCACGGCATCGATAATGTTGGATTTTCCGCAGCCGTTGGGCCCCACCACCCCCACCAGTTCACTGGGCGTAGGAATCACGGTCGGATCCACGAAAGACTTGAATCCGGCAAGTTTGATCTGCGTGAGGCGCACGGGTCAGTTAGTGTCTCGTATGACGAGCGTATGATAACGCACCAAGCTGGCGCGCCATTCTGCAACGGGGCACGAGCCGCTATACTGCAACTCTTCATTACCGTCCGCGCACGATGCGGTCAGGCAGTCTAACACCTCGGGGTTCTCGCTTGAACAAGGGCTTCTACATGGTTATGGCCGCGCAGGCTCTGTCCTCCGTCGCGGACAATGCCCTGCTCATCGCCGCCATTGGGCTCATCGCCGATCTGAGCGGGCCCGACTGGATGGCCCCCATGATGAAATGGTGGTTCGCGCTGGCCTACGTGGTGCTGGCCGCCTTTGTCGGTGCCTTTGCAGATTCATTCCCCAAGGGCCGGGTCATGTTCGCTACCAACGCACTCAAAACCGTGGGTTGCGTCATGATGTACAGCTATGGAACCTTTGGCCTGAGCCACATCCACCAGCTCATGCTCATCTTCGTGGCCTATACCGTCGTCGGGGTGGGCGCCGCCGCCTACTCGCCGGCCAAATACGGCATCGTCACCGAAATGCTGCCGCCAGACCTCCTGGTCAAAGGCAATAGCTGGATCGAAGGGCTGACCGTCCTGTCCGTCATCGTGGGTACGGTGCTGGGCGGGTTGCTCATCAGTCCGGGCGTTTCGACCTGGCTCATGTCCATCCAGTGGGTAGACACGCTGGCCGACAACAGCGCACAAAGCGCCATTCTGATGATAGGTCTGGTCTATATCGCCGCCGCCATCTGCAACCTGCTCATCCCCGACACACACGCGTTCTACCCGCGCCAGCAAACCCGCCCCATGGCGCTGGTGCGCAACTTCGGGCGCCATGTGCGCATCCTGTGGTCCGACAAGATCGGGCAGATCTCACTGGCCGTCACCACCTTGTTCTGGGGTGCCGGTGCCACACTGCAGTTCATCGTGATCGAATGGGGGGCACAGCACCTGGGGTATCGCCTGGATCAGGCCTCGATCCTCATGGGCGTTGCGGCCTTCGGCACGGTCATCGGTGCCGTTGCGGCGGGGCGTGTGCCGCTGCGCCGTGCGCTCTCGGTACTGCCCGTCGGGGTGCTCATGGGCTTGGTGGTATTGCTGATGCCGCTGATATACAACCCCTGGGCCGTCTACCTGCTGCTTCTCATCATCGGCGGTCTGTCGGGGTTCTTCGTGGTCCCCATGAACGCCATGCTGCAGCACCGGGGCCACGTGCTGCTGTCGGCGGGTCATTCCATAGCCGTCCAGAACTTCAACGAACAGCTCAACATCCTGCTCATGCTGGCAGCCTACAGCCTCATGCTCTGGCTGGGTCTGCCAATCAACGGCATCATCGCGCTCTTTGGCATTCTCGTGGCCTGTCTGATGCTGGCCTTCATGCGCTGGAACAAGCTCAACCACCTGGCCAATCCCGAACTGAGCAAGCTCATCGGTCAGACCAGCCACGGAACAGCCCTGAAGTAATCAGCCCGCAGGGGCTCAGCCTGCCGCCACAACGGCCTGACTCAGTGCCACCAGGTCGCGCCAGGCCTGCAACTTGTCGGCAGAACGCACCAGCAAGGACGCTGGATGATGGGTGACCCAAACCGGAATGTCGCTGCCATCGGGGCCGTGCCAGACCTGATGCTGACCCCTCAAGGCATCCAGGCCCTCGGTGGATTGCAGGACGGCCTGTGCCGCCACTCCGCCCAAAGCCAGAATCCACCGTGGCCTTACCTGCGCGATCTCCTGTTGCAGATAGGGCAGGCAGGCGGCCACTTCTTCAGGCGAGGGGGCTCGCCCCCCCGGCAGCCGGCACTTCACCAAGTTGGTGAGGTAGGCCTGATCGACCTGCGGCAGAAACACCGAGCCCAGCATGGCGCGCAGCAGCTTCCCGGGACTGCCCTGAAAAGGCCGTCCCACCGCTTCATCTTCGATGCCGGGCTGTTCACCCACGATGAAATACCGGGGGCGGTCCCATTGACCCACGCCTGGAACGGCCAGCCCTCGGGGCCCACCCGCCACAGGCTGCAAGCACGTTTGCACGGCCTGCGCCAGCGCCTGAGCCCCTTCAACCACTGAAGGGGTAGAGGACGGCACCGGCGGCGGCGACATGGGCTCATTCGGTGCACGCCGTCCGCCCTCCTCCCTGGAAGGACGTGCCGGCGCGCGTTCTGCGACGGGTACGGCCGCAGGCGTCTGAAGCACGCGGGCAGCCTTTTCAGGGGATGCCGCAGTCGGTTTTGCGACGGCCAGCCAATGCGTGTCCACCCCTAGTTCATCCAACCAGGCCCGCTGTAACGGTGAGACCAGATGCCGCGGTTTCATGACGCGGCTTCCGGCAGGGTGAGCGTCATCAGCCAGGCGTCTTCGCGCTTGCCCTGGCCCGCCGGGTAATAGCCTCGGCGCAAACCCACTTGGTGAAATTCGTGCTGGTGATAGAAGGCAATGGCCTGCGCATTGCTTTGACGCACTTCAAGCGTCAGGGCCGGCAGGCCCTGTTGACGGCAATGCTCAATGCAGTGCTTCAGCAATACGGCACCCACCCCCTGGCGCTGCGCATCGGGTCGCACCCCAATCACCAGCAAATGTGCCATGTCGGGTGTATCCAGCACCAGCGCAAAGCCTTGCATGCCCCCCATGCGACGTACTACCCAGCCACGTTGCCCACTGGCCAGGCCATCGGCAAAATTTTGACGCGTCCAGGGAAAAGCCTGAACCTGTCGCTCGATGGACGCGACCTCGTCCAGATCCGTGAGCGACATCTCATGCACCGTGCGCGATTGCGCATCGACTGCCGGATTCCCGCCCAGGCCCGTAGACCGTTCAACCGTGGTGTAGGCCACCTTGTCGCGCACGTACGCCGGTGCGGCATACTGCGCATCCAGCCCCTGCCCCGCCTGCCACGCGCGCGCCGCCAGTCGGGCAATGACGCTGGCCTGGGCCGATGCCTCTGCGGTCGGCGGCAGGACGCCGCCCAGCGCCTGGAGTGCGTCGGCCAGCCCCTCGAAGCGCAGGACCGCATCACCGTGTACCTGCCAGCCTCCACCTGCCTGCATACCCCAGCCTGCAGACTCTTGCGCGACCCAGCGGACAACATCGGCGCGCGCCAGCAAGGCGGGCGCCTGAAGCGTGATCCAATCGTCGTCGGTGGCCCGATACACCGCCGCATAGACCTCGTTCATGCGAGCATCCTGCAGCACCACATGAATACCGGCAGCGTGCATCCCGGCCGCTTGCACCGCAACGGCACATAAAGAGTCGACAGGCACTACCGGGATTCCCAGCGCCACGGCCGTTCCCTGGGCAACGCCGCAAGCCACCCGCAGGCCGGTGAACCCTCCCGGCCCCTGGCCAAAGGCCACCGCAGTGAGATTGTTCGCCGCCAGACCGGCATCGTCCAGCAGCTCCTGCGCCATGGGCAGGATGTGCTCGGCATGCTCGCTTTGCCCCGAATGCTGGGCAGCACGCAGGCGCAGATGTTCCCCAACACGGCTGAGCAGCGCCACGCTGCACAAAGTGCTTGATGATTCGAATGCAAGAATGTGAAAATCGTCCATGGCAGGAACATTTTAACCATGCAGGTACAGTGCGCAGAGAGGGCCATGACGGAACCATCTCGCGCCAGATTCATCCAATGTTTTTATGTAATTTCTTGTGATAAGCACTAGTACCCTCCCCTCGTCCCTGTTACATTTTCCGCATGAATACTCAAAACCAGACTCTCACCCGCAAAATTCTGATCGTCGACGACGATCCCAGGCTGCGTGATCTCTTACGCCGGTACCTGACAGAACAGGGTTTCAACGTGTACGTCGCCGAAGACGCCAAAGAAATGGCAAAGCTCTGGCAACGCGAACACTTTGACCTGCTGGTGCTCGACCTGATGCTGCCCGGCGAAGACGGCCTCTCCATCTGCCGCCGCCTACGGGGCAACCACGACAACACCCCCATCATCATGCTCACCGCCAAGGCCGAAGAAATCGACCGCATCGTGGGCCTGGAAATGGGTGCCGACGACTACCTGACCAAACCGTTCAACCCGCGCGAACTGCTGGCGCGGGTCAACGCCATCCTGCGTCGTCGCGGCGCCGACGAACACCCCGGGGCCCCCAGCCAGGAAAACGAATCCATCGAATTCGGCCCGTACGTGCTGAACCTGTCGACCCGCACGCTCACGCGCAACAGCGAATCGGTACCCATCACCACGGGCGAATTCTCCGTCCTGAAAGTCTTCGCCCGCCATCCCAAGGTGCCGTTGTCACGCGACAAACTCATGGAACTTGCCCGGGGGCGCGAATACGAAGCCTTTGACCGCAGCCTCGATGTCCAGATCTCGCGGTTGCGTAAACTCATCGAACCCAATCCTTCCAAGCCTGTCTTCATCCAGACGGTCTGGGGCCTGGGCTACGTTTTTGTCCCCGACGGCGGACAATAACCCTCTCTAGACAACTCGCCTGGGCATCCAGGCGGGTGGTTTCCATGACGCCTACCAAACGATCGGGGCGCAACCTCTTCCCCAGGCTGCGACTCGGCCTGTTCAGTCGGTCGTTCCTGCTGATCGGCTTCCTGATGCTGGTCAGCCTGGGCGCCTGGCTGCAGATCGCGTTCAATATCGAAGAAGGCCCGCGTGCCTCGCAGATGGCCCAACGCGTCGCCTCGACGGTGAGCATCACCCGCTCGGCACTGGTGTATGCGCCGCCACAGGTCCGACCGGCACTGCTGCTGGATCTGGCCACCAAAGAAAGCCTGCGCGTCCAGCCACGCGCCACGACCGATGTCATGGAACCGCTGCCGGATACGGCGTACTGGGATCACGTCTCTGCAGAGATCCGCAACCAGCTCGGCAAACAGACCGTCATGATGTGGTCCGTGAACCAGGTACCAGGCATCTGGATCAGTTTTCACATCGACAACGATCAATATTGGCTCGTGTTCGATCGCGACCAATTGCGCCTGACCACCGGCCGCGAGTGGCTGGGATGGATCAGCGCGACGCTGCTGCTGGCACTGCTGGGTGCGGCCATCAGCGTACGCTTCATCAACCAGCCACTGGCCCGTCTCGCCAAAGTCACGCAGCAACTGGCACGCGGCGAGACGCCCACCCCGCTTTCTGAAAAAGGCCCTACCGAGATTCGCGACCTGAACACTGCATTCAACCGCATGGCGCGCGATCTGCGCCAGAATGAGGCGGACCGCGAACTCATGCTGGCGGGAATCTCGCACGATCTGCGCACGCCGCTCGCGCGCATGCGGCTCGAGATCGAGATGAGCCACATGACGGACGAAGCCCGGCAGGCCATCGACGAAGACCTGGCTCAAATCAATCACAGTATTGGTCAGCTCATGGAATACGCACGACCCGCCGGACAGGTTCCCGAAGCCGGCATCGACGTCTCGCGCGTGCTGCAAGACCTGTTCGAACGCGAGCGCAGTCATACCGAATCCCTGGGAGGCGAGCTCAAGTCGGACATTGCCACAGGCTTGCAGGCCCGCATCAGCGCCAACGATCTCAAGCGCATTGTCAGCAATCTGATCGAAAACGCCCGTCGCTATGGCCGCAGCCCCAGCGATGATAGAGCCCACATCTCGCTATCCGCCTATCAGGTGGGCAACCTGCTGCGCATCGACGTCCAGGATCGAGGCGTGGGCATTCCTCATGGCGATATCCAGCGGCTGCTGCGCCCTTTCGCGCGTGGCGAGACGGCGCGTACCGGGGTGAGCGGGGCTGGGCTGGGGTTGGCCATCGTCGAGCGCCTGCTGGGTCAGGTGGGTGGCAAGTTCGAACTCATCTCCACCCCGTCGCAAGGCCTGGTGGCCCGCATCGAGATCCCGAAGATCAAGGCACGTGCGGCAGACCGTCCTGCCGCCACGACATGAAGACGGTGCGCCTGGTGGCGTAGAATGGGGTGGTGGGCCCGGTTGGCCCACGTCACCAAGGAGCCCCGATGAAGACCATAGGCGACAAGCTCGAGGCCTTCCGCGTCACCGGCGTCAAGCCGGGATTCAACGAGCACGAGGAAAACGGCGTCTCAGCCTTCGAAGACATTACAGAATCGTCCTTCCCCGGCAAATGGAAGGTGATCTACTTTTATCCAAAAGATTTTTCACGCATCTGCCCGACCGAAATCGTGGGATTCAATTCGCTGGTGGGTGAATTCGAAGAGCGCGACACCGTCCTCATGGGTGGATCGACCGACAACGAATACGTCAAACTCGCCTGGCGGCGCGACGACCCTCAACTGAGCCGGCTGAATCACTACCAGTTCAGCGATATCGCGGGTGCCTTGATCGACCAACTGGGTGTACGCGAACGCGCCACAGGCGTGGCCCTGCGCGCTACCTTCATCGTCGATCCCGACAACATCATCCAGCACGTGTCGGTCAACACCCTGAAGATCGGCCGCAGCCCGCACGAGACGCTGCGCATCCTCGATGGCCTGCTCACGGACGCACCGTGCGTCTGCAACCGCCCACTGGGCGGCGACACACTCTGATCGGCCCGACCGGGGCACCCGCCATACCGCACGGTCAACGAGTGGTTGCCACCCGCTGCACAGTGTTCCGCCAGCGCCCCTCGCGAGCCATCCGGGGCCGGTCAGGCGTGCGTGCGATCATTCCGGACCCACTTCAGGACATGCGTTGCCACAGCGATCAGGCGATCGTCCTGGTTGTGTACCTGAATGTCGGCGGTGGAACGGGATCGCGCAGGATCGATCGCCGTCACCCGATAATCCACGGTGACGGTATCCCCGATCAGCGCAGCCCCCAGGAACCTGACATGATCGTACCCCAGCGAGACGGGGACCTCGGTGTCGCTCTCGAGTGCACACCGGGCGACGACCATACTCGAGGCGGTCGACATGAACCCCATGATCAGCACGCCATGCACGATGCGCTGTCCATAGAATGAATCTTTCATGTATTGCTGATTGGTGTGCACCGGAGCGAGATCGCCCGTGATGCCAGCAAACAGATAGACGTCGCTTTCGGCAACGGTCTTCGAGAAACGGACGCAATCGCCCACTTTCAAATAGAACGGCGGGTCCACATCCAGCGGCTCAGTCATGGAGTACCTTCTTGTGTCATTTCACATTGCGGCTGGTAAACGCCCTGAATTCTGGTGTCTGCGGATGAGCGAACATCGCCTCGGGTTCACCGGTTTCCCAGATCCTGCCCTCATTCATGAAGACAATCATGTTGGCCACTCGGCGCGCAAAATTCATCTCATGGGTGACCAGCAGCATGGTCATGCCGTCGCGAGCCAGTTGCTCAATGACGGCCAGCACTTCTTCTGTGAGTTCGGGGTCCAGCGCAGAAGTGACTTCGTCGAAAAGCATCACCCGGGGTTCCATGGCCAGCGCGCGGGCAATGGCCACCCGCTGCTGTTGGCCCCCTGACAGCTTGTCGGGATAGGCATCAATCTTGTCCAGCAGGCCAATCCGATCCAGTACCTGTTCCGCCAATTGGCGATTTTTCGTCTTGTCCAGGCTCTTGACCAGATTGGGCGCCAGCATGATGTTTTCCGCCACCGACAGGTGCGGAAACAGGTTGTAGCTCTGGAAGACGATGCCGACGTCCTGACGCAAGGCGCGCAGGCGCTTGGGCTCGTAGTCCATCGTGTGGCCGGAGATCTCGATGCGACCGCTGTCGATGATCTCCAGGCCATTGAGACACCGAAGCAGCGTACTCTTGCCAGAACCGCTGCGCCCGAGCAGCGCCACCACCTGGCCGGTCTCCACGTTCAGGGAAACGCCCTTCAGGACCTCATTATCGTCAAACCTTTTGTGGACGTTCTCAACCGTCACGATAGACACGGAATTTCTCCTCGAGATGCCGACTGGCACGCGACATTGGATAGCAGATGGCCAGGTAGATCAGCGCTGCGGTGATAAACACCCGGAACGGCTCAAACGTGATGTTGTTCATCAGTTGGGCCGCGCGCGTGAGTTCGATCACACTCACGATCGATACGATGGAAGTGTTCTTGACCAACTGCACCAGGAAACCGACCGTAGGGGGCAACGCGATCTTCACGGACTGCGGCAAAATGACATAGCGATACTGCTGCACGCGGGTCAGCGCCAGCGAGGCCGACGCCTCCCATTGCTGGCGATGCACCGACTGAATGGCACCGCGCCAGATGTCTCCCAGGTAAGCACTGGTGTAGATGGAAAGCGCCACGGATGCCGCCACGATCGGTGGCAGATCGAAGCCCGCCTGAGCCAGCCCGTAATACGACAGGAACAGCACCATCAAAACCGGGATGCCCTGGATGATGCCGATGTAGGCCCGCGCGCATTCCCGAGCCACGAAGTTCGAAGAAACCCGGGCGATCGAAACCAGCAGTGCGAGCACCCCACCCAGCAGCGCCGCGGCAATCGTGAGCACAACCGTCCAGCCCGCTGACTCAAGCAGAAACAGAAACTCCTGCCATCCGAAGGGTCGTATCATGGCCGGACTCCTGTTCCTGCCCCGCGGGGGCCGGAGGACTTGCGACGTGGAGCACGCTGAGCAAAAAGAAAATGCCCCACACCAGTCAGGACTACCTTCAAGATCAGTGCCAGTGCCAAATACATCAGTGAAGCCACGATGTAGACCTCGAAGCTCCGGAAAGTCTGCGACTGCACCACAGCCGCCTCGCCGCTGAGCTCTTGAACCGAGATGAACGAGCAGACGCTGGAGGCGAGCATGGTCAGGATGAATTGGCTTACCAGTGAGGGCCAGACGTTCGCGACGGCAGGCTTGAGCATGACGTGTACGAACACCTGCCAGCGCGTGAGAGACAGCGACAGACCCGCTTCGATCTGCGAACGGTGGACGGACTCTACGCCAGCGCGAAAAATCTCGGCGCTGTAAGCCCCCAGATTGATGGTAAGCGCCAGCAAACCTGCAACGTCGGCAGGGATCAGGATTCCCAATACGGGAAGCCCGAAGAAAAGGATATAGAGCTGGACCAGAAAGGGTGTGTTGCGGATCGTCTCGACGTAGAGATCCGCAACCGCACGAAATCTCTTGTGCACCAAACTGCGTGCCGTGGCAACCGCCAGCCCCAGGAGGCCACCCAGGAAAATGGCTGCAAATGACAGCTTGATGGTCAGCCAGAAAGCCTGGATCAGTGCAGGAGACTGATCCAGGACCGGAGCAAATTGCAGTTCAAACGCCATGTAGGTATCTAAGGACGATGAAAGGAATCAGAATACCGGCATGTCTTTCGGCATCGGGTGGCCAGTCCACTTGATCGCCAGTGCGTCGAGCTCGCCATTACCCTTGATGTAGGCAAGAGTAGTGTTGAGCCATTGATGCAGCTCAAAAGCATCCTTGCGCACGGCAATCGACTGGAAGTCGTTGTGGAACGAGAATTCGACCTTGATGTCGGCGTTCGGCCTGGATTTCAAAATCTCCTGATAAATGGTCTGAGGAATGGCAGCCGCCTGAACCTGCCCCGAAATAAGAGCCTGGGTGGCCGTGAGGTCATCATCGAAGCGTGACAGCTCGGTGCCCTTGGGTGCCGCCCTCATCAGGGAAGCCTCTTGAGGAGTCCCGCGAGCCACAGCGACTTTCTTGCCCACGAGATCGTTCATCGTTTTGAATGTATCCGCCTTGTGCGCCACGATGACGAGCGGAAAGACGTTATAGGACATGGTGAACATGACCACCTTGGCCCTCGCAGGTGTCGCACCGAGAGTCGCAATCATCATGTCGACTTTGCCCGCTTCAAGCGCAGGAATACGAGCCGCCGTCGTGTACGTCGTGATTTCTGCCGGCACACCCAGATAATGAGCAATCAGATTCGCGAGATCCACGTCCAACCCCTGTGCCTTGCCATGTGAGTCGACAAAGCTGAAGGGCGGCGCGCCGCTGTTCACGCCGATCAGGACCTTGCCGCGATTGACAATGTCATTGATGGTCTGCGCATTGGACGCCGCACTCATGACCAGCATCATGCCAGCCAGAACCGCACCCAGGAAGGTGCCTTTCAGTAGTTTCATATCTCCTCCAACATTGAAGTGAAGCAACTACAACCGCGGGATCAACAGCCCCCCGTCTATATCGACCGCAATCCCGGTAGCAAATGGGATGCGGCCAGACACCAGTGACGCTACCGCCACGCCAACGTCCGCGGGTTCACCCCAGCGCCGGACTGGCGAAATACCCTGCTCGATCTGAGCGCCATACTTCTCGCGGACTTCGGCCGTCATGTCGGTACGGATCAACCCGGGGCGGATCTCGTACACCGAGATCCCCGCTTGAGCGAGGCGCACCGCAAACAGCTTGGCCGTCATCGACAGGCCGCTCTTTGAAACGCAGTACTCGCCTTTTTCAGGCGAAACCAAGGCTGCGTTGGATGAAGAAACAATGACAATGGAACGCCCAGAGGCAGGACCACCGTCAGCGATCATGCGACGCGCGGCTTGCTGTGTGAGGAAGAAGGTCCCCCGCAGATTCACTGCAATGCTTTCGTCAAACCGTTCGGGAGTCACATCGAGCAAATCACCGCGATTACGCACCTGAATGCCAGCGTTATTGACCAGGGCGTCCAGACGGCCGAACCGGCGGTAGGCCGCGTCAACCAGGGCAGCATGCCCCTGAAGATCGGAAATGTCCCCGGCATGCGGCTCAACCTTCGAACCCAGCTCCCGAAGCTCCACCAGCGTTCGAGCAAAAGCTTCATCCTCAACCCGGTCATTGAGCACCAGATCAAAGCCAGCTTGGGCCAGCTGATGACAGATGGATCGTCCGATTCCGCGACGGCCACCCGTCACGATGGCGACCCTGCGCATTGCACTCGAGTCAGCCATGAACAGTCTCCGCCGCAGTTGATGCTTCGCCCATCAGGACCGAGTCTGGTGGCGCCGCCAGAACGATCCTGCGATCAACGAGGTCTTCTATCTCAGAGGCCGCCAGACCGATCTCCTGCAGGACTTGGCGCGTATCAGACCCGGGCTGCAGGGAAATGCGGCGCACCGGCAAAGTTTTGCCTTCGTAGCGTACGGGATTGTTGATCAGGGTGACCTCCCGGTTACCCACCGTTATTTTCCGGTAAACCTGATTGTGCAGGACCTGAGGATCAGTCCTGAGATCCTCATAATCCTGTACGGGGGCGTACCAAAGCGCGAGCTGGTCGAAACGGCCGGCAAGCTCTGCATAGGAGTACCAGGCGACGGCCTGGGTGACGGCTTCGGCATAGGCATCGCGAGCATCGTAGCGGTCGGCCTCGACCAATTCCAGGAGTTTGGAGCTGCCCAACGCCTCCGCCAACTTGGTGGGATCGTTGAGGCCTATTGCCACGAACCTGGCATCCTTGGTTTCGTACACGCCATACGGGGCCTCGTGAAACCAGGTCGCCAGGTTGCGATGCCGGCGATAACGGTCGCGTCGTGCATCCGAGTTGTGATAGGCCACCAACGCTTCGACCTGCAAGTCGAGTCCCGCATTGAGCAGGCTGGATTCCACTCGAGACCCTTCGCCGGTAGCGAGCTTCTTCACATAGGCCGCCAACACGGCCATGGCAAGCAAGGCGCCACCATGCTGATCAACGATCGCGGCGCCCGCGACCTTCGGGGCGACAAAGCGTTCTCCAGTGCCAGCTGCAAGGCCGCAACGCGCTTGAATGAGCAAATCTTGCCCCGGACTGTCGCGCAGCGGCCCGGATGAACCAAACCCGGTGGCCGACGCATAGATAAGCCCCGGATTGATGGACTTCAAGGCGTCGTAGCCGAGTCCCATGCGCTCCAGCACCCCGGGGCGGAAATTCTCGACCAGCGCATCGCTTCGAGCGGCGAGCCGTTTCATGATGTCACGCCCCTCGTCCGTCTTGAGATCGATGGCCAGGCTGCGTTTGTTTCGATTGGCCGACAGGTAAAAGGAGCTGACATCGCCGATGAAGGACTTGGCACCAGCCCAGTGACGCTCGTGAGCCCCCGTCAGGGGCTCGACCTTGATGACGTCCGCCCCCAGATCGGCAAGATACTGAGTGGCGGCCGGCCCTTGAAGGTAATGGCAAAGGCCGAGCACTTTCATCCCGTTTAGCATGCCACCTCTTCCCATTGATGAAATCGATACCATTAATTATCGAAGTCGAACCAATAGCTGTCAACTTAGGGTCTTACCTAGATCACCAGGAACAATGTAATCGTTCACATCAATGCTATAGTGGCGCCGAGGTACTCGCAGGCTTCTGCGGCAGAATCCGCTGCAATAGCCCTCATGCACACTATGCTCCAACACTCAAACCCCAAGAACACGACGAGCCGGGACGTCAAACTCAAAGACGTGGCCGCCGCTGCCGGCGTCTCGGTCACGACGGCCTCGCGCGCACTCTCGGACCCCAAGAAGGTACAGGCCGACACGCTGACGCGAATCATGGCAGCAGTCCGTCAACTGGGATACCTGCCCAACAGTGCCGCACGCGCCCTCCGATCAAGGCGCACGCGCCTCATCGGTGCAGTGCTTCCAACTCTCAACTACGCCATCTACAGCTTGCAGATCAAGGCTCTGCAAAATACGCTCAACCAGCACGGATACTCACTGGTGGTGACGGCATCCGGCTATTCGAGCCTGGAGGAAATGCACCAGGCTCGCACCCTGATCGAGCGTGGCGTCGAAGGGCTGGTCCTGATTGGCAGTGCACATCACCCGGACCTCAATACTCTGCTGGAGAATCAAGAGATCCCCTCAGTGGACACCTACGTCTACGGTGCACATAGCAGAGGCCCCTGTGTCGGGTTCAACAACGCAAAAGTCTCCGCCAAGGCGATTGGTTATCTGATCGACCTCGGGCATCGGCACATCGCAATGGTCGCTGGCGTCACACGCGACAACGATCGTGCCGGAGGGCGCGTACAAGGCGTCAAGGCTGAGCTTGCGGCACATGGCCTTTCTTTGCCACCCCAGCACCTGATTGAGAAACCCTACACCATTGCCGCAGGGCGCGAAGCCCTCCGGGCTCTGCTCACTACACAGCCGCGCCCCACCGCCGTCTTCTGCGCTTCGGATGTGCTCGCCTTCGGTGTGCTCATCGAATGCAGTCATCAAGGCATCGACGTGCCGAAGCACCTTTCAGTCATAGGATTCGATAATCTGGAGTTCTGCGCTCACCTGCCGCCTGGGATGACCACCATCAACGTCCCTGCCGAAGCCATGGGAGAAGGTGCTGCCCGTTACCTCATCGCCAAGCTCTCAGGAAGCGCCGTGGAACCACAGGTCGAACTGGAGGCCAACCTGATCATCAGAGGAACGACTGCGCCACCAGCGAACCAGACATCTGCGGTGCCTCTGCTCAACGCAGACGACGGGTCTTCTGTGTGATGAGCCGAAGCTCCACAAGACGGTGACGAGCCCACACCACAGGCCGACGCTCTGAACGCCATCATTCGCTTCTGTTACTCACCCACATAGTGCGGCAAGCGCTTTTCAAGAAATGCCTGCATGCCTTCAGCGAGATCCCGAGTCTTGAAGGCGTCAACGACCCGGTCGCGTTCAAACGCCAAGCCCGTCGACAACGGGACTTCGTAGGCAGCCAACACAGCCTTCTTGGCAAGCTGCACTGAGAGCGTCGCGTGAGCGGCGATCTGGACAGCGATCTCAACCGCACGCGCAAAAACATCCGGATCGGGCACGACTTCTGACACCAAGCCCGCCTCACAGGCGCGCCGCGCGGAGACAGACTGCCCCGTGAGAATCATCTGCATGGCAAGCGACTTGCCCACGGCACGGGGCAACCGCTGAGTGCCCCCATCACCTGGCAACACCCCAATGTTGATCTCGCCCTGCGAGAATGCCGCATGCTCGCCCGCGATGATAATGTCGCAAAGCATCGCCAATTCGCAACCGCCGCCAATAGCTGGCCCATTGACCGCAGCAATGATCGGCTTGGGAAAATTCTGGATATCGCGCCAACGTGCGAGGCGCTCGGGGTCGACATACCAGTCGACCCCTCGCGATACCATCCCCGAAATATCGGCGCCCGCGGAGAAGATTCGATCTGAGCCCGCAAGCACCACACAACGGACGGCATTGTCAGAAGCCGCGGCCCGGAGCTGTCCGCACAGGTGGACAACCAGATCCTTGCTGAGTGAATTCGCCTTCCGGGGCCTATTCAGCCGCAGCGCCAGCACGCCTTCGGCAGGCGTGGAGATCATCACGAGATCAAGTTCATCCGCAGTAGGCATACGCGAGCACCGAGGAGCCTTCAGGTGTTTCGATAAACGGTATCTGACGTCAGACCGGCCTTCCCAAGCCAGTGGGACAACCGCGCCCGCTCGGCATCATCAATCGCTTTCAGGGGCGGCCGAACGAGGGCGTTCGGCAGGCGCCCGCACAGGACCAGTGCCGTTTTCATGCGCGCTTGCCAGTCAATGTAGGGTTTGGCGTAAAAGGCCTGAACAGCAGCGTAGACGCGTTCACCCACTTGTGCTGCCTTTGGCATATCGCCCTTCTGGTAAGCATCGAACAGAGCCACTTGCAGGTCAGCGATTACACTGCCCGCCCCTGAAATGATTCCGCGAGCTCCCATGGCCAATGACCCCATCAACCAAGACGAATGAGTGGTCATGACATTGACTGGTCGCGCAAGCGCGTGCAAGGTACGAATCTGCATTTCGTGCAGCGCGGGGTCGGAGCACAAATCCTTGATGGCAACAATGGTTGGAACCGTTTCGCAGGCCTTGACCAGCGTATCCATGGACAGCTGAAGGCCAGTCCACTTGGGGAATTGAAACAGGACAATCGGCAGATCGGTGGCGTCACCCAGTGCCTTGTAGTAATCGACGAAGACCTCGGGACGGTCTTCACCGCGAAACATGAGAACGGCAGGGGGAAAGGCCAGCAAGCAGGATGCACCCCCCGCTTTGGCCATGCGTGCAATGCGCTGCGCCTGAAGGGTGCTTTCGGTGTAAACACCGCAAATGACGGGAAGCTTGTCGCCCACCTGATCCACAGTGATCTCAAGCGCCCGCTGCTGCTCTTCAAAACTAAGCGTGTGAATCTCTGCAGAATGACCGTTGATTGTCAGCGCGGTCACCCCTGACACACTGGCAAGATCGTCCAGGTGTCGGCGATAAGAGGCCTCGTCAATGGATAGATCCTGGTTGAATGGCAGAAGCACTGCAGGAACGACGCCCTGCGGCACATAGCCCGGTAGGGAACTTTTCACTATTGCCTCCAGAGGGAGCTTATCTGATAGTAGATGGTTTTTTATGGTATCGATTTCATTCGCACCTGTCAATGCGGACGGACGACACCCACCACAGGATCAGGACATCGATAATGCAGCGGCCATCCCGCCGCTGAGCATGACACGCAAGGAATCCACCACCAGGCTGCGCCACACCGACGCATCACGGAGCTCCGACGGAAACACCCCCGGCAAGGCCATCAACGCTGCCGCAATCCCTCGGGCATCATCAGAAGAGCCCTGCAGCACCACCCTGATCTCATTCTCACGAGGATCCCGCAACAGATAGCGCCGACCCTGTTCGGTCACACCGAGGCAATACCGCATCCAGGCGGCCACAGCAAAGGCAAACGGGCGAAGATCTTGCCCACCAATCAGGCAATCCCGCGCCGGGTCCAGAATGCGTTGAGGCAGCTTCTCGGTCCCGTCCATGGCAATCTGATAGGTCTCATGGGCAATAGCCGGATTCGCGAAACGTTGTCGTAGCGCCGCTGCATAATCTGCAAAATCGACGCCAGCCACAGGCTGCAAGGTCTCTGCCGCGCGACACATATAGGTGCTCACCATACGTGACAGCGCTTCATCACGCATTGCATCGCGGACGTAGACATGGCCAGCCACATGCCCCGCATAGGCCAATAGCGAATGAGCGCCATTGAGCACCCGCAGCTTCATCCGCTCATACGGATTCACATCGCTCACCATGAGGGCGCCCGCGTCTTCCCAGGCGGGACGTCCCTGCGGAAAGTTGTCTTCGATCACCCACATGCTGAAGGGCTCCGTCTCGACAGCAGCCTGGTCTTCACACCCCACCAGGGACGCTGCATCCGCTCGCGTCTGCTCTGTCATAGCGGGTGTGATACGGTCGACCATGGTGGACGGAAACGCAACGTTCGCACCGATCCAGGCCTCCAGACCGGGTTCCACGCGACCAGCGAAATCCAGGACTCCCGCCCGCAGCAAGTGGCCATTGGAAGGAAGATTGTCGCAGCACAGGACTGTGAACGGCGCAAGTCCGCGCCTGCGTCGTTCTCCCAAGGCCCAGACCAACATCCCGAGCACACCCGCTGGCTCTGCAGGATGTGCGAGATCATGCGCGACAGCCGGGTGATCGGGTAATACGGCACCGCTCGAGCGCCCGAGACCATAGGCCTTTTCTGTAACCGTCAAGGTCACGACCTTTACCCCTGGCCGAATCAGCGCTCCACGTGCCAATTGCGGTTGCTGCGCAGCCGCTGTCACATGGGCAATGCTGCCAATCACGCGCCCCTGCGCCTGACTGCCGTCACGTACCAGCAAGGTATAGAGGCCATCCTGCGGGTTCAAGGACGCTGCTACTGCTGAGCCTCGAAGACTGATCCCCGCAATCCTCCAGTCACCACCGTGGCGAGCCAGCGTGTCGTCGACATAAACCGCCTGATGGGCTCGATGGAAGGCGCCAACGCCCAGGTGGACAATGCCGACGCCATGCGCAGCCGGATCATAGCCCGGCAGCGCGAGCCCGCTGGACATCGACGGGTCCTGCCTCGCGCGCTCCAGCCAGGCCGCATTCAAGCGGTGGGAATTCATGCCGCCAGCTTCACATCCGAATGCTCCAGCGCCGTGACAATGCCCCTGAGCTCAGCAAGCCCACGCAGCCGACCAATCGCCGGATAACCGGGTTGTGCCTTGCGCTTGAGGTCGTCGAGAAGGTCCAACCCATGATCCGGCCGAAAGGGAATCGAAACATCGCGGCGCCCTGCCGCACGGCGCCGGCGCTCTTCTTGAACAGCCGCGAGCACAAGCGCCACCATGTCCGTGTCTCCGCCCAAATGATCGGCCTCGTGAAAGGACCCGAACACTGCGGCCGTTTCTCGATGGACGTTGCGCAGATGCAGGAAGTGGACGCGGTCACCCAAGCGGCGCATCATGCCGGGCAAATCGTTGTCCGCACGAGCCCCCAGCGACCCAGAACACAGCGTGATTCCATTGGCTGGCACGTCGACCGCGCTCATCAACGCCGCATAGTCGGACTCTGTGGACATGATGCGCGGCAGGCCCAGCAACGGATACGGAGGATCATCCGGGTGGCAGCACAGCCGCAGGCCGAGGCCTTGGGCAACCGGAGCAACTTCTTCCAGAAAGTCATAAAAATGCCGACGCAGCTGACCGGCGTCGATCTGCCGGTACTCCGCAAGATGCGCCCGCACATCACCTAGTGTCAGGTGTTCGACCGAACCTGGCAGCCCGTAGGCCACATTGGTGGCAAGTTGCTGACGCCGTGCGTCGTCCATCGTCTCGAAGCGCGCGGCCGCCGCTCGAACCAGATCATCCGGGAACGACTCGGCAGCACCCGGGCGCTGCAGAATATGGATATCGAAAGCTGCAAAATCGACGAAGTCAAAACGCATGCCGCTGCCGCCATGAGGCAGACGCCAGCTCAGATCTGTGCGGGTCCAGTCCAGCACCGGCATGAAGTTGTAGCAGATAACCTCAATGCCGCTCTGCGCCAGATGGTGCAGGCTCAGCTTGTAGTTCTCGAGATGCGAGCGCCACTGCCCGCACTGCTTCTTGATGTCTTCAGATACCGGCAGACTCTCGACCACTTCCCAGGCCAAGCCGGACGGTGACCCGTCATTCATCCGCGCAATCTGCGTCTTGCGTTTCGCGATCTCGGCCAGCGACCACACCTCACCGGCTGGAATGTGATGCAACGCCGACACGACCCCTTGCACACCGGCCTGCAACATATCGTCGACACTGACGGTATCGTGCGGGCCAAACCAGCGCCAAGTCTGCCTCATGTTCGATGCTCCTTGGATTTTTTCCCAAGCGACTCGGCAGCAAAGATCCCTGCCATCCTGCTGATCATTTCATCACCATGTCCGAGAAGCGTGGCCATGTTGAAAGCGTTGTACGCAGAGCCGCTCAACAGGTCGACCATGTCGGCACCCTCGATCATCCGGCGATAACACCCCAGATCCTTGCGCGCGTTGCGTACAGAGAACTGCATGCCGGTTTCATCACCTTGCAGCAAATGTGACACGATCATCCCGAACGCCGCGCTGTTCGCACCGCCATGGGAGACCACCTCGTGAAGCTTCGCCAGGTCGACCCCAGCAGCTCGGGCCGCATTGACCGCTTCAGCAGCAAGCACCGCATGCCCCAGGGACAGCAGATTGTTGATCAGCTTGAGCTTGAGCGCACTGCCCAGGGCCCCAATTTCAAACACGTTTTCGCAAAATGCGGAGACGACCGGTCGTACTTGAGCGACCACGTCGGCATCACCGGAAAGGAGGATATTCAGGCGGCCCTCTTCGGCCTCTCGCGGCGTACGCGCCAGGGGAGCATCAACGAGGCGGATGCCACGCGTTGCGAGCCGTGCCCCCAGCCTGAGTGTTGTAGCCGGGTCGCCCGTCGACATGTCGACCACGACCAACCCCGAACGGCCGTTCGCCAGAATGCCGTTATCGCCTTCTACCAGCGATTCCACTACCACGGATGATGTCACGCACAGAAAGAGCATGTCCACTTTCGCTGCGATCTCGCCCGCATCAGAGGCCTCGGTGGCGCCGCGACCAAGGAGGTCGTCCACCGGGACTCGATTACTATGCGCCATTGTGACCAACGGATAACCAGCCTTGAGAAGATTCTTCGCTGCGCCATGTCCCATCAGTCCGGCACCAATAAGCCCGAGAGTAAGTTTCTTCGTCATTTGCAAGACCACCGTCCGTGAATTTTCGTGTGGATAGTGTACCGACTAAAACAAGCCGAGCAACTTCCAGCACGTGTCAGTCAACACCCTGAAGATCGGCCGCAACCCGCACGAGACGCTGCACGGTCAACGGGTGGTTGCCGCCAGCAACACAATCGCGTCGGCAGCAATGCCTTCGCCGCGTCCTAACGCCCCCAGCCCTTCGGCTGTTTTGGCCTTGATGTTCACCGCCGAGATCTCTACCTGCAGGTCCTGAGCCACACAAGCAGCCATCGCAGCCGCATGAGGAGCTATTTTGGGCGCCTGCGCGTGGATGGTGGCATCGACGTTCACCACCTGCCAGCCCGCCACCTGGGCGAGCCGAAAGGCCTCACGCAAGAAAAGACGGCTGTCGGCCCCCGCCCAGCGGGGATCACGATCTGAAAAATGCCGGCCGATATCACCTAGCCCAGCTGCACCCAGCACTGCATCGGTGACGGCATGCAGCAGCACGTCGGCATCGGAATGCCCCACCAGCCCGCGCGCGTATGGAATTTGTACGCCACCGATGATGAGCGGCCGGCCTTCGGTCAGCCTGTGCACGTCATGGCCCTGGCCCACCCGAAACGGAAATGAACTCGTCATGCACGTCCTCCAGCCATCCAGTGTTCAAACCAGACAAAATCGTCAGGCCAGGTGAGTTTGATGTTTTCGCGGGCCCCTCGCACCAGCAAAGGCGATGGGCCGGATGCGCCGGCCAGTTCCACTGCCGAAGCCTCGTCGGTGACACGGGAGTCCCCTTGCGTCGCCTGCAGGGCCTCCAACAGTTCACGGGCACGGAACATCTGTGGAGTCTGGGCCAACCACAGGGAATCACGCGCTTGCGTGCCATCGATCGCAATCAGATCCGAAGCTGCAGCGTCCGCTCTCTGTGCCCGCTTGACGGTATCGGAAACCGGCAAAGCCAGAATGCCACCGCGCGCCTGTTGCAAACAGGTATCGATCAAACGCGCCAACGCATCAGTGGGCAAGCCCGGGCGGGCGGCATCGTGAACCAGCACCCAGGCATCCGATGGCAGATCGACCTCGGACAAGGCATTGCGCACCGTGTCTGCGCGGGTGACACCCCCACAGCGGCATACGCACACATGCGCCAGGCCGGCCAAGGCGTCGTCCACCCAGTGGTCGTGCGCGGCTACCGCAACCCGGACCTGCTGCACGCGCGCATCCTGCAGCAAGGCGCTCACCGCCCACCGCAGCATGGGTTGCCCACCCAGCAGACGATATTGCTTGGGCACGCCTTGTGCGGTTGCCGCACGCGCCCCCACGCCTGCCGCCGGCACAATGGCAAACAAGGAAGAACTCATGGTTGAGGATTGTAGACGAGCCCGCTACGCAGGAGCGCATGACCCGGCGTCAGACACAGGCCGTGACCAATCACGGTAATATCGTCAGCCAGCACACTGCGGCCCTTGCCATGAACCCCACCGAACTTGTTGATCTCAGCCCCGTCATCCCCGTCATCGTCATCGACGATCTTGCCACATCCGTCGATCTTGCCCGCGCCCTAGTGGCGGGGGGGGTCCGCGCACTGGAAGTCACCTTGCGCTCCCCGGCGGCGCTGGAGGCCATCCGAGCAATCCACGGACAGGTCCCCGAGGCGGTGGTGGGGGTAGGCACCGTACGGACAGCTCAACAACTCGATGCAGCGATCAGCGCAGGGGCACGCTTTGGCGTCAGCCCCGGTCTGACTGAAGATCTGGCACGTGCAGCAACCGGCTGCGGGATTCCGTTCCTGCCCGGTGTAGCGACAGCGTCAGAAGCCATGCGGGCCGCAGAGCTTGGTTTTAATGTCCTGAAGCTCTTCCCCGCCGAAGCCGTGGGGGGGATTCCCCTGTTGAAATCCTGGTTCGGTCCACTGCCAGAACTCAGGTTCTGCCCCACCGGTGGCATCCATGCCGCGAACATGGGCGCCTATCTTGCACTGCCGAACGTACGCTGCGTGGGTGGCTCATGGCTCACACCCAAAGAAGCCATCCTGCACCACGACTGGGAGTCCATCACCACACTGGCCCGGCACGCCGTCAGTCAGGCACAGCCCAAGCCCTGAAAAATGATTGTCCCGTTCGGCAACCATGTCCATTGATATTCGCATGAGCCAAACGGGACACCCGGTGCATCAACACCCGACTCAGGCCGTGGGATACGTCGCCAAGGCGGGATCGCCCCGCAAGACGCTGAGCAGGTTGCTCACGGCCATGTCGGCCATGGCGGTGCGCGTTTCGTGAGTGGCCGAGCCCATGTGTGGCAAAGCCAAGATCCTGGGATGGTCTCTCAGGCGAGAATCCAGAGGCAAAGGCTCGATGTCGAACACATCCAGCCCGGCGGCCCGCAGATGGCCAGAATCCAGCGCCTCGAGCAATGCTGATTCTTGCACGATGGGCCCGCGCGCCGCGTTGATGAGAATGGCCCCCGGCTTCATGCGGGCAAAAGCCTCGGCCCCCAGCATGCCGCGCGTCTGTGCGGTCAGGGGCACCATCACCACCACGAAATCCGAGCGCTCCAGCACGTCACCCAACGAGCCGCCTGACACTTTCGCGGATGACGGCAAACCGCTGCCGACCGGATGACGCGAATGATAGATCACCGGCATGCCAAATCCCAGCGCCGCGCGTCGCGCCAGCGCCTGACCAATCCGGCCGTAGCCCAGGATGCCCAAAGTCTTGCCGTGCACGTCCCAACCATATTGGTCGGATTCCAGGCTGCGCCGCCACTGCCCGTCGCGCACCAGTTGCGCCATTTCGACCAGGCGTCGGCTCGTGGCCAGCACCATGCCGAACACCAGATCGGCCACCGAATCCGTGAGCACGTCGGGCGTGTGGCACAGTACGATGTCGCGTTCGTGCATCGCAGCCAGCGGATAGTGATCCACACCGACCGAGACACTGGAAATGACCTTCAGATGGGGGGCCTGATCCAGCATCGCAGGTTCGATCTTCAGCCCTGAGCCAATGAGCCCGGCCACTTTTGGAAGCGCCGCCAGGAACGCCTCACGCCCCGCTGCATCGCGCCCGTAGACCTCGATGACCTCGTGCTCCTGAAGCAGGCGCTCGCGCTGTGCGGGCGGCAACTGGCGGTACAACAGAATGCTCTCTCGACTCATGACTCAATCCTTTCTATAGTCCTGCTGCACGCAGGATTTCTTGCGTGGGCAGGCCTTCAGTGTCCCCGGTCACCTGCACGGCACGCGCCCCGATCCACGCGCCCCGGGCCACTGCGCGGTCAAGCGAACTTCCCGCCAGCAGACCACTGATGACCCCGACGGCAAAGCCATCGCCCGCTCCCACAGTATCGACTACCTGGGCCACCGGCGCCGCCGGCACCGTCCCGTGATCACGGCCATTGTCGAAGTAAGCCCCCTCGGCCCCCAGCTTGATCACCACCAGCTTCACTCCCAGATCGAGATAAAACCGGGCAATGGCTTTGGGTGACTGCTGTCCCGTGAGCTGCCGGCCTTCTGCAAGGCCCGGCAAGACCCAATCGGCCAGCGCTGCCAGCGTATTGATGCCCGTGCGCATCGCCTCAGGCGAGGCCCACAGCGAAGGACGCAAGTTGGGGTCGAAAGACACCGTACGCCCAGCCGTTCGCATCAGATTCATCGTGTGCTGCGTCAGGGCATAGGTGTCGGCCGAGACTGCGGCAAACACCCCGGTAGAGTGCAAATGGCGGGTACTCAACAGCCACGAACGGTCGACATCCTGCACCGTCATGCGGCTGGCTGCAGAATCACGACGGTGATATTCCACCCGCGGATCGCTGCCGTCGGTGACCTTGCCCTTGAAGAGCATCCCCGTCTGTTCGCCCGCCACGCACGCCACATGGGAGCAGTCCACGCCTTCGTCGCGGATGCTGGTCAGCAGGTACCGCCCCATAGAGTCATCACCCACTCGACTGGCCCAACCCACGCGCAGGCCCAGACGGGCAAGGCCAATGGCGACATTGGTTTCGGCCCCGGCTGTCCGCTTGTGGAACACGGTCACTGATTCCAGAGAGCCCGGTTGATCCGCCACCAGCATGGTCATGGCCTCACCGAACGTGACGACGTCCAGCGCGGTGGACCGAACGTCAGTCGGCATGGCGCAGGCCTTCGAGCGCAGCCCTCGTGACGGCCAGCAAGTCGTCTCCAAGGAGCGGATATTCAATGGCGCGCATGGCCTCGCCCGGGAGCGCCCGCAGAATGGCACGCCACGGTGCCGACGATTCCGCCAGCGGGACCGCCACCCATTTGTCAGGACGCCTGAAGACCCCCTTGCAATGAACATAGCGCACACGCGTCGAAAACACGGATGCGACTTCGAGGGGCGATTCACCCACCCAATGCCAGTTGCCGACGTCGAACGTCATGCCCAGTGCGAGCGTATGTGCGTCCGCTTCGCGAAAAAATGCTTCGAGTGCGGGCCGGCTGCCCGAGCAGGCCTGCTGGTCGTTTTCAACCAACAGGCTGACCGAGCCACCCGCCAGCAAGCCTTTCAGTGCCCGCCAGCCCTCTGCATCGCCCGGACGAAACCGCCCAATGGACATCTTCAGCGTGGTGGCTCCCAAGACGTGCGCACGAGAGAGCCCCTCTTGCACGGCTGCCGTATCGAACCGGCCGCCTTCGTCCCACATGCCGCGAGGGCTGGAGTACACGCAACGCATTCCGGATTCCGACACGATAGCGGCCAACTCTTCGAGTTCGCCTTCAGGTTCACCGCGCAGCAATTCGCCACGCACCTCGATGCCATCGGCGCCCGCCGCATGCGACAGGCGCGCAAACCATGCCTGCCCGTGGCGGCGCACCTCTGACGCCCCGAAGGACGTCAGAGAAATCAGAGCTACATGAGAACCAGACATCATCTTCCTTCGTGAATCACGACTGCTTGAGGGCGGGCAACGGCGTTCCCAGCCATTTTTCGTACAGCTTGCTGAACTCGCCATTCTTGATGTTGCGATCGATCAGCTCATTGACGGTCGCCAGCGTCTTGGGTTCACCCGGACGCAGGGCAACGGCCATTTCCTGCTGCAGCAGCACGAACTTCTGGTTGAAGCGGTCTGGGGCGCGCTTGGCGATCCCGGCAGCGACCGTGGTGGAGCAGCCAATGGCATCAACCTGCCCCGAAAGCAAAGCCTGCATGGCCGATGCGTCGTCGTCAAAACGCTGGATCTTGGCATCCTTGGGCGCAATCTTGGTCACGGCAATGTCTTGCGTGCTGGCGCGCGCCACCCCAATGCGCAGCCCCGACAGGCCTTCAGGTCCTTTGATCTTCAGATTCTTGCCGCCGAAGACCACGATCTGCGCAGCCGAATAAGGGTGCGAGAACTGAACCTGCTTGGCCCGCTCGGGGGTGATGGCAAGCGAGGCCACCAGCATGTCGACCTTGCCCGTCAGCAGATACGGGATGCGATTGGGCCCCGTCACGGGGACGATCTTGAGCTTGACGCCCAAATCCTTGGCGAGGACCCTGGCAACGTCGGCGTCGTAGCCATCAGGCTTGTTCTCGGTATTCAGAATACCATACGGAGGGAAATCGACCAGCATTCCTATGGTCAGCTCGCCCTTCTGCTTGACCTGGTCGATGGTCTCGGCCTGTGCCGTCGAGGTCAGGCCCAGGGCCAGCGTGGCTGTGGCAGCCAGCACTGCGGCTCCGACAAGCCCGCGTAGTGTTTGACGATTGAACATCAGTGGTCTCCTTGTGTTATCAATATTGCCTCGACGCCCATCACGGCATACGGCCTGTTCAGCCCCGTGGCTGTGACGCCGAAAGGCGTCGTTCCATCCGCGTCGCCAAAAGCGACAACGGCCAGCATAAGATGAAATACAGCGTTGCGACTACCGAAAAGACGATCATCGGCTGAAAGGTTGCATTATTGATGATCTGTCCCGCTCGGGTCAGCTCGGTGAACCCGATGATGGCCGCCAGCGATGTGCCTTTTACCACCTGCACCAGATACCCCACCGTGGGAGGAACCGCGACCTTCAGCGCCTGCGGCAAAATGACGTGGCGCATGCGATTGAAGTAGGACAGGCTCAGCGCGTGAGAAGCCTCCCATTGGCCGCGCGGCACAGATTCGATGCAACCGCGCCAGATTTCGCCCAGAAAAGCACCGGCATTCAGGGTCAGTGCCAGCACCGCCGCCGTCCAAGGGTCGATTTCAATGCCCACGACGGGCGCACCAAAAAACATGAGGAACAGCTGCAGGAGCAAGGGCGTGCCCCGGAAAAGATGAATGAAACCGGTGGCCAACACCCGGGCGGACCGCATGGTTCCGGTACGCGCCAAGGCGACCAGAAGGCCCACCACCCCACCGCCCGCAAATGCCGCCAAAGAAAGCAGTATCGTCCACTGAGCGGCAAGCACGATGTACCAGAAGTCCGAAGGCCCGAAAGTACGCATCACCGACCGTCCGGATAATCCAGAAACCACACATACGCGCGGCGAAACAGAAACGAGAACAACAGCGTCAGCACCAGGTAGATCACCGTGATGACGATGTAGATCTCGAAACTGCGAAAGGTCTGGGACTGCAGCGTGGCGGCCACCGAAGTGAGGTCATTGGCCGAAATCACCGACACCACGCTGGAAGCCAGCATGAGCAGGATGAACTGGCTTGTGAGCGCCGGGTAGATGGTACGCAGTGCGGGCTTGAGAATGATGAAGCGAAAGACCTCGAGCCGGTTCAAGTTCAGCGCCATGCCCGCCTCGAGCTGGCCGCGTGGTGTGGCTTCGATGCCGGCACGCACGATCTCAGTGGCGTACGCCCCCAGGTTCACCACCATGGCTACCAAGGCAGCCACATAAGGAGGCCACCGCACGCCAAAGGCCGGCAAAGCGAAGAAGAAGAAAAACAACTGCACCAGGAAAGGCGTATTGCGGATGATCTCGATGTACACCTGAATCACGGCGCGCAACGGCGCAGGCCCGGCCGTCTTGCCCCAGGCACACAGCACCGCCACCAGCAGACCAAGGATCATGGCGGACACCGAAAGCTGTATCGTGACCCAGGTACCGTGCAGCAGCAGCGGCCAGGCCTCGAACACGGGAGCAAACTGGAAGGTGTAATGCATGACCGATCAAAAGGCTCACGCGCAGCGCACAAGGCAAGAGGCTCAAAGTGTACTGCAAGGTTCATCCGGTGGCGGGCGCCTCCTTTTATACTATGGCCTCCATGAATGTCTCTGCCTCATCGCCCGCGCACGCCGCACTCGCCATCCCCTCGGTCGCTGCGACCCTCGCCGCTCTGAAACCAGGTCAGCGCTATGTTCAGCCGCGCCCTCCGGGATCCGGAGATGCCTGCCTGCTCGCCGCGCTCGCCCGCGAGGCCCGGCACACACTGGCTGCCTTCTGTGCCGACCCTCTGGCTGCGCAACGCCTGGCTGAAGAAATCACGCTCTTTGACCCGGAACTGCGAGTGCGCTTCCTGCCCGACTGGGAAACCCTGCCCTACGACAGCTTCTCGCCGCATCAAGACCTGATTTCGGAACGCCTGCGCACCCTGCATTCCTTGAGCCAGAACGTGGTCGACGTCCTGATCGTGCCCGTCACGACAGCGTTGGTACGGCTGGCACCCACCGAATTCCTGGCGGCCTACACCTTTGAATTCCATCAGGGCGACACGCTGGACGAAGAACGCCTGAGGGCGCAGCTGACGCTGGCCAACTACAGCCACGTCACGCAAGTGAGCGCTCCGGGCGAATTCTGCATCCGAGGCGGGCTCATCGATCTATTCCCCATGGGTTCGGCCCTGCCTTATCGCATCGACCTTTTCGACCGCGAGATCGAATCCATCCGCAGCTTCGACATCGACACACAACGCAGCCTCTACCCGGTGCGCGAGATCGAGTTGCTTCCGGGACGCGAGTTTCCCATGGATGAAGCGGCTCGCAACCGCTTCCGCGCACGCTTTCGCGAAGTGTTCGATGGCGATCCTTCGCGTGCCCTGCCCTACAAGGACATCGGCAATGGCATTGCCTTCGCCGGCATCGAATACTACTTGCCGCTTTTTTTCGAGAGCACGGCGACGCTATTTGACTACCTGCCTGCCGAAACCATCACGCTGACTCTAGGCGACGTATCGGCGGCCATCTCCCGCTTTCACCAAGATGCCCACAACCGCTGGCAGTTCCTGAAATCCGATCCGGAACGTCCGGTTCTCGCGCCCGACACCCTGTTTTTATCCGACGAAGAATTCCACACGCAGCTCAAGCAGACGGCGCGCCTGGCACTGGTCAACGATCAGACGCATCCGGATTTTGCGCCCTGCCCGACGGTCGCCATCAATCGCCGGGCCGAAGACCCGCTCGCCAACTTGCGTCGCCATTTGGCGCAAACGAGCCTGCGCACGCTCATCTGTGTGGATTCGGCCGGTCGACGCGAGACCATCGCCGAGCTGCTCACCGACTACCGACTGCCCCCTGACGCAGCCTACGACAACTGGCAGGACATGTTGGCGGGCGAGTCCCGCTTTGCGCTGACCATCGCTCCGCTCACAGGAGGCTTCCTGTTGCCGCCTGCAGGGTTGGCCATCCTCACCGAAAACGATCTCTATCCCAGCCAATCGGGCCGCCCCCTCCCCACCCGCCGCCGACGTGCCGAACACGGCAGCAACGTGGATGCCATGGTGCGCGACCTGGCGGAACTGCACATTGGCGATCCGGTGGTCCATGTGCAGCACGGCATCGGACGCTACCGCGGGCTGGTCAGCATGGACCTGGGCGAAGGCCCGATCGAACTGCTGCACCTGGAATACGCCAACGAAGCCACGCTGTACGTGCCGGTGTCGCAGCTGCACCTGATTGCCCGCTACAGCGGTGCCGACCCGGACCAGGCGCCACTGCATCCATTGGGATCGGGACAATGGGAAAAGGCGCGCCGCAAGGCAGCCAAGCAGGCCCGTGACACGGCGGCCGAGCTGCTCGCCCTATACGCACAGCGCGCAGCACGAGAAGGCCTTCACTTCAAGTTCCCGGCGCGCGACTACCAGGCCTTCGCCGAAGGCTTCGGATTCGAAGAAACGCCCGATCAGACCTCGGCCATCGAGGCCGTGATCCAGGACATGACGTCGGGCCGCCCCATGGACCGGCTGGTGTGCGGCGACGTGGGCTTTGGCAAGACCGAAGTCGCCCTGCGGGCTGCTTTCCTGGCCGTCATGAACGGCCGCCAGGTTGCGCTGCTGTGCCCAACCACCCTGCTGGCCGAACAGCATGCACAGAACTTTGCCACGCGCTTTGCGGACTGGCCCGTGCGTATTGCCGAACTTTCACGTTTTCGGACTGGCAAAGAAGCCGCAAAAGCCATCCAGGGGCTGGCTGACGGCACGGTAGACATCGTCATCGGCACCCACAAGATTCTGTCCAAGGACATCCGCTACAAACAGCTGGGTCTGGCCATCATCGACGAAGAACACCGCTTTGGCGTGCGACAGAAAGAAGCCCTGAAGGCCTTGCGGGCCGAGGTGGACGTTCTCACGCTCACGGCCACTCCCATCCCGCGTACGCTGGGCATGTCCCTGGAAGGCATCCGCGATTTTTCGGTCATTGCCACGGCTCCGCAGAAGCGACTTGCGATCAAGACCTTCGTGCGCCGCGAAGACGGCAGCACCATCCGCGAGGCCATCCTGCGTGAGCTCAAGCGCGGTGGCCAAGTGTATTTCCTGCACAACGAGGTAGATACCATCCTCAACCGGAGGGCGCGCCTCGAAGAGCTGGTACCCGAAGCCCGCATCGCCGTGGCCCATGGACAGATGGGTGAGCGCGAGCTGGAAGACGTCATGAAGGGCTTCTATCAGCAACGTTCCAACGTCTTGCTGTGCACCACCATCATCGAAACCGGGATCGACGTCCCCACGGCCAACACGATTCTCATCCATCGGGCGGACAAGCTGGGCCTGGCCCAACTGCACCAGCTGCGTGGACGAGTGGGTCGCTCGCACCACCAGGCCTACGCCTACCTGCTCACCCCAGGCGAGGACGCCATCACATCCAACGCCAAAAAGCGGCTGGAAGCCATCCAGTCCATGGAAGAACTGGGTGCTGGATTTTTCCTCGCCATGCACGACCTCGAAATTCGCGGCAGCGGCGAAGTGCTGGGCGAATCACAGTCCGGCAACATTCAGGAAATCGGCTATTCGCTCTACAACGACATGCTGGCGGCAGCCGTACGCGCACTGAAGTCTGGCGAAGAGCCTGACCTGGACTCCCCCTTGGGCACTCAGTGCGAGGTCAATCTGCACGCGCCCGCCCTGCTGCCTTCGGATTACTGCGCGGACGTGCAGGCCCGGCTTGGTCTGTACAAGCGCCTGGCGCACGCCAAAGACGGTGACGAACTCACGGAAATCCAGGAAGAACTCATCGACCGCTATGGCAAGCTGCCCGAGGCGGGCCACACCCTCATGTCGCTGCACCGTCTGCGGCTGCTGGCCGAGCCTCTGGGCGTCATCAAGATCGATGCCGGTGACACGCAGGCCTCGTTGCAGTTTTCGGCACAGCCCAACGTGGAACCCATGCGCATCATCGATCTGGTGCAAAAGAATCGCCAGATCCGGCTCCACGGGGCCGACCGCCTGAAAATCGCCTTCGGCGGCGCGGTCGACGTCCCTGGCCGGGTACAACAACTGCGGGGGCTGTTGCAAAAGCTGGCCGCGTAGCGGCCGGCCACGAAAGCGCCTTGACGACTGCCAGGCTTCACCCGATATTTCCTGAATGCTCCTGTTTGTAATGAAAACGATTCTCAATTAGAATTCAATTCTATTGAGAATGATTCTCATGACATAGATCATGAAAACAGGGGAATTCGATTGAACACAGCACAGGACAGCGGGAAAGCCTCGTTTACGGGCAGCCTCGCCACCGCATTGGCCACACCGGCACTCTTCTTGCTTCCACAGGCCGCGCAGGCGCAGGACAACGACCCCGTGCAGCTGGCACCCGTCAAGGTCACCGGTGAAAAGGCGGCGCCTTTCCGGGTCGAGGAATCGGCATCACCCAAGTTCACGGCCCCCGTCCTGGACACCGCAAAATCCGTGCAGATCATTCCCCAGGAACTGATCCAAAGCCAGGCGGCCTCCACGCTGACCGAAGTGCTGCGCAACGCCCCTGGCATCACCTTCGGCGCTGGAGAAGGCGGCAATCCTCTGGGCGATCGCCCCTTCATCCGGGGCTACGACGCACAATCCAGCACCTTCGTCGACGGCATGCGCGATATCGGCGCCACGTCGCGCGAGGTCTTCAACCTGGAACAGGTCGAAGTCATCAAGGGGGCGGACGGTGCCTACGCGGGTCGAGGCGGCGCTGGCGGCAGCATCGACCTCATCAGCAAGACGGCCAAACTGCGCAATTTCACAGACGTGTCCCTGGGCGGCGGCACAGCCCACTACGCACGCGGCACCGTGGACAGCAACTGGAAGCTGAGCGACACGAGCGCATTTCGCCTGAACGTCATGCGCCACGGGCAAGACGTCGCCGGCCGCGACACGGTCGATTACAGCCGTTGGGGTGTGGCCCCCACGATCAGCTTCGGACTGGGCACCCCCACGCGCGTGACGCTGAGCTACTACCACCTGCAGACCGACGACACACCCGACAGCGGTATCCCCTATGCCTACTCCAAGGACGGATCCGTGGTGCGTGAGCCCCTGGCGGTGGATCGCGACAATTTCTACGGGCTTTCCAGCGATTACCGCAAAACCGGCAACGACATGGGAACGCTGCGAGTCGAACACGACCTGACCGATCGACTGACGTTGCGCAACCAGACGCGCTACACACGCAGCACCCAACGCTACGTCTGGACCCAGCCCGATGACAGCAAAGGCAACGTGACTCGCGGTCTGGTCTGGCGGCGTGCCAACACGCGCGACAGCCGCGTCGCCACCTGGGCCAACCAGACGGAGCTGCAGGGCGAATTCAGTACGGGGCGCTTCGAGCACCGCTTCCTGACGGGAATCGAGCTGTCGCTGGAAGACGGCCGCCGCGATACGCTCAACGTCGATCGCGACAACAGAGACACCACGGGATCGAAGTGCCTGCCCGGCAGCTACGGGCCAGGTTCGACTTACCATTGCACCAACCTGTACGCCCCCAATCCCAGCGACCCCTGGGTCAACAGCCTGAACGGCGGTCCGGCTGGAAAGCCGACCTACGCCCGTACCCTGACGAAATCTGTCTACGGCTTCGATACGATCACCCTGAACGAGCATTGGCAGGCCTCTCTCGGCCTGCGCATGGACGACTATGACACGCGTCTGAGCCCTTTCGGGGCGCAAACCGTCAATCGCCACGACACACTCTTCAACTATCAGCTGGGACTGACGTACAAACCGGCTGAAAACGGCAGCATCTACCTATCGTATGGCACGTCCTCGACCCCTGCCGGCGCGACGCTGAACGAAGGCAGCGGCTTCGACCTGACTGCTTCGCGAGGCGCAGGTGCGAACGCCGCCGACATGGCGCCGGAAAGGAACCGCACGCTGGAACTCGGGACCAAATGGGACCTGCTCAAACGCCGGCTCAGCCTGACGGCAGCCGTCTTCCGGGTCGAAACCACCAACGCCCGCGTGACCTTGCCCAACGGGGACTATGCCATGGCGGGCAAGAAACACGTCGACGGCTTCGAGCTGGGCGCCACCGGAAATCTGACACCCAAGTGGCAGGTCTACGGCGGCTACACGTACCTCAAGAGCGTGCTGGACGAGACTGGCAGTTACAACGGAAGTGCAGGCGATGCAGGCAATGCCTTCCCCAACACTCCAAAACACAGCTTCAGCCTGTGGAACACCTACGCGTTCACGCCCAAGCTCTCGGCCGGGATGGGGGCCTACTATGTCGGCCGCCAATACGGCAACACCGCCAACACGCTGACCATTCCAGGGTACTGGCGCTTCGACGCCATGGCGGGCTACCGCGTCAACAAGACAGTAGACCTGCAATTGAACGTGAACAACCTCACCAACAAGACTTACTACGACCAGGCCTTTGCCGCACACTACGCCTCGATGGCTCCCGGGCGCTCGGCCATGGCGACGGTCAACCTGCACTTCTGATGGTGGCTATCACCGCCCACGCCGCGCCAGCCTCGGCAGGACAGCCAAGTCCTCCCACAAGCGGGACGTCGGCACGCTCAACCATCTTGGACGGCTACGCCATCAATCGGCGGGACCCGGCCGCGCTGACGACCGACCTGCAGCAGATCCTTGCCGGGCCTCCAGCGGCGGCAGCTGCCACACTCCGCGCCGCCGCTGAAGGGGGCGTGGTCCAGGCTCAGCTCGTCTACGGGCAGTGGCTGCTGGATGGCCACGGGGTGACGCGCGATCCGGAGGCTGCGTTCCAGTGGTTTCAGCACGCGAGCCGGCAGGGAGCCCCAATGGCCCTGAACATGCTGGGCCAGTGCCACGCCCATGGCTGGGGAACGCCCGTGAACGCACTCATGGCGGTCTACTGGTACCGGCTTTCCGCCTTGGGCGGCCTGGACTGGGGCATGTACAACTACGCCACCGCCCTCACCCTGGCGCAGGGCGTAGCCTGCGATCGGCCCACCGCCCTGGCGTGGTTTCGCAAAGCGGCCGATCTGGGCCATGCCAAGTCCATGAACATGGTGGGCAGCTTCTACGAAGACGGCTGGGTCGTGGCCCAGGACCTTGCACAAGCTGCACACCATTACCTGCAGGCCGCACAGGGCGGCGACTTCAGGGGGCAGTTCAACACCGCACGGCTGCTGATTCTGGCGGGTCAGGTCGACGTCGCAACGCACTGGCTGCACCGCATTCCCCAAACGGCAACGCCAGCATTCCTGCACAAGGCGCAGGCCTGGGTACTGGCCATCGCCACGCAACGGCCAGCACGAGAATCCGGGATCTGGCGGTGTACCGTGCAGGCACTCAACCCCGCGACGACAGGCGATCATGCTCATCACCTTGCCTGAGCTCCTGCCCCCTGAAGCGCTCGCACCGTGCCGAGCCACGCTGGAAACCGCTTCGTGGATGGCCGGCCAGGCCACGGCGGGACACGTCGCCGCGCAAGTCAAAGCAAACCGCCAGCTGCCCCTGGACAGCCCGGCGGGCCGGCAACTGGGGACCCTTGTGCTGGCTGCACTCGGGCGCAGCGCCCTCTTTCAGTCAGCAACCTTGCCCGCCCATATTCTGCCGCCCCGTTTCAATCGCTACGAAGTCGGGGAGCACTACGGCTTTCACATCGACAATGCCATATTCCAGTCGTCGACCGCACAGCAACGGGTCCGGGCAGACGTCTCCACCACCATTTTCCTGTCCGATCCCGACACCTATGAAGGCGGCGAACTGATCATCCAGGATACCTACGGTGAACACCGGGTGAAGCTGCCGGCCGGACACGCCATCGTGTATCCTGCCACCAGCCTGCACCGTGTGGCACCCGTGACGGCAGGTGTGCGCTATGCCGCATTTTTCTGGACACAAAGCCTGATTCGCGACGACAGTCGGCGATCATTGCTGCTGGAGCAGGACCTTGCCATCCAGAAGCTGATCCAGCAGCACGCCGATCCGGCCGCCATCGCACAATTGACGGGGGTGTATCACAACCTCGTGCGCTGTTGGGCGGACGTATGAGCGCATCAATGCTGGCGCCTGAACCAGTTCAACACCGCGTCCAGCGAACTGACATCCAACGCAAAACGGGCCTGGGCACGCACCACGGGCTTGGCCCGATAGGCCACGGAATACTGCGCCAAGGCCATCATGGGCAGATCGTTGGAACCATCACCCAGAACGATGATCTGCTCGGGGGTGGCCCCCAATGCCTCGGCGGCGGCCTTGACGTGACGCGCCTTGGCGGCCCCGTCGACGATCTCGCCCAGCACGCGACCCGTGAGCGCACCATCCACGATTTCCAGCGTGTTGGCGTAGGCTTCATCCAGCAACAGGCCGCGCTTGAGGCGCTCGGTAAAAAACGTGAATCCACCCGATACCAGCACCACCTTCAGGCCATGCTGCTGCACGGCTTGAATCAAGGCCTCGGCACCCGGATTCAAGCGCAGGCGATCCCGAAAAACTGCTTCCAGCGCCGATTCCGGAACCCCCTTGAGCAGCGCCACGCGGCGCCTGAGGCTTTCGGAAAAATCCTTGATCTCGCCACGCATGGCCGCCTCGGTGATGGCCGAGACTTCTGCCTTGCGTCCCACGGCAGCCGCGATTTCGTCAATGCACTCGATATTGACGAGCGTGGAATCCATGTCCATGGCCAGCAGCTTGCAGTCGGCAAGGCGATGAATCGCGTCCAGCCATGCGGCGTCGATACGCGCCTCACGCGCGAGCGACAACACTTCATCCCGGCTCGCCTCGTCCACGTTGAGCAGGCGAACGGCAGTGGGAGCAATCTCCTGCACGCCACTGGCACAGGCAACTGCCGCCAGACGCTCAATATCGTCGTACGCCAGGCGAGGTGCCTGCAGGATCACGTGGGCCATGCTTGGAGTCTCCAGAATCGGGCGCGCCCATTGTACCCATGCCATGCCCGGCATTGCCGAACACATTGCCAGGAGCCTCATTGATGTCGCCTGTCACGCCCTTCTGTGCACAAGATTATGCGGCCCTTGCCCAAGACCGGTTGCCCGCGGCCACATGGGCCTGGCTGGAGTCCGGGGGTGCCGATGAATTGACAGCGAACGCCAACCGCAACGCCTATGCACGGCTGAAACTGCGCAGTCGCGTCCTGCGGCCGCTGCAAGGTGCTCACACACGCCTCGAACTGGGGACCCGGACACTGGCCCACCCCATCCTGATCGCGCCCACTGCCTGGCACGGCCTGGTGCACCCTGAGGGCGAGCGCGCCACTGCCATGGCAGCCGCCGCCACACATACGCCCCTCATCGTGAGTACCCAGTCCGGCATTGCCATCGAGACGCTTGCAGGTCTGAATCCCGCGCCCGCGCTCTGGTTTCAACTCTATGCCCAAACCCGTTTCGAGGACACGCTGGCGCTCGCCTTCCGGGCGCTCAAGGCCGGGGCGAAGGCCTTGGTCCTGACGGTCGACGCGCCGGTGAACGGTGCGCGCAACGTCGAGCAGCGCAGCGGCTTCCGCCTGCCGCCACATATCCGTTCCGTGCATTTGCAGGGGCTCTCACCCCCCCACCCTCGCCCGGCCGAGCCCGGTGGCCATCCGCTCTTTTCCACCGGGCTGCTGGAGGCCGCCCCAACATGGGACGACGTGCGGCGCTTGCGCGACGCCTTGGGCACAACACCGCTCTGGTTGAAGGGGATACTCGACCCGGACGATGCCCGCCTGGCGATCGAGTGTGGCGTAGACGGGATCATGGTCTCCAATCACGGCGGGCGCTGTCTGGACACCGTGCCCAGCACACTGGGAGCGCTGCCAGACGTGGCGCACTCCGTGCGCGGGCAGATCCCCATCGTGCTCGACGGGGGCATCCGCCGAGGCACCGACATCCTCAAGGCGCTGGCGCTAGGAGCCCATGCCGTCGCAATCGGCCGGCCCATTCTGCACGCGCTGGCGGTGGGGGGTGCCACCGCGGTGGCCCACCTGATTCAGATCCTGAGAGGAGAACTGGAAGTGGCCATGGCGCTGACAGGATGCCGCACCCTGGCTGACGTGGACTCCGGCGTGATCTGGGAGCCCACTCGAAAGGTCAGTGATGGCCGCGCTGCTTGAGCATGTAGCGCCAGACGAACCCCGGATAACCCAGCACCACGAAAAGTGCCAGGGTCACAGCATAGAATTCCCAGCCCTGTGTAAAGGCATTGCCCAGGTTGAGCTCCAATGCGTTGCCCAGCGTGCCGACCAGCACGTAGCCCACCAGCACTTCGAGCAAGCGGTCGATGAAGGGCTTGACGGATGCCTTGACCCGTTGTGCCGCCATTTGACGTGCCAGCGCGGCAGCCGAGGGGGCGGCATCTGCCGAGGGCGTATCGATCGCCGCAGGGGGCGCCACCTTGCGGGCCCCCGGCCAGTACAGCCAGCCCACCATGATGGCCACGCTGATGAGGAGCTTCACGAAAAACAGGCCTGCCGTATTGCCACCGCCTGCAAACGCGCCCCCTACCAGCTGCAAGGTCCCCCAGGACCACACGGCGATTCCGGCCAGGAACCCCAGGCAGCGCAGCCAGCGCGACAGGCCACGGCCTTGAGTGGCCGACCACCCCCAGGCAGCCAGCGGTCGATCCAGCACGAAAGGCAGATTGGCCATCACCAGCGCACTGAGAATGACCATCCAGACAGCAAGCGACAAGGTCATGATGCGCTCCGCTCAATCGGCAAATTTCAGAACACCAGCGACTGCGTGATGACGCGTTCGCAGAGGGCGATCAAGGCACCCGGCAAGATGCCCAGGCCAATGACCAGAAGTCCATTGAGCGACATGACCGTCCGGGTGGCAAACGTGCCGGTTCCCAGCACCACACCGTCTTCGGGCTCATCGAAATACGCCATCTTCACCACCCGCAGGTAGTAGAAGGCCCCGATGAGCGAGCACATGACCGCAAAGACTGCCAGCCACACATAGCCGGCACTGACCACGGCCTGCAACACGATGAGCTTGGCATAGAACCCGGAGAGCGGAGGAATGCCGGCCAACGAGAACATGGCCAGCAGCAGCACACCGGCCAGCAAGGGGTTGCGGCGATTCAAACCCTTGAGATCCGCAATTTCTTCGGCCTCAAACCCTTGGCGCGACAGCAGCAGAATCAACCCGAAGGTCGAGAGCGTGGTCAGCACATAGATGACGACGTAGAACAGCGAGGCTCCGTAGGCTGCCGCGTTGGTGCCGGCATGAACGCCGGAGACCCCTGACAGCAGGCCCAGAAATACGTAGCCCATCTGACCGATCGCCGAATACGCCAGCATGCGCTTGAAGTTCGTCTGCGCAATGGCCACGATGTTGCCCAGTGCCAGCGACAGCACCGCCATGATGAGCAGCATGGGCTGCCAGTCGATGGCAATGCCATGCAGGGCCTCGATGAGCAGACGCAGCGTGATGCAGAATGCGGCGAACTTGGGTGCCGCCCCAACCAGCAGCGTGACGGTAGTGGGTGCCCCCTGGTAGACGTCAGGCGTCCACATGTGGAAGGGCGCGGCCGTGAGCTTGAAGCCAAGGCCTGCCACGATGAACACGACGCCAAAGGCCAATGGCAAGGCCTGCGCATGGCCCGAACGAATCACCTGAGCAATCTCTGCCAGACCTACTTCGCCCGTGGCGCCATAGATCATGGACATGCCGTAGAGCAAGATGCCCGAGGCCAGGCACCCCAGTACGTAGTACTTCATGGCGGCTTCGGTAGAAGCCAGATGATCACGGCGCAAGGCCACCAGCGCGTAGAGCGCAAACGACATGACTTCGACGCCCAGGTACACCGTCAGCATGCTGCCGGCCGAGATCATCACGAACTCACCCAGCAGCATGATGAGCGTCAGCGAATACAGCTCGCCGCCCCGCGTGGTCATGTCGCGCCGCTCGGAATACGAACGGCCATAGATCAGGGTGACGCCCACCGCCAGCGCCGAGAGGATCTTCAGGAAGTGCCCCAGCGAATCGGCCACATACAGGCTGCTGAAGGTGCGCCCATGGACGCCGTCCGACCACTGAACCCAGGAGACCAGGATCACGATCAGCAGCGTAGCCATGGTCAGCATGAAGGTCATGTGCCGGTCGGAGTCACGATCGAAGGCATCGAGCACCAGCACCAGGCAGGTGAGCACCAGCAGAACGATCTCGGGCGTTGCCAGAACCAGATCAAAGAGATTATGCATAGTGAGTCAGGCCTACAGTTTCGAGATCGCCACGTGCTGCATCAGCGCGCTGACGGAAGGATGCATGAGGTCGGTGAAGAAGCTGGGGAAGATCCCCAGGAAGAGCACCATGATGGCCAGCAGCCCCAGCACGAGATATTCACGCGCATTGATGTCCTTCATGCCCGAGACGTGGTCGTTGGCCACTGGCCCATACGCCACCCGTTTGAGCATCCACAGCGAATACCCCGCACCCCAGATGAGTGCAGTCGCAGCCAGCAGGCCCACCCAGAAGTTGTACTGCACTGCCCCCAGGATCACCGTGAACTCGCCCACGAAACCGCTGGTACCCGGCAGGCCCGCGTTGGCCATGGAAAACAGCACGAAGAAGGTGACGAATTTAGGCATGCGGTTGATGATGCCGCCGTACGCGTCAATGCGGCGCGTATGCAGGCGGTCATACATGACGCCGATACACATGAACATGGCGCCCGACACGAAGCCGTGCGACAGCATCTGGATGATGGCGCCTTCCATGCCCGTGACATTGAACAGGAAGAAGCCCAGCGTCACATAGCCCATGTGCGCCACGGACGAATACGCCACCAGCTTCTTCATGTCGTCCTGCACGATCGCCACCAGCCCGATGTAGACGATGGCAATGAGCGAGAGCACGATCATGAAGCCCGCCAGACTATGCGAGGCGTCCGGCGCAATCGGCAACAGGAACCGCAGGAAGGCATAGCAGCCCAGCTTCAGCATGACGGCTGCCAGCACGATGGAGCCACCCGTCGGGGCCTCCACGTGCGCATCCGGCAACCACGTATGGATGGGCCACATGGGTACCTTGACCGCAAACGCCGCCAGCAAGGCAATGAAAATGAAGATCTGTTGCGAATAATTTAGCTTGAGGTGCTGCCAGGTGGCGATATCGAACGAGCCATTGGACTCATGCCACAGGTAGATGTAGGCAATCAGCGTGAGCAGCGACCCCATCAGGGTATAGAGGAAGAACTTCAGCGCCGCATACACGCGGTTGGGTCCACCCCACGCCCCGATGATGATGTACATGGGGATCAGCGTGGCCTCGAAGAACACGTAGAACAGCATGCCATCGAGTGCGCAGAACACCCCGATCATGAGGCCTGACAGAATCAGGAAGGCCGCCATGTACTGCGCCACGCGCGACTTGATGACCTCCCAGCCTGCCAGCACCACGATCACCGTAATGAACGAGGTGAGCAGAATGAACCAGATGGAAATCCCGTCGATGCCCAGGTGGTAGTTCAGGTTGAAGGTCTCGATCCAGGGCGTGTTTTCCACGAACTGCATGTCGGCCGTATGCGGATTGAAACCCGTGTACAGCGGCAAGGTGACCAGAAAGCCCGCGATGGACCCGATGAGCGCGAGCACGCGAGCCGGTCCGGGATTGTCGTCCCGACCGATCAGCAGCACAAGCAAGCCGAAGACGATCGGAACAAAAATCGACAGAGTCAGCCAGGGAATCGAGGTAGACGCCATTTCGCTAACCATCAGTGAACCATCAAGACGAAGAATGTGAGAAACACCATGATGCCGATGATCATGGCGAAGGCGTAATGATAGATATAGCCGGACTGCAACAGGCGTCCGGTCGCGGCAGCCAGCCCCACCATGCGGGCGCTGCCATTGACCATGATGCCGTCGATGATGCCGCGATCACCCCCCTGCCACAGGCCACGGCCCAGGGCACGCGCGCCGCGCGCCACCACGTGCATGTTGAACCAGTCGAAGTAGAGCTTCTCGACCAGGGCCTTGTAGATCCACGACAGGCCCCGGGCAAAAGCCTCCGGCACGCGCGGGTTGATGAGGTAGCAATACCAGGCCACGACAAAGCCCGCCACCAGCAACAGGAAGGGCACGCTGGTCAGGCCATGCAGGCCGAACGCCACCCACCCATGCCAATCGGCTGCCATGTCGGCCATGGCCGGGTGCTGCGGCAGCACCGTGATCGAATGGCCGAAGAAATCGCCAAAGAGCAGCGGCTGAATGAACCACACCCCCGCCACGATTGACATGAAAGCCAGCGCAATGAGCGGCACTGTGACCACCCAAGGCGATTCTTTGGGCAATCCATGGTGATGGTGATGCTCGGCAATCGCGTTTTCACGCGCTTCGCCCTGCAGGCATTCGAAATCTTCTTCGTGCACCAGCGCCGTGGGACCATGGTGCAAGTCGAAGCGCTCTTTGCCGTGGAACACCATGAAGTACAGGCGGAACGAATAGAGCGAGGTCACGAACAGACCGGCAAACGTGCAGAAATACGCGAAGTTGGCCCCCCAGATCCCTGCAGCTCCAGCCGCCTCGACGATGTGTTCCTTGGAGTAGAACCCCGAGAAGAACGGCATGCCCGCCAAGGCCAGGGACCCGATCAAGGTCGTGATCCAGGTGATGGGCATGTACTTGCGCAAGCCGCCCATGTGCCGCATGTCCTGGTCGTGGTGCATGCCCAGAATGACGGACCCGGCCGTGAGGAACAGCAGCGCCTTGAAGAAGGCATGAGTCATCAGGTGGAAGATGGCAACCTGATAAGCCGACGCACCCAGCGCCACCGCCATGTACCCCAGCTGCGAGAGCGTGGAATACGCCACCACCTTCTTGATGTCGGTCTGCACCAGCGCAATCAAGCCCAGGAACAGCGCCCCGAAGGCCCCGATGATCAGAATGAAGGACAGCACGTTCTGCGCGTGTTCGAACAGCGGCGAGAACCGTGCCACCATGAAGATGCCTGCCGTCACCATGGTGGCAGCGTGGATCAGAGCCGAAATCGGCGTGGGGCCTTCCATGGAATCCGGCAGCCACACGTGCAACGGCGCCAGGGCCGACTTGCCCATGGCCCCTACGAACAGGCACAGGCAGGCGACCGTGAGCATATGCCAGTCGGTACCCGGGAAGGTGATGGCAGCAAGCTTGTCGGCCTGCGCAAAGATGTCGGCATAGTGCAGCGTGCCCGCATAGGCGTAGAGCAGGCCGATGCCCAGCACGAAGCCCACGTCACCCACCCGATTCACCATGAAGGCCTTCAGGCTGGCAAAGACGGAGGACTCACGCGAGTAATAAAAACCAATCAGCAGGTACGACACCAGGCCGACGGCTTCCCAGCCGAAGAAGATCTGCATCATGTTGTTGGACATGACCAGCATCAGCATCGAGAACGTGAAGAGCGATATGTACGAGAAGAACCGGTTGTAGCCCAGGTCGTCGGCCATATAGCCTATGGTGTAGATGTGCACCATGAGCGACACGAAGGTGACCACGACCATCATCAGAGCCGACAGCGGGTCGATCAGGAAGCCGACTTCGAATTTGACCTTGCCGATCACCGACCACACGTAGATGGTCTGATCGAAGGTCTGGCCATGCATGACCATCTGCAGCGCGAAGAGCGCGCCCACAAAGGACACCGCCACGCCCAGGATAGTGATCATGTGCGCGCCGCGCCGGCCGATCCACGAGCCCACAAACCCGGTGGCAAAGAAACCTGCCACGACGGCCGTGACCAGCGGTGCCAGGGCAATCAGCAGATAAAGACTCTCTTGACTCATGACCCCATCACCCCTTCAGATGGTCGAGCTTGTCGACGGCAATCGTGCTCAGGTTGCGGAACAGCAGCACCAGAATGGCCAGACCGATTGCGGCCTCGGACGCCGCCACCGTCAGCACGAAGAACACAAAGACCTGCCCCGCCGGATTACCCGACCAGATGGAAAAGGCCACGAAATTCATGTTGGCCGACAACAGGATCAGCTCGATGGACATGAGCAGCACGATCAGGTTGCGGCGATTGAGAAAGAAACCAAACACGCCAATGGCAAACAGGATGGCGCCCACAATCAAATAGTGGCTTAGCGAGAGGGTCATCATGATTGGGCTCCTTCAGCCGTGGGCGCTGCCGCTTCAGGCTCTGCCTTCTCGACCTCGACGGGCATGTTCACCAGTCGCACGCGGTCATAAGATTTCACCCGCGTCTGCTTGTCAGGATTGGTGCGCTTGTAGTCGCTGCGTTTGCGCATGGTAAGTGCAATGGCAGCAATCATGCCCAGCAGCAAAATGACGCCGCCGATTTCGACGGCATAGGCAAAGTGGGTGTACATCGCCACGCCCAACGCGCGCGTGTTGTCGAAGTTGTCGGCAGGCACCGGCGCATCGCCCACGTGGCCCCAGGACCGCACCACGACGAAGACCATTTCAGCCACCATGATGAGCCCGATGGTGAGCCCCAAGGGCAGGTAGACCTTCAGGCCCGCCTTCAGGTCCTCGAGGCGCATGTCCAGCATCATGACAACGAAGAGGAACAGCACCAGCACCGCACCTACATACACGATCATCAGGATGAGCGCGAGGAATTCGGCCTGGATGAGCATCCACATCATCGAGGCGGTAAAGAACACCAGGATCAGGTTGAGCACGCCCGTGACCGGGCTCGTCGCCGTGATCACGCGAAATGCCGAAATCACGATGACGATGGACAGCAGATAAAAGAGAGCAGTATCAAAACTCATGGTCGTGTCCCGGCATCAACGGTAAGGCGCATCCGCCGCCCGGCGTGCAGCGATTTCAGGTTCGTACTTGTCGCCGACGGCCAGCAGCATGTCTTTGGTGAAGTACAGGTCGCCGCGTTTTTCACCGTGGTATTCGTGCAGATGCGTTTCGACGATGGAATCGGTTGGACAGGCTTCTTCGCAGAAGCCACAGAAAATGCACTTGGTCAGATCGATGTCGTAACGCGTGGTGCGGCGCGTGCCGTCTTCGCGTTGCTCGGATTCGATGGTGATCGCCAACGCCGGGCAGACCGCTTCGCACAGCTTGCAGGCAATGCAACGCTCTTCGCCGTTTTCGTAGCGACGCAGCGCGTGCAGGCCGCGAAACCGGGGCGAGGTCGGGGTCTTCTCCATCGGGTAACGGATCGTGATTTTACGCTTGAAGAAATATTTGCCCGTCAGGCGCATGCCTTCGAACATTTCCTTCAGCATCAGGCTGCCGAAGAAGTCCTTGATTGCTTCCATGTCGTTCTCCTTACTGCCAGATATTCCAGGGCGTCTGCATCCAGATGGCCACCACGACCAGCCAGATCCCCGTGAGGGGGATGAAGACCTTCCAGCCCAGGCGCATGATCTGGTCATAGCGATAACGCGGGAAGGTGGCGCGGAACCAGATGAACAGGGACACCACGAGGAATGTCTTGATGCCCAGCCAGATCCAGCCCGGAATCCAGGTAAACGGTGCAATGTCGAACGGCGCCATCCAGCCGCCCAGGAACATGATCGACGCCATGGCCGACAGCAGAATCATGTTCGCGTATTCGGCTAGGAAAAACAGCGCAAAGCCCATGCCGGAGTATTCCACCATGTGCCCTGCCACGATTTCGGATTCGCCTTCGACCACATCAAATGGCAGGCGGTTGGTTTCGGCCACCGCCGACACCACGTAGATGATGAAGAGCGGCAGCAGCGGCAGCCAGTTCCAGGACAGGAAAGTCAGCCCATGACTGGCGAAGAAACCATGCCCCTGCCCGCCGACGATGGTGTTCATGTTCAGCGAACCCGACACCAGCAGCACCGTGACCATGACAAAGCCAATGGCCAGTTCGTACGACACCATCTGTGCCGACGCCCGCAACGCACCCAGCAAGGCATATTTGGAATTCGAGGCCCAGCCCGCCACGATCACGCCATACACGCCGACCGACGTGATGGCCATGACGTAGAGCAGACCCGCATTCACGTTGGCGAGCACGGCTTCCGGACCAAACGGAATCACCGCCCAAGCCGCCAGGGCCGGCATCAGCGTGACGATGGGAGCCAGAATGTAGAGCGCATTGTTGGCCTTCGTCGGCACGATCAGCTCTTTGAACAGCAGCTTGAACACATCGGCAAAGGGCTGCAACAGGCCTCGATAGCCCACACGATTGGGCCCCAGGCGCACGTGCATGAAACCGATCATCTTGCGTTCCCAGTACGTCAGGTAGGCCACGCAAAGAATGATGGGAATCGCAATGACGAGAATCTTGACGAGCGTCCAGACCACGAGCCAAGGCGTCTGCCCGATCAGGCCCACGCCATAGGCGTTCAGGGTGTTCAACCAGTCCATCAGCGACGCTCCACCTTGATTTCGCCCGAGCCCATGCCCAGGGCGGCAGTCTGTTCAAAAGCCCCCGCAATGCGCACGGCCTGGTCGGCCACGAGGTCATCCAGCGCGGCCTCCAGGTCGACCGATCCGTAGGCGGTGCTCACGCGAACCGGATCGCCTGCCGACAACCCCAGCGACTGCAGCGTCGCCACATTCATGGCCGCACGCGGCGGTGCCGAATTGATATGCTCTTGCAGAGGCTGCGCGCGCCGCACCAGCGCATCGGTACGATAGATGGGCAACTCGGCCACACGTTCCAGAGCGGCACCCGGGGTCGCCACCGAGGGCGCCAGACGGATTTCGTTCGACAGCCGGTCTTCGAGACCGCCCACCATGACGGTGTCACGCACGGATTCGGACGTTTCGTCATCAAAACCTTGCAGCGCCAGCAGATTGCCCAGTACCCGCAGCACCTTCCAACCCGGGCGGGTATCGCCAACGGTGGCGGCAACGCCCCGGAAGCTCTGTGCGCGGCCCTCGGCGTTCACAAACGTGCCCGAGGTTTCAGTAAAGGGCGCAATGGGCAGCATGACATCCGCCCAGTCTTCGGCCGCCGACTTGAAGGAAGTAAAGGCCACGGCCATGGCCGAGCCCTTCAATGCCTGAATGGCGCGTTCGCCCAATTCGCTGTCGAGCAGTGGCTCGGCATGCAGGACCAGATAGGCCTTGAGCGGATCACCGCTGAGCATCTTGCGGGCATCCAGGCCACCTTGAACCGGCACCATACCGGCCAGATAACCACCGACGGTATTGCCCCCGGAAGTCAGGAACCCGAAGCGGCCGCCCGAGAGCTGCGCAATGGTCTGTGCATTGGCGGCCAACTGCGCCGCCTGGTCGTCGGACACGGCCAGATTGCCCAGCAGCACCGCGACGCGTTCGCCCGAAGCCAGGCTGGCCGCAATGGCCTGAGCCGGGGCACCGGCCGTCACGCCCGCCAGGCCTTCGGGCACCGGCAGAGACTTCAGCCCCGCCAGCGCCACGGCGACTTCGGCCAGCGCATTCACGATCGCGGACGGCTTGACCGTGATGCGGCCAGCCACCGGCACCAGCGGGTCGACCGCCACGCTGTCGATGAGCGACAGCTGCATACCGTGTTTGGCTGCCTGGCGCAGGCGCTGCGCCATGAGCGGGTGATCCTTGCGCAGGAACGAGCCCACCACCAGGGTGCGATCCAGTGTATTGAGTTCGGCGATCGGCAGGCCCAGCCAGGGCGCCCCGGTACGCACCGCATCAAGCGCCGTTCCATCACCGCGCAGACGAAAATCGATGTTGTCGGACCCCAACCCCCGTGCCAGGCGCGAGAGCAAAGCCATTTCTTCGAGTGTGGCGGTTTCGGCCGAGAGGAACCCCATCTGGGCCCCGGCACCGTCTTCGCGCACCTGGTTCAGACCCGTCACCACTGATTGCAAGGCATCGGCCCAGGAGGCTTCCTGCCATTGACCATCGCAGCCGCGCACCATGGGGTGCTGCAGGCGGTCGTCGGTGTACAGACCGCAATAGGCAAAGCGGTCACGGTCGCTGATCCAGCATTCGTTGACCGGCTCATTTTCGAATGGCACCACGCGCAGCACGCGGTCGAGCTTGGTCTGCACCACCAGGTTGGCCCCCACGCTATCGTGCGGACTGATCGAGCGACGACGGGCAAGCTCCCAGGTACGCGCCTTCATGGTGAAGGGCTTGGAGAGCAGCGCGCCCACCGGGCAGACGTCGATCATGTTGCCGGACAGCTCGGATTCGACGGCCTCGCCCACGAAGGTGGTGATCTCGGAGTGCTCGCCACGATTGAGCATGCCGATTTCCATGATGCCGCCGATTTCCTGCCCCACCCGCACGCAGCGCGTGCAATGAATGCAGCGCTGCATGTGTTCGGCTGAAATCAAGGGCCCCATGGGCTTGTGAAACACCACCCGCTTGGGTTCGTGGAAGCGGGAGGCAGATTCACCGTAGCCCACGGCCAAGTCCTGCAATTGGCACTCGCCACCCTGGTCGCACACCGGGCAATCGAGCGGGTGATTGATGAGCAGGAATTCCATCACCGCGCGCTGTGCCGCAATGGCCTTGGGCGAGCGTGTATACACCACCATGCCGTTGGTCACCGGCGTGGCACAGGCAGGCATCTCTTTGCGCTGCTTCTCGATTTCGACCAGGCACATGCGGCAGTTGGCCGCAATACTCAGCTTCTTGTGATAACAGAAGTGGGGAATGTAGATACCAGCCCGGTGCGCAGCCTGGATGACCATGCTGCCTTCTTCGGCTTCAACCTTCAACCCGTCGATGGTGAGTTCTACCGTCATGGCGTGTTCTGACCCTACAGATACTTTTCGTATTGCGCGACCACACACTCTTTGTGGTCCACGTGATGGACGAATTCGTCGCGGAAATGCTTGATGAAGCTGCGCACCGGCATCGCCGCTGCATCGGCCAGCGCGCAAATCGTGCGGCCCATCATGTTGTTGGCGACGGAATCCAGCGTGGCGATGTCTTCCATGGTGCCGTGCCCGTGCTCCATGCGCTCCATCATGCGATACAGCCAGCCTGTGCCCTCGCGGCACGGCGTGCACTGGCCGCAAGACTCTTCATAGTAGAAGTACGACAGGCGCATGAGCGACTTCACCATGCAGCGCGTTTCGTCGAGCACGATGACCGCGCCTGACCCCAGCATGGACCCCGCCTTGGCGATGGCGTCGTAATCCATGTTGGTCTGCATCATGATGTCTGCAGGCAGCACGGGTGACGACGAGCCGCCTGGAATCACTGCCTTCAGTTTCTTGCCACCCTTGACTCCGCCCGCCAGTTCCAGCAGTTTGGAAAACGGCGTCCCCAAGGGGATTTCGTAGTTGCCCGGACGTTCAACATCGCCGGAGATGGAAAAAATCTTGGTACCACCGGCCTTCTCGATGCCAAGCTCCAGATACGCCTGGGCACCCATCTGGAAGACGAAAGGCACCGCCGCGAAGGTCTCGGTGTTGTTGATGGTCGTGGGCTTGCCGTAGAGACCGTAACTTGCCGGGAACGGCGGCTTGAAGCGCGGCTGGCCTTTCTTGCCTTCCAGCGATTCGAGCAGCGCAGTTTCTTCGCCGCAGATGTAGGCACCATAGCCATGGTGCGCATGCAATTCGTAGTCGAAACCGGAACCCAGGATGTTCTTGCCCAGGAACCCGGCCGCGCGGGCTTGTTCCAGCGCTTCTTCAAAACGCTCGTAGATCTGGAAGATCTCGCCGTGGATGTAGTTGTAGCCTACCGAAGCCCCCATGGCATAGCCGCCAATGATCATGCCTTCGATGACCGTGTGCGGGTTATAGCGCAGGATGTCGCGATCCTTGAACGTGCCCGGTTCGCCTTCGTCGGAATTGCAGACCACGTACTTCTGGCCCGGAAAATTGCGCGGCATGAAGGACCATTTGAGCCCCGTCGGGAACCCGGCACCACCGCGCCCGCGCAAACTGGAGGCCTTGAGCTCGGCAATGACGTCGTCGGGCGTCATGCCCGTAGTCAGGATCTTGCGCAGTGACTCGTAGCCCCCGCGCGCCATGTAATCCTGAATGCCCCAGTTGTGGCCATCCAGGCCCGCCAGAATTTGCGGCTGAATGTGCCGACCGTGAAAGATCATGCTGAGCGACGGATCGTTGCCCAGGTCTGGCGACAGCGCGTCGGTGGAAAACTGTTGCAGTACGTCCAGTCCGCTCATGCCGACTCCTGCTCTTTGAGCGCTGCAATCAGCGCGTCGATTTTTTCAGGCTGCATGCGGCAGCACATGTGCTTGCCGTTGGCGATCACGACCGGCGCATCGCCGCAAGCCCCCATGCACTCGCCCTCGATGACGGTGAACAGGCCGTCTTCAGTGGTTTCGTGGAAACCCACGCCCAGCTTCTGCTTGAGGTATTCGGCGGCCTTTACACCGCCCTGCAGCGCACAGGGCAGATTGGTACAGATCGTGAGCGTGTACTTGCCCACCTTCTGTGTGTTGTACATGTTGTAGAAGGTCGCGCATTCTTGCACGGCAATGGGCGGCATGCCCAGGTAGGCTGCCACGTCACGGATGACTTCGGGCGACACCCAGCCTTTTTCGTCTTGCGCGACCGTCAGCGCCGCCATCACTGCCGACTGCTTTTGGTCGGCCGGGTACTTGGCGATCGCCCGGTCGATTTCCCGGTACGCTTGTTCAGAAAGCAACATATTCCCTATTCCTGTGAGAATCGCGCGACTAGCGATCGATCTCGCCAAACACGATGTCCTGGGTCCCGATGATGGTGACCACGTCAGAAATCATGTGACCCTTGCTCATTTCTTCGAGCGAATGCAGGTGCGCAAACCCCGGCGCCCGGATCTTCAGGCGATACGGCTTGTTGGCCCCGTCGGAGATCAGGTAGATGCCGAATTCGCCCTTGGGGTGCTCGATGGCCGCGTAGGCCTCGCCTTCGGGCACGTGCATGCCCTCGGAGAACAGCTTGAAATGGTGGATCAGGTCTTCCATGCCCGTTTTCATGCGTTCACGGCTGGGCGGCGCAACCTTGTGGTTATCGGTGATTACCGGACCGGGGTTGTTGCGCAGCCATTCCACACATTGACGGATGATGCGATTGGATTCGCGCATCTCGGCAATACGGCACAGATAGCGGTCGTAGCAGTCGCCATTGACGCCCACCGGGATGTCGAAATCGACACGGTCATAGACCTCGTAGGGCTGCTTCTTGCGCAGATCCCATTCGATGCCCGACCCACGCAGCATGGGGCCGGTAAAGCCCAGCGCCAAAGCGCGTTCCGGCGACACCACACCGATGTCGACCAGGCGCTGCTTCCAGATGCGATTGTCGGTGAGCAGTGTTTCGTACTCATCCACGCAGTTGGGAAAGCGATTGGTAAAGTCTTCGATGAAGTCCAGGAGCGACCCCTGGCGCGCGTCGTTCATGGCGCGCAACTCGGAGGCCGATCGGTATTTGGAGCCCTTGTACTGCGGCATGGAGTCAGGCAGATCGCGGTAGACCCCACCCGGCCGATAGTACGCTGCGTGCATGCGGGCACCCGATACCGCCTCGTAGCAGTCCATCAGGTCTTCGCGTTCGCGGAAGGCATACAAAAACACCGCCATGGCGCCCACGTCTAGCGCGTGTGAGCCCAGCGACATCAGGTGGTTGAGCACGCGCGTGATTTCATCAAACATCACGCGGATGTATTGCGCGCGCAGCGGCACCTGAACACCCAGCAATTTCTCGATGGCCAGGCAATACGCATGCTCGTTGCACATCATGGACACGTAATCCAGACGGTCCATGTAGGGCAGTGCCTGCAAAAATGTGCGCGTCTCGGCGAGTTTTTCGGTGGCGCGATGCAGCAGCCCGATATGCGGATCGGCGCGTTGTACGACTTCGCCATCGAGCTCGAGCACCAGGCGCAGCACCCCGTGCGCGGCCGGGTGCTGCGGGCCGAAGTTCAGGTTGTAGTTCTGGATCTCTGCCATGTCAGTACCGCTCTATTCCGTAATGATCTTCGCGCACCACGCGCGGGACGATCTCGCGGGGCTCGATGGTGACGGGTTGGTAAATGACGCGCTTCTGTTCCGCGTCGTAGCGCATTTCCACATGGCCGGAAATCGGAAAATCCTTGCGGAAAGGATGGCCGATGAAACCGTAATCCGTAAGAATGCGGCGCAGATCGGGGTGCCCTTCGAAGACGACACCAAAGAGGTCAAAGGCCTCGCGCTCGTACCAGTTCACGGACGGCCAGACATCCACCAACGACGCGATCATGGGGAACTCGTCGTTGTCGGCATAGGCCCGCACGCGCAGGCGCCAGTTGTGCGTGACGGACAGCAGATGAATCACGACCGCAAAGCGCCTGGGATGGGCATTGGGCGTGGGATCGGTGGGTGCCTTCCACGCGGAATAGTCGACCGCGCAGAGGTCCATGTTCTGTTCGAAGCGCAGCTGCGCGTGGTCGCGCAGCGTGCGACAGGTCTCGAGCCACGCGCTGGCCGGCACCTGCAGGGTGAGCTCACCCAGGGCCTCGGTGATGTCCGCGGATTCGCCGAGGATGGCGCGCAGGTGTTCGTGTAGGGTCTGTAACCGTGTCATGAGGAATTCTTTGCCTTAGCCGCGGTGAATGGTGTTGTTCAGGCGGATCTTGTTCTGCATCTGCAGCAGGCCATAGACCAGCGCCTCGGCGGTAGGCGGGCAGCCCGGCACGTAGACATCCACCGGCACGATACGGTCGCAGCCGCGCACCACCGAATACGAATAGTGGTAATAGCCGCCTCCATTGGCACAGGACCCCATGGAGACTACCCAACGCGGTTCCGGCATCTGGTCGTAGACCTTGCGCAGGGCCGGTGCCATCTTGTTGCACAACGTGCCCGCCACGATCATCAGATCGGATTGACGTGGGCTGGGACGGAAGATGATGCCGAACTGGTCCAAGTCGTAGCGCGCGGCCCCCGCGTGCATCATCTCGACCGCACAACAGGCCAGGCCAAAAGTCATGGGCCACATCGACCCGGTACGTGCCCAGTTCAGAAACTTGTCTGCACTGGTGGTCATGAAGCCTTTTTCAGTGACGCTATCAGTTGCCATGATGCCAAACCCCGCTTATTCCCAATCCAGCGCGCCGCGACGCCATTCGTAAACAAAGCCTACCGTGAGCACGGCCAGGAACACTGCCACCGCCCAGAAACCCACCATGCCCAGTGTCCCGCTGGCGATCGCCCACGGGAAGAGAAACGCGATTTCCAGGTCGAACATGATGAAAAGAATGGCTACCAGGTAGTAGCGCACGTCGAACTTCATGCGAGAGTCGTCAAACGACTCGAATCCGCATTCGTAGGCCGAAAGCTTTTCAGTATCCGGCACATTGGGGCTGAGCACGCGCCCACCCACGATGAGTGCCCCCCCGATCAGCACTGCGACGACAATGAAAAGCAGCACAGGAAAGTACTGTTGCAGGTTCATGGGGTGCCCCAATTACGGATGACAAAACTACGGGATTGTAGCATTTCGACAGGGGTCTTCGGCGCGCGAGGGCAATGTGCGCTGCAATCATCGACAGGCTTTCAGTCGAGCACAGAAACGCTTTCAGACGCCTGAAAACCCGTGCTGCCACAGCGTCGGTGGCTCAATAAGACCCAGACCACAAGCAAGGTAGCAGCGTGGTAGCTCAGGGCAATCACGACCAGAAATGCAAAAACCACCCGAAGGTGGTTTTTGCATTGAAAGCTTGCGCCTTCAAGTGTTCGTGACGGCCCGGCGAACCGGGCCGCATCGCAAGCGTGGACAAGCCACGCGTCGCGATTAGAACTTGTGGTTCAGGCCGATGCCGGCTTCGCCACCCTTCAGGTCTTTCACGTAGCCCAGGTTGGTACCGTAGCCGCCGTAAGCGTACACCGTGGTGCGCTTCGACAGGGGGTAACGGTATTGAGCGGCATACATGTTGATGTTGCCAGCTTCGCTGCCCCACTTGTCGGCGTCGCCCAGGTTGGAGTGCGAACCGCTGTAGGTCAGGTACAAGCGGCCCGGGCCGATCGGGGCGCTGCCCGTCACGCTCCAGTTGTTGGACTTGAAGTTGGCATAGCCAGCTCCAAGGCCCGTGAGACTCGTAGCAATGTCGGGCACGAAGTTGCTTGCATCACCGCCCCAACCGATCTTCCCGTTACGGTCCTGACCGAACATACCGGACAGTTTCACGACTTCGAAGTCGTAGCCACCGCTGATCGTCCAGGACGTCAGCGCATTGGTGCCGGCCTTGCTTTGACGGTCATAGGATGCGGCTGCAGCCAGAGGGCCATTGGTGTAGTTCGCGCCCAAGGACACTTGGTCGCCACGGTCCACTTGGGAGACGCCGTTCAGACGCTCAGACAACACACCGGAACCATTGCCGCCCGTGCCGTACAGAACGACGGCCTTGAAGCCGCTGAACGTCGGGGTCGTGTACTTGAACGAATTGACGACACGGTTGCCCAGGCCCACGCCACCGAAGACGTGGTCGTAGTCGCCCAAGCCATTCATTTCGTCGGCAGCGGAGGTGTCAACACCTGCGCCATACTGCTTGCCCATCGTGAGGGAGCCCCACTGGTCGCTGGCCAGACCCACGAAGGCTTGACGGTTGAACACGCCATTGTCGGGACCGTTAGCAACCTTGCCGCTGGCAATGCTGAAGCCTTGTTCCAATTGGAAAATGGCGCGCAAGCCATTGCCCATATCTTCGGAGCCCTTCAGGCCCCAGCGGTTGCCGTTGACGAAACCATCACGCATCCCCGAGAAACGGGCCGTGTCGTTGGTGGCAACACCAGCACTATTCGTGTGGTCGTACTTGAAATTCTGGTAGCCGTAGCCGGTATCCAGGATACCGTACAGCGTCACGGACGTTTCTGCTTGAGCAACGCCGGCGGTGGCGAAGCCGGCCAGCAGAGCAGCAGCGAGCAGAGTCTTTTTCATGTAAGAAATCTCCGTAGATTTATGTGAATCAGAGCAGGCCAACAACATCCTGTGCTGCTGCTCTTCCAACTCCGCGAAGGGAAGTTGTAGGTATTGCATCAAAAAATCGAGGCCGGCGCCATGTTGAGGCAGGGAAACCTGCCAGTTTGTCCGGGATGCGTTGCAAGCACACAACAAGCCGGACCCACGGAACCCGCCACCTGAGGACTTACCCGTAAAGCATGGGGAGCCCTCGCAGCACGACGATTTTACGCGGCTTTGTGCCTATACTACGAGAGATTCGTGACAGGGTATTCACCGAGGCTGCCTTGGGGCCGCATCGGGGCACTGCCACTCCACCTCTTCGCCCTTGCCCATGTTCCTGCCCACCTGCCCTCTGTTTCCGCCCCTGAACAAGATCACCTGCGTGGAAGACCTGCGCCGCGTCGCCCGCAGGCGTGTCCCGCGCATGTTCTACGACTATGCCGATTCGGGTTCCTGGACGGAATCCACGTATCGGGCCAATGAGGCCGATCTGCAACAGCTCAAGTTCCGGCAACGTGTGGCGGTGGACATCTCCCACCGCAGCTCGCGCAGCCAGATGCTGGGCCAGGACGTCGCCCTGCCCGTCGCGCTGGCACCCACCGGGCTCACGGGCATGCAGCATGCGGATGGTGAAATCCTGGCCGCCCAGGCGGCGGAACGGTTCGGTGTGCCGTTCACGCTGTCCACCATGAGCATCTGTTCCATCGAAGACGTTGCAGCCCACACGACGCAGCCGTTCTGGTTCCAGCTCTATGTGATGCGCGACCGTGATTTCATCGAGCGGCTGATCGACCGGGCGCGGGCGGTCCATTGCTCGGCACTGATGGTGACGCTCGACCTGCAAGTCATGGGGCAGCGCCACAAAGACATCAAAAACGGGCTTTCGACCCCCCCCAGCCCCACCTTGGGAAACCTGCTGAATCTCGCCACCAAACCGCGCTGGTGCCTGGAGATGCTGCGTACGCAACGGCGCACCTTCGGCAACATCGTGGGCCACGCGCGCGGGGTGTCGAACATGTCCTCACTCGCAGCCTGGACAGCCGAACAGTTCGACCCGACACTCAACTGGTCAGACCTTGCCTGGATCAAAGAGCGCTTCGGCGGCAAGATCATCGTGAAGGGCATCCTGGATGCCGACGACGCGCGCCTGGCCGTGGAGCACGGCGCCGATGCGCTGATCGTATCCAACCATGGCGGCCGGCAACTGGACGGCGCGCCCTCGTCCATCAGCGCACTGCCCGCTATCGTGGAAGCGGTGGGCGATCAGATCGAAGTCTGGATGGACGGTGGCATTCGCAGCGGGCAGGACATCCTGCGTGCGATCGCGCTGGGTGCGCGCGGTACGCTGATCGGGCGTGCCTTTCTGTACGGGCTGGGCGCCTATGGCGGGCCAGGCGTCACCCGCTGCCTGGAACTCATGGCCAAAGAATTGGACATCACCCTGGGATTTTGCGGCCGCACCGACATCCGCGACGTGGACAGCAGCATTCTCACCAACGCACCAGGGGCCAATCCGTCCCCGCGGACCTACGCATAAGCATCAGGCGCCGCATCCCCCGTGCTCAACGCCCTCTGGCTGGCATTCTTCCTGATCGCGGCCGTCGCCGCGCTCTTCCAATGGTGGGTGCTGGGCGATCCGGGCGTGTTCGCGAGGCTCATCGCGAGCCTCTTCGACATGGCGGACCTGTCCGTCAAGATCATGCTGCTGCTCTTTGGCACGCTGACCTTATGGATGGGATTCCTGCGCATTGCAGAAAAGGCGGGGCTGGTGAACGGCTTGTCGCGCCTGCTGGCGCCGCTCTTCAGGCGCCTGATGCCAGGGGTTCCTGCCGGACACCCTGCGCTGGGGCTCATCACGCTGAACTTCGCCGCCAACGCCCTGGGCCTGGATAACGCCGCCACCCCCATTGGCCTGCGCGCCATGCGCGAACTGCAGACGCTCAACCCCGACCCCAAGACCGCCACCAACGCGCAGATCCTGTTTCTGGTGCTGAATTCTTCGTCACTCACCCTGCTGCCGGTGACAATCTTCATGTACCGCGCACAGCAAGGCGCGTCTGACCCTACCCTGGTGTTTCTGCCCATTTTGCTGGCCACATCGGCCTCCACCCTGGTGGGGTTGCTGTCGGTAGCCTTCATGCAGCGCCTGCGCCTGCACGACCCCGTCGTGCTCGCGTGGCTGGGCGGCGGCGCACTGCTGCTGGGCGGCTTCATGGGGCTGCTCGCCTCGCTGAGCACCACGGCCGTCGCCGCGCTCTCGTCTCTGCTGGGCAATCTGGTGTTGTTCGCCGTCATCATCGCCTTCCTGGTAGCGGGGGCGGTACGACGCATTCCGGTGTACGAAAGCTTCATCGAAGGCGCCAAAGACGGCTTTGCCGTTTGCAAAGACCTGCTGCCTTACCTGGTAGCCATGCTGTGTGCCGTGGGCGTGTTGCGAGCCTCAGGCGCCCTGGACGGCCTTCTGGAAGGCATCCGCTGGCTCGTGCACAACGTGGGATGGGACACCCGCTTCGTCGACGCCCTGCCCACGGCCCTGGTCAAGCCCTTTTCCGGCAGCGCAGCGCGTGCGATGATGATAGAAACCATGCAGCACTACGGGCCGGACAGCTTCCCGGCGCTGCTGGCCGCCACAGTGCAGGGCAGCACCGAAACCACCTTCTACGTGCTGGCCGTGTATTTTGGTGCGGTCGGTGTGCAACGCGCCCGCCACGCCGTAGGCTGCGCCTTGCTGGCCGATCTAGCCGGGATGCTCGCCTCGATCGGCGTGTGTTACTGGTTCTTTGGATGAGGCTTTGCCATGATGACCCGAACCCTTCTGCCGCTTCTTGCCTGCCTGGCGCTCGCCGGCTGCGCCAACATTGCCAATACCCCTGCGGGCACCCCTCTGGCACAGGTAGAGGCCAAGTTTGGCACGCCCACCCTGCAATGCACCAACCGACAAGGCCAGCAGCGCGTCATCTGGTCGCAACAGCCGCTAGGGCAATTCGCCTGGGGCGGCAACGTAGACCCCGACGGCCGCGTGCAAACCATCGCCCCCATCCTCACCGACGAGCACTTCCAAGTGCTGGCACACGGCACCTGGACCCCCGATCAGGTGCGCTGCGAATTCGGCCCCCCCGCCTTCATCGACGAAGTAGGCCTGCCCAGCGTGCGCCAGATCGTCTGGAACTACCGCTACAAGCAGGACCACGTCTGGAACTCATTGATGTTCGTGTACTTCGATCGCGACGTCAGCCACGTCACGCACTTCAACGCCGGGCCGGACCCCATGTACGACCACGAAGAGAGGTCCCACTGGTAGGACGAGTCGGCGTTGCGCCGGCTAATTCGTGGTGCGAGGGAGAACGGAGGATGAGTGGCGGAAGAGACAGCGATGGGAAGCTCTGGAGCGCTCGCTGACAAGTTCTAGCCATGCGCTTTTTATTTCGCTATGATGGACAAAGTGGTTAATTTTTGACTTAAATAGCGAACATGCCTCGCAAACCACCTGTTGTCTTCCCCCAGGAGCAGCGCCTGCTCTCCGAGCTTGGTGAACGGCTACGCCTTGCCCGCAAGAGACGCAAGCTGAGCAACGCAGTGGTGGCGCAGCGCGCAGGGGTTTCCAGAACCACCGTATACAAGGTCGAGGCGGGCGATCCTGGCGCTACTTTGGGGGCCTATGTCCGGGTGCTGGCTGTTTTGGGCCTTGAGGGCGACCTTAATCTGCTGGCCGCCGACGACCGAATCGGACGCAAGCTGCAGGATTTGGCGCTGGCGCCATCGCCCGTTGTGAGGCGCCGAAAGACCACCCCGCCGCCTGCCTCCGACCATGGAGGGGCCACATGAGCAGGCAGAACAACGCCTTGGAAGTCTGGTTGGACGATGACCTTGGCCCTGCCTGCCTGGTCGGCACGCTGGCTCATGATCGCGGCCAGATCCGCTTCCACTACGAACGAGATTGGCTTGGTGACCCCCGCGCCTTCGCGCTGGATCCCGATCTCTCGTTGGACGAACACCCCTTCTTTCCAAAACCGGAACTGAGCATCCGGACATCTACATGAACGAATTACTCGTTGGCATGCGGACCATCCACCAGGTTCTACCAGCCATTATGAAAAAGCTGGGTATCTACGATGAATTCCAGCTTGATACGTTGGAACTGCGGATCAGATAGCAGAAGGGCCCAGGACCGAAGCCTGAGCCTTGCTTGAATCCTGGAGCGGGCGATGGGAATCGAACCCACGACGTAAGCTTGGGAAGCTCAAGTTTTACCATTAAACTACGCCCGCGCTGATGTGCGCTCTGCGCCAGGCTTTTTGGGTAAAATCGTCTTTCACCAAACCTGTCGCAGCCCGCTAGTTTACCTTATTTTGAATTTCTCCAAATCCCCCCCGCCTATCGTTACCGCCCAGACTCCATCGGGCGGCACACACATCCGCAGCTTCGTCCATCGACGCGCACACATCACCCCCAGCCAGGAACACGCCATCGAGCAATGGCTGCCGCAATGGTCCATTGCGTACCGGAGCACGCCGCTGGATCTGAACCAGATCTTCGAACGCCCAGCTCCCGTCGTCCTGGAGATCGGCTTTGGCATGGGCGAGACCACGCAGCAGATTGCGCAAGCTCGCCCACAAGACAACTTCTTGGGGGTGGAGGTATTCAACGCAGGCGTCGGGGCGCTGCTCAAACGCATCCATGACAACGAGCTGCGCAATGTCCGCATCATCCAGCACGATGCCGTCGAGGTGCTGCGCGACATGATCGCCCCGGGCTCGTTGGCTGGAGTTCACATTTACTTCCCGGACCCTTGGCCCAAAAAGCGCCACCACAAGCGGCGGCTGATTCAGCCTGCCTTCATTGCCTTGCTGGCAAGCCGCATGTCGACAGGCGCCTACCTGCACTGCGCCACTGATTGGGAGCACTACGCTCTGCAAATGCTTGAGGTGCTCTCGGCCGCTTCCGAATTGAAGAACACGTGCGATGGCTTTGCGCCCCGCCCCGACTACCGCCCGCTCACCAAGTTCGAAAACAGGGGTCTGAGGCTGGGCCACGGGGTTTGGGATCTGATTTTTACACGACGCGCGTTGGAGCACGCCGCACCGACCACGGAGAATGCATGATGTACCCGGAAATCGAACCCTACGCGCATGGTTTTCTGGACGTAGGCCATGGCCACCGCGTGTATTGGGAATTATGCGGCAATCCCCAAGGCCGGCCGGCGGTGTTCCTGCACGGGGGCCCTGGGGCGGGCTGCTCACCGGCGCACCGCCAGGTGTTCGACCCCCAACGCTACAAGATTCTGCTGTTCGATCAACGTGGTTGCGGGCGCTCCACGCCTTCAGCCTGCCTGGAGCACAACACGACCTGGGATCTGGTGGCCGACATCGAACGGTTGCGAGCCGAGATTCTGAAAACGGAACAAATGCTGGTCTTTGGCGGCTCCTGGGGTTCCACGTTGGCGCTGGCCTATGCGGAAACGCACCCGGAACGTGTGCGGGCGCTGATCGTGCGGGGGATTTTCCTGTTGCGGCCCGACGAACTGCGCTGGTTCTACCAAGAAGGCGCTTCGTGGTTGTTCCCGGACTATTGGGAAGACTACCTGGCCCCCATTCCCGAAACCGAACGCGGCGACCTGATCCGCGCGTATCGCCAACGCCTTACTGGAACGGACAAGATCGAACAGCTCAAGGCCGCACACGCCTGGACCCAATGGGAAAGCCGCACGATCAGCCTGTTGCTCAACCCGGGACACATCGAGGCGCACGCGGCCGACCGGGCTGCGCTGGCCTTTGCTCGCATCGAGAACCACTATTTCGTGAATCATGGGTTCATGGAGGACAACCAGCTCTTGCGCGATGCAGGCCGCCTGGCCCACATCCCGGGAGTCATCGTGCAGGGCCGCTACGACTGCTGCACGCCGGCTCGTTCGGCGTGGGACCTGCACCGCGCCTGGCCCAAGGCCGAGTTCCATATGATCCCGGATGCCGGCCATGCTTTCGACGAACCTGGCAACCTGAAGCAGCTGCTGGCCGCCACGGATTACTACGCGCAGAACTGAGCCCGCGCGCGGGTTTCAGTGAAACCCGCCCCGGCCCAGGCCGCCCAGATTGCGCAGCCCACCCATGGCACGCATCATCTTGGCCATGCCGCCCTTCTTCATCTGTTTCATCATGCCCTGCATCTGTTCGAACTGCTTGAGCATGCGGTTGACCTCTTGCACGGGAACCCCGGCGCCCGCCGCGATGCGGCGCTTGCGGGACGCCTTGATGAGCTCGGGCTTGGCGCGCTCACGCGGGGTCATGGAGTTCAGGATGCCTTCGGTGCGACCCAGCTGTTTTTCAGCCTGACCGCCTTGGACCTGGGCGGCCGCTTGAGCAAACTGCGCCGGCAATTTTTCAAGCAGCGAGCCCATATCGCCCATTTTCTTGACTTGCTGCAGCTGATCGCGAAAGTCGTTCAGGTCAAAGCGCTTGTCGGATTTGAGCCGCGCGGCCAGCTTTTGCGCCTCGGCAACGTCGATGTTCTTCTGCGCCTGCTCCACCAGCGAGACGATGTCGCCCATGCCCAGGATGCGCTGCGCCATGCGCTCGGGGTGAAACGGCTCGAGGCCATCCAGTTTTTCAGACACCCCCACGAACTTCAGCGGCTTGCCTGTGATCTGACGCACGGACAAAGCTGCGCCGCCTCGTGCATCACCATCGAGCTTGGTCATGACCACGCCCGTGAGCGGCAAGGCTTCGGAGAACGCTCGCGCCACGTTGATCGCATCCTGGCCTTGCATGGCATCCACCACGAACAAGGTCTCGATGGGTGAGAGCACGCCGTGCAACGCGCGGATCTCGTCCATCATCGCCTGGTCGATCCCCAGACGGCCCGCCGTATCCACGATGAGCACGTCGTAGTGATGCCGCCGGGCGTGGTCGATCGCCGCCACGGCGATGTCTTGCGGCTTCTGCGAAGGATCGGTCGGCAGGAAGTCGACCCCCACTTGCTCGGAGACAGTGCGCAACTGATCGATGGCCGCGGGACGGTACACGTCGGCGCTGACCGTCAGAACCTTTTTGCGACCGGTCTTGCGGCCATGCTGGACGTGGCCGCCTTCGGACAGCCACTTGGCCAGTTTGCCGGTGGTAGTCGTCTTGCCAGCCCCCTGCAGACCTGCCATCAGAATGACGGCGGGAGGCTGGGTGGCCAATGAGAGTTCGGCCGCTTCGTCGCCCAGATCGCCACCCATGAGCGCCGTGAGCTCTTTGTGCACCACGCCGACCAGCGCCTGCCCCGGATTGAGGCTGCCTGCGACCTCTTGGCCCAGTGCTGCCTGCTTCACTCGGGCCACGAATTCGCGCACCACGGGCAAGGCCACGTCGGCTTCCAGCAGCGCCAGGCGCACCTCGCGCAGCATCTCTTGCGTATTGGCTTCCGTCAGGCGGGCTTCGCCCCGCATCGTCTTGACGATGCGCGAAAGTCGGGAGGTCAGGTTGTCGAGCATGAGGCAGGTTCCATGAAACTGGTTGATCTACCGATCCGCGCATAAAATGGAAGCTTTTGGGGCACCCACGGTGTGCCGTACATCGATAGGACTATGTCTGTCAGCATTGTATTTCACTTGCTCGCTGCGCTGACCTACGCTTTGCTGGGTCTGGCCCTATGGCGTCCGATTGCGCGTGCGCATCAGGTCCCGGCCGCTGGCGCCATCGGACGCAGCTGTCTGCTGGGAGCCATCGTGCTGCACGGCATCGGCCTGGTGTCTGCCGTGATCGTCCCCGGGGGGCTGCACCTGGGATGGGTGCTTGCGCTTTCAGCCGCCCTCTGGCTGGGCATGATCGTATTCTGGATCGAGAACTTCCTGCTGCGTCTCGACAGCCTGCTGCTGCTGTTGTTGCCGGCCGGCGCCCTTGTGTGTCTGCTGGCGGCGATTTTCCCGCGCGGCTACCTCATCCCCCACGCCAACAACGACTGGCTGCGGGTGCACCTGCTGATCGCCATGACGGCCTACGGCCTCATCACTGTGGCCGCACTGCACGCCGTGCTCATGACAGTGCTGGACCGCCACCTGCACCGCCCGACGGCCACCGACGAGGGCATCGTGGCACGCGCCACGGCAGCCATGCCGCCGCTGCTCACGCTGGAACAGCTATTGTTTCGCCTGATCGGGATCGGCTTCGTGGTCCTGACACTGACCGTCCTCACGGGGATCGTGGTGTCCGTGCGGCTCAGTGGCTACCCACTGCCTTTCGACCACAAGACGGTTTTCACGCTCCTTTCGTGGGTCACGTTCGGGGTGCTGCTCGTGGGCCGCAACTTGCGCGGCTGGCGCGGACGCATCGCCCTGCGCTGGACGCTCGCCGGGTTTGCATTCCTGTTGCTGTCCTATACCGGCAGCCGTTTTGTCCTGGAAGTCATTCTGCAACGAGGCACCCTTGGCTAAGCTTCTGATCTGGGCCGTCATCATCCTGGCGGTCCTGCTGGTTTCACGTATTCTGAACGCACAAAAGGCCGCGGCCCGGCAGGCCGCAGAGAAACGCCAGGCTCCTGGTTCACGACAGGCGGCCGACGCCATGGTGCGCTGTGCGCACTGCCACATTTATCTGCCACGTGCCGAAGCCTACATGAGCCACGGCCAGACCTTCTGCTGTGCGGAGCACGCGCGCCTGGGATTGAAGAAGTGAGCATTGCGGGGCAACCGCCAAGCCCTCCTTCGCTGGTGCCTTGTCTGGAGTTAAACCGGGTTGGCTGGCTAGAACCCAGCCCCGGCACTCTGCTGCGCCCTTCTCCCAACCACGACCAGCGGCCAGGGGACGAAGACCCCAGCCTGCTGGTGATCCACAACATCAGCCTGCCTCCGGGGGTCTTCCAGGGGGACGCCATTATCGACTTCTTCCTGAATCGGCTGGATGTGTCTGCACATCCCTGGTTCGAGAACATCCGCAATCTGCACGTCTCATCGCACTTTCTGGTGCGTCGGGAAGGCACCGTCGTGCAATTCGTCCCTACCGTGCTGCGCGCCTGGCACGCAGGCGTTTCATCGTTCCACGGACGCGAGCGATGCAACGACTTTTCGATTGGAATTGAACTGGAAGGAACGGACACGCTGCCTTTCACGGAAGTGCAGTATGCGCGACTGACGGCACTGACGGCTGCCATCTGCACGCGCCACCCTATTCAGTGGGTCCAGGGGCACGAACACATAGCGCCCACACGAAAGACTGATCCGGGGCCTGCGTTCGACTGGGGGCGCTTCGGGCGCGATACAGGCCTGATTCTTGCCGCAAAGACAGCCAGATAGGCTCAGCCCACTTCTCTGTACTCTCTACGCATCTTTCGGACAGCGATAGGCACTGCCAGGCACCGAGCCAATTCGACGCGAAATGGCTGCACAGGCAGCCAGCAATGGTGCCACATAGGCCTGCCGCGGGTCAGGCTTTTGCCGAAACCTCAGGGTGCTCACGCTGACTGCAGCAACCGGCTGCCCACCCCCATCAACGATGACGGCGCCAAAGCAGCGGATGCCCTCTTCATTTTCTTCGTCGTCCTGTGACCACCCGCGCTGACGGATCACCCGGAGCTGATCCTGGAGCGCCTCGATCGAATCTACGGTATTTGAGGTATAGCGATAAAATTCAAGCCTGCTCACGATTCGTGCACAAGAAGCCTCGCCAAGTGCCGCCAGATAGGCCTTGCCCACTGCCGTCGAATGCAACGACACAGAAGCCCCGATACGAGACGCCATACGGACAGCCTTCGGGCTTTCGAGTTTGTCGATATAGACCATGTTCAGATCGTTGGGCACAGCCAAATGGATAGTCTCTCTGGTGACATCACGCAACGTGACCAATTCATCCAGAGCTACCCTCCGCAACTCGGACCGATCCCAGCTACGACTCGCCAACTCGATCAATCTAGGCCCCAGGACATAGGTCTTGCCGCCCAACCCCGTCGCCAGAAGCCTCTCGGCCACTAAACCCGCCACCGTGCGATAAACCGTTGCTCTCGGGTACCCGCTCAGGTGCACGAGCTCAGGGACGGTGCACGGATGATCGCTATCTGCCACAAGCTGCAATAGATGGACGAACTTCGAAAAGGCCGCAGTACCCGCGGGTCTGGCAGACAACTCAGCTCCAAGGTCAAAGGGCGGTGTCATAGTGGAAGACATAGTGGAAGGCCACTCAAGCAACCAGATACCCACCATCTACAGGCAGTATGACACCCGTCATGAATGCTGCTGCAGGCGAGCACAAGAAGGCAACGCAACCGGCAACATCTTCAGGTGTCCCCCAACGCCCCAGTGGCGTTCGCGAGAGGATGGGTTTCGAACGCGCCGGGTCATCCTGCAGGGCCTGAGTCAAAGGAGTTGCAATCCAGCCAGGTGCCACCGCATTGACACGAATTTTATCCCCCGCATAGGCCAGTGCAAGAGATTTCGTCAGCTGCGCCACGCCCCCCTTGCTCGCTGCATAGCCCGGCACCATGGCCCCACCAAAGAAGCTGAGCATCGACGCCATGTTCACGATTGCACCCCGCGATACCTTCAGCAGAGCTCGTGAAGCAGTGCACATCCGCATTGTGCCGGTCAGGTTCACGGAAACGACCTTCTCGAATACCTCGACCTGATGTTCGGCCCCCCGGCGGATGATGCCAGCGCAGTTGACCAGTGCATCGAGCGAATCGATGTCGTCGAACACCCGCTGTGTTGACTCTGGATCACTGACATCGGCAAGCACAACTCGAACCCCGGCAGACAGCGAACCATCGCCCCGGTCCAGCCCCACTGCGGTCACGCGGGCACCCAAAGACGCCAAATAATTGGCCACGCCAGCACCGATGCCCTGAGTGGCGCCAGTGACCAGCACATGCTGCTGCGCAAACAGATCTTTTTGAAACGCCATTTTTGGCCTACTCGTATTAAGGAAAGCGGCCGAATCATCCGTGAGGAAACTCGAGCCCATACTGTCGTGCACAGTCTTCCAGCATGGGAGCAATGGACGGGTGCAGGAGAACTCCATCGCGTTCTTGCTCACGCTTGCGCGCAATGCCGCGATCACCCGGCATCCTGACCGCCGCCGTCCCCGGACGTGGAGGATTGGCCCGGCACGCATCGGCGAGCCAGTCCATCTGGTGCACAAAACCGGCAAGCCCGCCAAACGCCTCAGGGTCGTACAGAGACATGAATACCGTGGCTCCCCACCCTTCGGCCGGATCCGCCCGGCCATGAGCCGCCAGCCCTCCGGTCAGTGCCTCGATCAGGACGGCAAGCGCAAACCCTTTGTGACCGGTTTCGAACCCGCCCAGCGGGAGAATGGTCCCTGGCGGCGTACCAGACAGCACCGAGGGATCGGTAGTGGGTTGGCCCTGGGCATCCTGCAGACACGGGTAGCCGAACTGCTCGCCTGCCTTCTGCAGCCGGTTGCACATGCCATTGGTCACCGTCGAGGCGGAAATATCGATCAGGAACGGGCCTCCGGAAGCCGGAATGCCCGCCGCAATAGGATTGGGCGTGAAGACGCCTCGTGTACCACCAAATGGAGCGACACTGCCGCCATCGGGGTCGGAGCTGGAAAGCAACATGACCAGACCTCGCTCCGCCGCCTGCAGCAGGTAGGCGGCCAGACACGCGATATGGTGGCTGCGGCGGATGACAAGGGTTGCACTGCCGAACCTGCGCGCACGAGGTTCAAGCGTGCGCATCCCTTCGCGCACCAGCCACGGCCCCGGCAAGCGTCGACCATCCCAGCAAAGTGCGGCCTCCCGGTCAGAGATGACGTCAGGTCGCCCGGCCACTGACATCCGCTTGCCGCGGATTTCTGCGACATAGGGCGCAAGCAGCGCGAGCCCATGTGTGTCATGGCCCAGCAAATCCCCTTCGACCAGGACTTCGGCCACATCACGGGCCATGTCATCCTGCAGACCTGCAGCCTGCAGCAGGCGCTCGGCAAAGTGGCGTAATGCCTGGGCCGGAATGCGTTCAGAAGCCATCAGTAAGTCGCCCTTCCGCCCGAAATGTCGAACGTACCACCCGTGGTAAACGAGCAGTCCGGAGAAGCCAGCCACCCGACCAGCGCCGCCACCTCTTCCGTCTGGCCAAACCGGCCCATCGGGATCTTGGACAGCATGTAGTCGATATGTTGCTGCGTCATCTGATCAAAAATGGCGGTATGCACGGCCGCTGGCGTGACGCAATTGACCGTGACCCCTGTCTTGGCCAATTCCTTGCCCAGGGATTTTGTCAGCCCAATCACGGCGGCCTTGGAAGCACTGTAAGCGGACGCGTTCGGGTTCCCTTCCTTGCCGGCAATGGAGGCAATATTGATGATGCGCCCATACCCGCTGGTCGTCATGCCTGGCGCCAGCGCACGGCAGCACAGAAAGGTACCCCGCAGGTTGACTGCCATGACCTTGTCCCAATCTTCGACAGAGTAGTCGCAGACCGTCTTGTTGGGGCCGGTAATGCCAGCGCTGTTCACCAAGATCTGTACGGTGCCTCCGTGCGTTTCACTCTGGGCGACAGCGGCCGCCACTGAGGCCTCGTCACTGACGTCTACAGTCACGCCATGAACCTCGCGGCCGGCAAAGCCAGCCTGAGCCTTTTTGAGAACTTCTGCATTGTGATCCCAGAGGCTGACGACCGCGCCCCCCGCTGACAAAAGGTGGGCAATGGCCAGCCCTATACCGGAAGCACCGCCGGTGACCACTGCATGCTTGTCGGCAAAATCGTATTGATTCCCTGCCATGTTGAATCCTCGCACATCCATGAGTTAATGATTGACTGTCCCTTTGCAAGCCGATGAGATCAGCCCCGGCCCACGAAAGGCATCTTCGTGGCCATGACCGTATGAAACAGAACATTGGCTTCCAACGGCAGATTCGCCATGTACAAGACCGACTGCCCCACGATATGCACATCCATACGGGGTTCCACAGCGAGTGCGCCATTGGCCTGGAGCACACCGTCGCTCATGCGGTCGGTCATGTGAGTATCGGCGTTGCCAATATCGATCTGGCCCACCGCAATGTTGTACTTGCGCCCGTCGAGCGCAGCCGCCCGGGTGAGCCCCGACACGCCATGTTTGGTGGCGGTATAGGGCGATGAATTGGGACGCGGCGCATAGGCCGAGATGGAGCCGTTATTGATAATGCGCCCACCCGGCGGGTTCTTGGCCTTCATGACGCGGAATGCCTCACGAATGCACAGAAACACCCCCGTCAGGTTGACATTCACCACACCCTGCCACTGGTCCAGCGTCAGATCTTCGAACAGCACTCCCGGAGCCCCGCATCCTGCATTATTGAAGACCACATCCAACCCACCGAAATGCTGCACGCAGGTCTTGAAGAGATGGGCAACCGACTGCTCGTCGGCCACGTCCGTCGCCACAGCCAGGGCACGGTCGCTCGCGCCAGACAGTGCGACCGTCTCCTCCAGCGGCTGAGGGCGGCGGCCTGCAAGGGCCACCCGGTAACCATCGCCGAGCAGTGCCAGGGCAGCCGCCCGACCAATCCCGGAACCAGCCCCGGTGACGATAGCGATTTTTGATGAGGGGGAATTCACGCGGATCTCCTTGCACGCACTGCCCGAAGAATGAGGGGAAAAATCCAGATGGCCAGGGTGATGACACCCAGTGTGCCAGCAATCGGGCGATCGAAGAACGCCAACAGATGACCATCAGATTTGATGAGTGAGCTGACCAGATTATTCTCAAGCATACTGCCCAGAATAACGCCGAGAATGGTGGGTGCCAGCGGGAAACCGTTTTCTTCCATCAGGTAGGCGATGACGCCGAAGGCCAGCGTGACGCCAACATCGAAGAGGCTGTTGTTGATGGAATATGAACCCACCAGGCAGAACAGCAGAATGAGCGGCATCAGAATATTGCGGGGAACCTTCAAGACAGTGCGCGCCAGCCGAATCGCCCCGTAGCCCAGCGGGATCATCAACAGGTTGGCCAGGATGAAAAGAAGGAAAATCGCATAGAGCGACACAGCATTCGTCAGGAAGATGGTGGGCCCCGGGTTGAGGTTCTTCATATAAAGCACGCCGATCACGATGGCGGTAATGGAATCTCCGGGGATCCCGAACACCAGCGCCGGAATCCACGCACCACCCAGTGACGCGTTGTTGGCAGAGCTGGCCTCGACAATACCTTCCACGTAGCCCGTCCCAAATTTCTGCGGTGTCTTGGAGAATTTTTTGCTGATGCCATAGGCTATATAGGCCGCGATATCGGCCCCGGCGCCCGGCAATGCCCCGACCACGACCCCCAACACACTGCCGCGTACTACCGACATTGGGTAGGTGATGACCACGCGGTACAGCCCCTTGAAGATATGCCCGATGGTCGCATCGATTTTCTGAAACCCATGGACACTGGTCACTGCATAACGCAGAACCTCGGACACGGCGAACATCCCGACCATGATGGGAATCAGCGACAGCCCTCCGAGCAAATCTGAGTTGCCAAAGGTGAAGCGCGCATATCCACCGGGGTTGTTCATGCCTATGGTGGTGGCAAAGAGCCCAATCAAGAGGGACACAAAGCCCTTGAGTGGGCTTTCAGAGGCGATAAAAATGGCACAAGTCAGGCCCAGGAGAACTAACCAGAAATACTCATAGGTGGAGAAATCCAGTGCAAATTCGGCCAGGACAGGGGCAAAAAAGATCAACACCAGCGTCCCGAACAGGCCACCGATACAGGACACCACCAGGCCTGCCCCCAGCGCCCGCCCCGCCTCGCCGTTGCGAGCCATGGCATGAGCCTCGTCAGTGTAGGCCGCAGACGAGGGTGTACCCGGAATGCGCAGCAAACACCCCGGAATATCACCCGAGAAAATGGCCATGGCAGTGGCCGAAACCATGGCTGCGATGGCCGGGACCGCCGGCATGAAGAAAGTGACAGGAACCAGCAGCGCCACGGCCATAGTGGCACTCAACCCCGGCACGGCGCCGATGAAGAGCCCGTAGATGGACGACAACAGAACGACGATCAGAACATAGGGATTGGAAATCATGCCGAAGGCGGCAACAATATGATCAAGCATGGATCAAGCCTCCGGCATCAGATCAAGGGTTCCAGCACGCCCCAGGACAGAGGCACATGCAGCAACGAATAAAACCCGTAAAAAATCAGGGCACCTCCCAGCACCGACACGATGACCGCGGTCAGTGGCCTGACGCCAAAGGACAGGAACAGCACCAGCAAGAAAATCACCGAAAAGACGGCAAATCCCACACGATCCGAAAACAGGATGTACGCGATGACAGCAGCAGGGACCAGCAGAAACCGAAACACACTATGCGAACTGCGAAACTCATCCGACAGCTTCAACCAGGCGGCGCGGGACTGCGTTCGCAGACCATTGCGTACCAGCAAGAGGGCACACAGAACAAAGCCGACCCCAATGATGCTCGGGAACGCACGCGGACCAAAATCCTGGCCTGGAATGGGAGGGAAAGTCTGTGCATACAGAATGACGGCAAGCCCGAAGATGGCGAGCAAGATCCCCGTCAGGACATCACTGATTTTCATTCAAATGATCCTTGGTTCAGCCTGGGCCGGCACTCAGTGCCGCTCGGGAATTCCGGCTGTCGGCCAAAAAGAAGAGGCGTGCCGCTTGGCACGCCTGCCGGAGATAATCAGTCCTTTGAGAGCCCCAGAGCCTTAATGGTCTTGCCCATCGCTTCATCGCTTTTGGCCATGAAGGTGGCAAAATCCTTGCCGCTGGCGTAGGCAACGCCGTAACCCTGCTTGGTCATGAACTCCCGGTAGTCCTTGCTATGGTTGATTTTGTCTAAAACCTTTTCATACTTGGCCGCGATATCGGGCGGCAGGCCCTTGGGGGCCACAATGCCGCGCCAGGCCCCCATGGTCCAGTCGGAGCCCGTCAGAGATTTGAGCGTGGGGACGTTCGGATACAAACCCGCGGGTTTGTCGGACATCACCGCCAACGGTTTCGCCTTGCCTGCATCGATGAGGGAACGGGCCTCGGGCAGGGACACTGGCACCACATCGACCCCTCCCGCCGCCAGCTCGAGCATGGCGGGCGCAGCCCCCTGGGAAGGCACCCAGCGAATGGAGTCCGGCTTGATGCCCAGGCTGTTCAGCATGCCGGCCAGTGCAATCTGCCAAATACCGCCCTCACCGGTCCCGGATGCCTTCAGCTTGCCCGGATTGGCTTTTGCTGCATCCAATAAGTCCTGAAGTTTTGCATACTTGGAATTTGCGGCGACCGTCACGCCCGACGGGTCGAAATTCATGAGGGCCAAGGGGGTGTAGTCGTTAGGGGTAAGCTTAGTCAGCCCCATGTGATGCTGCATGGAGATTTCCACCGACATCAGCCCGATTGTGTAGCCATCGGGCTTGGCTGAAGCCATGACCTGGTTGCCGACGACACCATTGCCACCAGGGCGGTTCACCACAGTGACAGGCGTGCCCAGTTCTTTTTCCATGAGACTGCCGATGATGCGGGCCGTCGCATCCGTACCCCCGCCAGGGGACCATGACAACACCAGAGTGATGGGCCGATCAGGCCAAGCAGCACTCGCCGTGGCCGATACCGCCATCAAAACCGCCAACGCGGTGACCTTTGCAAGGGTGAACTGTTTCATTTGTCTCTTCTCCGTGGTGAAAAGTAAAGCAAAGGTACAGAAAGCTTCAATGCACTTGAGATGCTCTGCTCTCTGCAAGGGTTGGCCGCCTTTCAAGTAGTCAAAATTGGACGGCACGAATTGTAGGGATGCGAATAGAACCGGCTCACTCGTTCGAACAAACAGGGTCCGGCTCTTTGACGACGCATGATCAGCGGATGAACTGATCGACGTAGCACTCATCGAGGCCCACCTTGCTGTAGTGCGCCCGGCACATGGCAACCTTGGTGAACACGTCTTCATAGCCGGTGTTATTGCCCCATGGGTCTGTGTAATACATCACACCGTTGACCTGAAAGAACGTGATCATTTCCTCGACATCGGGGGGCACGAACAGGGTGTGCGTTTCGCCTGGGGGTTCGAACACATAACTTCCTTCGGTCGCCTCCCAATCGTGTTCAAGATAGCGCCACCGGCCCTTCAACACGAACCCGTGCACCGGCTGCGGGTGGCGATGGCATGCGAGCACACCGGCCCGACGCACACGCAGCAGGTTGGTCCAATACCCCTGGCTGATATTCAGGCAAAGAGGGCGAAACCAGACGTTTTCAGCCTGAGGGACCCAAACGCGTTCATCGGTAGGGATCGCATCATTGACCACAATATCGGCCAGTGCTTCAGGCGGGTTGGCATGTTGGTAGGGAAGTGTTCGTGGTTCGTGAATTTGCGCCATCTTCTGCTTCATCGGTTAGTTCACAATGTGGACACACGCTCTACAGTGTAGAAAAAATAGTATGGAAGAAGACACTCTTCCATCTACTAGGGATTTCACGAACTTAATACATCTCCACGTTATGTCAAATTTTATCTGGTCGGACCAGTTTGGTAGAGTTAGGGAAATCCACAACTGGCCCAACCGGCTGGACACTTCATAGAATATGCCAGCACTGACGACCTCAGACAAGCTGCACAGACAGATCATCAATCCAAAAATTTCCTACCAAAACAAAACGACTGTTCCATGGCCGAGCACAAGCATCCAGTTACATCAACGGCCAAGAAATTGGCCGATTTCATTTTTTCAATCCTGACAGCATTCCTCGCGCTCTGCGTACTCATCATGCTCAGCATGGTGTTCATCAATGTGGTCATGCGGTATGCATTCAATTCAGGCATAGACATCTCCACCGAAGTTGCCCGCCTGTCATTCGTCTGGCTCACGTTCGCAGGGGCGGTCCTGGCCTTCCGCGGACGTGAGCATCTGGCCATCAACATGGTGGTGAATCGCCTTCCGATCCGGGCCCAGAAGGCCACTCACATCGTTCGGCAGTTGCTGATCCTCTGGGTGCTGTGGCTGGCCATAAAGGGAGGATGGGAACAAACCATCATCGGCATGAGCACCGTCACACCCGTATCGGGCATGCCCATCGCAGTCTTCAGCGGCGCGGTCCTGTTTTCATCAGCAGCGATGGCACTGATGGCCGCCCTGGATCTCTTCGCAGCGCTGCTCACACCTGCTGTCCCTGAGAACTCTCAGGTCTTCCGCACGTCCGTGGACAGCATCGAGGAGATCTGAAAATGGACGTCGCAATTTTTTTGGCAGCTTTACTGGGATTCATGGCTCTTGGGTTCCCCATCGCGTTCGCGTTGCTGTTCGCCGCGATTGGCATCATGTTCCATCTGAGCTTTTTCGACCCGCAGATCATTGTCCAGAACATGCTCACCGGCGCGGACAACTTCGCCCTGATGGCCGTGCCGCTGTTCATCCTGGCTGGCGAGGCCATGAACGAAGGTGGTATGTCACGCCGCATGGTGAACATGGCCGCCACATTCGTCGGGCACATCAAAGGGGGGCTAGGATATGTCGCCATCATGGCCAGCATCCTGCTCGCCGCCCTCTCGGGGTCGGCAGTCGCAGACGCCGCCGCGCTCGCCTCCATCCTGATCCCCATGCTGCGCAACCACGGCTACGACATGGGTGAGTCCACCGGCCTGATCGCTGCTGGCGGGATTATCGGTCCCATCATCCCGCCATCGATCTCCTTCATCATCTTCGGGGTGGCTGCCAACATTTCGGTCACCAAGTTATTTATCGCCGGGATCGTACCGGGGCTGTTGATGGGGCTCACGCTGACAGCAGTCTGGTGGTTCTCGGTGCGGCGGTCGACCACCATCACCATGGCGCCCAAAGAAAGCCTGAGCGTACGCATGAAGGCCCTCAAGGATTCTGCCTGGGCCTTGCTACTGCCTGTCATCATTATCGGCGGTCTACGCGGAGGCATCTTCACACCCACTGAAGCCGGAGCCGTAGCCGCGGTGTATGCGCTCTTTGTCGGCATCGCTATCTATGGCGAAATCAAACTCGAGAACTTGTACCGGGTCCTGGTCAACACGGCAAGGACTACCAGCGTGGTGATGTTCCTGGTGGCCACGGCCATGGTGGCCTCCTACATGATCACGCTGGCCGATCTTCCCGAGCAGCTCATTCATATGTTGGGCCCCCTGACCGACTCTCCCACGCTGCTGATGCTCAGCATCGTGGCGCTGCTCACCCTGATCGGCACATCGATGGATCTCACGCCCACCATCCTGATTCTGGCGCCGGTGCTGATGCCGGTCATCGAAAAGGCCGGCATCGACCCAACCTATTTTGGCGTCATTTTCGTCATCGTGGGGTGCGCGGGCTTGCTCACTCCACCGGTCGGGACAGTACTCAATGTCGTATGCGGCGTCGCACGTGTGCGCATGGAAGATGTCATCAAAGGGGTCATGCCCTACGTACTCGCCTACACGGCGATGGTCATCCTGATGGTGATATTTCCGCAAATCGTGCTGGCACCCCTGCACTGGTTTTACTAAGGTCAGGTCGGCCCTTGCGCGCGTTGTGCGAGAAGGCGGCCCTGGCATTCATTCAAGAGGATGAAGCAACATGACTGTCGATCTGAAAAAAAGAATGGTACTCAAGGCCTCTATGGCGGGCCTGGTCACGGCTGCGACTCTGGGCGCCTCGGGAAAAGTGATGGCCAAGGACGTGCACACACGCATCATCCGCTTTGGGTACGGCCTGGCAGACTCCAGCCCGAGTGGCGACGCGGTACGCTTCTTTGCCAAAGAAGTGGGCAAGCTGAGCGGTGGCAAACTGAAGGTCAAGACCTACGGCAATGGCTCGCTGGGGTCCGACGAGCAGATGCAAAATGCACTCATTGGTGGCTCACAAGAAATGACCTTCGTCTCCACGGCACCTCTCGCGGGCATGGTCAAGGGCTTCGGGGTGTTCGATCTGCCGTTCCTTTTCAATAACGACAAGATTGCGGATACCACCCTGGACGGCCCTGCGGGTCAGAAACTTCTGGAAGCGCTCCCGCCCAAAGGCCTGATCGGCCTGCTGTACTGGGAAAACGGCTTCCGTAATCTGACCAACTCACGCCACCCCATCGCCAAGATGGAAGACCTCAAGGGCATCAAGCTGCGGGTGATGCAAAACGAAGTGGCCCTTGCCGTGTTCAACGCGCTGGGTGCAAACGCGATTCCCATGCCATTCACTGAACTGTTCACTGCACTGGAAACCAAGACGGTTGACGGCCAAGAGAACCCGCTCAGCACCATTCAGACCAGCAAGTTCTACGAGGTCCAACCCTACCTGACGCTCTCGAAGCACGTGTACACACCCTTTGTTCTACTCGCCTCCAAACGCTGGTGGGACACGCTTACACCCGACGAACGCGACATCATCATGCAAGCATCGCGCACAACCCAAGCCTATCAGCGCAAAGCCAGCCGCGAGGCCGACGGCACCGCCCTGACCTTCATCAAAGATCATGGGGTCAAGGTCGCAGAATTCTCTCCGGAAGAAAAAGAGCGAATCCGCGAAACGCTGAAACCAATTGTCGAAAAGCTACGAATCAACATCGGCCCCGACACGGTCGACAGCGTCATGAGCGCTGCCAAACAGGCAGCATAGAATCTCAGTAACTCCAGGCGGGCTAGTCAGCAGGTCTGCTGGCACACCCGCCTTCGCTGTCTCGAAGCACCCTGGTGTCCACCGATACGGCTCGCTCAATCCATACAAGGGGGATGATTCCATGTCTGATCAAGGTAAGTCACCGAAGCTACGCAGCCGCCGGTGGTTCAACAACCCGGATGACCCGGGGATGACGGCGCTCTACATCGAGCGCTACATGAACTACGGGATCACGCGTGAGGAACTGCAGTCCGGCAGGCCCATCATCGGGATTGCGCAGACGGGATCAGACCTGTCGCCCTGCAACCGCCACCACCTGGTGCTGGCCGAGCGGGTCCGTGACGGCATCCGCGAAGCTGGGGGCGTCCCTCTCGAATTCCCCGTATATCCGATCCAGGAAACCGGCAAGCGCCCAACCGCCGCCATGGATCGCAACCTGGCTTACCTGGGGCTGGTCGAAGTGCTGCACAGTTATCCCATCGATGGTGTGGTGCTCACGACGGGCTGCGACAAAACGACACCGGCCTGCCTGATGGCAGCCGCTACTGTCAACATCCCGGCCATTGTCCTGTCAGGCGGCCCTATGCTCGACGGCTGGTGGCACGGCAAGCTTGCGGGCTCTGGAACAGTCATCTGGGATTCTCGCAAGCGCCTGGCAGCAGGTGAAATCGACTACGAAGAGTTCATGAACCGCGTGGCCTCTTCAGCACCGTCAGTGGGTCACTGCAACACCATGGGGACGGCGCTCTCCATGAATTCCTTGGCCGAGACACTGGGCATGTCGCTCCCGGGGTGTGCGGCAATCCCGGCACCCTACCGGGACCGTAGCTGGATGGCTTACAAAACCGGCCAGCGGATCGTCGGCATGGTGCACGAGAATCTACGGCCCTCCGACATCATGACCAAGGCTGCTTTCGAAAACGCCGTGGTCGCTGCTGCGGCGCTGGGCGCGTCGTCAAACTGCCCGATTCACATGATTGCCATCGCCCGCCACATGGGCGTGGACCACACGCTGGATGACTGGCAACGCTTGGGACCTGATATTCCGCTTCTCGTGGATTGCCAGCCTGCAGGCCGGTTCCTGGGTGAGGGTTTCTATCGGGCCGGCGGCGTGCCGGCGGTACTCAGAGAGCTGTTGCGTGCAAGCAAGCTGCAGGGCAACACCATGACCGTCACCGGCAAGACACTGGCCGAGAACCTGAAAGACGTCCCCGAGCCAGACCGCGAGGTCATCCGGGCTTACGACCAGCCGCTCAAAGAAGCGGCGGGCTATGTCGTACTGACTGGCAATCTGTTCGATAACGCCATTATCAAGACCAGCGTGATCGATGACGCCTTCCGCAAGCGCTTTCTATCCGACCCGGAACACCCGAACCGGGCGGACCTCAAGGCCGTGGTCTTCGAAGGGCCGGAAGATTATCATGCGCGCATCGACGACCCGAACCTCGGAGTCGACGAACATTCTCTTCTGGTGATCCGCAACGTGGGCCCCATAGGCTACCCAGGGGGCCCAGAAGTGGTAAATATGCAGCCCCCCGCAGCCCTGATCGCGCGCGGCATTGACACACTGCCAACTATGGGTGATGGCCGCCAAAGCGGTACGTCTGCGAGTCCTTCCATTCTGAATGTGACACCCGAGGCCGCTATCGGAGGAGGATTGGCACTGCTCAAGACGGGCGATATGGTCCGCGTTGACCTGAACGCGCATCGAGTGGACGTTCTGATTTCCGATGCAGAACTGAAGCAAAGGCGCGATGCCTGGAAGCCTCCCATCCTGAAGAACCAGACCCCCTGGGAAGAAATCTATCGCAACACCATTGGCCAGCATGGCAGCGGCGCCTGCATGGAGTTCGCCACCGGGTATCTCAATATCATCGAAGAGCGGGGCGAAGCGCGCAACAATCACTAATATGGACAAATTACCGCATTTACACCGCCGCACCCTCCCTCCCGAAGGGGTCGCGGCGTTCCAATCGCTGTTCGGCGACCGGTTCATCACCTCCGAGTCGGTCCGCATCCATCACGGTACCGATGAATCGCCCTACCCGGTCTGCCCTCCAGACGCGGTGATCTTTCCATGCAACGAAGACGAGGTGGTAAGCGTCGTCACGCTGTGCAACCGATACAAGATCCCTGTCACTGCATTCGGCATCGGCTCTTCACTCGAAGGTCACGTATTACCGATCCAGGGCGGGATCACGCTGGATTTTTCCCAGATGAACAAAGTGCTCTCGGTCGATGCCCAGGATTTCACGGCCACCGTGCAGCCCGGGGTAATACGCACGCAGCTGAATGACGAAATCAAGGACACGGGCTTGTTCTTTCCGGTGGACCCAGGGGCACACGCAAGCCTGGGGGGCATGGCCGCCACCCGTGCCTCCGGCACCAACGCCGTGCGCTACGGAACCATGCGCGAGAACGTTGTCTCGCTACGCGTTGTGACGGCTCAAGGAAAGGTGATTCGTACGGCCAGCCGTGCGCGCAAATCATCGGCTGGCTACGACCTGACCCATCTTTTTGTGGGTAGCGAGGGCACACTGGGCATTATCGTGGCCGTTACCGTGCGCGTTTACCCATTGCCCGAGGCCGTGACGGCTGCCATCTGCAACTTTCCCACCCTGCAGTCGGCGGTTGAATCGGTGGTCCAGGTCATGCAGTGTGGTGTACCGGTCGCACGGGTAGAGTTCATGGACGAGCGGGCCGTCAACGCCGTAAATCGATACAGCAAACTGGGCCTGAAAGAGACGCCGTTGCTATTGTTCGAGTTTCACGGCAGCGAAACCGGGGTTCAGGAACAGGCCACCCTGGTTCAGGACATCGCCCACGAAAACGGGGGCATGGACTTTCAGTGGGCAAGCCGCCCTGAAGACCGCACGCGCCTGTGGACGGCACGGCACAACTCCCATTACTCGGGCTTGCAATTGCGGCCAGGGTCGCGCAGCGTTGCCACAGATGTCTGTGTGCCTATCTCGCGCCTGGCCGAGTGCGTGACGCAAACTGCTGCTGACCTGCAGGGGATGCCCTTCCCATACACCATCGTAGGACATGTGGGAGATGGCAACTTCCATGTACAGATGCTCATCGACCCTGACAGTGAAGAGGAATGGCGTCAGTCTGAGGAGGTCAATCACCGCCTGGTGCATCGCGCCATCGGCATGGATGGCACTTGTACCGGTGAACATGGCGTGGGCATCCACAAGATTGAATTCCTGAAAGCCGAACACGGAGAGGACGCACTGGAACTGATGCGCCTTGTCAAACATGCCTACGACCCAAACAATATCTTCAACCCTGGGAAAATCATATCGTGGGAAGCCTGAATCAAGCGAAATGCCCGCCATAAGCCCCCTGGCCTGACTCCCCCCACCAGGAAACGCTAAATGTTATTTTATGAGTTCCTGGAGTTCATTTCGGGGGCCAAGGCCTGCCAGGCCCCCACATACTGCCCTGCCCTGTGGGCAACCTCATCAAGCGTCATCTGGGGCTTGAAGAGCCCACCTCCCAAACCAAATCCACTGGCACCCGCCCGCAGATAGGCTCCCATGGAATCGGGGGTGATGCCACCAACCGGCATCAGCCCGATTCGTTTTGGCATCACGGCGCGCCAGGCTTTCACGACCGATGGCCCAAGTTGCTCAGCTGGGAACAGCTTTAACGCATCTGCCCCCGCCCTTAGCGCCGCAAAGGCTTCTGTGGGGGTTGCCACACCCGGGATACAAGCCATACCACAAACCCTGGCTTCGCCAATGACATCCGGATCTGAGTGGGGCATCACGATCAACCGTCCGCCCGCCTGGCGCACTTCCCGAACCTGATCAGGAGTCATTACCGTACCCGCCCCAACCAATGCGTGCGAGCCGTGGGCCGCCGACAATTTCGCGATACTTTGCAGGGCATCTGGAGAGTTCAAGGGAATCTCGATCACTCGCCAGCCCCTTCCAAGCAGAATCCCGGCGACAGGATCGACCTGAGCCAATGTAACGCCACGAAGGATGGCAATCAGTGGAAAGCCCCCCAAGTAAGGGGTCAAGTCAAAACCGGAACCGTCTGTCATATGCTGTCTCCAACTCTGTGTTCATCCACACAGCCACACAACCACCGCGCCGTCACGCAGACCGGCTGGCGGCCAGCGCCACCAGTCCTGCACCCTGGGCGACCTTCCACAGCCCCGAGCGGCTGGAACTGTCAAGAGACGTCACATCAGCCCATGCTGATGCATCCAGGGCGCGCTGATAACGCCTTCTGAGTGCGGGTGTACCACACAAGACGACCGGCACCCGGCTCGAACGCCGTAGCCGCGTCGCGTACAAGCGCGCAACCGCATTGACTTCATAACCAATCAGCAGGCCCGACAAATAGTCCGCCAAGCCTGCGGCGGGAACCCGCCCTGTCAACCCGAGGGTACGTACACTAAAAAGTGTGGCCAACAGCCCTTTCTCAGCCTCTTCAGAAGCGGCGACCTTGAGCCCCCGATCGAACGCCAACCGATCTTCCGCGCCAGCAATCATGAGTTGCCCGAGGATAGTGTGCGCCTGAAGGGCGGAGTAAACCTCACCGGTCATGAAGGTGTCAAATGTCCTGAAGCACCCATCCTCTACCAGAACCCACTTGCTGTGCGTGCCGGGCAGCGCGACCAAAGAAGGGCCTTGGGCCGCCAGGCACTGCATCGCACCAATGACCTGCGTCTCTTCACCTCGAATAACATCCGACAAGCCGTCGATTTTTCGCAAACCAGGCACAATCCAGAGGGGCACCCCCAGCCCCGTGTCGATGCGAAGCAAGCGGCCACAGATATCCGCCACACGGGCGGGGACATCCACGTAGTCGGCCTGCCGCCAACCTTGTGCGCTGCCTACCATGCCGCAGGCAATGACCGGAAGGCCCGGCCGAAGGTCGAGCCAGTCGGCGCAAGCGGCCTTGAAGGCAGACAGGAAATCACGCTCACCATTTGGCAGGCGCGAAAGATTCATCAGCCCCAAAGGCAGGTTGCGCTCGGCAAGACTACTGCCTGACCCATCAAGCAGGTAAGCGCGTAACGAGGTTGTCCCCCAGTCGAGCGCAATCAAGGCCAGCTGCTTTTCCGTGGTGTTCCGCATGTATTCACCCCCTGGGAACGCACCAGAAGCACGTGTTTATCCAATGCACAGCATGCGACCTCTGGCCATCATTCATCGATCACCGCCATCAGACGGGCATGAGCCCGCGTCAGGTGCCGCCGCATGGCTGCTTCGGCCTGCAACGGATCATGGCTTGCCACGGCATCATAAATGTCCTGATGCTCCTTCACGCACTCTTCCCAGACCATGCGATTTTCAAAGAGACGCCGCAGGGACCCGGGCAAGGGACTATAGCGCTGGTCGAATAACTCCTCGATGGTATGCACCAGCAGACGATTGTGAGTCACAGACGCCAGGGCCAGGTGGAATTTTCGATCTGCCATCACAAGCTGACGATCTTCCGAGCCCGGGTGGTGTTCCAACCCCCGGTACATGGATGCCAGATGCGCATCCAGCTTCTTTAGCTGGGCACTCGTTATGAACTGCGCTGCGTGGGCCGCCACCCCGCCCTCCAGGAAGCGCCGTATCTGATTCACTTCATACGGACTGTACCCAAGGGAGGCAAGACTCCCATCAGGTTCGCCAGCGGGAGCCGCTTCTGTGCTCGATTGCCGCAGATAGATGCCTGACCCTACCCGAATCTCGATTTCGCCCCCGAGCTCAAGCACAATGAGCGCCTCGCGCACGCTGGGCCGCGAGATGTTCAGCTGCAAGGCAAATTCACGCTCGGACGGCAGGCGACCTCCGCCACGCACACCCGTTTCGGCGATCACCTTGCGCAGAGCATCTGCCACCTGCAGGTAGTTGCGGGGGCTCCCGGCAGGATGCAGAAAAGAGACAGGTTCTTTCATGGCGCACTAGCAAATGATGCTCGGCTGCCAAGGTACGAATTCATTTTGTCCGTATCCATAGATCTCGCTCTTGGATTGCTCGCCCGATGCGCACCGCAGAATCAGCTCGTAGAACTGGCGACCCAGATCTTCGATTTGTGCCCCGTCGATCACAGAACCACAATTGAAGTCCATGTCATCCTCTTGGCGCTTCCACAGTGCGTTGTTGGTCGCCAGTTTGAGCGACGGTGATGGAACACAGCCAAACGCAGAGCCCCTTCCCGTCGTGAAGCAGATCAGGTTGGCTCCGCCAGCAACCTGCCCCGTAGCAGACATGGGGTCGTACCCAGGGGTATTCATGAACACGAAACCCTTTTCAGTCACTGATTCCGCATAGTCGTACACCTGCATCAGCCCCGTTGTCCCGCATTTGGCAACACCGCCCAGGGACTTTTCGAGCACCGTCGTCAACCCTCCCGCCTTATTGCCAGCAGAAGGATTGTTGTTCATCGAGGCATTGTTGCGCTCGCAGACGTCCTTCCACCAGTCGATCACACCCACAAGCTTGTTGCCAACCTGACGGTTCACGGCCCTGCACGTGAGCAGATGCTCTGCACCGTAGATCTCGGGAGTTTCTGACAGGATGGCTGTGCCCCCATTGCGGATGAGAATATCCATGGCAGCGCCCAGAACGGGGTTGGCCGTAATACCCGAATAGCTGTCGGAACCCCCACACTGCATGCCGATTTTGAGATGACCGACCGGCACTTGAGTGCGCTTGTACCGATTGGCATCGGGCAGCATGCCCTTGATGATTTCCATGCCCTTTGCAATGCTCTTGGGTGTCCCACCGACCTCTTGAATAGTGAAGGTCTGAAGGTTGCAGCCTTCCGCAAGCGCTTCGCTCTTCAGCAAACCACTGATCTGGTTGGTTTCACACCCCAGGCCAATGATCAAAATAGCTGCAAAATTGGCATGCCGCACATAGCCTGCGATCGTGCGCCGCAACACCTGGATGCCCTCACCGCTGGAGTCTATGCCGCAGCCCACCCCGTGCGAGAGTGCCACCACTCCATCCACATTGGGAAAGTCAGCCAGCGCCTCAGGAAAGATATCACGTCGGAAGCGATCAGCAATGGCGTGTGCAACCGTTGCGGCACAGTTGACTGAGGTGAGGATCCCGATATAGTTGCGCGTTGCCACCCGGCCATCATCACGCACGATGCCCATGAAGGTGTCGGGTGTCTCGACGTACTTCGTCGGGCGATAGTCCTCGCAGAAGCGGTAGTCTTTGTCGAACTCACCATAGGCGAGGTTCTGCGTGTGAACATGCTGGCCAGCGAGGATGTCCTGCGTGGCAAAGCCGATGACCTGCCCATAACGGTGAACCGGCTTACCCTTGGCAATTGGCCGGAGGGCCACCTTGTGCTCAGGCGGAATATTGTCGAGGATATCGATTTCGTTCACACGCTCGCTCTTCAGCAAGGGCTGAAGAGCGATCATGACATCGTCGATGGGGTTTAGGATTAAGAAACGCCTGTTTTCCGACATAGTAAAAGATCCTTGATGCATTTTAGGGGCCGAAGGCACCCGCACGCCTCGGCCCTACGTATCCGTCATTGCGGAGTTCTAATATTCAACGCCCGGGAAATATTTCGCGTAAATGGCCTTGAGGTTACCGTCTTTCAGATTCGCCTCTACCCAATGATCGACGCTGGCCTTGAGCTCGGGCTCATCCTTACGAATGCCAACCCCCATTGGAAAACTAGTCGCGGTGTACTTAAACACCATATCTGCTTTAGGATTGACTTTGTGGATGTCGCCCAGGATGCTCGGGGCACCTACAATATACTTCTGCTTGCCCGTCGCGGCCGCCGTGTTGGTTGTCGAATCGTCCTGATAACGAACGATCGTGACACCTGCGACACCCTTGGTGGAATTGGTGATGGTCATGTCACTGGTCGTACCGCGTGTGACCGCAATCGCCTTGTCCGTCAGGTCCTTCGGGCCACCGATCTTGACTGCCTTCGGCCCATAGACCACAACAGGAATGCGACCATAAGGTTTGGAGAAGTCTATGACCTTCTCACGTTCGGGGGTGATCGAAAACGAAGCCATGACCAAGTCAACCTTCTTCGTCAGCAAAAACTGCACTCGCGTTGGCCCCGTCACGGGGACGATATCCAGCTTCACCCCCAGGCTCTTGGCCAGAGAGCGTGCAGAATCCACGTCGAACCCCGTCGCCTTGGCATCTTTGTCCAGCATCCCGTAGGGGGGCGCTGTAATGTCGACTCCGATCTTGATGACACCGGCCTTCTGAATATCCTGAAGCTCATTGGCCTGGACGCCAAAAGCGATCGCGCACCCGGACAGAAGCAAGGCGAATTTGGAAAGCAATCTTGACTGGCTCATGGTCTGTATTCCTTTGGAAGTGAGAAGTGAACGGCTGCAATGCATGCGTCACAAGCAGCGTCCACGACCACTTGCGCGCACATCCGACGGACATCAGGAATATTTTTTTAACTTGCGCTCCATCCGATAAGAAAAGAGCGACAAGGGATAGCAGATCGCGAAGTAGACGACCGCAGCCACCGTGAATACGACGAAAGGCCTGGAGGTCGAATTATTGATGACGCTTGAGGTGTAGGTCAGTTCAAAGAAGCCGATCACAATGGCGTAAGAGGTGTTCTTGACGATCTGCACCATGAAAGTGACAGTGGGCGGTATCGCAACCCGCAGCGCTTGCGGCAGGATGACCTGAGCCAGCACATAGAGCTTGCCCATGGCGAGACATTCTGCGGCCTCCCACTGAGCCTGCGGAATGGACTGAATGCAGCCCCGCCAGATTTCCCCGAGGAACGCGCTGCAATACAGAGTCATTGCAATCGCAGCTGCGGCCAGCGCAGAGAGGTTATATCCTGCAAAGCTAATGCCGAAGTACACCAGAAACATCACCACTGGCAGCGGAATACCCTGAATGAGCTTGACGTAGATGGCGCTTAGGACCCGCGCTACCCGGCTCTTTGAAACTCCCGCCACGGCAATTGGCAGCCCCACCAAGGTGCCCCCAAAGAACCCCAGCAAAGACAGTGCAACTGTCCAGCCGGTCCCTCGGAGCATATACAGCCATTGATCATAGGAAACGCCCAATATCATGATGCAGCCCCTTGATGCGCGACAAACAGGGACGCTTCAACTTTGCGACGCCTGGGAAACGCAATGTTGTAGCAGAGCGCCATCGAGAGCCTGAGCAACCAGGACAACACCAGGTAGATGCCGGCAATCACAAGGTAGGCCTCAAAACCGCGAAACGTCTGGCTCTGAATCTGAAGGCCCACAGCAGTGAGCTCCTCGACGGAAATTTGCGACATGATGGACGTCCCCAGCATCATGAGCACAAACTGGCTCATGAGTGAAGGGAACATTTTCTCAATGGCCTGAGGCAAGATAACGGATCGCAAGATCTGCCATCGGCTGAGTCCCAAACACTCTGCCGCCTCGCGCTGCCCGTGGTAGATGGTGTCAATACCTGCACGAACAATTTCGCAGGTATAACCGGAGGTATTAATGGACAGGGCAATGATGGCGGTATAAAAGGCTGAAATTTGAATACCCAACGCCGCCAGCCCAAAAAACAGCCAGAACGTCTGGACGATGAGAGGCGTATTGCGGGTGAGGTCGACAAAACCACCCGCCAGGCGCTTGATGACCACTGAGCTGCTTCTTCTCGCCACGGCCAGAATCACCCCCAGCACAAAGCCCAGGATGAGGCACCCTACGGAAATCTGAATGGTTGTCCATGCGCCGTCCAGCAAACTGTCCCAGAACGCATTCAGGAAACTAAAATCGAATGTGTACATAACGGGTACCCACCCTCAGGCTGCATATAGAAAGGACTCTGCCGCCTAGAGGGCAGACCAGTGCGGACGCTGGGTAATCAGAGGCCATTACTGACAAAATCCCGCAATTCGGCGGTCTTGGGATTGCGCAGAACATCGGCATCCCCTTGCTCATGAATACGGCCCTGATGCATGAAGACGATACGATGAGCGACCTTCATGGCAAAGGCCATCTCGTGCGTAACCAGCACCATGGTCATGCCGTCAGCCGCGAGCTGCTCAATAACGCGCAGCACTTCGCCAGTCAGCTGGGGATCCAGCGCAGAAGTGACCTCGTCGAACAGCATGAGCTTTGGGCCCATGGCAAGGGATCTTGCAATAGCAACCCGCTGCTGCTGCCCGCCGGAGAGCTGTTCGGGATACATGTCGCGCTTATCTTGGAGCCCCACCTGCGCCAGCACGCGCGTCGCCGTTTTGCGTGCCTGTTGCGTCGGCATTTTCAATACCGAGCGCGGCGCAAGCGTGATGTTTTGCTCGACAGTCAGATGCGGAAACAGGTTATAGCTCTGGAAGACGATGCCCACCTCTGTACGCAGCTGCCTGAGCGCCTGATGCTTGATGCCCGAAGCCAATCGGTGGCCGCAAACGGTGATTTCGCCTTCGTTGATGATTTCGAGGTGATCCATGCAACGAAGCGCTGTGCTCTTGCCTGACCCGCTCTGACCAATGATGGCCACAATCTCACCCTTGTGGATAGTGAGATCTACACCCTTGAGCACATGGTTGGAGCCAAACTGTTTGTGCACGTTCTTCAAACGCACGATTTCTTCTGTCATGGAGGAACTGTGAACCCGTGGTCACGCTAGTTGTCTTACCAGTATCGAAGAAATAATAACCACACTGTCCGGTCTGACCAAGATAGAGATTTCCCTAACATTTTTTAAATGGGTAAGACCAAATATACTGGCTGTACGGACTCAAACTAAAAAGGCCTGGAAGATTCCAGGCCTTTAAAAAGCAACAGAAGGAAGCGCAGGGTTTCAGCCTCCCTGTAACACCTATGCCTTCAACAGCAACGCATTCAGGCGCTTCACAAAAGCAGCTGGGTCTTTAAGCGACGCACCCTCAGCCAGCAGTGCCTGATCCAGCAGCAACTCGGCCCAATCGCCAAAGAAGGGATCGGCCTGAGCCTCGAGCCGCTTGACCAAAGCGTGCCGCGGGTTGACCTCGAGAATCGGTTTGACCTCGGGGGCCTCTTGCCCTGCCGCCTTGAGCATGCGCATCAAATGCGGACTGAGCTCGTTTTCGTCGACCACCACGCACGCGGGCGAATCCACAAGCCGGGCCGTCACGCGTACGTCTTTCACGCGCTCGCCCAAGGCCGTCTTCAGACGTTCGATCGTGGGCTTGAATGCTTCTGCTGCCTCGGCCTGCTGCTTCTTTTCGGCTTCGTCAGCGAGCTTGTCCAGGTCCAATCCCCCTTTGGCCACGGACGCAAGAGACTTGCCATCGAAGTCGCGCAAATACGAGAGCATCCATTCGTCCACGCGATCTGACAACAGCAGCACCTCAAGGCCCTTGCGGCGGAAGACCTCGAGATGCGGGCTATGGGCTGCAGCCGCGTACGAATCGGCGCTCAGGTAATAGATTTTGTCCTGACCTTCTTTCATGCGGCCCACGTACTCGGCCAACGAGACCACCTGAGCCGGGCTATCGGTGTGCGTGGAGGCAAACCGCAGCAGCTTGGCGATCCTGTCTTTGTTGGCCGGGTCTTCACCCGTGCCTTCCTTGAGGACCTGGCCGAACTGCTCCCAGAACACGGTGTAGTCGTCCGGCCTGTTCTCGACCAGGTCTTCGAGCAGACCCAGGATGCGCTTGGCGCAACCATCGCGGATGGTGCGCACGTCGCGGCTTTCCTGCAGGATTTCACGCGAGACGTTCAGCGGCAGGTCGGCAGAATCCACCACGCCACGCACGAAGCGCAAATAGCTGGGCAGCAGCTGCTCGGCGTCATCCATGATGAAGACGCGTTTGACGTACAGCTTTACGCCCCGGCGAGCGTCACGGTCCCAGAGGTCGAACGGCGCCTTTTTGGGCAAATACAACAACTGGGTGTATTCGCTGCGCCCTTCGACCCGGTTATGCGTCCAGGCGAGCGGGTCTTCGTAATCGTGCGAGACGTGTTTGTAGAACTCTTTGTATTGCTCGTCGGTGATGTCCGACTTGGCACGAGCCCACAGCGCGTTGGCCTGATTCACCGTTTCCCATTCGTCGGTGATCACTTGCTCGGATTTTTTCTCGTCCCATTCTTCTTTCAGCATCTGGACAGGTAGCGAGATGTGGTCCGAATAGCGCCGCAAGACCTCGCGCAGCTTCCAGCCTGACAGGAACTCATCTTCATCGGCCCGCAAGGTCAGCGTCACCGAGGTACCACGATCGGCCTTCTCGAGCGGGGCGATCGAGAACTCGCCCTGGCCGTCGGATTCCCACAGCACGGCCTGGACAGCTGCTGTACCGGCGCGCCGGCTGTGCACGGACACCTTTTCGGCCACAATGAAAGAGGAATAAAACCCGACGCCGAACTGGCCAATCAGCTGAGCGTCCTTTTGTTTGTCGCCCGTCAGCTGAGAAAAGAATTCGCGGGTCCCGGAACGCGCAATGGTGCCCAGATTCGCGATGGCTTCATCCCGCGACAGACCCACGCCGTTGTCGGAAATCGTGATCGTGCGAGCCGCCTTGTCGAAGGTCACGCGAATGCGCAGATCGGTGTCACCTTCCAGCAGCTCGGGATGATCGATGGCCTCGAAACGAAGCTTGTCGCAGGCGTCTGATGCATTGGAGATCAGCTCACGCAAGAAGATTTCCTTGTTGCTGTAGAGCGAATGGATCATCAGCTGCAAGAGCTGCTTGACTTCGGCCTGGAAGCCCAGGGTTTCGGCCGTCTTGGTTTCAGTTTGACTCATGGTACTCGTCATGTTCGGGTTCTGGATGGATTCAGTGGCCTTCAATAGCGCCACCGCTGACTGCTCCAATACGTGGGGACGATGGCAGCGGATTGCAAGAGGCTGGCGCCGGCACAGTGGCGCCTTGCAACTGAGGCATTTCAACCGTGGACATGGGGCCGGCCAACTCCGCTCCGTGACGGTGGATGATCTCCACCAGCTTCAGCAGAATGTCCTGCTGCACCGCGAGGTAGTCGTTGTAGTCCGTGCCGAGCGTGAAGGCCTGCAACAGAAACTTCAGTGAAAACGTCCCGCAACTGTTGAAGTTGAAGGAAAAGGTGTCGCGCTGAATCCCCGAATGTGTCGCCAGCATTGCCTGGCCGTCTTTCACGATGTCCGCCACCGCACCGATATCGGCATAGCGGATGTGGATGTCCTCGAGAATGCGGCGACTGGTCATGCGCGTGTGGTTGATAACAGGCTGGGTGTTGAACATGGCGTTGGGCACGTAAAACGGCTTGCAGTCGAAGCCGATGAGCCGCGTGGCACGCCAGCCTATGTGCTCCACACCGCCCATGAGATCTGTCCCCGGAATGATGATGTACTCGCCCACTTTGAAAGGCCGGCTGGCAAAGATGGTGAGCCCGCCCAACAGGTTCGCCACCAGGCTTTGAGCGGCAAAGCCTACGGCAATGCCCCCCATGCCGCCAAAGGCCAGCAGGCCCGCGATGGAAAAGCCCAACGTCTGCAGCACCATGAGGATGGTTGTGATGACCACGGCGGCCTTGGTGAGCTTGCCCACGGCATCCGTCGCCGTGAGATCCAGATCACGCCCATGCGAATGCGCTCGCGCCAACAGGTTGTCCTGAATCTGGCTCACGGCCCGCAACAGGAACCACATGACGACCAGAATGATGCCCACGTCCCGCACCGGCCCTATGCCGTGGGCGAGCAGAGAGTCCTGATTTGCCCGGCCGGCGCCCTCGCGCACCAGCATCTGTCCGGCAAGCGCAACACCAAGCACCCAGATCAGCACCTGAGCCGGAAATGAAGACCCCGACAACAGGCCATGAACCCAGGAGTGTCGCACCGGATGCAGGCGTCGAATGATGCGCGCGAGCACCGCCCGAACCACGATTCCCAGAAGCAAAGACCCCAAAACCACCAGAAACACCAGGATTACCGTCTGCCAGGTCCGGTAAAAATCCTGCAACTGCAACAAGAAGGAATGCACGATGTCGACAACCGAAAAACCGTGAAACTTTCAGTGTAAGAGCGAATGCGGGGTCTCTTCAAACAGAGAACCGTAAGGATAATAATTCTTATTTGGATTAGAATTGCCTTCGTCCCTATTCAGAGAGCAATCGTCATGACTCCAACTTCCCGTCGCACGTTTCTGCGCAACGGTCTCATCCTTGGTACGGGTGCCTTGCTCGGCGCCCCGGCACTGCGTAGCGCCTATGCGGCAGAAGCCCAGACCATGGTGCTGTACAACGGCCAGCACGCCAAGACCACACAGGCCCTGGTCAACGCTTTCACCAAGGCCACCGGCATTCAAGTGGAAATCCGCAAGGGCGGCAGCACGCAGCTGGCCAACCAGATCATCGAAGAAGGATCACGCTCACCCGCTGACGTGTTCTACGCCGAAGAAAGCCCCCCAGTGGACGCGCTGGCGGAAAAAGGGCTGCTGACACGCTTGCCCGAATCGACCACGAAGCAGGTGCTGCCAGGCTATACGTCGAAGAACAATGAATGGCTGGGCGTGACGGCACGTTGCCGAGTGACGGTCTACAACACCAGCATGGTGAAAGCCTCGGAGCTGCCCGTTTCCATCATGGACATGGCCACGGCTGCATGGAAGAACCGTGTGGGCTTTGTCCCCACCAGCGGCTCCTTCCAGGAACAGATCATCGCCATCAAGCTGCTCAAGGGCCGGGACGCTGCGCTGAACTGGCTCAAGGGGCTGAAGGAATACGGCCAGATCTACAACGGCAACATGGCTGCCATGCGCGCTGTCGAGCGCGGCGAGATCGCCACCGCTCTGGTCAACAATTACTACTGGTTCATCGTGGCCAACGAAATCGGGGCCAAGAACATGAAGTCGGCGATCCACTATGCTGGCCCGAAAGATCCCGGAGGGCTCATCACGGTGTCATCCGCCGGCATCCTCAAGACCGGGAAGCATCAGGCCGCTGCCGAGAAATTCCTGGCCTATATGGTGAGTCAGGCCGGACAGGAAGCCATTGTCGACACGGTAGCAGAATACCCGCTGCGTCCTGGCGTGAAATCACCTTTCGCACTCAAGCCGTTCGACCAGCTGAACCCACCCGATGTGACACCTGCTCAATTGGGTGACGCAGCGGATGCCGTGGCCTTGCGGCGCGAGGCTGGCCTGGCGTAATGACCACGGGCCACCTCACCATGGGTCGACATTTTCTGCCGCGACCCAACTGGATGGCGGGAGCCGCACTGGTTCCTGCTGCCTTGGTGGCCCTGCCCTTGATTTACGTGGCTACCCGGGCCATTCATTCTGGCCTGGGGAGTGTCACCACCGAACTCTTTCGGCCGTACACAGCCGAGCTGCTTGCCAACACCGTGATCCTGGCACTGGGGGTCATGGTGCTGGCCGCGTTCATCGGCCTCTCCGTGGCTTGGTGCGTGGAACGCACCGACTTGCCAGGGCGCCATCTGTGGCGCGTGGCTGCAGGCCTGCCGCTGGCGGTTCCGGCCTTCGTCTCCAGCTATGCCTGGTCTTCCATTGCTGTCGTTTTCCAGAATCTGACCGGCGCGATCTTCATCCTGGCCCTGTCGACCTACCCTCTGGTGTATCTGCCCGTCGCCGCTGCGCTGCGCAGCACCGACCCGGGGGTCGAGGACGTGGCTCGGTCGCTGGGACACGGCCCCTGGCGCACCTTCCTGCATGCCTTGCTACCCCAACTGCTGCCCGCATTAGGCGGCGGATCGCTGCTGGTGCTCACCCACATGTTCGCCGAATTCGGCGCCCTGGCGCTGCTGCGCGTGCAGACCTTTACCACCGCCATCTTCGAATCCTACGAACTCCAGTTTGACAGTGCCTCGGCCGCCACCCAGGCCATCGTCCTCATGCTGCTGTGCATCCCGGCCGCCTGGGCCGAGATGCGGCTGCGAGGGCGCCGCCGCATTGCACGCACCGGACGCGGCAGCGCACGCATCGCCCAACCCATCCAGCTCGGGCGCCTGAGCTGGCTCATCCTGGCGGCCTTCCTGGCACTAGGCATCCTGTCGCTGGGCGTGCCACTGGTCACGCTGGGGTACTGGCTCGTCGACGGCCATTCGACCGGCGAGGGCTACCAGCAACTCTGGCCCGCCATCCAGGGTACCGTGACGCTCGCAGGCTCCGGTGCCATCCTCACCAGTATTCTGGCCATCCCGCTCGTGCTGCTTTCCGTGCGGCATCGGGGACGCCTTGCTCAATTCGCCGAGCGGCTGCCCTACATCGTGCATGGCTTGCCGGGCGTCGTGATTGCACTCGCGCTGGTCTACCTGAGCATCCGCATTGCGCCAGCGCTCTACCAGGGGGTCACGGTGCTGCTCATCGCCTACGCCATCCTGTTCCTGCCGCTGGCGCAATCGTCGTTGCGGGCCTCGGTGGAGCTGGTGCCGCCGCAGTTCGAAGCCATTGCCCGCAGCCTGGGGCGTCGGCCGTTCCAGGCCTTCGTGGCCGTGGTCCTGCCCAATATTGCACCCGGTATCGGCGCCGCGCTGGCCCTCATGATGCTGGAGATGGTGCGCGAATTGACCGCCACCCTGATGCTGGCGCCCACGGGCACCGTCACGCTGGCCACCGAAGTCTGGACCTACACCGCGGATGCCGAGTTTGGCGCCGCGGCGCCTTTTGCGGCGCTGCTCGTCATCGTGTCCATCATCCCCGTCTGGGTGTTCACCCGCCGCATGTTGCACCAGAGTCACTGACGACGCGCATGCTTAAATGGAGCCAGGCACGAACCCCTGGCAGCAGACGAATTTCTCATGGCTCACATCACTGTTTCAGATGTCCACAAGCGCTTTGGCAACACCCAGGTGCTGCGCGGCATCCACCTGGATTTGCCACAAGGATCGGTACTGGCCCTGCTGGGCCCATCGGGCTGCGGCAAGACCACGTTGCTACGGCTGATTGCAGGCTTCGATCCGCTGGAGCAGGGCCGCATTGCCTTCGACGAACGCACCATCGCATCCCCCAAAGTCTTCGTGCCGCCCGAGCGGCGGGGCATAGGTTACGTGCCACAAGAGGGAACGTTGTTCCCTCACCTCACGGTCGAGGGGAACATCCGCTTCGGTCTTCCACGCCACGCCAACAAGCAGACACGCATCCACGAAGTGCTGGCGCTGACGGGCCTGGAAGGCCTGGGCGAACGATTCCCGCACGAGCTGTCGGGGGGCCAGCAGCAACGGGTCGCCCTGGCGCGCGCCCTGGCTCCCGATCCGGGTCTGGTGCTGCTCGACGAGCCCTTCAACGCCCTGGATCTCGACCTGCGCCGCAGCATGTGCGAGGACGTGACGAGCATGTTGCGTCGCATGGGGACGACGGCCGTGCTCGTCACACACGACCCGGGCGAGGCCTTTGCAGTGTCGGACCAGCTGGCCGCCATGCAGGCAGGTCTCATCATGCAATGTGCCGACCCGGAATCCGTCTATTGGCAGCCCGCCAATCCCGACGTGGCGCGCCTGACGGGCTCGGCCATCTTCGTCCCCGGAGAAGTGCTCGGGACAACAGCCATGTGCGCACTGGGCACTCTGCCGCTGCACCCCAGCACGACCATTGATGCAGGGCCTGCCCTCGTCATGGTCCGACCCGAACAAGTGCAATGGGCGGCAACAGGAGCCGGGGTTCCAGCTCACGTGGACCGCCGATCCTTTCGAGGCGACCACACCCTGGTGCAGCTGACCCTGGGCGAGCTGTGCCTGGACCTGCGCATGGCATCGCTGTCTGCGCCTCCTCCGGATGCGGACATCCGGCTGCAGATTCAGGGCGAATGCATGGCGTACGCCAACGAAGTCAACCGGCGCTGACCGCGCCAGGCATCCAGGCGCTGCCTCGTCAGTCCGCCACACCGACGACAGGGCAGCCGCTATGGAATCGGAATACGGTATCGGGTGATTCAATGAGAGTGCGCTCGATCTCACGAACGCGGGCAATCGAACGGTCGACCTCGTCGCTTTTGCCAAACACCCGCGCAAATCGCAGATATCCCTGGAAGTGGCGCCCTTCGGACTGCAGCAAGCCTGCATAAAACGTGGCCAGGTCGTCTTCCAGATGCGGCACCAGTGCCGCAAACCGCTCGCAGGAACGCGCTTCGATGAAAGCTCCAATCACCAACAGATCCACCAGCTTTGCAGGCTCGTGCGTGCGCACCGCCACGCGCAAACCGGCTGCATAACGACTGGGCGGCAATGGCCGCAGTGCAATGCCGCGTGCGCGAATGAGCCGCAGCACCTGCTCATGATGCACCAGCTCTTCGCGGGCCAGCTTGGACAGAGCCATGCACAGTTCATCCCGGTCACCGTAGCGGGCGATCAGGCTCATTGCCGTGGCCGCCGCCTTGAGTTCACAGTTGCGATGATCGAGCAGCAGCACGTCCTGCTGCTGCAAGGCGGCGCGCACCCATGCATCGGGCGTGCGGCAAGGCAGGAACGCGAGGAGCTCTGCGGGAATGTCGGCAGCAGTCATTGCACATCCAAAGGCACATCCCGGTGTCCGTTGACCGAACAGGACACTTGGCGGCGTCATGAAAATTACATTTGAGGAATCGAATCTGGCAGACACGACGACGTGGCCCGCCTCGCGCTCATTGTAGGAAATGCGGCAGTTCCTGTCGGCGCGGCCTCTGGCAAAGCGATGGACTCCAACGTTGTAAGCTACGGTTCCGGCTCAATGAATGAAGAAGAATCGTCATCACGTCACCCGACAACCCAACCCGCGCCAAGGAGGCCTCTTTGCCCCTCCTGATCTGGCTGCTCTCGGCCTGTTGCTGCGCCAGCCTGGCCTCGATGCGCGCCTGCGACACGCTGTTGCCGGCACTCACGCAAGAATTTTCCGTCACCATCGGGCAAGCCGCGCGCACCATCTTCGTCTTTTCGGTCGCCTACGGCATCTGCCAGCTGTGCTTCGGACCTCTGGGCGACCGTTACGGCAAGCTCAAGGTGATCGCTTGCTGCGCCCTGGCCTGCGTGATCGGCAACGCCATGGCGGGATTGGCGCCGACGCTGGACTGGCTGGTCACGGCCCGCATCGTGTCCGGAGGATGTGCCGCCGGCATCTTCCCGCTGGCGATGGCCTGGATTGGCGACAACGTCTCGTACCAGGAACGTCAGGTGGCCCTGGCACGCCTCATCAGCGGCGGCGTCACTGGCATGCTGGCCGGGCAATGGATCAGCGGCCTGGTGGCCCAATGGATAGGCTGGCGCATGGTGTTTGCGCTGATGGCCATCGTCTTTTTGATTGTGGGGGCACTGCTTCTGCGAGCCGCCCTGCACCACGGGTCGGAGCCGCCCACCGCAGCCAAAGGGATGCAGGCCATGCTGGACGTGCTGCGCTTGCCCCGTGCCCGGTGGATACTGAGCCTGGTCACCATCGAGGGCGCCTTCGCCTATGGTGCCCTGGCCTTCATGCCCAACCTGCTGCAGACGCATCACGCGGCCTCGCTGTCCACGGCAGGCGGGATCGCCGCCTTCTATGCCGTGGGTGGGTTCGTGTATTCCCGCAGCGCGGCCCGGCTGCTGCAGCGCATCGGCGAATCCGGGCTGGTCTGCCTGGGCGGTGCCACGCTGTGCCTGGGGTTGCTGTTCTTCGCCTACGTGCCATCCATGATCTGGACGCCGCTGGGCTGCGCCCTGGCAGGATTTGGCTTCTATGCGGTGCACAACACCTTGCAAACCAACGCGACCCAGATGGCGCCCCAAGCACGGGGCGTGGCCATGTCCATCTTTGCCTGCTTCCTGTTCCTGGGCCAGTCCGTCGGCATCATGGCCGCCGCCTGGGTGGCCGATCACCTGACCGATACGCTGATCTTCGCCGTCGACGGCGTGGGGCTGCTCATGCTGGCTCTGGTCGTGAGATGGTATCTGCAGCGGCCCGTTCCAGGGACAAAGCCCGTGCCAGAAGCCGGGCCTAGACGTTGAACAAGAAGTTCATCACGTCGCCGTCCTGGACGATGTAGTCCTTGCCCTCGGCGCGCATCTTGCCGGCTTCTTTGGCGCCATGCTCGCCGCTGCACGCGACAAAATCGGCAAACCCTATGGTCTGAGCACGGATGAAGCCTTTTTCGAAATCGGTGTGAATCACGCCGGCAGCCTGAGGGGCGGTGGCACCCACGCGAACCGTCCAGGCGCGAACCTCTTTGGGGCCGGCGGTGAAGTAGGTTTGCAAGCCCAGCAGCTCGTACCCGGCACGAATCACGCGATCCAGGCCAGGCTCTTTCATGCCCATGTCTTCCAGGAAGACCGTCTTGTCGTCATCGTCCAGATCAGCGATCTCGGCCTCGATGGCTGCGCAGACGGCCACGACAGGCGCATGCTCTGCAGCGGCATAATCCTGCACGGCCTTCAGGTGCGGGTTGTCGATGAAGCCATCTTCCTTCACATTGGCGACGTACAGAACGCGTTTGGCGGTAATGAAGCAATACCCCTTGATCGCTGCCAGATCGTCCTCGTCCAACCCAAGGCTGCGCACGGATTTCCCGGCGTCGAGCGCTGCGACGATGCGTTCCATGAGCGCGGCAAGGCGGATGCCTTCTTTGTCGCCGGACCCTGCCAGCTTGCGGTTCTTCTGCAGTACCTTGTCGGCCGTCGCCAGGTCGGCCAGCGCCAGTTCGGTATTGATGACCTCGATATCCGAGACAGGGTCGACCCGCCCGGAGACGTGAATGACGTTTTCGTCCTCGAAGCAGCGCACCACGTGCACGATGGCATCGGTCTCGCGAATGTTGGCCAGGAATTGATTGCCCAAGCCCTCACCCTTGGAAGCGCCTGCCACCAGGCCAGCGATGTCCACGAATTCGACGACCGCAGGCACGATGCGCTCGGGCTTGGCGATCGCGGCCAGTTGTGTCAGACGGGCGTCTGGCACCTCAACCACGCCCACGTTGGGTTCTATGGTGCAAAACGGGTAGTTCTCGGCCGCGATGCCCGCTTTGGTCAAGGCGTTGAACAGTGTGGATTTGCCGACGTTGGGCAGGCCAACGATGCCGCATTGCAGTGCCATGGGGTTCCTGAGTAAAAAATGGGAAGTAAATCAAGGCGCTATTGTACCCGTGCGCGCGAACCATCCCACCCTTGCACCACGTCAAGCACCACCGCAGTCTGGCGGCTCACCCCACCGCCAGCTCGGGCGCAAAATGCAGCAACAGGCCCAGTACGAGCAAGGGTCCCGCATTAAAGACGGCATGCAGGCACATGGAAGCGCCGATTCCCCGGCGCACGCGCATCCAGCCCAATACCAGCCCGGTCACCCATTGTGGCAGAACCAGCAGCGGCAGCAGGAAGAGCTCCATGTCGTTCAGACGAAAATTGAACAGGTGCACAGCCGCAAAGGCGAGCGCAACGACATGGAAAAACCACGGATATGCTCTGCAGACCCAGCGCCGTCCCGCCCAGGATAGCGTCCAGGCCCGCTGCCAGCGATGACCGCGGCCATACCACAGAGGCGCCATCGCCAGCAGGAACGCAAGCACGGCGATCATGCCGGACGTCACCCCCGGGCCCTGCGCCAGGACGATCGCCATGAGCGGCACGAACCACCACAGCACGGCGGGCCGGCGCAACACATACCGAAACGTCAGTTCCTCGATCACGGGTGCCCAGATGAGTGCGGTAAGCCAGGGAAGATGCTGTACGTTCAATCGGTGCACAGCGCCTGCGGCCTGCGCTGCCGACAACGCCAGAGGAGCAAAGACCATCAGGTTCACCAGCCACAGCACCACGGCCCAGCTGACGATACGCCACCAGGGCGCATTCAACGCAAAATCGACATGCAGCCCGGCGCCTGCCGACCGCACCTTCAGTCGTGGCCCAGGCCGGGGATGCAGCAGGTAGTGCAGGCAATCGAGGACTTCTTCGCCTAAGGTGGGAATCCCCCCCGCGCGTGCGATTCTTCCCATGGTGGTCAGTGCGGATTACCCTGGTGCAGTTGTTCGGTGGCACGATCAAATTCGCCGGCCAGAAGCTGGGGCAGAATCACCCGACAGCGGTTGATGACGTCATCAATACCCGGCATGTCTTGCTTGCGCGGCGGATGCAGCACAAAATCGATCACCGACTGGTTCAATCCCAGGCTGCGGGGATGCCCGGTGCCAATGCGCAACCGCCAGAACTTGGACGTACCCAGCGCTGCCTGAATATCTCTCAGGCCATTGTGGCCCGCGTGGCCGCCGCCAAACTTGAGCTTCACAGAGCCGGGAAGCAGATCAAGCTCATCGTGCAGGACCAGGACTTCATCGGGCGAGAACTTATAGAACCGGGCAAGCGCTCCGACCGCCTGCCCAGACTTGTTCATGAAGGTGATGGGCTTGGCCAGAACTATGTTCTGGCCCTGGTGGCGAGCTCGTGCGGCCCACGCAAAAAACGGCTTTTCCAAGGTGAACGACGCATGCAGGTCATCGGCAAAATGATCGGCCAGCCAGAAGCCCGCATTATGACGCGTAGCCTCGTACTCCGGGCCCGGGTTGCCCAGTCCCACGATGAGACGGATGGGTGTCATGCACCAATGTCCTGTTCAATGTCCAAGCGCGCCGCCATGCGGAGCACGCAGATAGTACAACGACCACGGAGACTTGCAAGGCGCCGCAGGCCCACGCTCCATGACAAAGCCCCCGTCGGCTCGTGCCGCACGGGGGCTTTGAGAATGAACGGCGAACCGCTTATTCGGCAGCGGGCGCTTCCGGAGCAGCGGGAGCAGCCGGAGTTTCAGCGGCAGGCGTGTCTTCTTCGACCACTTTGACCTCGGCGGCTTGCGCCATGATGGGGTTGACGTCCGCACCGTGAGGCATGTATTTCACGCCGATCGGCAACGTGATGTCGGACAGGTGCAGGCGGGCACCACCCACCATGTTGCTCAGGTCGACTTCGATGAACTGCGGCAGGTTGGCCGGCAAGCAGCTGATGTCCAGCTCGGACGGACCGTGCGTGATGACCTGACCTGCCAGCTTCACGGCAGGACTCTGCTCTGCATTCAGGTAGTGCACCGGGACGCGCGTATTCAGGGCCTGATTGGCATCGACGCGCTGGAAGTCAACGTGCAGGACCAATTGGCGATACGGGTGCCATTGCACGTCGCGCACCAGGACCTGTTCACTCTTGCCGTCGAGGACCATGTCCAGAATTGAAGCGTGGAATTCTTCTTTGTTCAGGGCGTGGTAGATCTCGTTGTGGTCGAGTTCGATGTTGGCCGGGGCAGACTTGCCACCGTAGACGATGGCGGGCACGCGGCCGGCGAGGCGCAGGCGGCGGCTCGCACTCGAACCCTGCGCGCTACGTGAAGAAGCGGTGAATTTCATGGGAAACTCCAAAATGTTCGGGGCTCGCAAGAGCACCCTGGACGAAAGGCAGTCAAACTGCCTGAAAATCCCCGGCCGCGACCAGCCAGGGACGAAAAATCAATCAGCAAACAACGAGCTGACGGATTCTGCCGTGGAAATCCGCAAGATGGTCTCGCCCAGCAAGGCCGCACAGGACAGCTGGCGAATCTTGCCGCATTCACGAGCGGCCTCGGACAACGGAATCGTGTTGGTCACCACGACTTCGTTCAGATCGGACTCGACGATGCGTTTGATGGCCTCGCCAGAAAGCACCGGATGGGTGCAATACGCGTACACGGCACCCGCACCGCGCTCTTTCAGCGCCTTCGCAGCCTTGCACAGCGTACCGGCCGTATCCACCATGTCATCCATGATGATGCAGGTGCGACCATTCACGTCGCCGATGATGTTCATGACCTCGGACACATTGGCACGCGGACGGCGCTTGTCGATGATGGCCAGGTCGGACTCGAGCTGCTTGGCCAGAGCGCGTGCCCGCACCACACCGCCGATGTCGGGCGACACGACCACCAGGTTCTGGAAGTTGCGGCTCCAGATGTCACCCAGCAGGATCGGGCCCGCATAGATGTTGTCGACCGGAATATCGAAAAAGCCCTGGATCTGGTCGGCGTGCAGGTCCATGGTCAGGACGCGATCTACACCGACGACCTGCAGCATGTTGGCCACGACACGCGCCGAGATCGCCACCCGGGCTGAACGCGGGCGCCGATCCTGGCGCGCATAGCCGAAGTACGGAATGGCCGCCGTGATGTTGCGCGCAGAAGCCCGTCGCAAGGCGTCGACCATCACCATGATTTCCATCAGGTTGTCATTGGTGGGCGCGCAGGTGGGCTGCAGCACGAAGACGTCTTTGCCACGAACGTTTTCATTGATTTCGACCATGACCTCGCCGTCGGAAAAACGGCCTACGGTCATCTTGCCCAGCGACATGTCCAGGTGATTCACCACATCGACCGCCAAGCGAGGGTTGGCCGTACCGGTGAAAATCATGAATCTGTCTTGTGCCATGGTGTCAAACCAATGTGTCAAATGACAAGGCTGCTGAACTGCACCCGTCAGGGGCCGACTCAACAGCCTGAAATGTTGCCTGTTAGGCGTAGAGGTGGCTGGGGAAGAAGGATTCGAACCTTCGCATGCCGGAATCAAAATCCGGTGCCTTAACCAGCTTGGCGATTCCCCAAATGTCAAACCACGACCCAGCCCCGCAAGGGATGCTCGGAAAGCCCCTGGCAGACCCAGGAACCACCCAGCGCCCCACCAGGCAGGCTGTGTATTTTACTGATTAATCCGGTGCTACGCACTTGCGCCTGAGCCAGATCATCGAACTCTGCAAATAGGCAGGAACCCGATCCGCTCATGCGGGCCTCTAGCCCCGCATCGTGCAAGACACTGGCCACACGAGCCACTTGCGGATACCGGGCAAAAACCACAGCTTCCAGATCATTGCGACCAAAAAGGTCAGAATGCCCTGTCTGCCAATCAGTAAAGACAGCGATTTTTACCGATTCAGAATTTCTTGTCAAATCAGGCGACCGGAATACCTCGGCGGTGGAGATGTGCACGTCCGGCCGCAAAATCCAGTATGCGCGATCCGGAAGTGCAACGGCGGTCAGATCCTCTCCCACTCCCTGCGCAAAAGCCGACTGGCCAAACACGAATACCGGCACGTCGGCACCTAGCGGCAAGGCAAGCCGCAAGAGCTCGTCGCGCCGCAGCTTCGTGTCCCAAAGGCGATTGAGCGCAATCAACGCTGAGGCGGCATCGCTGGAGCCCCCGCCCAGGCCGCCGCCCGCAGGAATATGTTTCTCGTACTGAATACGGACCCCGTGGCGGGTCCCCGTGGCGTGCTGCAAACTGAGCGCAGCACGTACCACCAGGTCGTCTTCGGGCGCCAGCCCGGCCAGGCCTGCGTTTTCCCGAACCACGCGACCATCGTCAGTGCGCTCGAACTGCAGCACGTCGCAGAGATCGACGAAGCGGAAAACCGTCTGCAGTACATGGTAGCCATCCGGCCGGCGACCGGTCACATGCAGGAACAGGTTCAGTTTGGCCGGCGCCGGCACGTCATAGAGTGCCCGCACGAATCAGCCTTTATCCACCACGAACTGAAGCCGCCACTGACCTTGATCGTCCTGGCGCAGCAGCCGTACGCGACGCGGGCCTTCCCCGTCATAATCGGACAGCTGCACCTGCCATCCATCCTGTTCGAGCGCGAGCAAATGTCCCTCTGCATCGCGCTGCTCGCCCGATACGGGCCGACCTGGCACGGCCCGGCCTCGAATCCAGGACCGCAAGCCGGACACCGGCATGGCGTGCCCCCAGATGAGTGCCAGCAAAGCATCCGGATCAGTCGCCATCTCGTGACTGCCATCGGCACGCTCGAGCACCGAGCGGCCGGGCTCCACCAGAATGCGGGCCAGCACGCTGCCCAGCGGCGTGCTCAGATCGAGGCGCAGAGTGCGCCCGTCATCACGCCATGAAAAGCCGCCTTGCGCGGCATAAGGAGCCTGCATGACGGGCTGAAGGTTCACGGCGAACCGCCCCACGCGCTCGAACGCAGCGCCCTGCCCCCCGATGCGGCCAGGCGTGGCGCAGGCCGCAAGCAGCACCGTCAGCGCCAAGACACCGCCCCAGCGCAACCCGCGAGCAAGCGCGGCGCTGATCATGGCAGGCGCACTCCCAGGCGCTTGAGCGTAGAGATCAGGGCCTCGTTCTTGGGATCGTCCTTCAGGCCTCGAGCCCAGACATCACGGGCCTCGGTGTGGCGCTTGAGCATCCACAGCGCTTCGCCCAGGTGCGCAGCCACGTCAGCGGCCTGCAACTGATCGTACGAACGCCGCAAGTACTCCAGCGCGCCCTGATAATCCTTGATGCGGAACAGGTACCAGCCCACGCTGTCGAGCACATAGGGGTTGTTGGGTTCCAGGTCCAGGGCGTGCTCGAGCAGATCGCGCGCTTCCTGCAAGCGACGATTCTGCTCCACCAAGGTATAGCCCAACGAGTTGTAGGCATTGGCGTTGTCCGGGTCCAGCTCGATCACGCGCCGCATGAGCTGTTCGAATTCTGCGGTCTTCCCTTGCTGATGCAACAGCATCCCAAGGTCGTATTTGATCTCGGGCGTGTCCGGCATGGCGAGATCGGCAGCTTTCAGGATGTCGACGGCCTGGTCGGTGCGCCCTGCGTCGCGATAGATCGAGGCCAAGGTCAGCTGAATCACGATACGTTCGTGCCGATCGGTAGGCTTGATCGCATCCAGCGTCGCCCGGGCCTGCGTGAGGTTGCCCATCTTGCCGTACAGCACGGCTTCGTGCGTACGTGCCTGAAACTGCAGGGACGGCTCATCGATCATCTGCAACTGGCGGATGGCCTCCTGGTCATCATGCTGGCGCTCTGCAATCTGCACCAGAAGCAGGCGAGCATCCGAAGTGTCGGCCTGCGCGTCCGTGGATTCGTCGGCAATCGACTTCCGCCGAGATTTCTGGACTGTAAGGTATTCCGCCAGCAAGGCTTTGGCCGCGTCGTAGCGCCCCGCCCGGGTGTTGACCTCGGCCTCGGTATAGAGCAGGTCGAAGTCTTCAGGCGTACGCTGGCGCATCTGATCCAGCACCGCCAAGGCCTGATCATATGAACCCCGGCTGGTCAGCCGGCTGACCAGCAGCAACTGCAAGGCACGCTGATTCGGATGCTTGTTCAAATAGGCATACGTATCGCGAATGGCGCGAGCCGGGTCTACCTTCAGGCCGTACTCGAGCACACGCTGTGCAGCGTCCTGAGAATCGGGGTCCAGCGCCTGCGCCTTGCGTGCCTCGTCCACCGCGCGGCCAGACTCGCCCGCCGCCCAGGCTGCATCCGCCAGCGCCAGATGCGCCAGTGGAGAATTCGGGACGCCCGCCAGCGCCTTCTCGAGCACTTCCAGCCCCAGACGCTTGTCCGTCATCTTGCCTACGATGTCAGCAGACTGGACAATGGCTTGATCCTGATCGTCGGCCGATTGAATGCGCCGCGCCAAGGTGCGCGCCAACCCTTCGGTCTGCCCACTGGACGCCGACAGGGCCAGTGACGCCGCCACCGCTTCGGGATCGTTGGGTGCGAGCAGCACCCACTCACGTGCCGAGCGCAGGGCCAGATTCAAGTTGCGAGCCGTCATGGCCATCCGAAATGCGCGCTGCGCCAGACGTGGGTCCAGGGTATCGTGCGCCAGCGACAACAATTCTTGCGAAGCGTCGTCGTACTGCCCCTTTTGAGCCGAAAACTCGGCCGCCAGGATACGAAACAGGAGGTCAGGCGACAGATTGACGGCCGGAGGCTCGCCACTACGCAAATGAATGGTTTCGACCGGATCGACCGGTGCCGCTGCTGGCGGCGCAGCCCATGCCGTCTCGTGTGCGACAACCAGTGCCAACACCACGGGAAACACAGAAGCGGGGAATCTCATTTGCGGTAACCATGAGCCGGTACGCGAGTCAAGATCGCGTCTGGTGGCAAAATTGCGTCATCGAAAGTGGATGTTATCACCCCGACATGCCCGAACTGCCAGAAGTTGAAACAACTCGTCGTGGAATCGCCACGGTCATGCCAGGGCGTACCCTGCGCCGCGTGCTCATCCACGAAGCCCGGCTGCGCTGGCCCATCCCGCTTGATCTGCCGCAGCAGATCCAGGGTGAGAAGGTTATTGCCTGTGACAGACGAGGCAAATACTTGCTGATCCGGTTCGTCCCGGGGACTCTTATCCTTCACCTGGGAATGTCCGGATCGCTGCGCCGGGTGCCGATGGACGAGGCACTGCGCAAGCACGATCACGTCGAATTTCTCTTCGACGACGCACGCTTTCTGTTACACGACCCTCGCCGTTTTGGTGCTGTTCTGTGGCATCCAGCCAACGCAGGCCCGGTGGGAGACCACCCGCTGCTCGCCCACCTGGGTGCAGAGCCCTTTGGTCCGGATTTCACGCCCGAAACCCTGCACCAGGGACTGAAACAGCACCGTCAGGCCATCAAGCAGGTGCTGCTGGGTGGGCACGTCGTCGTTGGCGTGGGGAACATCTACGCCTCGGAATCGCTCTTCCAGGCCGGCATCGACCCGAGGACGCGGGCGGACCGCCTCTCCAGGCCGCGCTGCGAGCGCCTGTACAATGCAGTTCGGCTCACGCTCACCCAAGCGCTGGAGTCTGGCGGCAGCACCTTGCGCGACTACGTCAACGCCCAAGGAACCCCAGGCGCCTATTTCACGCTGCATGCCGCCGTCTACGATCATGCAGGAGATCCCTGCCCGCGCTGCGCGACGCCCATCCGGCGCATCGTCCAGGGACAACGCGCCACCTACTTCTGTCCTCACTGCCAGAAACGCTAGTGCCCTGCCCATGAGACCGTCAGCCAAGCCCGAATCCGCCTCATCCGACTCGCCCATCCGCATCTCGCTGTTTTTGGTTCTGGTGGGAATCTGTGCTGCGCTGCACATCTGGAAAGTGCCCCCCGCGCTCCCTCAACTCCAGGCAGACTTTCATCTGAGCCTGGTGGCCTCAGGGTTCCTGCTGTCCATCGTGCAGATGGGCGGGATGGCCCTGGGCCTGCCCATTGGGCTGGTCGCGGAACGCATGGGACTGCGGCGCTGCATTCTGTACGGGCTGGGTATCCTGTCCCTCGCCTCGGCGTTGTCCGCGCTCTTTGACTCGGGATTCTCCGTGCTTGCGGGCCGCGCAATCGAAGGGGTGGGCTTTCTGATGGTGGTCATGCCCATCCCGGCACTTATCCGCCGGCTGGTGCCCCCCGAAAATCTCAGTCGCGTCATGGGACTGTGGGGATGCTACATGCCGCTGGGTACCGTTCTGATTCTGCTGACGGGCTCCTGGATTCTGAATTTCGGCGACTGGCAGGTGCTCTGGTTGCTGCTTGCGGCACTGACCGCCGTCTGCCTCTTCGTCGTGCTGCGCCTGGTACCCTCCGACCGCGTCACGAATCCCCATCAGTTGCACCCTCCCATGCTGACGTTGGCAACCACGACCCTGAAATCACTGAACGTCTGGTTGGTGGCACTGACCTTTGGCATGTACTCGAGCCAGTGGATTGCCATCATCGGATTCCTGCCCACGATCTACGCCACCGAGGGAGTCGCCGGCACCACGGCCGGATTGCTCACGGCCATCGTGGCGGGGTCCAACGCAATCGGCAACTTGGCCGCAGGTCGCCTGTTGCACCGCGGCGTGCCTGCGTGGCAATTGCTGGTGATCGGCCTGGCCACCATGGTCGTGTGCGCCTACGCTGCATTCGGGGCGCCTCTGCCGGCCGCCGGGCAATTCACCGCGGTACTGCTGTTTTCGCTCGTGGGCGGTCTGGTGCCCGCGACCCTGTTCGTACTGGCGCTGACCCTGGCCCCAACGGCACAAACGGCCTCCACCACCGTGGGCTGGATGCAGCAATGCTCGTCGATGGGCCAGTTCGTGGGGCCGCCCCTGGTAGCCTGGGTGGTGAACCTGGCCGGTGGCAACTGGCAATGGACCTGGGTGGCGACCGGCGTCTTTTCGTTGGCAGGGATACTGCTTGCCCTGATGATCCGGCAGCGCACCCGCCCGCAACCAGCAGCCTGACGCTGCCCTGCGCCGACACCCGCGCGGTGCGAGGTGACGGAAGCGTCGGGTCCTACTCGGGGCGGAGCACCTTGCCGGGGTTCATGATGCACTGCGGGTCAAGCGCCGCCTTGATGCGATGCATCAGCGCCATCTCGACCGGGTCCTTGTAGCGTGGCAAAGCATCACGCTTGAGCTGCCCCACGCCGTGCTCGGCGCTGATGGAGCCACCCACGGCATGCACCCGGTCGTGCACCAGCCCATACACGTCGTACTGGCGGCCCAGCAGCTGGCCTTCGGCCCAGCCCACTCCCGGCGCCACGTTGTAGTGCAGGTTGCCATCGCCCAAATGGCCGAAAATGACGTGCCGAATGCCCGGAAACGCCGCCTGCAGCGCCGCATTGGTACTCTCGACGAACTCCGCCATGCGCGACACCGGGATGGAGACATCGTGCTTGATACTCTTGCCGATTTCTTTTTCGGCCAGCGGGATGCTTTCGCGCAAATGCCACAGCGCATGGCTTTGCGCCACCGACTCGGCGATGACGGCGTCTTGCACCACGCCGGCCTCGAGTGCCTCGCCTACCACGACCTCGAAGCGCTCGCGCGCGTGCGCCTCGGACTCGCTGTCAGAGAGCTCCAGCAGCGTGAACCAGGGCAGTTGCGCCGACGCGCCTTCGAAGGGAAACCGCTGCTGCGGAAAACAGCGCACCACGTCGCGCAGGCAGTCGCCCGCCATGAGCTCAAACCCCGTGAGCGAAGCGCCCAGACCAGCTCGCGCCCGACCCAGCATGTCGATGGCCGCCGCAATCGACTCGACGGCCAGCAAGGCCGTGCAGCGGGCCACCGGCAGGGGAAACAGCTTCAGGGTGGCAGCCGTGATGACGCCCAGCGTGCCCTCGCTGCCAATGAAGAGGTCGCGCAGATCGTAGCCCGTGTTGTCCTTGCGAAGCCCCCGCAGCCCATGCCAGATATCCCCCTGCGCGGTGACGACTTCCAGCCCCAGGGCGAGCTCGCGCATGTTGCCGTAGCGCAATACCTGCGTGCCGCCCGCATTGGTGGCCAGATTGCCGCCAATGGTGCAGCTGCCCTCGGCCGCCAGACTCAATGGGAACAGGCGCCCCGCATCGAGAGCAGCCTTCTGCACGGACTGCAGAATGCAACCGGCCTCGACCACCAAGGTATCGTTGTCGGTATCGATGCTGCGCACGCGATTCAGGCGCTGCAACGACAAAATGACGGTCTGGCCCGAATCATCGGGCGTCGCGCCGCCACACAGGCTCGTGTTGCCACCTTGCGGAATCAGGGGAATGCCCTGCTCGGCACAGAGGCGCACCACAGCGGCGACTTCGGCCGTATCGGCTGGCCGCACGACCGCGAGAGCCTGGCCCGAATAGCGCTCACGCCAGTCGGTGGCATAGGGCTGCGCATCGGCCCCGGTGAGTACCTGCGATGCTCCCAGCATCGTGCGCAAGGCTTCCAGCGTATCCATACAGTATCCAGGCGACGGATCAAAAGTCTGATTGTAATCGGCGATAATAGGCTCTTATCTCGGAGCCTACCTTGTCTGACTCGATTCCTCTGCCTGCTGCCGTCTTCAAAGCGTACGACATCCGCGGGACCGTCCCCGCTCAAATCAGTGAGTCCTTCGCTGGCCGCCTGGGCCTGGCGCTGGCGCAACAGGCACGTCGCGAGGGAGTGCGCAGCATGGTGGTCGGTCACGATGGCCGCATGAGCAGTCCTGCCTTGTCGCAGGCACTGCTGCAAGGCCTGCAGGCAGGCGGGCTGGATACCGTAGACCTGGGGCTGGTGCATACGCCGCTCGTGTATTTTGCCACCCACCTGGATGGCAGCGGCTCCGGCGTGGCCATCACGGGCAGCCACAATCCTCCGGACTACAACGGATTCAAGCTCATGATCGCCGGACGTACGCTGCACGGCGAAGACATCCAGGCGTTGCGCGCCCTCATGGAGCACATCGAGCCCCCCAAAGACGTGGCTCCAGGGCACGGCCGCACCCAGGATCTGATCCAGACGTACATCCAGCGCATCACGGGCAACGTGAAGCTCGCGCGTCCGCTCAAGATTGCCATCGACTGCGGCAACGGCGTAGGCGGTGTGGTGGCTCCCGCGCTGTTCCGGGCGCTGGGTTGCACCGTCGACGAGCTCTACACGCAGGTGGATGGGCACTTTCCCAACCACCACCCGGACCCGGCCGACCCGGCCAACCTGCAAGATCTGATCGCGCACCTGAAGCGCACCGACTGCGAGCTCGGCCTGGCCTTCGACGGTGACGCCGACCGCCTGGGTGTCGTGACCCGCAGCGGCCAGATCATCTGGCCCGATCGGCAGCTGATCCTGCTGGCCCGCGACGTGCTGCAACGGGTACCCGGCGCCCCCATCATCTTCGACGTGAAGTGCAGCCGGCACCTGGTGGCTGCCATCCGCGAGGCGGGCGGCACGCCCACCATGTCGCAAACAGGGCACTCGCTCATCAAGGCCAAGCTGGCCGAAACCGGCGCACCGCTCGCGGGCGAAATGAGCGGCCATATCTTCTTCAAAGAGCGCTGGTATGGCTTCGACGACGGCCTGTATGCCGGCGCCCGCCTGCTGGAAGTGTTGTCGCGCAGCACCAACCCCAGTGCGGTGCTCGAAGCCCTGCCGCAAGGGCTGTCTACGCCGGAACTGAAACTGCCCATGAAAGAAGGCGAACCTCACCCCTTCGTGGCCCGCCTGCAGTCCGAAGGCCATTTTCCGAGTGCTGCCGAGCGCATTACCATCGACGGCATTCGAGCGGAATACCCCGACGGCTTTGGGCTGGCTCGGGCCTCCAACACCACACCGGTGGTCGTTCTGCGCTTCGAAGGCGACACCCCCGAAGCACTCAAGCGCATCGAGGGCGAGTTTCGCTCTGCGATTGCCGCCCTGCTGCCAGGACAGCCCTTGCCCTTCTAAGCGCCTCAGGCGCGTCCGCGCGCCACGCCACGGGCCGGCCCCCTCCAGATGACGCAGTCCGGCGCCCTACGCCATCAACTCGCTATAAAGCGCAAGGTGTGCCGCGACGATACCGGGAAGCCCAAAATCCCGCTCCGCAAGCGCACGCCCGGCCGCCCCCATACGCACACGCAAGGGTTCGTCCTGCGCCAGGCGCAGCACGGCATCGGCCAGAGCCCGAGCGTCTCGCGCCGGTACGAGCAGCCCGGTCACACCGGCCTCGATGGCATCGCGACATCCAGGCACATCGGTCGTGATCACGGGGCGCCCACAGGCGGCCGCTTCGATGAGTGACTTGGGCAAGCCTTCGCGGTAAGAAGGCAACACCACCACGTGCGACTGTGCATACAAGGCCGCCACGTCGGTGCACTCGCCCACGTAATCGATCAGGCCGGCGGTCTGCCACCCCTGCAACAAGGCGGGGTCCACCGACGCGGGATTCCCCGGGTCCAGGCTCCCGGCAAGACGCCAGCGTATCCCCTGCCCCTGCGTCAGACGAGCCGCCGCCGCGAACTCCTCGATCCCCTTGTCGCGCAGCAAGCGGGACGCCATGGTGACCGTAAGGGGGCCCTCAGGCCAAGGCTGCGGCGCAAACTGCTGCAGGTCCACACCCGAGCCTCTCAGGATCACTGCTCGTTGCGCCTTGACCGCACCCGCCTCGACCAGCATGGCACGATCGGCTGCATTCTGGAAAATCACCCGGCTGTTGGGATGGCCCAGCGCCAGCCGATACATCAGCAAGGACAGGCGCCGCAATAGCCCCCGCAAGCCCGAAGTCTGCATGAACATATAGCCCAAGCCCGAAATCGCGGCCACAAAGGCCGGCACGCGCGCCAGGCGGCAGGCCATACCCCCATACAGGACCGGCTTGATGGTCACCGCATGAACGAGATCAGGGCGCAACTGCCGCAGGAGCCGCCAGATGGCCAACAGGCTCAGGGCTTCGGACCACGGATTCATGCCGCTGCGCGACAACGGCAGCACATGATGGATGAAGCCATGCGCCTGCACTTCAGAAACTGAAGGTCCATCCATGGTGGCCACATGGACCTCATGGCCTGCCTGCTGCGCAGCCAGCGCCAGCGGCAAGCGATGCGACAGGAAGAAGGCGGGGTTGTTGACGATGAAAAGCAAGGTCCGGTGCCCACCCTGCGCGACGGAAGCCGCTGAGGCGGGGGAACTTCCGGACATCCAGGAGGCAGACTGCGCCCCCCTCGCAGCTGCCGGCCCGACGCGCCCTTTGTGGGTCGGGTAGTCAGCCGCCAGACGACGCCAGACGACACCATAGCGATCCGCCATGGCCTGGAGGCTGTAGCGCGAAGCCACGGAGTCTCGTGCGGCCTGCGCGCGCTCAGGCCACGAAGGCGAACGCACAGCGACGATGGCTTGTTCGATGGCATCGGCCAGCGCGGCGGCATCGCCGGGCGGCGCCACCCAGCCGTGTTCTGCGACGATATCTGCTGCATCGCCCACATCCGTCACGGCGCATGCCACCCCCGAGGCCATGGCCTCGGACACCACGTTGGGAAACCCTTCAGCCTTGCTGGAGAGCACATGCACGTCCAGTGCCCGAACGAGTTCGGGCACGTCGTCGCGGCGCCCGAGGAAGATCAGGTGTTCCAGCAAACCATAATGCCGGGCCAGGTCGATCAGCTCAGCATTGTCGCGTGACATCCCCAAGCCAATGAGCACACAGCGAAGACTTGGATATCGGCGCACCAGCAGGCCCACAGCCGCCAGCAGATTGGCGTGATCCTTCTGGGGATTCCAGCGCGCAACGCTCCCGACCAGCACGGCATCATCGGGGACACCCCACTGCTCGCGCCACTGTGCTCGAGCGGCTGCATCGGGGTGCCACACGGCCAGATCGTACCCATTGGGGATGACCAGCATCCGATCATTGCGGTACCCCCAGTTGCGATGAACCTGGGCCGCTCGACGTGCACACGCCACGATCACTCCCGGCATCCAACCCGATACGCGAGCACACAGCCAAGCGGCAACCCGTGAAGAACGACTGCTCTCGGCCAGGCTCACGCCCGAATTCCGCACACCCCAAGCGAGCGCGCGCACCCCCGCCAGACGCGCCACCAGCCCTCCCAGCAAGTCGGCGTGATACATCCAGGTCTGGACCACGTCGGGGCGGCGTTCCCGCAACAAGCGATACAGGCGCCACAGGCCGCGAACCGACCCCGCCAGCCCCTGCATGTCGAGCGTGAGCACCTCGATGCCCTCGGCGCGCAGCACCGGCCCCATCACCCCCTCGCCGCTCATGGAAACGACCGTATGGCGCACCTCGGTATCGGGCGCCGTGACCAGGCGGCGCAGTACAGTTTCGGCGCCCCCGTGCAACAAGCCCGAAATAACGTGAACAACCTGTAATTCAGCCATTTTTGCCATCCTCTCCCCAGGCAGCATCCCAGCTTTTCAAAATAGTCTCCAGACCGTAGCGACCCCGGACCGAAGCAGCGGCTGCAGCACCCCATGCTTCTCTCTCTGCCGGTGTCGCCTGCATGAGCCGAGCCAACGCGGCTGACAAGGCTCGTTCATCTCCGAGCGGAACCAATGTTGCGTCCTGGCCATTGCGTGTGAGTTCGGCTGGCCCCGAGGGGCAATCCACCGCGACGCAGGGCAAACCCAAGGCCATGGCTTCCAGCAAGGCATTGGGAAACCCCTCGACGCGGGAATTGAGCACGAAACCATGCGCCCGCTGCAGGTCGTCCCACGGAGTGCGGCTGAAGCCCGGCATATGAATGCGATCCTGCAGGCCCAAGGCGTCCACGCGCCGCTGATAGCCCGCGCGTTCCGGGCCATCGCCCCAGATCCAGAGATCCCAATGCGGGAATCGATCGGCCAGCTGCGCGAAGACCTCGATGAGTCTGTCGAACTGCTTGACCGAGTTGAAACGGCCCAGGGCGGCCAACATGCAGCGATCCGTACGGGGCTCCTGCCTGCGCGCGGGAGGCAAGCCATCGGGCAAAGGATTGGCAACGACAGCCACCCGCTTCGCACCCGGAACCACCTTCTGCAGATGAGGGACGCTTTGCGGCGTCTGCACCGCAACGCGCAATGCCCACGGGTATGTCAGACGTCGCAACCACTTGAGCGCAGGCTCGAGCACGTCGTCGCCATAGGCAGGATCGGTGCGCTCCGACACCACGACGGGCAAGCCCAGCCCGCGCAAGGCGAGCAAGGCGGTGACGCTGACGTTGGTCAGGAACGACAGCACCCGATCGGGCCGGAACTCCCGGGTGAGCCGCCGCAAGGCCCACAGTTTGCTGACGGGACGCAGCCAGGTCGGGCCACCCATCCGATCGGCCAGCCAGACCAGTCGCACGCCCGGATCAAGTTGCTGATCACAGTGCCCACGCCCCGAATAACAGCTCACCAGCATGACCTCATCTCCGCGTCGGGCCCACGCGCTCGCCAGCGTGGCCGCAACACGCTCGGCGCCGCCTCCATGCATAGAGCTGACCAGGAAGAGAATCTTCATCTCAATTCACCCGATTGCCACGGAACACCTGCTCCCACAAGGCCATGACGCGCGCTGTGCTGAAGCGATCCCGCACATCGACAGCCCGCTGCGCCAGTCGGTCGCGCAGGACGGCATCGGCCATGACCTCGGACAGACGTGCCGCCAGGGCTTCGGCATCTTGTACAGGCCGCACCAACACACCGTCAATCCCATCGCGGATGATTTCGCGCGGCCCGGTTTCGCAATCGAAGGCCACACACGACAGACCGCTCGCCATCGCTTCAAGCAGGGTATTGGACAGCCCCTCGGCGACGGAACTGAGTACGTATACGTCAGACGCCTGGTACCAGGCTCCGACGTTGCCCACGCGCCCCGGGAGATTCACCCGGCCCTGCAAGCCCAGTTGATCTCGCTGCGCTTCCAGATCGGCGCGAGCCTCGCCCTCGCCAAGAATGGTCAAATCCCAGTCCGGAAACAAGGCCGCGAGCGGCGCGAAGGCCCGCAACAGACAATCGAAGCCTTTGACCGGGTGCAATCGCCCCACCGCCAGCAAACGGTGGCGGCCAGACGGACGCACCGCAGGCACCACCGGCTCCCCGTCCTCCAGCGGCCAGCGCACGGCATTGGGAATCACCTGCGCCTGCACCCCTGGCACATGCTCGTCCAACCATTGCGCCGTGCCGTGGGTCAGCGCGATCACCGCGTCGGCCTGCGGATAAGTCCGGCACCGCATACGCTGCCAGAACGCGGGGAGCGCTTGAATCGGCGGATGCGTGTGCTCGGTCACGAGCACGCGGCAACGCCCCCGTGCCGCCAGCACGGACAGAATCGACCCTCGCGTCATCATCCCCAGTACCACCGTGGGCCGGTGACGGCGCACCAGGCGCCGCAGGGCCCACACCCGGCGCATATTGCCCCACAGCGCAGCGATGCGCCCGCCAGTACTGCTCGCCAGGCCCAGGGCATGGCGCGTGACGCCTTCCGGCAAGCGATAAGCGTCTTCGGAGGCATCGGTCTGCGTCACCACAGACACCTGACAGCCACGGCCCTGCCAATAAGCCGCCATGTCGACCGCCACCCTCTCCGCACCTCCACCCTGCAGAGAATGAATCACGATCATCAGGTGAGGCCGCCGACCGGCCTCCTGGTCCCTGTTCTTACTCACGGTGCTTCCCTGTTGCCGGGCGCTGACGCACCGACAATCCCAAATAACAGACATACGACATGGCGTACATGATGCTGGTGGCAAGCATGATGCCGGCCACACCCATGCGGGGGGCCAGAATGGTGTTCATCCAGGCCTTGATCAGAAAATTGACGACGGCAATCGTCGCCATCCAGCCGTAGCGATTCTGGCTGGCCAACAGCTGCACCAGGATCAGTACGCCAAAATAAAACGGAATCTGCAGCAGGCCCCACCGCAGCACCTGCGCGACCAGCACGGTGTCCTGCGCGGTAAAAGCCCCGCGTTCGAACAACAGGGCCACGCCCCAGGGGGCAAGCCACCATCCCACCGCCACCACGGCAGCACCAATGATCAGCATGGCCAAAGACCACTTCAGGGCCATGCGCCGTGCGTGCGCCGCATCGCCTCGGGCCTGCACGTCCGACAGGACCGGCAGCGCCGCCCGACCCACCGACGCCGCACCCAGGCCAATGAGCAGGGACAGCAGCCGTGCCGCGTACCCCAGGGTGGCGTTGGCGTTCTGGCCCAGCTGGGCTGCGGTGTACTGGTCGATGGGGCCAACGAAACTCATGGCCAGCTGCCCCACCAGCATGATGCCGGCGGCGGCGGCCAACGTCGACCACTGGGGCGCCACGCGATACAGATGTGGCTGTACTGGGACGTGGTCAGCCCGTCGGGCCAGCCACTCGACCAGCACGGATTGCAGCGCATAGCCCAGCAGCGTCCCCCACAGCAAGGGCAGCACCCCGGCGCCGACAGGCGCCAGCAGGACCCACACCATGATCATGAGCGCCGGGACGCTATCGAGCAACGTGTTGATGTGGCGCTCGTGTGCGCGCAACCGGGCGGAACTGAGCCCCGTCCAGATCGTGAACAGGGCTGCCGGAGCAAACCCCAGGATGAGCAGCAGGCTCATGCCATGCACCGTCGGCGTGAGCCCGCCTCCGGCCACGTCCAACACCCACGGCCAGGATGCGGCCAGACTCACGGCAATCACGGCGCCCAGCAACCAGGCCCAGCCCTGCAACTCTCCCAGAAAACGCCCATGCAGCTGCGCGTCTCCGTGGCGACTGCGCACCAGAGCAGGGATGAGCACGACCGAACACGCGCCTACCAGGGTCACCGGAAGCCAATTGGCCAGCGTCAGGGTGAACTGGTATGCGTCGACGACATCGCTCACCCCGTAGCGGTAAGCCACCGCCATCTCTTTGACGGCACCGACCGCCTTGCCCATCAGCAGGAAGAAGGCCACCCGCGCCGCGCCCTGCGCAATGCGCAGGTGATCGACCGGCAACCCCTCGAGCCAGCGCTTTACGGGCGCGAACACGCGACACTCATCATGACGTGGCCCGCACCCCTGCCCTCAACGCAGGAACTGCGTGTACCAGGGCATGGCGACTTCCAGACCCTGCAGAATGTCGAACAAGGGCTCATACCCCAGCAGGCGGTGTGCCTTGGAGACGTCGGCCTGAGAATGGCGCACGTCGCCGGCCCGGAAATCGCCATGACGCGGTTCACGGGCATACAAGACCCCGTTGTGCCCCAGCACGTCGCGCAGGTGCCCGAACAGCTGGTTCAGAGACGTCCGCGCATTGAAGGCCACGTTGTAGACCTGGTTCACCCCTTCGGGGCTCGCCTGGGACGCCAACAAATTGGCCTGAACGACGTTTTCGATGTAGGTGAAATCGCGGCTGGTTTCGCCATCGCCGTTGATCACGACTTCCTGGTCGCGAATCATCGAAGAGACCCACTTTGGGATAACGGCCGCATAGGCACCGTCAGGGTCCTGACGCTTGCCAAAGACGTTGAAATACCGCAGGCCAATGGCTTCGAAACCGTACGCCCGGGCGAATACGTCGGCGTAGAGTTCGTTCACGTACTTGGTAATGGCGTAGGGAGACAGAGGCTTGCCGATCTGGTCCTCAACCTTGGGCAAGCCCGGATGATCGCCATAGGTGGAACTCGAGGCCGCGTACACGAAGGACTGGACCTGAGCATCCCGGGCAGCCACCAGCATGTTGAGTTGGCCGCCCACGTTGACCGCATTGGTGGTAATGGGGTCCTTGAGCGAACGGGGAACCGACCCCAGGGCCGCTTCGTGCAGCACGTGTTGCACGCCTTCCACCGCCTTGCGGCATGTATCCAGGTCGCGAATATCGCCCTTGATGAAGCGAAACCGGGCCCATTGTTCGGCCGTGACGAGCGACTGGACTTCGTCCAGGTTGTGCTGATAGCCAGTCGAGAAGTTGTCCAGACCCACGACCGTCTGGTTCAGGCCCAGCAAGGTTTCCAGCAGATTCGAACCAATGAAGCCCGCACACCCCGTCACCAGCCAGGTTCTGGGTTTGGCCTGCAGTTCGGCACGAACCGCTTCATACCGTGTCGTCATCTCGGAACCTCACAGACGCAAATCGGACTCGCCACGGGCGAGCAGATATTTCAGGTCGTACAGGACGTGCTGAGGCTTGCCCAGCGCGCGCAGTGCCTTGGCACCCATTTCGGCGAACTGATGATGCGCCACGGCCACCATGATGCCTTCGTACGCGCCGTTTTCCAGCTTCGTGATGGGCGTGATGCCGTACTCGTGCTTGGCTTCTGCAGGATCGACCCACGGATCGTAGACGTCCACACGGATGTTGTATTCATGAAGCTCGCGCACGATGTCCACCACCCGGGTATTGCGCAGATCGGGGCAATTTTCCTTGAAGGTCAACCCCATGACCAGCACGTGGGAATCCTGCACTTGAATGCGACGCTTGGTCATGGCCTTGACCAGCTGCGACACCACGTAGCCACCCATGGAATCATTCAACCGACGTCCGGCCAGAATGATCTCGGGGTGGTAACCGATGGCTTGCGCCTTATGGGTCAGATAATACGGATCCACGCCGATGCAGTGCCCACCCACCAGACCGGGCCGGAACGGCAGAAAATTCCACTTCGTGCCAGCCGCTTCGAGCACGTCCAGCGTGTCGATCCCCATCCGGTTGAAAATGAGTGCCAGCTCGTTGATGAGCGCGATGTTGACGTCGCGCTGCGTATTTTCGATCACCTTGGCGGCCTCGGCCACCTTGATGGACGACGCCTTGTGGGTGCCCGCCTTGATGATCAGCCGATACAGGGTGTCGACCAATTCTGCGACTTCGGGGGTAGACCCGGACGTGACCTTGCGAATCGAGGACACCCGGTGCTGCTTGTCGCCCGGATTGATGCGCTCAGGGCTGTATCCAGCGTAAAAATCGACGTTGAATTTCAGGCCCGAAACCTGCTCGAGTACCGGAACGCAGACTTCTTCCGTCGCCCCCGGATAGACCGTGGATTCGTAGATGACCGTATCACCACGCTTGAGGACGCGGCCAATGAGTTCGCTTGCCCGTTCGAGCGGGCTCAGGTCCGGCTGCTTGTATTCATCGATGGGAGTCGGCACCGTGACGATGAAAACGTTGGCAGCGGCCAGTTCGGCAGGATCGCTGGAATACCGCAGGTGAGCAGCCTCGGCCAGTTCCGGGCCGCTGACTTCCAGCGTGTGATCGCGCCCTGCGCGCAGCTCGTCAATGCGGCGAGCATTGATGTCGAAGCCCAGCACCGAGCGCTGCTTGCCGAATTCTACGGCCAACGGCAGCCCCACATAGCCCAGGCCCACTATGGCCAGTTTCACGTCCTGAATGTTCAAGTTGATTCTCCCCGGCTTTACGAGCCATGTTGCGGATTGGATTTTTAATGATGCCGCCGTCCCAGCGACGGCAATAACAGCCAGCGCGGACGGCGCCAGGTCACGAGACGGACATACAGCCAGATGTACACCGCAGCAAAGCACAGCATGCTGGCGCACAGTGCCCAGGCGTTGTCCCACCACAGCGTGGCGGGCACCAGGCCAATCAGGGCCAGCACCCACAGATAGGGCGAAGTCATGGCATTGCACAGCGCCGGCACGGCATGGCGCCGGTCGCGGCTGAACGTCACACGAACCAGACGGCGAAACACCAGTTGATGCAGGTGCAAGGCATCCGGTTGATCGACCGGCACACCCCGCTTGAATTTGCGCCGCCAGATCGAGAACAGGGTTTCAAACACTGGGTAAAACAAAACGGCAAGCGCATAGAACGGTGAGACTCCAGGGTTGCGCACCACCAGTTGAACCGCCAGCTCGGCCAGCATGAACCCGAGGAAATACGCCCCGCCGTCGCCCAGGAACACCCTGCCAAACGGAAAATTCCAGACCAGAAAACCCAGTGCAGCAGAAGCCAGCGCCGTCGCAATCAGGAAAATGGGCGTGTCCTGCACTTGCAGCGCCACCAGCGCCAGCGATACCGCCATCAACGTGGCGATCATCCCCGCCAGACCATTCATTCCATCGATGATGTTCATGGCGTGCGTGCAGCCGCCTACGGCCACGATGGTGAACACCAGCGAGATGACAGGCCAGTTGGACAGCAACGCATCGGCCCACGACAAACCCACGCGAGAGACACCACCCAACAGCCACCAGGCGATGCCGGCCGAAACAAAAGCGGCCAGCAGCCGCTTGCTGGGGCCCACGTCCTTGGTGATGTCTTCGAGAAGGCCCGACACGAACACCGGCAGCGCCGCCACAAACAACGCAGGCCACAGCCAGGTCAGCGTCATGTTGTGCGGGCCCAGCACCAGCAACCCGGCCAGACTGCCTGCAATGACAGCAAGCCCGCCCACACGGGGCGTGGCTCGAGTATGCATGGCCTGAGGCTTGTGCAAATCGGTGTCGTCGGTATAGCGGCCATGCCAGCGCTCCGATGCGACGATCAATCCGCCCACCATAAATGCCACCACCCCGATGATGGGCCAGCTCAATGAAGCGGACAAGTTGGAAGCGTTCAAAGCAATCACGAAAGGCAAAAACCTCATTATCGGCTGGAATGTCACATTTGCGAGCGCAGACACCCCCTCAGATGCAACAAAAACAACACGGCATCGTACTGCTTCTGTATCGATCTTAGATAAAAAAAAGCCCAAGATCCGAAGATCCTGGGCTAAATCCACCAAAGGAGGAGGGTGGAGGAGACAACCTGGGCATGTCGGGCTTCCAGGGCCTTGGGCCCGAGCCGGTCGTGACGAGGGTTTACCCGCTGCAATCACGTTTCGACATCCGATAATCAAATTATATAGGCCGCTCTTGCTGCCAGGCAAGATTTATTTGTTGTCAATAGATACCGGCCTTAGATTTGTGGGTCGGGCGCAACAACACAGGGAAATCCTTAGCTCTTGACCCTCTCGTCAAACCTCATCTTTCGATTTTTGACCCCTTGGAGAGGGATTTTTAGAGGGTTTGTTACAACCAAAAAGCGCGCGGGCATCACGCGGGCATCAATCACAGCCGATAAGCGGTCGTCGTCATCACGCGCGACATGCAACGCATCGCCCGCTGTGCCGCCACCGGCAGAGGGACCGCGCCATGATGCTCAGCGGTCGTGCGATGGCCGATCTCATCATCTCGCATCTGGGTCACCACCTGTCGCGAGCGCAGATCCTGAGCCGGCAGCGAATCCAGGTGCCCGTTCAGATGTTCCTCGACCTGGCGCTCCGTCTCAGCCATGAAGCCCAGGTTACGTGCCTTGCCCAACCGGCTGGCAATCACACCCAGACCAAACGAACCGGCATACCACACCGGGTTGAAGACGCTCACCCGGCTATGCAATTCACCGAGCCGCTGATGGCACCACGAAAGGTGATCCACCTCTTCTTCGGCCGCCTGCAGAAATACCTGCCGCACGGTTTCATCGCGGCAGCACAAGGCCTGCCCCCGGTACAACGCCTGCGCACAGACCTCGCCCACATGATTAACCCGCATGAGCCCGGCTGCATGACGGGCCTCAGACTCGGTCAGCGTCGGAGCGTCACCGAAGGAATCCCCTGCCGGATACGGCCGGCGGTGCGCCACTGAGCCATCGAGCACCTGCAAGGCACGGCCCGCCTCGGCCAACAGGCGGTCCACCCAGCTTGACCGGCGGCGCCATGGTGCCGCACCGGCGGCAGAATCGTGGGGAAACGACATAGGAATATCTCCTAACGGTGCAGGAAGCGCCAGATGGGTTTCACTTCGGCCAGCAGCCAGCATAACGGCAGCACGATCGCCAAGGCGATGAGGCCACTGCCCGCCCAACTCTGGTCATCCTGCAGATAAGCATTGCACAAACGCACGGGCTGATTCAAATAGACGTTGCCAATGATCGCACTCATCCAGCAGAAATTGCCCAGGAAGAACACCTTGATGACCACGTTGGAGTGTCGCAGCGACGCGCGCAGTATCCAGCCGCACACAGGCAGTGCAAGATACTTGAAAGCCGCCACACGCCAGTCCGTCAGGGCGTCATCAAGCGCCTTGGGAATCATCCAGAACGCCCCCACCAGACTGACTAGCAGCAACCCGGGAAGACCGAGTTCATTCCATGACCAGTGGGCAGGCTGCGGCGCGATGGAAGGCTCGGCCTTCTGTCGATGAAAGCCGTGCCAGGCTTGTTCTGCAAAGAGCCCCGCCAGCACCAATAGCGGAATCTGCACCAGCATGTGCAGGCTCATGAGAGCTGTCAAAACGTCCCGAAGGCCGACTGATACTCCCAGAGAGACCACTGCCAGCAGCAGTGAGAATTTCCAATCTTTGAGCCACGCCTTCATGAGGCGCCCCCCGAAACCAACGGGGTCGCCGCGGGGGCGCCCGAGGGCTGGTTCACGCCGAGCGGGGGCGACAGCAGTGACTTCGCCGCTCCGAGCGCCAAGCCAGGAACATCCAGATCCAGGACACGCGCCAGGCGCCCGTCGTGTGTCACGACGTGAAACGCGGCATTGTGCTCGAACTCACCCAGCGGAGCCGGCACCACGGTGATGCCGAACACGGCCAGCGCCGCCTTGGCCTGAGCCTGGTTGGCGAAGGCCAGGAACTGCCAGACGGCAGGATCGGCGCCCATGCGCTGCGCATAGCGCGCCAGATCAGGCCCATGGTCACGAGGGTCGAAACTGATACTGATGAGGCGGATGCGATGCTGCAACCCTTCGGCCAGAATGGCCTGCTGCAGACGCTCGGTGATCGAGCCTTGAGCCAGGCACAGGGATATGCAGCGTGTGTAGAAAAAATTGACGATCGCCACACGACCGTCTTGCCGCAACAGAGTATCCAGCGACGAAACATGCCCGGCCGAATCGAGCACCAGGCTTTGCGGAAGGGTGCGCGGATGCGCCGCCACATCCTGACGCCGGGCCCCTTCAGCCGTCAGGACGCTATAGCCGTCAGTGATCGCATAGAGCGACCCCAGTCCAGCCACCAAGGCGAACACCAGTGCCAGAACCAGACGCACCGCACCACCCTACCCAAGCAAAAGTTACTTCAACAGCGGCCGGAGATCTTCGTCGCCTTTCCAGGGACCCTTCTGGTCCTTGGTGTCAGCCCGAACCTTGGCCACCAATGCAGCGTCTGCCGCAGAAGCCGTGTTGCCAAAGCTGGAACGCACGTGAGTCACCAATGCAGCGATTTCTTCATCACTGAACTTGCCGCCGAAATCGGGCATCTGTCCGTCGAACTTCTTGCCTTCGACCGTCAGTGGACCATGAATGCCGTGGAGCAGAATGCGCACCATGACACCAGGATCTTTGGCATCGACAAACTCGGACTTCGATAGCGGAGGAAACACACCCGGAATACCCGCGCCATTGGCCTGGTGACAGGCCACGCAGTTGGCCGCGTAGATCTGCCCCCCATTGATGGTCTTTGGCACGATGAAATCCTGCGCCACGCGATTATCGCCCACAGACGCAGGCATGGGGTTGAAACTGACGTACAAATGGTACACAGCCCAGATGAGCAGCACCCCAATGGCTGTCAGAACCAGTTTTGGAACTGGATGGCTGCCCTCGTAAGGTTCCGAGTACTCGCGCTTTTGCTGATCGTTCTTCGGATCGCTCATTTTTTGGCTCCCTCGGGGGATTTGATCCCATCAGCGGCGGCCTGTGCTGCAGACAACTGGGGCAACTGCACTCCAGGATCAACAGGGTAGGTATGGTTCAGGCCAACCAGATAGGCCACCAGATCAAGGGCCTCTTGTTTGGCCACGACCACCTTGCCAGCCGGCGCAAAGCTGGGCGGCAGGCTCACGACCTTGTCACCGGGCGCCGCCTTGTCCTTGACATCGAACATGAATGGGAAGGACGGCATGATGCTGCCCGGCGTATAGGCGCGAGGCTCGTACAGGTGACCAAGGTTCCAGTCCACGCTAGGCTGACGCGCCCCGATGTTGAATAGGTCTGGACCCGTACGCGAGGTGCCCATGAGGTGAGGATGATCGTAGTAATAATCCCCCGCAACCGGCGCCCGCCCCCAGCCTCGTTCAAAATCGGGGGCTTGCGACTGACTGCGTGGCTGCTGCGAGTGGCAATACAGGCAACCCATGGCAATGTAGACCTCGCGCCCGCGCAGCTGCTGCTCGGTATAGGGCTTGAGCCCGGGAGGCGGTTCCACGTGGTCGAGCTGCATGTAAGGCACGACGACCAGAGTGGCTGTGGCCAGCGCGAGGGTGACCATCGCGCCACTGAGGAGTTTGTATTCACTTTCCATGATCAGGCACCTGCAATCGCCTGCTGCTCAGGCTGACGATGTTTATGGAGCAAAGCGGGACCCACGCGGCTCGTACCATAGCGCAAGGCCATAAGGACGAAGTGCACCGCGAATACCAGGTGTCCCAGGGTCATCAGGGCACCACCAACGGTGCGGCCCTCGAGGTAGGGGATCGTGACGAGCACGGAATCCATGAAGGGCTTCGCAGGGTTGATCATGTCCAGCCCCTGCAGCCAGCCGCCGATGGACAGGCTCACGAAATAGATCGCGAAGCCGATGGCCACCAGCCAGAAGTGCACGATGATGAGCTTGGGGTGCGGCCATTCCCAGGACATGATGCGCGGCATCACGAAATAAATGGCGCCGAACATCGTGATCGTGAAGAAGGCATACAAGCCCAGGTGCGCGTGCGCCACCGTGAAGTGCGTGAAGTGCGCTACCGTGCTGACACTGCGCAGGGCCTCGAAGGAGCCTTCGAACGAACTGAGGGTGTACATCATGGCGCCCAGCACGATGAAACGCAGCGTGGGCGAGTAGTACATGGTCTTGAAGTGACCCTTCATCGTCAGGTGCTGATTCACCGAGAAGGCCAGCACGGGGATGATCATCATCATGGACTGCACGATGGACAGCGTGACCAGCCAGTGCGGCACAGGCCCCCCCACCAGGTGGTGACCCCCCACCTGGCCGTAGAAGAAGGCCAGCGCCCAGAACCCGATCAAAGACATGTTGTACGACTGGATCGGGCGGCCGATGATTTTGGGCAGGAAGTAATAGATGGAGCCCAACGCAATGGGGGTGTAGTACAGGCCCAGCACGTTGTGTCCGAACCACCAGTTCATGGTGGCTTGCTCGACACCAAAGTGCACACCTGGCACTTTGCCAACCAGATACAGCACCGGGAACCAGAACAGCGCCGCCCCCATGTACCAGATCGACACGTAGATGTGCTGGACCTTGCGGTTGCGCAGGGTGAACACCAGCGGCAGCGCAATAAGCGCACCGCCCATCACGATCAGGATGCTGACCTGCCAGGGGATCTCGAGCCATTCGAGGCCGTCGTTGATGCCGGCCGCAATGGCACCCAGGCCGGCAATCAGGCCCGCATTCCAGAGCATGCAGCCCAGCAGCGCAAAACGGCCGCCGATCAGCGGCGTCTTGAGCAGACGCGGAAGCGTCCAGATGGCGATACCGAACGCCGCCATCGGGCACCAGCCATACGCCACCATGTTCAGGTGCAGAGTGCGGGTGCGACCAAAGGTGAGCCAGGCGTATTGCGTCAGGAACTCAGGGCTGTGCAGTTTGATCGAGCTGATGAGGCCGAACGACGAGGCCACGACCAGCCAGACAATGGCACAGGACAGAAAAACGAAACTGACGTACGACGTGGAGCGGTCGGCCTCGAGGCGCTCGGCGAGCTCTTCTTTGAGCTGCTGCGAGAGCGTGGGGTCGATCACGGCCTTGCCGCTGTCGATCACAACCTGTTGCAGGCCTGCCCGCTGTTCTGGTGTCGCAGACGGATCTTCCACGTGGCCGATTTCGCCCGTCGAGAAAATGACCTTGGCGGCTTCGGGGTTTTCGTCGAACATGTTCCGCCGCAACGACCAGATGAAGACAAACAGGCCGGACACGGACAGAATGAAAGTCAGGAGTAGTACGGTGACAGTATCCACAGCGCTTCCGTAGGGAAATAATTAACGCGAAATTAACGCAAGGCCGCAGAACGCGGCCTTAGTGAGCCCAGCATTGTATGCTGAGAACTGGTTTATGATAAATCATGTTGCGAATTCAATCCCCAATTACCCCCATACGGTAAAAGGGTACCCTGAGCACGCTCCAACCGACACACGCAAGGACAAATCCACACCATGGAATGCACCATCGACTGGCAAGGCCCCGAAGGCATGCTGTTCATCGCACGCACCGGCAGCGGCCACGTACTGGCCATGGACGGCAATCCGGCAGGCGGAGGCAACAATCTGGCTGCACGCCCCATGGAACTGGTGCTGGTAGGGGCCGGCGGCTGCGCATCTTACGACGTGGTGCTCATTCTCAAGCGGGGGCGGCACGCCATCACGGACTGCCAGGCCAAGCTGACGGCCGAACGCGCCGAAACCGACCCCAAGGTGTTCACCCGCATCCACTATGACTTCAAGGTCACGGGCCACAACCTGCCCAAAGACGCCGTCGAACGCGCGGTAGAGCTGTCGCACACCAAGTACTGCTCGGCGGTAGGCATGCTCGAAAAGACCGCGAAGATCACCTTTTCAATCGAAATCGTCGAAGGCTGAGCGAGACACGACGCAGGCACCCGGCAGCCTGGCGCCGCGACACCGGATTTCAGACGGCCATGGGCGCCGTCAGCGGGGCGTGGTGCCGGTAGCCCTGCAGCGTGAAATCGGCCGGTTCTACCTGCTCCAGCCATTCGGGCTCATAGCGCCCTGTCTGCGCATACGCGGGGATGCGATCCGAAAGGACCAGCGTAGGCGCGGGATACGGCTCGCGCTGCAGCTGCTCGCGCAGCATGTCGACGTGCGTTTCGTAGATGTGTGCATCACCAATGAAATACGTGAACCACCGGGGCTTGAACCCCGTGAGCCGCGCTACCAGGTGAGTCAGGACCGCCCCTTCGGCCAGATTGAAGGGCGTACCCAGCCCGACGTCATTGCTGCGAATGTACAGACACAGCGAAAGCTCGCGAGTCTGCTGGTTGGCCAGAAACTGGTAGAGCAGGTGGCACGGCGGCAAGGCCATTTCTTCAATCTGCGCGCAGTTCCAGCCATGGAACAAAATGCGCCGACTGCCAGGATTATGGATGAGCGCATCCAGGCAGGCGCGTAGCTGGTCGACGGCCTTGTAGAGCAGGACATGGGGTACGCCGTGTTCTTCGACGACGCCCACCTGCCGATAGCCGCGCTGCTGCGCATCACGCACCCGCTCGGTAGCGCTGACGGGCAGCAATTTGTAGGCCGGCCACTGCCGCCATTGCACGCCATAGACGGGACCCAGGTCGTCGGGACCATCGCGCCAAGGGCTCTGCAGCCAGGCTGCGTTTTCATTGGCATTCTGATCCCAGACCCGGCACCCTAGCGCGCGAAACCCGGCCGCGCTGTCGGTCGCTCGCAAAAAACCCACCAGTTCACCGACGACAGACTTGAACGCCAGCCGCTTCGTCGTGACGGCGGGAAAACCTTCTTGCAAGTCGAAGCGCAGACAAGCCCCCGGCAGGCTCAAGGTGCGTACCCCAGTACGGTTGTCCTGCCACGAGCCCTGTTCGAAGATCGACCGAACCAGATCCAGATAGGCTTTCACCGAGATTGCTCCGCGATACGCTCCGCGCGCGCGATCAAGGGCCGATCGACCATGCGGCCATCGAGACGAAACGCGTATTCTCCCGTCTTTTCGACATGAGCCAATACGCGCCGAGCCCAGTCTATGTCCTGCGCAGAGGGCTGGTAGACCTGATGCACGACGGGAACCTGACTGGGGTGAATGCACAGCATGCCGCCAAAGCCCATATCCCTTGCAACGGTAGCCATGGCCGTCAGGCCCTCGGGGTCTGAAAAATCAGGATAAACGCTGTCGAGCGGTGCAGCCAGATGATGCATGCGGCTGGCCACCAGAATCTGGAAACGCAGCTGATCCAGCACCAGGCGAGCTGCCTGCGTGCCCGGCCGTGTTCCTAATTCGACCATGAGATCGAGGATGCCAAAGGACAGGCGCACCACCCCGTTGGCGGCAGAAATGCGAGCCAGCTCGTGAATGCCTTCTGCAGACTCGATAACCGGCATGAGTGGCTTGCCGGCGCCCGAAACGATGTAGACATGCTCAGCCTGTTGTGCCTTGGGAAGGACGATCCCGACCACGGAGGGCAGCGTCCGACACAACGCGAGATCATCCTCGAACCAGGGAGTAGTGCCATCATTGATGCGCACCCACACCGATTCTTCAGGGTGCTCGTGCGCGTGTTGCTCAAGCGCACGCCGTGCCGCCGCCTTTTGCTCGGGCGCCACTGAATCTTCGAGATCGACGATCACCGCATCGGCCCCGCTGGCAATCGCCTTGGAAAAGCGCTCGGGACGCGTGGCAGGCACGAAGAGCGCAGAACGCATGGCAGCTTCAGGCATTATTTTCCCTTCCAGACGGGTTTACGTTTCTCGGCAAAAGCCGTAGCGCCTTCATGTGCGTCTTCAGACACGAAGATGTGCGCAATGCGGGGCCGTTGCAGGTCGAAGCGGTCTTCGGGCCGCCAATTGCGCGACTGCGAAACGATGGACTTGGCCGTGCGCACGGCAAGCGGGCCGTTGTCGGCAATCGTGCGCGCCATCGCCAAGGCGGCATCCAACGCCTGACCCGGTTCGGCCAGACGATTCACCAGCCCGAGCTGGTGCAAGCGCTCTGCGTCGAAAAAATCGCCCGTGAGCACCGCTTCCATGGCCACATGGTAAGGAATGTGCGACGGCAGACGCAACATGCCGCCCGACCCCGGCACCAGCCCTCGTTTGACTTCTGGTACCCCAAAGCGCGCCTCGCGCGAGGCCACGATGAGGTCGCAGGCCAGCGCGAGCTCGCACCCCCCGGCCAGCGCATAGCCCTCGACGGCCGCAATGAGGGGTTTGGCAGGCGGCTTTTCGCACAGACCGCCGAAACCGCGATTGCCAACATAGGGGCGCTCGCCCGTCGCCGCGAAAGCTTTGAGGTCCATGCCTGAGCAGAAGTTTCCGCCCGCGCCGGTGAGCACCCCGATCCGGAGCTCGGGATCGGCATCCAGCGCATCCAGCGCCGCCGCCAGCGCCTGGGCCGTTTCAAGATTGACGGCATTGCGAGCCTGCGGCCGATTGAGCCGCATGACCCATACTGCATCCAGACGCTGCACCTCGACGCAATCGCTCATAGTGATCTCCGCACATAACAAAGAAACGATACCATTTTGTCTCCATGGAATGCTTTTCCATCAAGATGCGTGAAGTGGATAAAATGGGCGCTTTGGGTGCGCAAGAACTGCGGTCCCATCGAACGCTATCCTCGCGGGCCATCCCCGCCTCGTCATGCTCACATTTCAACAACTGATTTTGTCGCTCCAGCAATACTGGGACCAGCAGGGCTGCACCCTGCTGCAGCCCTACGACATGGAGGTCGGTGCCGGTACGTCGCACACCGCCACGTTCCTTCGGGCCATAGGCCCGGAGCCCTGGCGCGCCGCGTATGTGCAGCCCTCACGCCGCCCCAAAGACGGTCGCTATGGCGAAAACCCAAACCGCCTGCAGCATTATTACCAGTTCCAGGTGGTGCTCAAGCCGGCACCACTGAACATTCTGGATCTGTATCTGGGCTCATTGCGCGCGCTGGGCATAGACCCCCAGCAGCACGACATCCGCTTCGTCGAGGACGACTGGGAAAACCCCACGCTGGGCGCGTGGGGCCTGGGCTGGGAGGTTTGGCTCAACGGCATGGAAGTCACGCAATTCACGTATTTTCAGCAGGTGGGGGGGCTGGATTGCAACCCGACCATGGGTGAGATCACCTATGGCCTGGAGCGCCTCGCCATGTACCTGCAGGGCGTGGAATCGGTCTACGACCTGGTCTGGACGCAGGCCCCCGACGGACACCGCGTGTACTACCGGGATGTCTTCCACCAGAATGAAGTGGAACAGTCCACCTACAACTTCGAGCACGCCAACACGACCATGTTGTTTGCCCACTTCAACGACTATGAGGCCGAAGCCAAACGTCTGATCGAAGTCCCGCTCGCGTTGCCTGCCTACGAGGCCACCCTCAAGGCCGCCCACACGTTCAACTTGCTGGACGCCCGCAGCGCCATCAGCGTGACTGAACGCGCAACCTACATCGGCCGCATCCGCACACTGTCGCGCGCCGTCGCACAGGCCTACTTCGAGTCGCGTGAGCGGCTGGGCTTCCCCATGCTGAACCGGGAGGCCGCATGACTACTGAAATCCGTCCCTTGATCGTCGAGCTCGTCACCGAAGAGCTCCCGCCCAAAGCACTCAAGGCCTTGGGTGACGCCTTCGCACAAGGGGTGTGCGCCACGCTGCGCTCCCAACATCTGCTTGCCGACAATGCGCAGTGGCAAGCCTACGCCACCCCGCGCCGCCTCGCAGTCGCCATCGACGGCATCCTGGGTCAGGCCCCCGACCAAGCCTACGCCGAAAAGCTGATGCCCGTCCACGTAGGTCTGGACGCGCAAGGCGCCGCCACGCCGGCCCTGCTGAAGAAGCTCAAGGCACGCGGGCTGGAGCAGCTGCCGGTCAGCGCACTCACTCGGCGCAACGACGGCAAGCAGGAAGTTCTCTACGCAGAAGGCACCGCAGCAGGTGCCACGCTGGCCGACGGCCTGCAACAGGCGCTGGATCACGCCGTCACGCACCTGCCCATCCCCAAGGTCATGCAATACCAGCTGGCCGACGGGCACACCAGCGTGAAATTCGTGCGCCCCGCGCATCATCTGCTGGCCCTCTGGGGCCCAGACGTAGTGCCCGTGCACGCGCTCGGGCTGCGGGCAGGACGCACCACGCTGGGCCACCGCTTCATGAGCACCGGCGCCCTGACGGTGGCCCAGGCCGATCAGTGGCAAGAACGCCTGCAGGCGGGCCATGTCGTGGCCTCGTTTGATGAGCGCCGGGCTCGCATCGCGCAGCAGCTGGCCGACGCCTCGGCCGGCGTGGGCGCCACCATTGGTTCCGGGATGGAAGTCGACGCCTTGCTCGATGAAGTCACCGCACTGGTGGAATACCCCACGGTCTACGTAGGCGCCTTCGAGCAGGCGTTCCTGGAAGTGCCCCCCGAGTGCCTCATCCTGACGATGCGGCTGAACCAGAAATACTTCCCGCTCTTCGACCCCACGACGGCTCGGCTCACGCACCGCTTCCTGATCGTGAGCAACATGCGGCCGCAAGACCCCAGCAACATCATCCATGGCAACCAGCGCGTCGTGCGCCCGCGTCTGGCGGATGCTCAATTCTTCTACCGCACCGACCTGAAGACGTCCCTGGAAAGTCGCGTGGCGGCGCTGGAGCACAGCGTCTACCACAACAAGCTGGGCTCGCAGCTGGCGCGCACACAGCGGGTGCAGGCGCTGGCACGCTGGCTGGCTCCGTTGCTCGGAGGCAATGCCGATCACGCCGGACGAGCCGCCTGGCTGGCGCATGCCGATCTGGGAACCCAGATGGTAGGCGAGTTCCCTGAACTGCAAGGCATCATGGGCGCGTACTACGCTGCGCACGACGGCGAACCTGCGCCCGTCGTGCAGGCTTTGCGCGACCAGTACCGTATCCGGCTGGATGCAGCCGTCACCACCGACACACTGACTGCTGCGGTCCTGTTCATGGCCGAACGCGCTGAAACCCTGGTGGGCATATGGGGCATAGGCTCCGCCCCCACGGGCGAGCGCGACCCCTATGGACTCAGACGTGCGGCGCTGGGGCTCATCAGTGCCTATGAACAGCTCACAGCAGGCGGAATCCTCCAGGCCAGCCACGACACCCCTGCCCGGCTGGCCGCCCTGTTGGCCCGTGCGGCCGAGGGCTTCACGGCAGGTGTTCTGGCGGATGGCACAGTGGCGGCCGTGCTGGAATTCGTCTACGAGCGATATCGCAACCAGCTCGCCGCCACTGGTGATGACCGCACCGCCATCGACGCCGTCCTGGCGCTGCACCCACCTCTGCATCAGGTCGGTGCCAGAGTCCAGGCCTGCATCGCTTTCGCCGCGCTTCCCGAAGCTGAAGCGCTGGCTGCTGCCAACAAGCGTGTAAGCAATCTGCTGAAAAAGGTAGAAGCCACTCTGCCGGCATTCGACCCGGGGCTTCTGGCAGAACCCGCCGAGCGGGCGCTCGCCGACACCCTGGCGCAGCTGGCACCTCGGGCGGAAGCGGCCTTCCAGGCCGGCGACTTCACCAGCAATCTGACCATCCTGGCGCAAGCCCGCACGGCCGTCGACCAATTCTTCACCGACGTCATGGTCATGGCAGAAGACGCACGCATCCGTGCCAACCGCCTGGCACTGTTGCAATCACTGCACAGTCTGATGAACCAGGTGGCGGATCTGTCGAGGCTCGCCCGGTGAAGCTCATCATCCTGGACCGCGATGGGGTCATCAACGAAGACAGTGATGACTTCATCAAGACGCCCGACGAGTGGCACCCGATCCCGGGCAGCCCCGAAGCCATCGGGCGCCTGACCCAGGCTGGCTGGACCGTGGTGATTGCCAGCAACCAGTCGGGCATCGCCCGAGGGCTCCTCACCATGGAAGCCCTGGAAAACATCCACGCCCGCATGCGCAGCGTCATTGCGCAGGCGGGGGGGCGCATCGACGCCATCTTCTTCTGCCCGCATGGCCCGGACGAACACTGTTCGTGCCGCAAGCCCAACCCCGGCATGCTGCACGACATTGCCCGGCGCCTCGACGTTCACCTGCAGGACGTGCCAGTGGTCGGTGACAGCCTGCGTGACCTGCAGGCCGCCGCTGCGTGCCACTGCACACCCTGGCTGGTCCTGACCGGAAAAGGCCGCAAGACGTGGGAGACCTCAGGCACCAGCGGCGAGCTGCCTGCCGGCACGGAAGTCCGCGATAATCTCGCCGACGTCGCCGACGCGCTGCTCAAGGCCGCGCCATGACCTTCGTCCGCTCGCTGGCCTACATGATCTTCCTGATCGTGACCGTCATCCCTTATGCCCTGTGCTGCGTCTTGTGGGCGCCTCTTCCGCTGTCATGGCGCTATCGGCTCACGCTGGGATGGCCACGCATGGCGCTCTGGGCCGCTACCTGGATTCTCGGCATCCGCTACCGGGAGCAAGGCATGGAGCACTTGCCGGACGGGCCCGTGATCATCCTCTCGAAGCACCAATCTGCCTGGGAAACCTTGTACTTTGCAGTCAAGATGCCGCGCGACGTCGTGTTTGTCTATAAAAAGGAACTGCACCACGTGCCCTTCTTTGGCTGGAGCCTGGCGCTGCTCAGCATGATCCCCATCGACCGCACCAAGGGGCGCGAATCCTTCGATCAGGTCGTGCGCATCGGCAGCCAGCGACTGGCCGAGGGTCGCTGGCCCGTCCTGTTCCCGGAAGGCACCCGCACGGCACCAGGGGAAGCAGGGCGCTACAAGCAGGGCGGCGCCCTGCTCGCCTGCCGCACGGGAGTGCCTGTCGTGCCCGTCGCACACAACGCGGGAGAGCGCTGGCCCCGCAATGCTTTCATCAAGACGCCCGGGCTTGTGACGGTGTCCTTCGGCGAGGCCATCAACCCAGAGGGGTACAGCCCCGCCACACTGAACCGCGCCGTACGCAACTGGATCGAGGCGGAGATGCGTGTACTCAACCCAGAACGCTATGAAGAAGGCCATTGACTCGCACAAGCAGGCTACGCAGTCGGGGCAGCTCAACCTCTTTACCAACCCGACGGCGGCTCCCGCCAACCTCCCCAAAGACTGCAGCTGGCACACCGTGACTCTGGCCGGCCAGCCTCTGGGCTATGCATTGCGTCGCTCCCGGCGCAAATCGGTGGGCCTGGTCGTGCGCGATTCGGGTCTGCTCATCCAGGCGCCTACCTGGGCAACCCAGCAACAGATCGACGAAGTCATTGTCCAAAAGGCGCGCTGGATCCACGAGAAGCTGCGCAAGCGTGACCAACGGCTGGAGCAGATCACGCAACAGGCCTCGCAATGGCGCGACGGGGGTCATATCCCCTATCTGGGGAAACGCATACATCTGCAGCTCGATGGAAGCCGCTCGGCGCGCTATGAAGGCAATCTGCTGGCCCCGACCGAAGACGATCATCTGTACCTGCCCCTGCCCCTCGACGCGGACGCAGAACGCATCCGGGAACGCGCCCAAGCCTGGCTGCAGACGCGCGCGCGCAAGGTCTTCGAAGACAGGCTGAAGCATTACCTCGAATTGTCAGGCGAGGTCATGAACGGATGGAGCCTCTCGTCGGCACAGGGACGCTGGGGGTCGTGCACCAGCAGCCGCCACATCCGCCTGAACTGGCGCCTGATTCATTTTTCGATACCGCTCATCGACTATGTGGTGGCGCATGAAGTGGCTCATTTGCGCCACATGAACCACAGCGCCGCCTTCTGGCGCGAAGTGGATCACCTCTACCCCAATTCGGGACGCGCGCGCGACATCCTGGCGCAACACACCCCCCAGACCCAGCCACTGTTCTGAAGCACCGACTGTGTGTGCCGGCAGGCGCACGCCGCACGCGGCATTTGCGTATGATGAAGGCTGGCATCCATAGAGAGGCTTCACCATGCGCCTATTACACACCATGCTGCGGGTCGGCAACCTGGATCGATCGCTCATGTTCTACACCGAAATCCTGGGCATGCATCTGCTGCGCCGCAAGGACTACGCCGAAGGGCGTTTCACCCTGGCCTTCGTGGGCTATCAGGACGAAGCCGAGGGTGCCGTGCTGGAACTGACGCACAATTGGGACACCAGCACTTACGACATCGGCAACGGGTACGGCCATATCGCCATCGAGGTTGAAGACGCCTACGACACTTGTGCCACGATCAAGGCACGCGGGGGCCTCGTGGTCCGTGAAGCAGGACCCATGAAGCATGGCACTACGGTCATCGCATTCGTCGAAGATCCAGATGGCTATAAGGTGGAACTCATCCAACGCAATTCGCGTCAAGACTGACCGCCCGGATCCGTCGATCGCAGCCAGCCAGGTGCGCTCAGACGGACCTGGCTGCGAGGTTCGTCACCCCCGCGGTCGCCAGCGCATCGGCCATATCCAAAAACTGCCCCACCGAAAGCTCCTGGGGACGCGCCGTAGGAGCGACCCCCAGCGCATCCCAGTCCAGCCATCGCACCCAGGACGCCAGACTGCCTCGAATCATCTTGCGGCGCTGCTCGAACACCTTGGCAACCAAGGCCTCGAAGACAGACGGATCACGGGGCAACCTGAGTCGATCAGACGGCAGCGGCCGCATCCGGACCACGGCAGACATCACCTTGGGAGGGGGATCGAAGGCCTGTGGCGGCACGTCGAACAGATGGCTCATGCGATAGCGTACCTGCAGCATGACCGACAGACGCCCATAATTGCCGTCGCCAGGCTGTGCCACCATGCGGTCGATGACTTCGCGCTGCAGCATGAAATGCTGATCGCGGATCTGATCCGACCAGTGCATCAGATGAAACAGCAAGGGCGTGGAAATGTTGTAGGGCAGATTGCCCACCACCCGCAGCGGCTGATGGCCTGCCCCCAGAGCACCAAAATCCACTTTCAAGGCATCTGCCTCGACGATCTCGAGCCGCTCGAGTGGCCACTGGTTGCGCAGGCGCGCAGCCAGATCCCGATCCAGTTCGACCGCCACCAGACGGTCCAACCGCTGCAACAGCGGCTGGGTCAGCGCTGACAACCCGGGCCCGATCTCGACCATGCGATCGGAGGCCTGAGGATCGATAGCATGGATGATGGCATCCACGACTGAAAGATCGCTCAGGAAATGCTGCCCAAAGCGTTTACGCGCCTGATGCGTCATACGCTTACTGCCCAGGCTTCTTGTCGAGGCGGTTGTCGATATAGGCCTGCGCACGCAGCTGATCCAGCCAGTCCTCGTAGGCCGGGCCGATGCGGCGATCCATCAGGATGCGACGCGCCTGGACGCGACGGTACTCTTGCTCCATGTTCTTGGTGCGACGCCCCTCGACCTGAATCAGGTGCCAGCCGAATGGCGTCTTCACGGGCTCGCTGACCTGGCCGTCCTTGAGCTTGTTCATGGCCTGCTCGAATGCCGGTACCGTATCACCCGGATTCAACCACCCGAGGTCGCCACCCAGGGGCGCCGTCGAATCTTGGGAATAGCGCTTGGCAAGCTCCGCAAAGGACTCCCCATGCTCGATGCGCTGGCGCAGATTTTCGAGAATTTGCTTGGCCTTGGCATCGTCCACGACCTTGGTCACCTTGATGAGGATGTGGCGGGCATGCGTCTGCGTCACCATCATGGGGCCATTGGCAGGAATCTGCGGCGCAGCCGGCTGCTCGGCAGGCTGAGGTTGAGGCTCTGGCTTGGGCTGAGGACGCGCTTTGGCTTTGGGGGCTGGCCGCGTCTGATACCCGCGACGCACGACCTTCAAAATGTGAAAGCCACGCCCACTTTGCAAAATTCCCGTGATGCCGCCCGGCGGGATATTCTTGACGGCCCTGGCAAAAAGGTCGGGCCAATCCTTGAGCGGCCGGATTCCCATGTCGCCACCCTGCAATGCCTGAGGGCCATCCGACGAAGACGCAGCCAAACCCGCAAAATTGCCACCCGCCTTGAGTTTGCGCAAAATGGCCTCTGCCTTTTTGCGTTTTTCAGCAACGACCTCGGTGGAGGAGAAGTTCGGGACTTCGACGAGGATCTGGGACAGTTCAAAAAGTTCAGGCCCGAATGGCACCCGTTCAGGTTGCTGCGGACGCGGAGGCTCGGGCTTGGGCTCCGGCTGTGGTGCCGGGGCCGCAGGGACAGGCAGCGGCTCACCCTTGTACATGTTCAGAAACGAATCTACATCACTGTCGGTGATGCTGATCTTGTCTTCGACGAAATGCTGCCGCACGAAATCATCCAGAATCTGCGTGCGCAACTCGTTGCGATACTGATCCCAGTTCAGCCCGCTGCGCTGGACCGCAACCTTCAGCTGATCGACCGTGAACCGATTGCGCCGAGCGACATCCTGAATCGCACGATCGAGCTGGGCATCCGATACATGGATATTTGCCTTCTGGGCTGCCTGGTCCTGCAAGGCCTGATTGATCATCTGCTGCAACACCTGGTGGCGCAAGGTGGCCTCGTCGGGGACCGGCACCCGTTGCTGCTGCAACTGCACGCGAACCTGCCCGACTTTCTCTTCCAGCTGGCCCAACGTGATGACCTGCTGGTTCACCACGGCGGCAATGCCATCCACGAACTGCTGGGAGGCGGCCGGTTTGACTGCCTGATGGCGCGCAGACGCCTGAGCGTGCGACGTGCGGGCGACCGCCTGGCCTGGAGCCCAGGCACAGATCCCCATCATGAGAGCCAGCGCCAGCGCACCAGCGGGATGACGCAATCCGGACATCATTCATACCTCTCGAAAACAGTTTTTTCAGGCGTAGGGGGAGTCACAGGTTGATAGCCGATGACACGGTCTGCAAGCAAAGACATAGGATCGTTACCCAGAGACCCCAACCCCGTCAACTCTAATTGCAGGAAGAAGGCCGTATTGGTTTGCGTAGCGGCCACAGCGTAGCGTTGCATCACCGCCCGTGCGGCCCAGCCGCCGTCGCCTCGGTATTCAAGGCCCACGATGGTCTGCGTGTTGCGCTTGTCGGCCAGAGAATAGTCGTAGCGGCCCACGCCATACCAGCGGCGCGACAATGGCCATTGTCCGCTCAGGCTGACCTGCTCTGTAGGCTGCGACGTCGCCCCCGACGCCAGGATCGCGTACGGGTCGGTATACACATTGGGATCACGCTCGTAACGATAGGACAGCGACACCGTCGCCAGTCGTTTGGGGGTCCAGCGGACGCCGGTGCTCAAACGCTGCTTCTGCTGGGTACGGTAGTCGAACTGACCATCGAAATTGACCGAGAACTTATCGGTCAGGGCTGCATTGGCACCCACCAGATAGTCGGATTTGGAACCCTGCCTGACCGTCTGGCTGGGCAATGACACCTGCTCATTGGTGAAATAAAACCGCTGCGCCAACGACAAGGACAGGCGCTCGAACCCCGTATCGGCGTCCAGCCAGCGTGTCGTCAGCCCTGCCGTGAGCTGGTTGGCGTTGGCGATGCGATCCCAGCCCCCGCTGAACAGATTTTCGTCGAATGCCTGCAGGTAATTGAACGTGGCCACCCCTGTGTCATACACCGGCAGCGTGGACTGATCACGGTAAGGCACATACAGGTAATACAGGCGGGGTTCCAGCGTCTGAGTTGCTGCATGCCCAAAGAGCGTCGTGTCACGCTCCAGCGTCAGGCCGCTGTCTACCGACGCAATCGGCAGCACGCGCGACTGACCACTGGGTCGGTCGGAATACGGAATGCCATTGACGTCGTTGCCTAGGTCGGTGAACCACTGTGTCTCGTAGTGGGTCATGTGCAGCCCAATCTTGGGCGTGAAATACGCACTCGGCGTAACGAACGGACGCGCAATCGTGGTGTAGGACGTTGCCCGCGTGCCATTGGGCATCAGCCGCAAGCCTGCGTAGGCCGGGAAGGCATCGCCAAAGTACCGAGGCGCCATGAAACGGGTGATGGTATTGGTGGACACGACATCGAGCCCGTTCCAGCCGTAACGCTGCGCGACGAAGCTCAGCTCCGGCAGCTTGTCGTAGGGCGGGGCCAGGAACGTGCCCGTGCTGTCTTGCAAGGTCTGATAGTGATAGAACTGCAGCGAACCGCTCAGGTACTGGTTGCCGTTCCAGGTCAGCAAAGCCTGGCTGGGCATGTAGGTAATGGCGGCATCCGTCAGGCCGAACGACGAGAAATCCCGGAAGTAATTGTCGTCAGACACCTTGCGGGCATCGAGGTACAGGTTCAGGTTGTGCCCCAGGGACTGGGTGTGCTGCCCCGAAAACATCCAGCGATCGGTTCCGGTCTGCCGATCATGCATGATGTACGTGCCAAAGAGCTCGGTATGCGAATCGTCACCCAGATGGCGAAACTCGGTTCCCATGAGCAGGCCGCGCTTGCTCAGGACGCGCGGCATCAGCGTAGCATCGTAGTTCGGCGCCAGGTTCAGGTAATACGGCGTCGTGATTTCGAACCCGCCGTTGCTCGACGTCCCATACGTAGGCAGCAGAAACCCGGATTTGCGCTGGTTACTGATGGGAAACGTCAGGTAAGGCGAATACAGGATAGGCACGCCCTTGAAGTACAACACCCCGTTGTGCGCGACGCCCTCGTTCTCGTCCAGATATAGATCGGCGCGGGAAGCATCGATGTACCAGGCCGGGTTGGGGCCGGACCAGCCGCTGTACTGAACGTCTTCCAGGCGCAGATGCTGACGACTGAGAATGTCGGCCTTCTTGGCTTTGCCGTTGCCTCCGACCCCACCCAACCAGAAGCTCGGGTCTTCGACCAGGCCCTGGCTGCGATTGACGTTGTAGCGCAGGTGCGGGCCCCGCACGATGTTGCCGGCTCTCATGACCAGCCCATCGCCGCGCACATCGGCGTCGCCCGTGCTCTGGTCGTATTCGATGCGGTCGCCCTTGACGACGGAATCCAGCCGGCGAACCTCGGCGTGACCTTGAAGGATGACGCGTCCGTCTGCATCACGGGATATGTCGTCGCCAATCAGGAAGGATGGCAGCGTGTCTTCCTGCTTGACCGGATGCAGGCCCAGGCTGTCGACCATGCGCAAGCCGTTGACCTCGACCGGCGGCTCAGCCGCCAGCGTCGTTGCCGACAGGCACAGACTCGTCACAATGAGGCGGCTGATCCCACGCACGAAGGGCGGCTCTCCTATGGTTGATGTGAAGCGCCCAACCCTGATCCTCTCGTGAATTCGAGCACAGACCCGCCCAGGCGCCGCAGCTGGCCCCGTATCCACGATGACCAGCGACCCAGTATTATAGAGAAGCCGGGCGTCCACTGCCCGGCGCCCACTCGTGTCCGACTGTACCATTCCATGACGTCATCCCCCCAAGATCCTCGCTTCGCCGCGCTGCACCGCTGGCTGGAACAACTCCACGCGCCTGCCCACCTGAATCCCGCTACGCTGGTGCCGGTCTCGGGCGATGCGAGCTTCCGGCGCTATTTCCGCATTCAGGCGGCGGACGGTCCCTACATCGTCATGGACGCCCCTCCGCCCCACGAAGATTGCCGGCCTTTCATGCGGATCGCCGAGCGCCTGCACCGGGGAGGGCTGCACGTGCCCATCATCCACGCCCACGACCTGGCCCAGGGGTTCCTGCTGCTGTCAGACCTGGGCACTTTGAACTTCTTTGATGCAATCCCACAGCTGACGGGTAACCCCGACGCGCTGCAAAAACACTATCGGGGAGCCCTCCGTGCGCTGGTGAAACTGCAGCAGTGCTCATCGGCCGATCTGCCGGTCTATGACGAAGCGCGTCTGCAGGAAGAACTCACTGTCTTCCCACATTGGTACCTCCAGGTGCACCATGGGCTTACCCTGGAGGCTGACACACAGGCTCAGCTGGCCGAAGTCTTCACCCTTCTGGTGCATCAGGCCAGTGCGCAGCCCAGGATTCTTGTGCATCGCGACTACCACTCGCCCAACCTGATGCTGGGGGCCGGTGAACCCGACTATTCACCAGGCATCATCGATTTTCAGGATGCCTTGCACGGACCCATCACGTACGACATTGTGTCGCTGGTCATGGATGCCCGAACCACCTGGGACGAGCCGCAGCAACTGGACTGGGCCATCCGGTACTGGGAATACGCGCGCGCGGCCGGCCTGCCCGTCGCGTCCGACTTTGCCGAGTTTCACATGCAGTACGAGTGGATGGGGCTGCAGCGCAATTTGCGCATTCTGGGGGTGTTTGCACGCCTGTCGCACCGCGACGGCAAGCATCATTATCTGGAGCACCTCCCCAGAGTGCAGCGCTACGTGCGCCAGGTCGCCGAGCGCTACCGAGTCTTTCACCCGGTGATTCGCTTACTCGACCGTGTCGAACAGACGCCCGTCACGCACGGGTTCTCGTTCTGATGCGGGCCATGATTCTGGCCGCTGGGCGCGGTGAGCGCATGCGACCGCTGACTGACACCTGCCCAAAACCACTGCTGAAAGTCGCCGGCAAGCCACTGATTGTCTGGCATATTCTGCGGCTTGCACAGGCAGGCTTTCACGATATCGTGATCAACCACGCATGGCTGGGCGAGCAGATTCTGGACACGCTCGGCCACGGCGAAGCGCTAGGCGTCCGGCTGCACTACAGTGCAGAATCCCCGGCACTGGAGACAGCGGGAGGCATTGCCCACGCACTCCACTTCTTCGAGGGGCACGCGTTTCTGGTCGTCAATAGCGACATCTGGTGCGACTGGGACCCCGGCACCGCCATCGTTGCCGAAAAGGGGATGTCCGAGACGCACCAGGCCCACCTGGTGCTGGTCGACAACCCGGTGCACCATCCGGCAGGCGACTTCGTCTTGCAACCCGATTGCCAGGTCGCCCTGCCAGTGTCAGGCCAAAGCACGCTGACCTACGCGGGCATCGGCGTCTTTCACCCCAGCCTCTTCGCGGCGCTTTCACTGTCCAGGCCCGCCCCACTCGCGCCGTTGCTGCGCGCCGCCATGGAGCGCCACGCGGTGACGGGCGAACGCCATGCCGGTGCGTGGACAGACGTGGGAACCCCCCAACGCCTGGCTGAACTGGATTGCGCCCTCAGGGCCCGCCCCACGCGCGACTGCTAAACTGCATCACAAATGGAAACCATGTGTTGATGAGCTATCAACAAGGCCCGCAATACGTTTATCCTTGAGAATTTCGACCGCGCGCGGCCGCTGCCTCAGCCGTTCAGGAACTCGTTCACTATGCCCTTTGGCCCCAAACATCCCACCTTCAGACCCACCCCTTACGGTTACTCTCGCCGCACCCGTGGCATTCCGCGCTGGCTCTTGCTGCTGATCACTGGCGTCGTGCTGGGAGCAGGCGGGGTGCTGTTTCTGCAGCGCAGCTACGGGCCGCAGCGCCTGACCATCGAGCAGTCAGAGCAGCTGCGTACCGATCTGAACACGTCTACCATGGACAACCAGCGCCTGAGCGCCGAGTCCAAAAAATTGCACGAAACGCTGGCACAGGCAGAAAAGGACCAAAAAGACGCGCAGCAGCAAATGGAGCAGGCGCGCAAGCACGCAGCCGACATGCAAGCAGGAGTCGCCAGCCTGATCGAGGCCATCCCCAACGATCCCCGCGGGGGGACCCCCGGAATCCGGGCGGGTGATGCGATCCTGAGTGCAGACGGCCTGCAATATCAGATTCTGCTGATCCAGGAGATTCCCACGGGCCAAACCGAGGCCCCGAACCTGCAGGGGACAATCAAACTGATTGCAGCCGGTTCATACCCCAACGGCAACCGGGGTTACCAGGACGTCACCACTCAGCCCCTGGATATGGGCCGCTACACCGTGGTCAAGGGGGACTGGACCGACATCCCCAAGGGCTTCCGCCCGTACCAGATCACCGTGCAGGTGATGGCCGATGGGTCGAACAAGGTCGTGTCCACCCGGACGTTCCGGGTGACACGACACTGACGTCTGATCTGATCAGAACGCCGGGACGATGGCACCCTTGTACTTGGTCAGGATGAACTGACGGACCCGCTCGCTTTGCAGGGCTTTCACGAGTTTCTGAATGCCCGGGTCGTTGACCTTGTCCTGGCGCGTGACGACAAGGTTCGCATAGGGCGAATTCTTGTCTTCAATGAACAGCGCATCCTTGATCGGGTTCAAGCCTGCTTCCAGCGCGTAGTTGGTGTTGATGAGCGCAAGATCCACGTCCGGGAGCACACGCGGCAGCGTAGCCGCTTCGAGCTCACGAAACTTCAGGTGCTTGGGGTTGTAGACCACGTCGCGCGCAGTCGCAAGGATATTGCTCGGGTCTTTCAGCTTGATCAAGCCCTGCTTCTGGAGCAACAGCAAGGCCCGTGCCCCATTTGAAGGATCATTGGGGATCGCCACTTGGGCGCCGTCCTTCAGATCCTTGATGTTCTTGATCTTCTGCGAGTAGGCGCCAAAAGGCTCTACGTGCACCGCGCCTACCGAAACCAGGTGCGTGCCGTGATCTTTGTTGAACGAATCCAGATACGGCTTGTGCTGGAAGAAGTTGGCATCGATGTGCCCGCCGTCGACCTGCAGATTGGGCTGCACGTAATCGGTGAAGACCTTGATGTCCAGGTCCACCCCTTCTTTGGCCAACTCTGGCTTGACGAATTCTAGAAGCTCGGCGTGAGGCACCGGAGTCGCCGCAATCGTCAACTTCTCAGCGTGAGACGGTGCCGCAAACACCAGCGGCAGAGCCAGCGCCAGAACCGGCACAAATTTCTTGAACATGTAAAAACCTCCTGAAGATTATCGTCTATTGAGTTTGGCCACCCAGCGGTCGCCAACGATCTGAAACACTTGCACCATGATGACAAGGATCACCACGGTCACAGCCATGACGTCGCCCTGATAGCGCTGATAGCCGTACCGCACGGCCAAGTCACCCAGCCCGCCGCCGCCAATCACGCCAGACATGGCCGAATAGCCCACGAGCGCGATACAGGTGACCACGACGGCCGACAAAATGCCGGTCGTGGCCTCTGGAAGCAACGCCCACAGCACCGTCTGACGGGACGTGGCGCCCATGGCACGACAGGCCTCGCTCACGCCGGGGTCGAGCTCACGCAGCACGTTTTCAACCAGCCGCGCAAAAAACGGGGCCGCGCTGGCCACCAGCGGCGGGATCGACCCCTGTACCCCCAGCGCGGTGCCCACCAGCACTCGCGACAGCGGAATCATCACAATAAGCAGAATCAAAAACGGCACCGAACGCAGTACGTTGACCACGAAGGCCACGCCTTGATAGAGGCTGCGGTTTTCAATCACCTGCCCAGGACTTGTCAGAAACAGCAGGACACCCACGGGCAAGCCGATGATCACCGTAAACAACAACGAAAACCCCGTCATCAACAAGGTATCGATGGTGGCTTCGAGAATCATGCCCCAATCGAGATTCATCATGACCGCAATACCTCACAATGCACACCTGCTTGCTCCAGCACGGGGGCCAGTGCCTGGAGATGTTCGTCGGACCCTTCAATGGCCACGATCAGCTGACCATAAGGCGTGTCCTTGATCCGGCCCACCGACCCTTGCAGGATGCTGAGGTCGAGCGACAGATCACGGCTCAGGCGGCTGAGCAAGGGCCGCCCGGTGGCTTCGCCCCGGAAACTGAGCTTGACCAGGCGTCCCGAGACACCTTCGGCCAGCGTGCGCCACCCCTCGCCACCATCCAGGCCGCTTTCGGACAACAAGGCCCGCGTGGCGTCATGCCCTGGGTGCAGGAACACGTCGAGTACCGGCCCGGTCTCGACAATATGCCCGCGCTCGATGACAGCCACACGGTCGCAGACAGCCCGAATCACATCCATGCTGTGCGTGATGAGCACGATGGTCAGGCCCAGGCGCAGATTGATGTCCTGCAGCAGCCGCAGAATGGATTGTGTGGTTTCAGGGTCCAACGCCGACGTCGCCTCGTCGCACAGCAGGATGCGCGGCCGGCTGGCCAGCGCCCGTGCAATGCCCACCCGCTGCTGCTGCCCGCCCGAGAGCTGGCCCGGGTACTTATGGGCGTGGTCGGCCAAGCCCACGAGGTCGAGCACCTCGCGCGCTCGAGCCAGACGCTCTGCGCGCGGCATCCCCGAGAGACGCAGCGGAAAGCAGACGTTGTCGAGCACAGTGCGCGAACGCAACAGGTTGAAGTGCTGAAAGATCATGCCGACCGTACGGCGGTACTCGCGCAACTGGGCGTCGGTATAAGCGGTGATGTCTTCACCGTCGACGCGTACGCGGCCTTCGGAGGGCCGCTCCAGCAGGTTCAGCAAGCGGATCAGCGTGCTCTTGCCTGCGCCCGAACGGCCAATGATGCCGAAGACCTCGCCTTCGTGGATGCTGAGTGACACATCAGCCAGCGCGTGCACGGCACGCCCCGCCGACTGATACGTCTTACGGATGTTCTCGAGATCGATCAAGATACAGAGTCACTTTGAAAATGAGCGCGCTCTCGGATCAACGAGACGCGAGACGTGAATTTACCATGCAGGTTTCATAGAAAGAACGAATAACTTATTACTTAAGGAAATAACAGGCCCGAAATTCCAGGAATTTCGAAAAGATCGGGCACCCACCGCACGTGCCTGGAACTACTATGAAGGCCTCATACGAAAAGAGGATCTCGCGGTGGCCTCGGCCATGATTCCCGCGTCCGGCGCCACAAGCATGGGCTCGCGCTGGATGCTGCCAACCCTTTGCAGTGCTGCATTCCTGGTATTCGCGCAGACCTTCATGGTCGCGCCGCTCATCCCCCGCCTATCCACGTTATTGGGAGCCTCCACCGATGCGGTCGGGTTGGCGATCCCTGCCTACGTCATCCCGCAAGCGCTCTCCATCCTGTTCGTCGGCCCCTTCTCTGACCGCATGGGGCGCAAGATCGTCATCCTGGGCTCGCTCAGCCTTTTCTGCGCACTGACACTTGCCACCGCAACAGCGACTGACGTGACCTCTTTCATCCGCTGGCGCCTGGCCACAGGGGTGGTGGCCGCAGGCATCGTGCCCATCAGCCTGACGCTGATCGGGGACGTGATTCCTTACCAGGACAGGGGCCGCGCGGTAGGGTGGCTCTTTGGCGCGATTGCAGGCGGTACGGCAGCAGGTGCCGCTGCAGGCGCGCTTCTCGAGCCCCTGCTCGGTTGGCAAGGCCTGTTTCTCTGTGTGGGCGCGCTCTGCCTGCTCGTCCTGCTTACCGCAATCTCGGCGTCGGTCATCCCTCATTCGGCTCGCCACAATGCTCCGGCTCCATGGTCGGCCACACTGAAGGGCTACCGCGCGCTGCTGACCCAGCTGCGCGCGCTGCGTACCTACGGCTATGTGCTGCTCAACGCCATCTTGCAGTCGGGGGTCTTCACCTGGTTGGGAGTTTATCTCCACGCCAGATTCGGGCTCGACGAAGCACACATCGGGCTCGCACTTCTGGGGTACGGGATCCCGGGCCTGATATTCGGCCCTCTCATCGGAAAACTTGCCGATCGATGTGGGCGTGCGCGCATCATCCCGCTTGGCGTGGCTCTGACGGGGCTCTGCACGCTATCGCTGATTCCGTCCCTGCCTCTGGTGCTCGTGCAAGTCGCCATCATCTTCCTGTCTCTGGGTTTCGATCTGACTCAACCGCTGCTGGCGGGTATCGCGACCAGTCTCAAGGGGGCTGCCAAAGGCCAGGCCGTGGCCCTGATGGCATTTTCTCTCTTCAGTGGATTTGGCCTTGGCAGCCTGCTCTTTCAGGCCGCATTGAAACTTGGCTTTGCAAGCGCCCTGTCCACCTTCGGTGTGATCGCACTGATCGCTGCAATCGTGGCATGGTCGCTATTCCGCTCGGAAGTGCCGGTTCCCGGACTGTCGCCCGTACCGAGCCCACAACCACCACACGACGCGGATGCCCAGTAGCACGGCGAGTATCCAAGCGTAAAGATGCGGCTCGAAAAAATCATTTTTGCCTGCACGCATCCAGTCGAAATGCCATACGGACAGGACTGCGGCTGGATACACCAGCCAATGCAAACGCGTCCACCACCGGCCCAACCGGCGCATCCAGCCATGAGTGGACGTCAAGGCCAATGGCACCAGGCACAGGACGGCCAGCGCACCGATGCCAATGAAATCGCGCTGCCAGAGATCGTGCCACATTGACGACCAGACCCCGCCCCGGTCCCACAGCCCCCAGGCAATCACGTGCAATACCGTGTAGAAGAATGCGTAGAGTCCCAAGGCGCGGCGGCAACGCACCCATTTCGACCACCCCGTCAGGCGTCTGAGCGGAGTCACCGACAGTGCCGCCCATAGCATCACCAGCGCCCAAGTTCCCGATGATCGCGTCAGAAACTCGGGCGGGTTGGCGGTCAGGTCGCCCTGGTAGCCCAGAACGAACCACCACACGACAGGGAAAACGCCGCACAGATGGGCACACACCGTCAGGTAGAAGGTGCTTCGGTCACGGGGGAATCGCATCATCAGGAACTCTTGCGCACACTCAGGACATCATAGGATGCGCGCTCGCGTGACGCCACCGCCAAATGCTGTTATAAAGTCACCCCTGTCATTGGGGAGTAGCCGTTCCCGGCGTTGCCGGGAAGCCCGCGTCAACACACTTGGAGCACTGACTTCATGGCGCGGGCAGCCGCCGCGAAAGCAGCGCCAGCCTGGCGAGACCTTTGGCCGCGATGCGCATGCCTGCCGGGCGAGCCGCGTCGTCGGGCCATTGGTTGTCGCTCATCCGGCTGGAGTGTCTCCGTGCTGCTTGCCATCACCCTCTTCCTTCTTTCCGCTCTGGCGATCTACCTTGCCAGTGAGTACTTCGTCAATGGCATCGAATGGCTGGGCCGGCGCCTGAATCTGGGCGCAACGGCCGTGGGCTCTGTGCTGGCGGCCTTCGGAACCGCACTGCCCGAAAGCGCGGTCACGTTCATCGCCGTCGTATTCGGCGACACCCCTGCCATGAAAAACGTCGGCGTGGGGGCCGCCATGGGGGGCCCGCTGGTGCTCTCGACATTGGCCTACTCCATTGTGGGCCTGGCGCTGATGATCAACCACAAGCACCTCAAACGGCCCACCTACGCACTACAGGCCGACTGCGCCCGCTTGAGCCGCGACCAAGCCGCCTTCCTGTGGATCTTCGTCTTCAAGGTCGCACTGGGTCTGGTGGTCTTTGCCTTCAAGCCTTGGCTGGGCATCCTGTTCCTGCTGGCCTACGCGGTCTACGTGTTTTCGGAAATCCGTGACGCCCACACGGCTCTGGAAGAAGAAATTCTGGAACCGCTCAAACTGCGCCCGCATACGGCAGAGCCGTCCCTGGCCTGGGCGGCGCTGCAATCCGTAGGCGCCATGCTGGTGGTGGCTTTCGCTTCTCACATCTTCGTCAACCAGCTCCAGGTCATCGGCCACGGCCTGGGTTGGTCAGCACAGCTGGTAGCGCTCATCCTCAGCCCCATCGCCACGGAGCTACCCGAGGTCATGAATGCCCTCATCTGGGTGCGTCAGGGTAAAGAGCGCCTGGCGCTGGCCAACATCTCGGGCTCCATGATGATTCAGGCCACCATCCCAAGCGCCCTGGGCATCTTCTTCACCCCCTGGCTGTTCGACCCCGCACTGATCCTCTCAGGCGCCGTCACCCTGATGGCGATCATCTTCATGTGGTTCCTGTTCCGACGCGGCGCGGTGAAAGCCCAAACTCTGATCACGGCCAGTGCGTTCTACGCCGTATTCGCGCTAGGGGCATTCTGGCTGGGATGACCCCAGGCTGAGTCATCCGTCTGCGCCTTCCCACCACGTACCGTCAGCCCAATCAGGACCGGCATGACGAGCAACACCAGAGGCAGTTGCACCACGGCGCCTGCAATGATGGCGATCGCCAGCGGCTGCAGCATCTGGTCGCCGGAGCCACTGACAGCGGCCGCCAACGGAATGAGGGCAAGCACCATGGCCAACGTACTCATGAGGATGGGCCGAAGGCGGTTGAGGGCCGCCGTCTTCAAGGCTTCGCGCGGCGGCAACGACCCCCGCAAGTTCTGGTATTCGGACACCAGAAAGATCGCCATTTCCGTCGCAATGCCAATGATCATGACCATCCCCATCATGGCGGTGATGTTCAGTTCCACCCCCGTGGCCCACAGCCCCACGAAAACCGCTCCTGTAGATACCAGCGAAGTCGCCATGATGATGAGCGGAATCGCAAAGCTGCGATACAGAAACATGAGCAGCACGATTTCAGCGATCACGGCCGCAGCAAAGACTTTCACCATGCCTCTGGCAGCCATCTGCTGCTGCTTGTAGGCTCCGCCCAGCACGTAATGCACCCCGGCAGGAAGCAGGTTCGGCACAGCCAACATCCGCCTGACCGAAGCAATGGTCGAGCCCAGATCGCGGGCCGCTGTCGTCTGCGCAGTCACCGCAACGATTTGCCGCAGGTTGTCTCGCGTCAGTTGCGGCTCGCCCGAGACGAACCGGACCGTGGCCACGGCGCGCAGCGGAAAGATCGCCCCTGATGGACCTGCAATGGGCAGGTCACCCAACTGATCCCGGTAGATCGAGCCCAGTGGTGCCTGCAAACGCAGGCGCACGCCAACGTCCTGGTGCGCGCCCAGATAGCGCGTGGCCACGACGCCCTTCAAATACTGAGAAACCTGAGCCTCGACAGCGGCCGGCGTCATGCCTTTCATGGCAGCCGCCGGCGCATCCACATGGATCTCGAGCGCATCGCCAGCGGGCGTCACACCACTGTCCACCGACGCGGACTCGACCCCGGGCACCGCCGCGAGCGCCTGTGCGACCTTCTGGGCAACGCTGCCCAGGACGCTCGGGTCATCGCCACCCAACTGAATCACCACCGGCTGGCGCCGTCCTACCATGTCGCCAATCATGTCGCTCATCAACTGGTGCGTGTCGAAATTGACTCCGGGAACTTTCTGGGTGATCTGGTTGGACACATCATCCATGACCTTCCAGATGTCCGGCCGACGCGCGGGGTTCACCAAGCGCACAAAGAAGTCGCCCTGATAGGTTTCGGCCAGATCACCGCCCAAGCCCGCCCCGGTACGTCGTGAGTACGTGGCCACATAAGCGTTCGACTTGAGGATGGCCTCTACCTGCTTCAGCTCTCGATTGGTTTCCCGCAAGGAGGTGCTGGGCGCGGTCTGATAGTCGATCACGAAGCCGCCTTCGTCCATTCGCGGCAGAAAGCCCGTGCCGACCTGAAGATATCCGACATACCCGACGCCGCAGAGCATCACCAATACAATGGCCACCAGCCACGGTGCCCGAAAGAAGCGGTCAAGGAGACGGCCATGCAGGCGCCGCGTCCGGCTCTCCCTTCCATGGCCAGGATCTGTCCATTGGCTGAAGTCGACCAAGCTGCGTGCAAGCAGGGGCACCGTGAAGGTCGTGAGCAAAAATGAGATGATCAGGGCCGACGCCATAGTCAGTGACAGGTATTTGAAGAACGACCCGGTAACGCCCGACAGGAACGCCAGGGGAATGAAGATCACGACTGTCGCCAGCGACGAACCCACGAGCGGCGAGAGAAATTCACGCGCGGCCTTGAGTACCCCGGTGCGTGAATCCACGACATCCGGGCTGCCCACCCGTCTGGCAATCTGCTCGATCATGACGATCACATCGTCGATGAGCAGGCCGATCGCCGCTGCAATACCGCCCAGCGTCATGATGTTGAGCGTCATGCCCAGAAGCCACAAAACCAGGATGCTGCACAGCACGGCCATAGGCACCACCAGCATGGCCACGGCCGTGACGCGCCAATTGCGCAGGAACCAGAAGAGCACGCCAGCAGCAAATAGAAGGCCAATCCCGATAGCCTCTTCCAGCGCCGAGATTGAAGAGCGCACCAACTGCGTCTGGTCGTACCACTTGTCCAAACGGATGGAGGCAGGTTGCGTCTTCATGAAGGCAGACAGCTTCTGCTGTACCGTCTTGGCCAGTGCCAGCGAGTCAGCCCGATCCTGCTGGAACACATCGAAGGTCACGGCAGGTCGACCGTTGTTGTTCACCAGCAACCAGCCGGGCGTGGTCCCCATTTTTACAGTGGCGATCTGCGACAACGTGAGCACTCCGCCCTGGCGCGTCCGAATGGGCGTATCCGCCACCGCCTGTACAGAGGTATAGGCGCTGTTGCCCAGGGTGAGGTAGAGCAGGCCATTGTCCTGCACGTGACCCACCGACTGAAGCGCGTTGGCCGCCGACAGCGCGCCGGCCACGTCAGGCAACGTCAGCCCATAGTGCTGCAGCATCTGCGGCGCCACGGACACCTGAACCTCAGGAGTCTCGCCGCCCAGCACACCCACGCGCCGCACGCCGGGAATTCCGGTAAGCAGAGGCAGAATCTGTCGCTGCGCGATCTCGCGCAAGCGAGATGCCGGCACTTTGTCAGAGGTCAAGGCATACGACACGAATGGCATGATGGCATTCGGACTCATCTGGATGGCATCGTAGGTGGTCCCGGACGGCAGGTCCGGGACCCGTTGCGAAAACGCGGAATCAACGGCCATCAGCGCACGGTTCATGTCCGACCCCCACGGAAAATTCACGAAGATCTGCGCCGAACCGCGTGACGTTCGAGACGTGACCCCTACGGCTCCGGGCACGGATCGTGCGGCTGCTTCCAGCGGCTGTGTCACGTCGGCCAGCATCTGCCGGGCCGGCATGCTGCCGGCACTCACCTCGATGCGAATCCGGGGGAAATTCGTCAACGGAAACAGGCCAATCGGCAGGTTGAGTGCCGCGTAGATTCCCGCCACAGAAAGGACGAACGATACGAAGAGCACCGGCAGGCGGTGACGATGCAGCCAACGCACGAACATTATTTCCCACTCCCTGCCGATGCATCTGCAAGACGGATCTGCATGCCGTCTTCGAGCTGATAATTGCCGGCAAGAATCAAAGGCTGATCGGCCTTCAGACCACTGCCATGGATGGCATCCTGATTCCCGTGACTGCCCGCCACCTGTACCGGTACCTTGCGAGCCGTCCTGCCGTCGGCCTGCACGACGTAGGGCTGGCCTTGGTTGTTGACCAGAATGGCATCATGGGGAACCACGAACCCATGAACCTGCCCCACCGTGATGGCCGCGCTGGCAGCCTCGCCCGGAAACAAGTGATCCAGCGGCAGGGAGACTTCTACTGACACCAGACCGGTCGCGGGATCAATCAAAGCCCCCCGGCGCGACACAACACCTGCGAGCGTCTCACGCCCAGCAAGAGCCGTCACGGCAGCTGCATCCCCCGGCTTGATGAGCCGGGCGTCCAGTGGAGTCACACCCACGCGTAGCGTCAGACGCCCCGGGTCCGCCAAGTCCATCAAAGAATTCCCCGCAGAAACCAACGCTCCGGGAGTGACTGCCACCTTCGAGACGATGGAGCGAAACGGAGCACGCAGGATCTGTGGACCACTCGCCCCTTGTGCCGTCAGCGCCGCCAGTGCAACCCGCGCATCTTCACGAGTCTTCACCGCAAGCGCCAGTTGCTGTGCCGTCGCCAGATGCTGAGTGAGCAACTGGCGAGTGCGAGCAAGCTGCCGCTCCGCATCCCGCAAGGCTGTCCGTGCCCGAGCATAGTTGGCACCCGTCTGAGCGCCTGGCACCAACTGCAGGAGTGGCGCACCAGCGGTCACTTCATCGCCTTCGCGCACGTAGACCTGGCCCACCACCTCAGAGGACCGTGCAGACAGGGTCTGGGTAGCAGACGGCAGGGACACGACGGTTCCGTAGGCTGTGACCGTACGTGCCAGACCCCCTTGCCTCAAGGGCGTGGTGGTCACGAGGACACTGGGCTTGGCACTGATGGCCTCGGTGGCCAGCGCAAGGCCGGACCACGCCGCCAGCAACGCGACGGCAATCAAAGAGGAGCATTTTTTCATCATGATTTTTCCAAAGAATCCAATGGAGCGATTCGAACCTGCGGCAGGCCCAATCCAAGCTCCAACTGCAAACCAATACGGGCCTCATCGAGCCCACGATTGAAATCGATCACCGCCAAACGGGCTGCCAGCGCGGTGGATGCATAGTCGGCAAAAGCTCGCTCGTCGAGATTGCCGGCTTCGAACGCTGCGCGAGCCGCTTCTTCGCGGGTCTGAGCAGAGGACGCATCCTTCAAGGCCGCCGTCAGATGCGTACGCAAATACCGGCTACGACTCTGCAACGCGAGCACCGTGGAGGCCAGGGCGTCCAAGCGTGCCTGGTATCGTTCATGGAGCAAAAGTCGCGTGGCGCGTGCCTGAGCGACCGCACCCTGTCCGTGGTTGAAGATGGGCAGATCAAAGGTCACCGTGGGGCCGGCGGAACGCACTTGCGATGTATCCGATCCCCACGCCCCCCCCAGAGCAAAGGCAGGAAACTGCCCGAGAATGGCCGCCCGCACACTTTCATCCGCAGACTGGTAGCCCAATTGCAGAGCCAGCAGATCCGGGCGGCGGTGAGGGGCGCTGACCACCATGGCTTGCAGGGGCCCCGGCGGTGTTGGCACCCGGGGGCGCGCAATCGCAAAACGGGCCTCAGGCGTCAGACCCAGCAGGCCGTCCAGCTCGGCCCAGTCCCGAGCCTGCTGCAATTCAAGTGCAGAAACTGCCTGCTCCAGGGACGAGTGGGCAGACAGAAGCGGCGTGAGATCGGATAGGCTCGCATCGCCGCGCGCGACGGCAGCCTGCATCCGTGCCGTCGCCTGTGTGACCTGCGTTCGGCGGGACTCGTTGGCCGAAAGCGCCAGCCCGTTCCAATACAGTCCCACGGACAGCAGCCGAGCCTTCTGCGCCACCTGCCATTCCTTCCAGAGCAGATCCGCATCGACTTGCGCCACATGGTCCTGCGCAGCCGCCTTCCGGCTGCGATAGGTGACCAACGAGGCAATGTCCTGAGCCAATGACGCGGTATAGGCAGCGGCTGTTGCCGGCCCGCTGAGGACTGCGGCATAACCCAGACTCACCGAAGGGTTCGGCAACAAGGCGCTTTGCAAGGCTGTGGCTTGTGCCAGATCAAGTTCGCCCCGTTCGGAGCGCAGCTCCGGGGCATTGAGAACAGCCAGCAACCCCACCTGGGAAGGCAACAGCGGTCGACTCACGTCAATGGCCACTGAGGTTCCCGCCTCTTTGGATGGCAAGACGTGCCGCACCTCCGTGATTCGCACCGCCAGCTTTGCCTGCTGAGGCAAGGGTAGCGGTTGGTACGTGGCACACCCCGCCAACAGCAGTGCGCAGGCGCCGGCACTCAATAAAGCCCTTCTCATCTAGTTCCACCTCGATCATCGTCGACGACGAATGCGAGGCAGGATAAGGAACCAGACTTAGGTCAAACTGAGGGCACTTGCGGCGAGGCTACAGGCACGATCACACGAACCGTCAGCCCGGTACGCGCCACCGCATCCGTGTCGCTCAGCTCCAACCGCGCACCCAGGCGATCCCCGATCGCCTTGACGATGGCCAGGCCCAGCCCGGAGCCCGGTTGATCGCTCCCCAACACGCGATAGAAGGGGTCAAAGACGCGCGCGCGCTCGGCCTCGGCAATCCCCGGGCCCGTATCTGCCACCTGCAACACTACAGCGTCGTGCGTCACGCCGACAGACAGGTCCACGCGGCCATAGTCCGGCGTATAGAGGATCGCGTTATCCACCAGATTCTTCACCAAGGTACAGAGGTCGAGTTCCGACGCTCGCAAGGCTGCATCGGGCCCCTCAAGCACCCCCAGATCGATGTGCTTGGCCCGCGCCAGTGGCATCAGATCTTCCAGTACGGTGCGGTAGACCGAACTTACCGAAATCTGGTGAGCGGATGTACCCGAGCCCGCCTGGACCTTGGACAGACTCAGTAATTGATTGAGCAGGTTGCGCCCGCGTTCGATGCCTTTCTGCAGGATCGCCAACCGAGTGCGCGCCGCCTCGGACATCTGGAGATGGTCCATGCGCTGGGCCTGCAAGGACAGCGCCGTGAGCGGCGAACGCAATTCGTGGGCCGCATCTGCGACGAACCGCTGCTGCGACTTGATCGATTCTGCCACCCGCGCAAGCAGGCGATTGATCGCAAGCACGAAAGGCCGTACCTCGGAAGGCAGGTGGTCCGCCCGGATAGGCCGCAGATCGTCGTCACTGCGTGCATCCAGTTGCCGGGACAGACCCGTGATCGGTCGAAACATCGTGCGTATCAGCCGTGCAATGAGCATGAGCAGCACCGGCACCAACACCAGAAATGGCAGCAGCGTCCGCAGTGCGCTGTTGGTGGCCATCTCGTTGCGTGCATCGGTCTCCTGGGACACGGCCACGCGCGCCCCGGAGCGCATCATCTTCACCAGGACGCGATACGACTCGCCTCCCAGGTTCAAGGTCTGCAAGCCGTCCACCAAATCAGCCGGCAAAGGCAGCGCCTGATTGTTCCTGGTCTTTCCTGCGAAAAGGCCTGATGCTCCCAGTACCTGCACATAGACCGTGGAATCGTCGTCGGCATTTTCAATACGAGGGCCGGTCGCCGTCGGCTGCCACGACAGGCGCTGCTGATCGATCAGCGTGGCGATCTGGCGCAGCACGTCATCCTGCAGATCATGCGCCTCGTCGAACACTGAAAGAAACGAAAAGACACCGGCCACCACCGCCACGAAAATCAGAACCGAAGACAGGGTGAAGGAAAGCCTGTACTGAACCGAAGTCTTCAAGCGACTTTTGAGACCATCCATCCGAGTCCCCTCACGTTTTCAATCACTTCATTGCCCAACTTTTTGCGTAGCGAGTGAATGAGGTACTCGATGGCATTGCTCTCGACTTCCTCGCCCCAGCCGTAGATGCGGTCCTCCAGGTCGCTGCGCGAGAGGATGGCACCCGGCCGTGCCAGCAGCGCCCGCAAGAGGGAATACTCGCGCCCCGTCAGGCGCACCGGCGAGCCGCCCTCCATGAATGCCTCGCGCGTGGACGGGTCCAGCGTCACACGGCCATTGGTCAGCAGCGGTGCCCCGCTGCCCTCTTTGCGGCGCAGGACTGCGCGCATCCGCGCCAGCAGCTCCTCCACCTCAAAAGGCTTGACCAGGTAATCATCGGCGCCACCGTCCAGACCCCGAAGGCGGTCATCGAGCGCATCGCGCGCCGTGAGAATCAGCAGAGGAACCGGATTGTCGTGCGCGCGGATCGACTGCAACACATCCTGCCCATCCTTCCCCGGGAGCCCAAGATCCAGCAAGACCAGGTCGTAACGCTGCGCGGCCAGCGACGAAAGGGCCACCAGCCCATCCTTGACCCAATCCACGGCATACGACGCTTCTTTCAAGGCGTCCTGAACGGCCTCGCCAATCATGGCGTCGTCCTCGACCAATAGCACTCTCAACGGGGCCGGTCCTCATGATGAATATCGGGCTGCTGGCACACGCTCCTGGCACGAAGGGCGCGCACGCCCTCGAGGGTCAACCACACGACCACCAGCCCCGCAACGATGGCGGCGATCCCCCGAAGTTCGTCGGCGTCGAAGTCACCCAATAACGGGATCAGACGATCGAGCCCCTCCCCCAGACCGTATCCAAGGCCGCCCACAAGAGAAGCCCAGAGCGCCGCGCCCACCGCGTTGAAAGCAGCAAACCGGCCCCAGGACACCCCACTGATGCCAATGGCGACAGGGCCGGCAACACGCAGCCCATACAGAAAGCGAACGACCAGGATAATGGGGGCATTGTGGCGCTTGAGCAGCGCCTGAACCCGTGCCGTGCGGCGCTCGAGCGCCGGATACCGCCTCACGAGGCGCGCGCCATAGCGGTGACCCACCCAAAAAAAGAACTGATCCCCTACAAAGCCTCCCAGCGCCGCCACGGCCACCACCCCAGGCAACCACAGGTAATTTCGAGCCGCTGCCGCAGCCGCCGCCAGCAGCACCGTTTCTCCTTCCAGAAAGGTGCCCACTGCGACGGCCCAGTAGCCGTAAGTGTGGATCAGGGTTGCAATGTCCATTGGTGGCATTAGAATCACTTTCCTGCAGCTTAGCAAAGCCCGACTTAGGAGAGGCTGAGGCTGGCAAGATCCGCAGCGGCCGTACTACACTCGCGTCATGCCGACTGCAACCAACCGCCATCTTGGCCACACAGGTGAGCCTTACCCGGACGCGTACTACGTACGCCTCGCCGAAGATCGCTTCGTCTCCACCCTTCATGCCCAGGGTGCCTGGCAGCCGGGAGAGCAGCATATGGCTCCAGCATCCGGCCTGGTGCTGGCCGAAGCAGAACGCCGCCTCCCCAGTTCCAAACTGGTGTCGCGCGTGTCCTTCGACATCCTTGGGGTCATCCACTCTGGCGAATTCACGATCGACGTCCAGGTACTGCGTCCCGGACGCTCAATCGAACTCCTGGAAGCCCGCATGCGGCATGGCGACCAGACCAGCATCAGCGCACGCATCTGGCGCCTTGCAGCAAACGACACCACCCGCATTGCGGGGGACGAACGCGCACGTCTGCCAGCTCCGGATTCGATGCCACCTCTGGCTCTTTCATCGATTTGGGGTGGCGGCTACGTGGCCTCAATCGAAACGCGGCGCAATGCAGACGCTCGTCCTGGCCATAGCCTCGCGTGGGTTCGCAGTGCCCTTCCGCTGGTGGCCGGAGAAGCCGACCCCCCCGTCGCCGGGTTTCTGAAACTGATAGACACCGCCAACGGGATTGCCGTGCGCGAACGTCCAGGGAGCGTCTTTTTTGCCAATGTCGATCTGACCGTGCACTTCTTCCGCGCCCCCGAGGCCGGCTGGGTGGGCTTCGACACCCGAGTCAGCTTTGGCCCGTCCGGGCTCGGTGAGACCTTGTCCGCCCTGAGCGACGCTCGAGGGCCCGTGGGCACGGCCGTCCAGAGCCTGACCGTCCGCAGCGGCGAAGACCACCCCGGCCATTCCCGATCAGGTGCCGCAACAGGCTAGTACTCATGACTTGCGTCGCGACCGGGTGCGAAGCCAGCGATTGAGAGGCTCCACCATCACCGTCCCGATGATCATGACAACCCCCAGATAAAACAAGGCACCCAGTTCCTGCTGCTCACCCAGCAAGGGGATGGCCAAGAGTACGGCATAGACAGGCTCCAGATTGGTCGCCATCTGTTGCGCGAACACCGTGATGTAACGCAGGGCCACCAGCAGCAGCGCCATGGGCAAGGCAGTCATCGTCACGGCAAACACCAGCAGAAACACGATGTCCCAACCATGAGGAAAGCTGAATTCTGCCTGCGAACCAGGCAGAACCGCCAGCACGACGGACAGAAACAAGGTCCCGGCCGCCAGTTCGACACAGGTCGCACTGATAGGATGGGTCCGGTTGGCCAGAAGCTTGTTCGTGCCACTGAAGGCCGTCAACGTCGCCGCAGACAGTAGGCCAACCCCCAGCCCCAGATACATGCCGTGGGGAATGCCACCTGCCACCAACGCGACCCCGGGGATGATGGCGACCGCCAGGATCAGATCCCCGCGTTGATACGGCCGGCGCGTCAGAAGAGGCCCGAAGATTGCGATGAACAAGGGTGCCGTGCCCAGACAAACGGCGGCAACCGAAGCATTGGTGAGTTTGACGGCCAGATAGAACAACGCCCAGGTGATCGCCAGAATGACACCGGCACCACAACAGGCTGCGAACACCCGCCAGGACATCTCTCGGATGCCTCGCCACGTCAAGGGAAGAAACAGCAGCACCAGCGCCGCAAGCAGCATGCGCCACCAGACGAGCGACACCGCATCCAAAGAAATGACACGGCCCATGATGGGCGTAAAGCCCCACAGAACCACACAGAAGTGAATCAGCAAATATCCCTTGGTGGCCGAAGAGGCGGATCGAACCGAGCCCACGAACCCAGGGACATGGGTGAATGACATGACTGCAACCTTTACTAGACTGCCATGGCAGAACGACAGCCGGCCACACACCGCCCCGATCCAAAAACGCTTGAGCAGACTGAAAAGGGGACACTAGTATAGGGGGTAAAGCAACCCACCCGAACCGAGAAAGATCATGGAACATCCACCGCTGAAAGTCATCCTGCACGCACCGACGCCGGCGGCGCTGGAGCGGGCACGCAACAATGCCGCCAACCTGCGGCGAGCAGACCCGCAAGCAGATGTCCGCGTCATAGTCAACGCGCAGGCCGTCGCGGCCGCGCTCGATGTGGTCCGCGCAGACCAGGACCCCATCACGTGGTTGTGTCCGAACACGCTGACCCGGATAGGCAGACCGGCACGCGAACCGCTTCAAGTGCTGGACAAACCCGCCGTGCTGGAACTGGCCCTGTTGCAGCAGGCAGGGTGGGTGTACATACGGGCGTAGAGCTTCCAACGTCGGGAAACATACTATGCGGGGAAACACATATTCCCATCCCCACGATCGAGCATCAGAATATCTGCAACGCCCATGAAAAATGCCCAGGCCGTGCGGCCTGGGCATCAAAAGCGGCGTTGGTGGGTCGTGCGCGGCTCGAACGCGCGACCATCGGATTAAAAGTCCGGTGCTCTACCAACTGAGCTAACGACCCAACAAGAATCGAGCATTCTGACAGTATAAAAAAAAGACGTCAAGTTTCAGCCCCAGATACGAGGTAAACCATGACCCATCCGCACGACTCGCTGCCGCTCAAGCTGCACATTCTTTCGGATCTTCACCTGGGTGTCCAGGGGATGCCTCTGCCGGCGATCGAGGCCGACGTCACCGTTCTGGCGGGTGACATCGCCCGCCCGAAGGCGGCCATGCAATGGGCCGCGCAATTCGGCCGTCCGGTGTTGTATATCGCGGGCAACCACGAATTCTACGGGGGATGCATCCCCGAGGTGCGCGCCGAACTCGCTCGTTGTGCAGCCGAATGTGGTGTCCACTTCCTGGATCAAGGGTCCATAGAAATAGGCGGAGTGCGCTTTCTGGGCACCACGCTCTGGACCGACTTCGAACTCTTCGGTCCCGAATGCCGAGACCTTGCCATGGAAAAATCTGCAGAATTCATGCGCGATTTTCAGGTGATCCGCAACGCAGACTACTCGCGTTACACGCCACAAGATTCCATCGCACTCTTTCGTGAACAATACGATTGGCTGGACGCAATGCTCGACGCCCCATTCGAGGGACCGACCGTGGTCATCACCCACCATGCCCCCAGCATCCGCAGCGTGCACCCACGCTTTGCGGATTCCTTGGTCAGCGCCGGGTTCGTCTCTGATTGCACCAGCCTGCTGGGCCGCTCCGCGCTGTGGGTCCATGGCCATACACACGACAGTTTTGACTACAAAGTCTACGGCACTCGCGTTCTGTGCAACCCCCGGGGCTACTGCCGCGACGGTGTCAACGAAAACCCCAACTTCGATGCCAGCCTGTGCGTCGACATCCCCTTGCATGAACAAGACAAGGCGGCCGTAGAGCCTGCAGACACCCCGTCCTGACGCTGCACGACACCGGAAAAGGTCAGCGCGCGCGCGAAATACGCACTTCGGCGCCGCGCCGCTTCACCTCCAGCCCTTCGGAAGACAAAATCTTCAGACCCTCCAGGCCCTTGATATAACTCGACCCCTGCATCTGCATGACACGGATCTTGTTGCGCATCACGACAGGATTATGCTCGGGCATCCCAAACATCCAGACCTCTTCAAGAATGCGGGCCGAATTGATTTCACCCGTATGCTGCGCCGTCGGTCCCAGACACAAGATGTGGCCCTCGCGTCCAAAGACGGGGATAGTGTCCAGGCCAGGATGCAGAGTCCAGCGAGTGCCGCCTTCGTAGCGCCAGCCCGTGTTCAGATCCCACCAGGCGGCCCCTTGCGGCAGGTAAACTTCGACCGTGTCGCCAGCGTGCATGACAGGAGCAACCAGCAGCGCCGGCCCCAGCAGGTACTGTGTGTCCCACAAGTGCGCCTGCGCATCTGCCGGGAAGGCCTGCGCCATGGACCGCTGGACCGGCAAGCCGGTGCGCACCGCATCGTCGACGATGCCTGCCACATATGGGAGCAGGCGATAGCGCCACTGCAGCCAGTGCGCGACGAGCGCACGCGTATCGTCGTCGAAAGCGTCCGGCATCAGTGCCGGATGCCCCTGCAGGCTGAAATTGCCCGAGAACACGCACATGGCAAGCCAGCGCAGATAGAGCTCAGGGGTCATGCTGCCTGTAGGGCGCTCGGGATTTCCCAGCCGGTGCGTCTGGACTGCCACCCCGCTGTTACCGACAGAAAGCGCCGCTTTCAAAGAAGCTGCATAGCCCTGCCAGGTGTTGTCGACCGCAGGCCCCTGCTGCCACGCAAAGCGCTGTACCCCCGGAAAAAGGTCTCGGCTGAGCATGACGCCTTCTTGGGGCGTACGCGGCCCCGCTACGGCATCAAAGAGCGCTTGACGCGCGAGAAACGGATACACATTGCGCAGGACAGTGCCAGATTCGCCGCCCCGGGCCTCGACCTCGGCCGGAAAGTCGATCCTTGCCTGACAAACGGAGGCATCCAGCCCCTCTTCAATGACCTGAAGATGACGTTCAGTCCAGAGCCTACGTGTGTCCTTGTGCGTCAGATCCAGCAAACCAAACGGCTTGCCGCCTGATGCAGCATTGCCGGGATGGACCCAGACATCGCCCTCGGCATCGCACAACAGCCAGCCACGATCCGCCCATTCGTCGAACAGGGTAGTACCCTGCAGCACGCCCGGGAAACAGGATCCCGCAAGATGGAGATTCAGCGCCTGCGCGCGTTCGGCGCAGCTGCGCCAGTCGGATACCCTAGCCGACCACTCGAACACCGGCTTATCCGCCTGAAACCCGAGAACGGCCGGATCGGCCAACACCAGCACATCGAGCGCCATTTGCTGCGTCCGCAGACTGCGGACCTGCGCCAGACTGTCTTCCAGAGACTGGCCCGGGGCCTGGTCCAGCCAGACGCCCATAGGCCACAGATTGGGTTGCCCGGCCCGCCCGGTCAGAGCCGTGTATTGATTCAAGATCTCGGAGGGTTCACCCACGAACAGAAAGACGTCGAGGCCCGCCGCGGCGACCTGGACGCCATAGCGCCCCGGCTCTTGCACATCGTGGACGACCTCTTCGAGGCTGTTGGGGTACACCCCCCAGCCGCGGGGGCTCCACGCCAAGGGCAGGCATCGGTCAGCCTGCTGGCCCGAGACCAGCCGTTGCCCGCGCCGATCCAGATCCGTCAAGGTCTCGCCCAAGCCGAAGAGCGCCTCGTCGTCGCCAAGATCCCAGTCCAGGTGCCAGGGCTCGCCACCCGCTTCCGGCAGCAACAGCTGGGCCTCGCCCACCGGCTGGCCCAGATGCAGCAGCCTCAGGGTAGGCGCTGCGCCACTGATTTCAAGGGCAGTATCCCCTTGCGTAAGACGCCAACACCCTGGCTCGGGAGACAGCGCTTCGAATTCCCCTACAGGCTCTTCGCGGGCCAACAGCATGGCCGCGTGCCTTTGCGCCCGGGCCGAAGGCTTTGCGGGAGCCAGCCAATTGACAGGGCCGCAGCGCAGCCGAAATACTCCGGGCGCGTGCGCTTCGATTCGCAATCTCCATTCGTCTGAATGAAGAGCCCATTCGACGCTAGACGGCGACGAGGCGATCGGGCCGGTTTCAAAAATTGAGTCCGCCAGTTCAATGGTGGGCGACACAGCGTGGTCCTCTGGGCACCGAGCCCGCACGAGTCTTGTAAAAGACATTATTCTGACGGATTTACGTCATAAAATAAAATCCGGCGTCGATCAACGACTTTGACACGCTTCAAAACTCGGCCGGATGGCGGTTCGCCGCAACACTCGCACCCCTATAATGAACCGAGCGGGCACTGCACACTACTTGATGTAACGGTCCGATTTCAAAGACGGTCGGCGGCACGAGACCTGGTTCACTCGCAGCGACCTTCCTGCCATGGAGCATGCCGTGTCGACTCACATCAGCCAGCCACCGAACATCCATCGCTCATGGGTCATGGCGGGGGCTCTGCTGGTTGTCCTGCTGGTAGCGGCAACCGTGCCCATGCCTGCGTCAAGCCGTCACATCGCCAATTACCTCCCGTTACACACCGCTCTCGAAACCCTCTCGGTCGTGGTGTCCATGGCCATCTTTGGCGTGGTGTGGAGCACCCGGCACGAGGCTCTGCCCGCCAACCTGAAGCTTCTGGGAAGCGCGTTTCTGGCCGTGGCGCTATTCGACTTCCTGCATCTGCTCTCCTTCCCCGGCATGCCGCCCTTCATCACGCCGGGCACCGCCGACGAAACCCTCTATTTCTGGCTGCTTGCACGCTTTTCCTGTGCCGCGGGGCTGCTGGCGATCGCCTGGAGGCCCTGGGACTCCCGGACTCCCAAAGTCCCATTCGGGCTCCAGGTGGCCCTGGTACTCGTGGGCGTGACTGCGTTGGCAGCTCTGTATTTCGAATTCCCCGACGATGTCCCAAACCTGTTCATCCCTGGATATGGGCTGACCCCATTCAAGGTCGCGGCCGAGTACCTGCTGATGGGGCTCTACCTGGGCGCTGCGGCGCTGCTCTGGCGGCCACTGCGGGGGGCCCGGCACTTCAATGCGGCGATTCTATCGGCCGCGGCCTGTGTCATGGCCCTGAGCGAGTTTTTCTTCACGCTCTATGGTGAACTGACCGACGTCTACATCTTCTTGGGACACATCTATAAAGCGCTGGCCTACATGATGCTGTTTCGCGCCGTCTTCGTGGAGGCAGTGCAATACCCTTACACCCAGCTGCAAGGCTCGCGCGAGCAACTCCGAGCCACGCTGGACGCGATGCCGGACCTGGTCTTCGAAATGGACGCCGACGGCCGTTATCTGGCCGTATACACCGATCGACCACAAGACCTGTCCAATCCAAAACAGGAGCTGATCGGTCACACCCTGGGCGACATTCTCGACCCCGGCGAAGCCCAGGTCGTACTCACTGCGCTCAAGGAAGCGGAGCACACAGGGGTCTCACGTGGAAAGGTCCTGCGCATCCCCGGGCGCGATGGCACACCGCACTGGTTCGAACTTTCGGTCTCACGCATGGCATCCGGTACCGAGGCCTCCCCCCGATTCGTCGTGATTTCACGCGACGTCACCGAGCGCGTCCAAAGCGAACGCACGCTGCAGCTTCTGTCTCAGGCCGTCATGCAAAGCCCGGTTTCCATCATCATCATGGATGCACAGACCCGTATCGAATTCGCCAACGACGCCTTTACCCGCCTCAGCGGCTACTCGCTGTCCGAATCTCTGGGCCGCACCCCGGACGAGCTCCTGACCTCCCACCGCACGCCCGCAGCCACCCACGAAGACATGTGGCAGCACCTCAATCGCGGTGAACCATGGCAGGGTGAAATCATCAATCGAGCCAAAGATGGCACGGAATACATCGAACTCGCGCTGATTTACCCCGTGCGCGACGCCAACGGCCACATCACCCACTACCTGGAACACCAGGAAAACATCACCGACCGTAAAAACGCCGAAAGCCGCATTCGCGAGCTGACGCTATACGACACGCTGACCGGCCTGCCAAACCGCATCCTGCTGCAAGAACGCTTCAAGTTCGTGAGCGCTACACACCACTCGTTCACGGCGATCTGGATCAACCTCGACAATTTCAAGTCGGTCAACGATGCCATGGGGCACACGACCGGCGACCTGCTGCTGCAGAGCATCGCGCAGCGCCTGCGTGCCGAAGTAGGGGACGCTGGCACGCTGTCACGCTATTCCGGCGACAACTTCGTCGGGCTGTTCCCCAACCTCAACCAGCCTCAAGCAGTGGGGCAAGCCCAGGCGATCATGCGCATCCTGTCGGAGTCCGTCTTGCTGGTGGAGCAGAACGTGATGATGACCGCATCCATTGGCCTGGCACACTACCCCGAGGACGGACAAGAATTCGAAACGCTGCTTGCCAGCGCAGAAGCTGCCATGTATCGGGCCAAGGCCAACGGCCGCAACGGCTTTTGCTTTTTCACCACCGAGATGCAACGCCACGCAAGCCGGGCGCTGGCCCTGGACAACGGTCTGAAACAAGCACAACAACGCAATGAATTCTTCCTGGTGTACCAGCCGCAACAAGACCTGGCCACCGGGCACATCACGGGTGCCGAGGCGCTTCTACGCTGGAATTCACCCACTCTGGGCGCTGTCAGCCCTGCCGAATTCATCCCGGCAGCCGAATCAGGCGGACAAATCCTGTCGATCGGCGAATGGGTCCTGCGCAAAGCGGCGGGTCAGATTCGCCACTGGCAGGACCAGGGCCTGCGAAACATCACGATTGCAGTCAACCTTTCCGCATCCCAGTTCGAGCAGCCAGACCTGCCCACGCTCATCAAAAGGGTCCAGGCCGAGGCAGGCATTCCGGAGGACTGCCTGTCCCTCGAAATCACAGAAGCTGCCACCATCAAGAACCCTCAAGGTGTCGCGCAACGCATGCTGGAGCTGCACGAATCAGGAATCCGCATCGCAATCGATGACTTCGGCACGGGTTACTCGTCGTTGAGTCGGCTCAAGCAGTTCAAAATCCACACACTGAAGATCGACCAGGGCTTCGTGCGCGATCTCAACGTAGATCCCGACGACCAGGCGATCGTCCGCGCCATCATCGAACTCGCGCGCCGCCTGGGCATGAGGACCATCGCCGAAGGGGTAGAGACGGCTGAACAACTCGGTTTTCTGCAGGCGGCAGGCTGTGACGTCATCCAAGGCTATTTCCTGAGCCGGCCGCTGACTCCCGAGGCGTTTGAGCAATTCGTCCGCCAAAGCGACCAAAGCAACGCGGCCCCTGAAGCCAGCGTACCTGGCTGATTGGCGCTCCGATCAACGCACGCGTATCCGGTGCAACAGCTCACGCTCCAGAGGGGCGGGCTCTCCGTGCAGAGATGCCGCAATCACATCACCAGCCAGGGCCGACCACGTCAGCCCCCTTGAGCCGTAGGCACACGCAAGCCAGAGCCCTGCGCACCCTGCGACCTCGCCCACCACAGGCAAATGATCCCGGGTCGCCACTCGCCATGAGGTCCACGGCTGCGGGGAACCCGTTCCCAGCCAAGGCACCTCCCCTTGCGGAAGCCAACCCCCCAACTGATCGAGAATCTCGCGATGCCCTTCTTGTACCGAAGGTTCACCTCCAGACCGTGGCCAGTAGGTACTACCGGCCACGCCCCAGTGCCCCCGCGGCGGCAGGCAGTAGCCCTTTCCGGCCACGATACAGCGCGGAATCGAGGCCTGGTCGCACGACACGGGATACAGGCTCAGCTGTCCCTGAATGGGCTGCGCAGTCCGCAGCACCGGCCATGGGTCCGGCGGCACCACGGTCGACAGCAGGCGTGCCGTGGCGCAGCCCGCTGCAAGCACGACCTGATCGACTTCACTGCAAACCTTGCCTGACGCATCCGTCAGAGCCCAGCCGCCCCGATCGAGACGCGCAAGCCCCACCAGTTGCAGGGGCCGAGTCACAACGCCAGGCGTGGCGCGCAAGGCGGCCACGAGTGGAGAAAAATCGACACGCAGGGCCTGGGCAAACCACAAACCGCCGTCAGGGGCCACAATGCCTGACTGCGCCAGGGCCTCGGGAGCATCCACCCGGCGCACCCATTTGGGCGGAAACCGCAGGCGTGCCATCGCCCTCTCCTGCTCGCGCGCACCGTCGGCGCTCCGACTGCACACCAAGGCTCCGCATGCCACTGGCCGGGCCGCGAGCGGCAGGGTCATCCAGCGAGTCCGCGCGCGTTCCAGCCCGACACGGGACAGACGCGAGCGGGTGTCATCATCGGGACTGAGCGCAGGGACCAGCGCACCGGCAGCCAGCGGGCCGTCTCGGACATCCGGATGGGCCGCTACGCCAGGGTCCCAGAGCTCCACCGCGTCACCTCTCAGTGCCAGCGACTGCGCCACTCCGACCCCAGCCAGCCCGGACCCGATCACCGCGACGCGACGACCGGCCGCATCCTCTGCCAGTGGGCTCCCCAACCCCGGTCGCAAGACGGCGACCGTCATGTCACGCTTGGCGGCAAAGCCTGGCACTTTGGAGACCAGAAAGCCCGCATCCCGCAGGTCCCTGCGCACCTGCCCAGCGGCACACCAGGTGGCCACCGTGGCCCCGGCCACGGACAGCCGCCGCATTTGCCCAAACACGCGGGGTGTCCACATGTCCGGATTGACCCGCGGCGCAAAACCATCCAGATAAAATGCGTCCACCTGCGCCTGAATCTGAGGCGCGAAGCGTTCCACGCGACCCAATGCCAGTGTCAGGGTCAGAGCCCCCCCTTCGAACTCGATCCGGTGCAACCCGGGCAACAGACTGGGCCAGCCGGCGAGCAAGGCTGCTGCATGAGACTGCAAGTCTGCTGGAAGGCGAGCGCAGGATCGGCGCAGGTCAGCCTCCTCAAAGGGATGCGCTTCGAAGGCGACATAATGCAGCCGACGGCAGCGCGCCACGTCTGCACGCCAGGCCTGCCAGGTGGCGAGAAAATTCTGCCCCAGCCCAAACCCCAGCTCGCAGACCGTGAACGATTCACGCTCCCGCCACCGGTCGGGCAAGCGGTTGCCACCCAGAAAGACATGACGCGCCTGCGGCAGAGCACCTTCGGCACTATGGTAGATGTCACCATACTGATCGCTGCGCGGTTCACCGTGCGCATCCACACTCCACCGTGCCGGAACCAGCGGCTCATAACTACCTGGCATGCAGGGACTCCCTCATCGAATCACGTCCGTCACATACAATATCCATCACCGCCACGCAGGCTGCGGGAGCCGAACGTGGCCGCACAGGAACTGTCCCCATGCCTGCTTCTCACCTGCTGTCTGCCGATTGTCTGGATGCCGCCGTCACGGCCGCTCACACGGCAGCCGCCATTTTACAAACGCACGCACTGCACCGCGACGATCTCGAAGTGAGCTTCAAGATGCGCAACGATCTGGTGTCCCAGGCGGACCGCGACGCCGAGCAGGCCATCATCGACATCCTGCACACCCGCACTCCAGCGGTCGGCATCATGGCGGAAGAATCGGGCGGCGAACGCGGCACCTTGGCCACCTGGTGCATAGACCCCCTGGACGGCACCACGAATTTCCTCAGCGGGATTCCACACTATGCCGTCTCCATTGCACTGATCGGGCATGCCGGGTGCCAACCCGACGGCCGTACTCCCCTACCGGAAGACACCCCCCTCATCGGCGTGATCTACGACCCCAACAGGGAAGAGCTGTTTGCTTCGCTGTACGGACTGGGAGCCTGGTTGAACGGCCGTCGAATCTATTGCTCCAAGACCCCCTCGCTGGACCAGAGCGTGGTTGCAACAGGTTTCCCTTTCCGTGATTTTTCATTTGAGGCCCAGTACATGCCCGGTCTGGTCGATGCCATCCACCAGACCCGAGGGATCCGCCGCCTGGGATCTGCGGCTCTGGATCTGGCCTGGACAGCATGCGGGCGCTACGATGGGTACTGGGAAATGGGTCTCGCACCCTGGGACGTGGCGGCTGGAACCGCGTTGGTGCGTGCCGCTGGCGGAGTGTGCGAAGATATCCGCCACCAGCATCCCTGGCCGGAGGACGGCTACGTTTATGCAGGCAACCCGCACACTGCTCCTGCGCTCGATGCCCTCATCGGCAAACACCTATGAAAATGCCATTGCTCACCTCACTCCACGCATGGCTACCCGACATGACGCAGATCCGGCGCGATCTGCACGCGTGGCCAGAACTCGCCTTTCAGGAAACTCGCACGGCAGAAACCCTGAACCACTTGTTGCAATCCTGGGGGATTCCGACTCACACGGGGCTGGGCGGGACTGGCTTGGTCGGACATATCGCCGGAAAACAACCTGGCCGTTCGATCGGACTTAGAGCCGACATGGACGCACTGCCCATGGCCGAGGTCAACACGTTCCCGCACGCCAGCCGCAACAGTGGTGCCATGCACGCCTGCGGCCACGACGGTCACATGACGATGCTGCTGACCGCCGCACGCTATCTGGCGCAGGAACGCGACTTCTCCGGCACCGTGCACGTCATTTTCCAGCCGGCCGAAGAAGGCGGGGCCGGCGCACGGCGCATGATCGAAGACGGCCTCTTCGAAGACTTTCCCATGGATGGCGTCTTCGGCATGCACAACTGGCCTGGCATTCCAGTGGGATCATTCGGGCTGACGGACGGTCCCATCATGGCCTCCAGCAGCAACTTCAAAGTCACCCTGCAAGGGCGCGGCGCCCACGGCGGGATGCCGCACCTGGGCGTGGACCCCGTCGTCGCGGCCGCGCAACTCATCCTGGCGTATCAGGGCATCCTCACGCGCGAGCAAGACCCGCTGGAGGCGGGTGTCATCAGCGTCACCCAAGTCCGGGCGGGATCGGCAGACAACGTCATCCCCGACAGCGCCGAGCTACGTGGGACAGTGCGCACGCTCACTCCAGAGGCCCTCGACCTGATCGAGGCCCGCATGCACGACATCACCTTGCACCTTGGCCGCGCGCTGCGCTGCGAGGCAGATTTTCAGTTCATTCGCGAATACCCCGCCACCATCAACCACAGCGACGAGACAGCGCTCTGCACCCAGGTCCTGATCGATCTGGTCGGTGCCGACCAGGTCAATGCCCGCGTGCGCCCATCCATGGGGGCTGAGGATTTCTCGTTCATGTTGCAAGAGCGCCCGGGCTGCTACGTCTGGATCGGCAACGGTACCGGCGACCACCGCGACTCAGGTCACGGACAAGGCCCCTGCATGCTGCACAACAGCAGCTACGACTTCAACGACGCCCTGATCCCGCTGGGAGCCGCGTATTGGATATCCCTCGTCCGGCGCTTCCTGCAGTCGCCTGAAAGCTCCGCGCCCTGATTGCCGTAAAATACGCGTCTTGGCACGGTCGCCGCGCGGCCGCCCCGATTCTCGTCTGTCTACAGAGGTCTCCATGTCAGACTCCACGCCCGTCACCCTCCCTGCATCAGACCGGCATGCCGTTCTGCGCGTCATGCCCATGCCCCGCGATGCCAACATTCACGGTGACGTCTTTGGCGGCTGGATCATGTCTCAGGTCGACATCGCCGCCTCCATCCCGGCCGCTCGGCGCGCGGGCGGACGAGTAGCCACCGTGGCGGTCAACGCCTTCACCTTCAAGCAACCCGTCTTCGTGGGCGATCTCCTGAGCTTCTACGCCGACATCGTAAAAACTGGGCGCACCTCGATCACCGTCGAAGTCGAGGTCTACGCAGAACGCCAGCGCCTGCAAACCGAGGTCGTGAAAGTCACCGAAGCCACCCTCACCTACGTGGCCACAGACGAGAACCGGCGCAGCCGCCCGTTGCCAGCACTCTGAGCCCTGGTGTACATGGCTGACGAGCGCGCACCCCAAACATCTGTCACGCCGGTTGTGGTTCCGCGTCGCCTTGATCCGGAGGACGCCCAACTTGCCTTGCAGGAACTGCAGGCCATCCTGAAGCGCCAGGAAGTCGTGGACGCGCTCGCGCAGCGTCAGCGTGATACCGAAGACGAGGACGGCTCCAATCTCCTCGAAGGCATGCTGCAGCGTCAGCACGAAGGCGAGATCCGCCAGATCGTCAACGCGCTGCATCCGGCCGACATCGCCTTCATCCTCGAATCGCTGCCTGTGCACGAACGCCAGGCCATCTGGCAGCTTGTCAGCGCAGAATTCGATGCCGACGTGCTGCTGGAAGTCGAAGACTGGGTGCGCGAGTCGCTCATCGAGTCCATGGACCATGAGGACCTGATCGCAGCAACCGGCACCATGGATGCCGATGAGATCGCTGATCTGGCGCCCGATCTTCCAGCCGGCATCATCACCGAAGTCCAGAAAGGGCTGACCGACGCAGAGCGGGCTCAGCTGCTGGCCGCCATGGGCTACCCCGAAGACACGGTGGGCGCCATCATGGACTTCGACATGGTGCGCGTACGCGAAGACGTGACACTCGAAGTCGTGCTGCGCTATCTGCGCCGCCTGCACGAGCTGCCGGATCACACCGACCAGATTTTCGTCGTGGACCGACACGACCTGCTGCGGGGCACGCTGTCGCTGTCCAAACTGCTGCTAAGTGAACCTGACACGCTGGTCAATGCCGTCATGGAGCCCGACGTCCTCAGCCTGAACCCCACGGACTCAGACGCCGATGCCGCCAGCGCCTTCGAGCGCTATGACCTGGTGTCAGCCCCTGTGGTCGACGAGCAGGGACGGCTCATTGGCAGGGTCACCATCGACGAAGTGGTGGACGTGCTGCAAGAAGACTCGCAGGAGCAGCAGCTCTCGCGTGCTGGACTGCAGGAAGAAGACATCTTCGCGCCCATTCTGGCCGCACTGCGCAACCGCGCCCCCTGGCTGCTCGTCAACCTGTGCACAGCGTCGACGGCCTCCTTCATCGCATCACGATTCGAAGACACCGTCAGCCACATCGTGATCCTGGCCTTTCTCATGTCCATCGTGGCGGGGATAGGCGGCAACTCGGGCAACCAGACCATGACCATGATCATCCGTGCCATGGCAACCGGCCGTGTCACAGGCGCCAATATCTGGCTTCTGGTCAAGCGCGAACTGCAGGTCACGTTTCTGGTCGGCACCTGTGGCAGCCTGGTGGCGGCCACCTTTGCCTGGGTCATCTCGCAGTCATACGCCGTGGCGCTCGTCATGATGGCCGCCATGGTGGGCAACATGCTGATCGGCGCGGCACTCGGGGTTCTGATCCCGCTGCTGCGCGATCGCTTTGGCAAAGACCCCGCCATGGGCTCGTCGGTTCTGCTGACTTTCGCCACCGACTCAATCGGTTTTTTCCTCTTCCTGGGCCTGGCCACCGTCTTCCTGCTGTAGGCCCTGGCGTGGCGGATTAGTAAGCGACGCGAACGGCCACTGTTCCATTTTTCCAAAGAAAAACCGCCGTGTTCTTCAGTCACGGCGGTTTTTCTTGACGAATCGCCAGATGGCTCAGGCCAGGCGCCCGTGGCAGTGCTTGTACTTCTTGCCGCTGCCGCAAGGGCACGGGTCATTGCGACCGACGCGAGGGTAGCCTCCGGGCGGCACAGGATTGCGTCCAGGCTCTGCCTGATCCAGCCCGGGGTCATCTCCGCGCAGCGCCGCATCGTAGTCTGCATGGTGATAGCGCACGTTCTCGAGCGCCGGTGCGGCGGGTTCTTCGACTTCGACCTGCTCGCGCGACTCGATGCGCACGGTGAGCAAGACGCGGATGGTATCGGCACGAATGCGATCCAGCATGTCGGAAAACAGCGTGAAGGCTTCCCGCTTGTAGGCCTGCTTCGGGTCGATCTGCGCATAGCCGCGCAGATGAATCCCCTGCCGCAGATGGTCCAGCGAAGCCAGGTGGCTACGCCAGTTGGAATCCAGTGCCTGCAGCAAGACCGAACGCTCGAACGGCTCCCAACCCTCTTTGCCAACGAGATCTACCTTGGCTTGATAGATGCGCTGGGCTTCTGCCACGACTCGATCATGCAGATCCTCATCGGTCAGGTTGGGTTCTTTTTCGAGCATCTCGGCCAGCGGCATGGCGATGTTCCAGTCGGACTCGAGCGAAGACTGCAGGCCCGGTACGTCCCACTGCTCTTCCATGGTTTCTTCAGGAAGATAATGCCGGAATACCGAGGTGATCTCGGCGTCGCGCAGATTGGCGATGGTGTCGGCGACCGAAGCGGCTTCGAGAACCTCGTTGCGTTGGGTGTAGAGCACTTTGCGCTGGTCATTGGCGACGTCATCGTATTCGAGCAGCTCTTTACGGATGTCGAAGTTGCGCGCTTCGACCTTGCGCTGCGCCGACTCGATGGAGCGCGACACCATGCGCGCCTCGATGGGTTCACCTTCGGGAAGCTTCAGACGCTCCATGATGGCTCGCACGCGATCCCCGGCAAAGATGCGCATGAGCGAATCTTCGAGTGACAGGTAAAAGCGCGACGAGCCCGGGTCGCCCTGACGTCCGGCACGCCCCCGCAGCTGATTGTCGATGCGGCGAGACTCGTGGCGCTCGGTGCCCACGATGCGCAAGCCCCCCGCCTTCTTGACCGCCTCGTTGTCCGGCGCCCATGCGGAGCGGATCTGCGCGACCCGCGCGTCTTTTTCTTCGGCTGACAGATCAGGATCGGCACGCACCAGATCGATCTGCTTGTCGACGCTGCCCCCCAGCACGATGTCGGTACCACGACCTGCCATGTTCGTGGCGATGGTGATGTGGCCCGGCTTGCCGGCCTCAGCGACGATGACGGCCTCGCGGGCGTGCTGCTTGGCATTCAGCACGTCGTGCGGCAATCCCGCCTTGTCCAGAGCCGCCGACAGCCGCTCGGAGTTTTCGATGCTGGTGGTACCCACCAGCACTGGCTGGCCTCGCTTATGACAATCCACGATGTCGGCCAGGATGGCCTGGTATTTTTCGGCGTCCGTCTTGAAGACCTGGTCGTTCTGGTCCTTGCGGGCCATCGGCCGATTGGTCGGGATGATGACAGTTTCCAGGCCGTAGATTTCCTGGAATTCGTAGGCTTCGGTATCGGCCGTCCCGGTCATGCCGGCCAATTTGTCGTACATCCGGAAATAGTTCTGGAACGTGATCGACGCCAGGGTCTGATTCTCGTTCTGGATGCGCACGCCTTCCTTGGCTTCAACAGCCTGGTGCAGGCCATCGGACCAGCGCCGCCCCGCCATGAGCCGCCCCGTGAATTCGTCGACGATGACGACCTCGCCATTCTGGACCACATACTGTTGATCCAGATGGTAAAGATTGTGAGCCCGCAAGGCCACCAGCAGGTGATGAATCAGAGCGATGTGCCGGGGGTCGTACAGCGATTCGCCGGCCGGCAAAATGCCTTTCTCGACCATGATCTGCTCGGCCTTGATCTGGCCTGCTTCCGACAGGTGAACCTGCTGAGCCTTTTCGTCGACCCAGAAGTCACCGTCGGGTTCAGGTTCGTGCGGCTTGGGTTCTTCGGTCATGCGCGTCATGAGCGGCGGCACGACGTTCATGCGGATATAGAGCTCGGTGTTGTCTTCGGCTTGCCCGGAAATGATCAGCGGCGTACGCGCCTCGTCGATCAGGATCGAGTCCACCTCATCGACGATGGCATAAGAAAGGCTGCGCTGACGGCGGTCTTCCGCGCGGTACTCCATGTTGTCGCGCAGGTAATCGAAGCCGTATTCGTTGTTCGTGCCGTAGGTGATGTCCGCCTGATAGGCGGCACGCTTTTCTTCGTTTTCCTGCTGCGGCACCACCACACCCACCGTGAGCCCCAGAAAACTGTACAGGCGTCCCATCCATTCGGCATCGCGGCGCGCCAGATAGTCGTTGACGGTCACCACGTGGACGCCCCGGCCATTGAGCGCATTCAGGTAAACAGCCAGCGTGGCCATCAGCGTCTTGCCCTCGCCGGTTTTCATTTCGGCAATCTTGCCATTGTGCAAGGCGATGGCACCTATCATCTGCACATCGAAGTGCCGCATGCCGAAAACCCGCTTGCTGGCCTCGCGCACGACGGCGAAAGCCTCGGGCAGCATTGAATTGAGCGACTTGCCATCGGCAATCCGCTGACGGAACTCATCGGTCTTGGCCTTCAGCTCGTCGTCGGACAGCCCCTGCGTGGCGGGCTCAAGCGCGTTGATCTGCGCGACCTGCTTGCGATACTGCTTCAGCAGCCGGTCATTGCGGCTACCGATAAATTTTTTGAGCAGAGAAACCATAATATGTCGTCATGAAGAGCCTGCCAGCGGCAAGCTCCGAGAAATGGACAGGTACAACCGCAGAAATCGACGCGATCGCAGGCAAACGCTGCAGTTTAACGCAGCTATCAACCCCCCGCATGGAGGTCCAGCCCTTGCGCACGCTCAGCCAGTTGCCTGGGACCGGCCCGACCTGCAAGTGATCGCTGGATAAAGCGTACGCGCGCCTCGCGCCGAATGAAGACCTCGGGGTCCAACGGGTGGCCGGCCATGCGGATTTCGAAATGCAGATGAGGCCCCGTCGAGTTGCCGCTGCTGCCAACCCGTGCGATGACGTCACCTTGCTGGACGAGGTCACCCGCCTTGACCAGCAACCGGGACGCATGGGCATAGCGTGACCTCAGACCATTGCCATGATCGATCTCGACCATGCGGCCATAGCCACGAATCATGCTGGCACGCACCACCACGCCACCCGAGGCAGCCCGAATCGGTGTCCCCCAAGGCGCCACGAAATCAAGCCCCTCGTGCATGACCGATCGGCCCGTGACGGGATGACGGCGCCAGCCAAACGACGAACTCAGGTAAGGGTAATCAACAGGCATCGCGGTGGGCAGGCTGGCCTGCCGCCCGATCTGACGCGAGAGCGCAGCGTCAGCCAGCGAATAGGCGTCTTCCTGGCGCGCGAGCTGCCCCATCAACTCATCGATACGCTGGCCCAGACGAGCTGCAGACCTCACGGCACCGTCCTGTGCGAGGATATCGTCCATGACCACGGACCCGCTCGGAGCCGGGCCACGGTCCAGCTCGGGAGCGATATAGCCGAGACCTGCCGCCTGAGCCACGCGCGAGCGCAAGGCTTCAATGGCGAGCACGCGTCCCTGGAGCTCGCCCAACTTGCCGGCCAGGCTGGCGAGGCTGCCCTGCACCAGTGCGGCCTCGCGGCGAAACTGAACACCTTCGGCCGAATTCAGAGGGGTCCTCATCGAGTCCATGCGAGCCGCCTGCCAGGAAGCTCCTGCCCACGCCGACAAGGCCAACGCGACTGCCACGGCCAGCCCGCCCAACAGGCGCACGCTAGAATGCCTCTTGATGCTGAGGCTCAGCAGCGGCCACCATCCCTTCACACAGACTCCTTCATGTCCAAAAATTCATCGCAGCAGCGATCGCGCCAAGCGGGGGTGCAGGCGCTGCGCTGGTTGGATCGCAGCACAAGCGGCGCGCCTTTGTTGACCAAGGCCCACGAATTGCTCGCACTTGAACACGCGCTGACGAGCCTGCTTCCTGCCGGGCTCGCCCGCCATGTCCACGTCTCGCAAAGAGATGGCCCCCTGCTCATCGTGATGGTTCCAGGCCCCGCCTATGCCGCACGCTTGCGCCAGATGGTGTCGGGCGTTGCCCGGCGGCTGCAAGACGCTGGGTGGCCGGTCGAACAGATTGTCGTCCGGATCGACGCGCGCGGGCCGCTGCCACGGACAGAAAAGCCCCTACGGGATATCCAGCCCCTGGATACCCAAGCCTTGCAGTCTTTCGAGGCGTTGGGGCGGCAAGTGGCACCGGGGCCACTTGCGGATGCGATTCACCGCCTGCTCGAGCACCACGAACGGGGTGCTGGCGATTTGCCGCACAAACGGTGAACCGGAGGCAACGAGTCAGGCCAGCTGCCAGTCGCGGGTATAGGCCGCCGGCGCCAATTCGGGGGATTCATAGCTGATGAGTTCCCAGCATTCTTGCTGAGCCAGCAGAGCCCGCACCAGCTGGTTGTTCAGGCCATGGCCCGACTTGCAGGCCGAATAACGTGCCACCAAGGGATGACCGGCCAGATACAGGTCGCCGATCGCATCCAGGATCTTGTGCTTGACGAATTCATCGTCGTAACGCAGACCATCTGAATTCAAGACGCGGTATTCATCGAGCACAATGGCGTTATCGAGGCTGCCGCCACGTGCCAGCCCCATGGACCGCAACGCCTCGACCTCGCTGGCAAAACCAAAGGTGCGAGCGCGCGCGATCGTCTTCACATAAGAGTCGCGCGCGAAGTCGACTTCTGCCACATTGGCCGTCGCGTTAATGGCGGGATGACGAAAATCGATGGAAAACGACAAGGCGAACCCGTCGTAGGGCTCCAGACGGGCCCACTTGGCTGCCGGCCCTTCGCCTTCGCGCACTTCGACCGGCTTGAGAACGCGCAGAAACCGCTTGGGCGTGGATTGCTCCAGCAACCCGGCACTACGCAGCAGGTATACGAAGGTTCCGGCACTGCCATCCATGATGGGGACTTCTTCGGCATCCAGATCGATGTGAAGGTTGTCCACCCCCAGCCCCGCCAGCGCAGACATCAGGTGTTCGACGGTAGAGACGCGGACGTTTCCCTGTTGCAGCACGGAGGCCATGCGCGTGTCGCCCACGGCATCTGCGCGCGCGGGAAGATCCACGATTTCTGGGAGATCGACCCGATGAAACACGATACCCGTGTTTGCCGGGGCCGGGCGCAAGGTGAGCTCTACCCGCCGGCCCGAATGCAGACCGACACCTTTGGTCGAGATGGCTTGTTTGAGGGTGCGCTGTAAGAGCATGGAAATCTTTGACGAAAGAAGCGCGCACCACGCCGCAAGGCGCATGCCGCAAAAGTGGCCCCATTGTAACCGCTCTGAGGGTTTTCCACGAGATAAAAGCAACAATCGGCGTCACGACGAGGCGGATATTTCGCCCAATCCGGCCAGACGCGAAGACGCGCACATCCCCAGGGGCAGGGATATGCGCGCCAGACGCCAGGCTACACGAATGCAGCCCTAATGTGAGGTTCCGGAAAGCCTAACCGGAAGATCAGTCTGCTTGCTTACGCAGAAATGCAGGAATGTCGAAGTGATCCATGCCCGCCTTTTCCAACGCGGACACCTGGGCTGTCGCAGTGGCGCTGCGATGGCGGATCACAGACGGCACGTCGGTCCCGGCAAAATCATGCCCGCCATGGATCGGCATGTTGTCGGTGCCATTGCGTTGGACTTCGATGTTGGCGTTGTTCGACACCAGCTGCGGACGGCTGAGCGCAGCCCCCAGCCCTGTGGCGACCACCGTCACACGCAGGTTCTCACCCATGGTCTCGTCATAGGCCGTCCCGAAAATAACGGTTGCATCTTCGGAGGCGTAGCCACGGATCGTTTCCATGATTTCGCGGGTTTCGCGCATTTTCAGGCTACGGCTGGCCGTGATGTTCACCAGAATTCCACGAGCGCCGTGCAGATCCACGCCTTCGAGCAAGGGACATGCGATGGCCTGCTCGGCGGCGACACGCGCACGGTCCGTGCCCGCAGCCACTGCCGTGCCCATCATGGCCTGACCCTGCTCGCCCATGATGGTCTTCACGTCTTCGAAGTCCACGTTGACATTGCCTTCGACGTTGATGATTTCGGCGATGCCGGCGCAGGCATTGTGCAACACATCGTCGGCCGCGCGGAAGCAGTCTTCCTGTGTTGCGTCTTCGTCCATGAGCGCGTACAGATTTTCGTTCAGGACCACGACCAGCGAGTGCACGTGGCGGGAAAGTTCGTGAATGCCTTCTTCGGCCAGGCGCATGCGCTTGTTGCCTTCGAATACGAACGGCTTGGTCACGACACCGACCGTCAGAATGCCCAATTCCTTGGCGACCTCAGCCACCACCGGGCCTGCACCGGTGCCCGTGCCGCCCCCCATGCCCGCGGTGATGAACACCATGTGTGCACCCGTCAGTGCTGATCGGATCTCTTCACGAGCGGACTCGGCCGCCGCACGACCTTGGTCTGGCTTGGCACCCGCTCCCAACCCGGTGTTGCCCAGACGAATCTGCACCGGTGCTTCGCTGGTCACCAGCGCCTGAGAATCGGTGTTGGCGCAGATGAACTCCACGCCTTGCACCCCGGAATGAATCATATGGGCGACGGCATTGCCGCCAGCCCCGCCAACTCCAACGACCTTGATCACTGTGCCGTTGCGGCTGGTATCCAACATCTCGAAATTCATCATGACTGACTCCCTCACGTACGGAGATACTTAACAACTTGCCCCTGATAGATTCATGACCAGGCTTGCGCCTAGTTCATGAACCACTCCTTCATGCGCGCCAGAATGGACTTGACGGTCCCTTTCTGTTGCGCAACTTTGCGACCTCGAGCGCGCTGCATGCGTGCCTCGGTCAACAAACCCATCGCCGTCGCGAAGCGCGGATTGCGCATCACGTCGGACAGACTCCCTTCATACATCGGGGTGGCGACCCGAACCGGCTTGAGAAACACGTCTTCGGCCAACTCCACGATTCCGGGCATGAGCGCCGTGCCGCCTGTCAGGACAACACCTGAAGACAGCAGCTCTTCGTACCCCGATTCGCGCACCACCTGCTGCACAAATCCAAATAATTCTTCCAGCCTCGGCTCGATCACGGCGCCCAGAGCCTGCCGCTTGACGCTGCGGTTGGGGCGATCCCCCAGCCCCGGCACCTCGATCATCTCTTCGGCGTCGGCCAGCACCTGCTTGGCAATGCCGTACCGCAGCTTGATCTCTTCTGCATCCGGGGTGGGCGTGCGCAGCATGGCGGCGATGTCGCTGGTCACCTGATCCCCCGCAATGGGGATGACGGCGGTATGGCGGATCGCCCCTCCGGTATAAATAGCGATGTCTGTCGTGCCACCACCGATATCGACCAGCACCACGCCCAGTTCTTTCTCGTCCACCGTCAGACACGCGAGACTGGAGGCCAGCGGCTGCAGCACCAGGTCCTGCACTTCGAGTCCGCAGCGGCGCACGCACTTGACGATGTTTTGCACTGCGCTGACGGCACCAGTAACGATGTGCACGCGGACTTCCAGGCGCATGCCGCTCATGCCGATCGGTTCACGGATGTCTTCCTGCGCATCGACGATGAATTCCTGCGTCAGCACATGCAGCACCTGCTGATCCGTGGGGATGTTCACCGCCTTGGCGGTCTCGATGACCCGCGAAACGTCCGTGGCGGTCACTTCCTTGTCCTTGACCGCCACCATCCCGCTGGAGTTGAAACTGGTGATATGGCTGCCGGCAATTCCGGTGTAGACCTCGCGGATCTTGCAGTCCGCCATGAGCTCGGCTTCTTCCAGGGCGCGCTGAATGGAGTTGACGGTGGACTCGATGTTGACCACCACCCCCTTGCGCATGCCTTCGGACTCGTGCTGCCCCAGGCCCAGCACCTCAAACCCGCCATCCGGCAGGATCTCTGCGACCACGGCCACCACTTTGCTGGTGCCGATATCGAGAGCAACGATCAGGTCTTTGATGTCACGGGTCATGGTTTGGGCGAGGACTTAGTAGCGTTGTTTTCGGGCGCCAGCGTGATGGCGAATCCATTGGGGTAGCGCAAATCGGCGCTGGCAATCAGGCGGGTTCCCAGCCTACGGGTCAGATCGGGCCAGGCTTGAACGAAGCGCTCGATCCGTGTAGCAAACGGCAATGCGCCTGAGCGGCCATGCGGGTCGGCAACATCAGCCGCCGGGTCACGCCCCAGCGTCAGATGCACCCCGTCAGACAAGGTCACTTCCCAGGCATAGCGCGGGGTAAGAGTGGCTTCACGCACACTCAGGCCCAACGGGGCGAACCAACGCACGATCTCGGCGTAGCGCTGTACCACCAGCCGCTCCGAACTGTCCGGACCATTGAGTTGCGGCAGCTTCAGATCGTCTGGCAGCTCCCCTCGATTGGCGGTGAAGGCCTCACCCCAGGTATTGATCATCTGGTTCTCGTTCCAATACGCAAGCGGCTGTTCTTCCTCGATGCGTATGCGCAAAGTGGAAGGCCAGATACGCTGCACGGCCACGTGCCGAACCCAGGGAGTGGATTCAATGAGCTTACGCACCTGATTCAAATTCACCAGAAAGAAATTGCCTTCGACACGGCCCGCCAAGGCCGTCTGCAGACTCAGCGGCGTGATGTACTGCAGACTGGGGCTGGCCAGCGGTGCAATTTCGATTTTCTTGATCGCGAAATACGGACGCCGGACGACCCAGCTCACTGCCCCCGCCACAATCGCCAACACGGCCAGCAGGGCCAGCAGATTGGCAATCAGGTTGGTGAGGCGGGCTTCGGCAAACACATCCGTCTCCTAGGCCACGGCCGACAGGCGCACTTTGCAGCGCGCCGTCGCCAGAATTTCAATACACAAGCGGCCATAACTCATGCCCGCTGCCTTGGCACCCATGGGTACCAGAGAGTGCCCCGTCATCCCTGGTGAGGTATTCATTTCCAGCAGCCAGGGACGGTCTTCACCATCGAGCATCAGATCGGCACGCCCCCACCCTTCGCATCCAAGCGCGCGATAGGCCTGCTCGGACAAGGACTGGACGCGTTGCGCCAAGCCCGGCTCCAGCGGAGCCGGGCACAGATACTGCGTGTCGTTGGAAACGTACTTGTGCTCGTAGTCGTAATTGCCCTGCGGTGCGACGATCTCGATGACCGGCAGCGCATGGGCTTGCGCGCCCGCGCCCAGGATCGCCACCGTCAGCTCGCGCCCCTGGATGAACTGCTCGGCCAGGGCCTGCTCGTCGAAGCGGCAGGCCAAGGCCAGCGCTTCAGGCAGCTGCTCAGCGTGGTCGACTCGCGTGACCCCCAGCGTGGACCCCTCATGAGGCGGCTTGATGATGAGTGGCAAACCCAGTTCGGCCTCCACCCCCTTCGAGTCCGCATCACATGCCAAGGTTGTGAAGCCCGGGGTCGGCAGGCCATGCTGCAACCACAGTCGCTTGGTCGCGATCTTGTCCATTGCGAGACTGGAGGCCAGCGGGCCACTCCCCGTGTAGGGAACGTTCAGAAGTTCCAGTGCCCCTTGAATCGTGCCATCCTCGCCGTACCGCCCGTGCAAGGCAATGAAAACGCGCTCGAAGCCTTGATCGGCCAATTCGGCCAGGCTGTGCAAGCCGGTGTCGAACAGGTGCGCATCCACGCCCTCGTCGCGCAGCGCCTTGCACACGCCAGTCCCTGACATCAGCGACACTTCCCGCTCCGCCGAGCGCCCTCCGTACAGCACCCCGACACGTCCAAAGGAAGTCGTCATAGCGGGCTCCCCAGCTGAACCGGCACGCGACTGATGGAGCCGGCACCCATGATGATCACGACGTCGCCGTCGCGCACGAATTCACGAATGGCTGGCGCCATGTCCGCCACGTTTTCGACGAACACCGGCTCCACCTTGCCGGCCACCCGCAAGCCACGGGCAAGCGACCGACCGTCGGCAGCGACCAGCGGGGGTTCTCCCGCCGGATAGACTTCCGTCAGAAGGACCGCATCGGCAGAACTGAGAACTCGCACGAAATCTTCGAAGCAGTCGCGGGTCCGGGTATAGCGGTGCGGCTGGAACGCCAGCACGATGCGGCGTTCGGGCCAGGCACCGCGCGCGGCCGCCAAGGTGGCGGCCATCTCGGCCGGGTGATGTCCGTAATCATCGACTACCGTATAGGTGCCCCCGCCTTGGGCCGCCGATACCGGGAAACGCCCAATCTGAGTGAAACGCCGCCCCACGCCACGAAACTGCGCCAATGCTTCCTGAATGGCGGCATCGGACACCCCGAGCTCGGTGGCCACGGCAATACTGGCCAAGGCATTGAGCACGTTGTGCCGGCCCGGCAGATTGAGTCGCACCGGCAAGGGCGGCAAGGTGCCGTCCGGTCCCTGGCGTTCAGCTACGAACTGCATGGCGGTACCATCGGTACGGATGTCGTGAGCCCGCACTTGCGCGGGGGCATCAATGCCGTACGTGGTGACCGAACGCGACACGAAGGGAATGATCTCGCGCACGTTGGGATCGTCCACGCAGAGCACGGCACTGCCATAGAACGGCAGACGATGCGTGAACTCGACGAAGGCACTTTTCAGACGTGCGACGTCGTGTCCGTACGTGTCCATGTGGTCCATGTCGATGTTGGTGATGATCGCGGTCACCGGCAACAGATTCAGGAAGGACGCATCGGACTCGTCGGCCTCGACGACGATGTAATCCCCTTGCCCCAAGCGAGCATTGGCATCGGCTGCATTGAGCCTCCCACCAATGACGAAGGTGGGGTCCAGCCCGCCCGCCGCCAGCACACTGGCGACCAGGCTGGTGGTGGTCGTCTTGCCGTGCGTACCGGCTACGGCGATGCCCAGCTTCAGGCGCATCAGTTCCGCGAGCATCAAGGCACGCGGCACGACCGGGACGTGGGCTGCTCGCGCGGCCAGGACCTCGGGATTGTCGGCATGAATGGCGCTGGATGTGACGATGGCACCCGCGCCGGCGATATGCTCGGCAGCATGGCCGATCATAATGCGCGCCCCGAGCGCCGCCAGACGTTGCGTGACAGCGGTTTCCTGGATGTCGGACCCGCTGACGACGTAGCCCTGATTGAGCAGAACTTCGGCAATCCCGCTCATGCCCGAGCCGCCAATGCCGACGAAGTGAATATGGTGTATGCGGTGCTTCATGCCGATTCCTCTTGGGTATGGACGCACGCTTCGGCGATGAGCTGTGCAGCATTCAAACTTGCGTGTTCGTGGGCGTGAGTCGCCACGGCGGACAGCTCGGCCCGCTGGCGCGGCTGCAGCCAGGCGGCCAGCGAGGCGTCGTCCAGATCGGTCTGGCGCATCATCCAGCCTCCGGCGCACTCAGAGAGATAGCGGGCGTTGGCGGTCTGGTGGTCGTCGATGGCGCCAGGCAGCGGCACAAACAGCGCGGCCACACCCACGGCAGCGACTTCGGCCACCGTCATCGCCCCGGCTCGGCAAATGACCAGGTCAGCCTCTGCCATGGCAGCCGCCACGTCATCGATGAACGCGGAGACCTCGGCTTCGATGGGGAGCGACTCATACACCTGCCGCACCGCCTCTGCGTGGCGCTGACCTGCCTGGTGACGCACGCGTGGCCGGAATTCTTCCGGCAGGCGCGCGACGGCCTGCGGTACCAGCTCGTTCAGGCGAGCAGCCCCCTGGCTCCCTCCCAGAACGAGCAGATTCAAACGGCCTACACGGCGGGCGTAGCGCTGCGTGGCGGGCTCGACTGCAGTGAAGGCGGCTCGCACCGGATTGCCGACCATCAAGGCCCCCGGCAGAGCCCCCGGAAAGCCCACCAATACACGGCGGGCCACCCGTGCCAGCCAACGATTCGCTGTCCCGGCCACGGCGTTCTGCTCGTGAATCACCAGAGGGATACCGGAGCACCGAGCCATCATCCCGCCCGGAAAGGCCACATAGCCACCCATGCCGAGCACGACGTCAGGGCGATGCTGCCTGAGCAGCACACGCACCTGCCAGCAGGCCACCGCCAAGGTGAAAGGAAGCTTGAGCAAGGTTTTCAGCCCCTTGCCGCGAACGCCGCCAAAACGCAGCGGCAGGAGCGTAATGCCATGCTCCGGCACGAGGCGCCCTTCCATGCGATCGGGATCTCCCAGCCAGAGAATGCGCCAGCCCTGAGCCTGCAAGACTTCGGCCACGGCAAGACCCGGCATGATATGCCCGCCTGTGCCGCCCGCCATGATGAGGATCGTGCGCTGCGTCATCGCCGCTTCCCCCTCATCATGCATCGGGTTTCGTAATCCACGCGCAGCAAAAGCGCGATGGCCACGAGATTCATGACGATACCGGAGCCGCCGTAACTCACCAGCGGCAAGGTCAGGCCTTTGGTGGGCAACAAGCCCACCACCACGCCCACGTTGATGAAGGCCTGCACGCCAAACCAGAGCGCCACGCCTTGAGCCACCAGCCCATCGAACACGCGGTCCAGCACCATGGCCTGACGCGCGATGTCGAACCCCCGGATCACGACATAGGCGAATACGGCCAGCAGGCACAGCACGCCGACAAAACCCAGCTCTTCACCAATCACGGCCACGATGAAGTCGGTATGCGCTTCCGGCAGGTAATGCAGTTTTTCGATGCTGTCGCCCAACCCCACACCGAACCATTCGCCGCGCCCCAGCGCAATCAGCGAATGCGAAAGCTGATAGGCGCTGCCGTAGGTATTTTCGGGGTTCCAGGGATCGAGGTAGACGAAAATCCGCTCGCGGCGCCACGGGGACGCCCAGATCAGCAACATGAAGCTCCCCATCACGATCCCCAGGAGCGTGGTGAACAGCTTCAGATTGATGCCCCCAATGAACAGGATACCCACAGCAATCGCGCCAATGACGATGAAGGCACCCAGATCGGGTTCCAGCAGCAGCAGCAGGCCCACCAGGGTCAGGGCCATGGCCATGGGGAGGAAGCCGCGCAGGAAGCCTTGCAGGTGAGCCTGCTTGCGCACCACGTAGTCTGCGGCATACAGCAGCACCACGACTTTCATCAGCTCTGACGGCTGAAAATTCAAGGGACCCAGGGCAATCCAGCGGCGCGCCCCGTTCACCTCACGTCCGATGCCAGGTACCAGCACCACCACAAGCATGAGCAGCGCGATGGCAAAAAGAGGCAAGGCGACTTTTTGCCAGACCTTCATGGGCACGCTGGCAGTGAACAAGGCTGCGACGAGCCCCACGAGGATGAAGACTGCGTGCCGTCCTACGAAATAGAACCGTCCGTAGCTTTCGTAGCGAGGACCATCAGACAGTGCAATCGAGGCCGAATACACCATCAGCAGGCCGAAGAGCACCAGCGCAATGACAGCCACGATGACCCCGACGTCTACGCTGGCCATGGTCGTGCGCCCGGGACGCACCGAGTTCAGGCTGGAGGTCAGATCGCGGAACACGCTCATGCCACCTCCCCGTGATCCAGCGCCAACTCGCGCACCGCCTCGATGAAGCAGGCGCTGCGATGGGCATAGTTGCGGAACATGTCCATGCTGGCGCAGGCCGGTGACAGCATCACGCCATCTCCCGGCTGAGCCAAGGCCATGGCACGCACCACCGACTGTTCCAAGGTTTCGCAGGACTCGAGCAAGACACCGCAATCAGCCAGCGCCTCGGCAATCCGCGGACCGTCCTGTCCGATCAACAGTACTGCGCGCGCATGGGCACGCACGGCGGGTGCCAGCGGAGAGAAATCCTGGCCCTTGCCCAGCCCGCCTGCAATCAGGACGACCGGCCGCACACATGCCCGCAGCGCCGCCAAGGTCGCCCCTACGTTGGTGCCCTTGCTGTCGTCGATGAAATCCACGCCGGCCACCGTGCGCACCAGTTCGGTGCGATGGGCTTCGCCCTGAAACTCACGCAAGGCGTACAGCATCGGCGCCCAGTCCAATCCCAGTTCTGCGCCCAAGGCGAGCGCTGCCAGGGCATTCAAGGCGTTGTGCAAGCCCTGAATTTTGAGCGCGTCGACGGGCATCAGAGCCTGAATGCGCCCAGGCTGCCGCACCCGAACCTGCGCCGAGGCCTTGCGTCGAGGCGAAGCGGCCAAGGGTTCAGCCATTTCAGTGGCTTCTGTGCGCACCAGCCAGGCGAGCCCCTGCTGCGTCTGCAAGCCCAGATCGCCGGTCAGCACCGGCAGGCCGCTCCCGAAGCTGCGAACAGACTCGGCGGCCAGATCGTCGACCATGGCGCGGACCCAGGTGTCGTCGCGATTCACGACTGCGACCCTGGCCATGTGCAGCAGCCGCGCCTTGGCCTTTGCATAGGCCTGCATGTCGCCATGCCAGTCCAGATGATCCTGAGTCAGGTTGAGCACGACACCCACGTCGGGCTGCAGGGTCGAGGTGGTTTCCAGCTGGAAGCTGGAGAGTTCCAGGACCCAGATGTCCGGCAAGTCATTCTGCGCGAGCGCATCCTGCAGGCTCGCCAGCGCAGCCGGGCTGATGTTGCCCGCCGCGCGTACGCTGACACCGCAGCGATGGGCCAGATGACGCGTGAGCGACGTAACAGTCGTCTTGCCGTTGGTCCCGGTCACGGCCGCAAGGCGCGGGGCGTAGCCCTGAGCGCGCAGATCCGCCAAGGCGCGCGCAAACAGCTCGATCTCACCCAGGACCTCGATCTTGCGTGCACGCGCGGCCGCCAGCAGCTCGCTGACAGGAGACAGATGAGGATTCAGGCCAGGACTCAGGACCAGCGTATGCACGCCCTCGAGCGCCGAGACATCCAGGGCATCGGATCCCAGGCACAGGTCTGCAGTCACGCCATCAGCGAGCAGCGCGTCCAGCGCACCCGGCCGTTCACGCGTGTCCAGGATGCGCAAGGACGCACCCTGGGCTGCACACCAACGAGCAGCCGCCAACCCCGTCTCACCCAGCCCAAGGATGAGAACGTGGCCATCGCGCCGCACGGAGGGGAATGAATAATCCTGACTCATCGCAATTTCAGACTCGACAGGCCCACAAGGACCAGCATCATGGTGATGATCCAGAAACGGACCACCACCTGGGTTTCTTTCCAGCCGCTCACTTCAAAATGATGGTGCAGCGGCGCCATGCGAAAGATCCGGCGCCCCTCGCCATACCGTTTCTTGGTGTACTTGAACCAGGACACCTGCAGCATCACCGACAGCGTCTCGACGACGAACACACCGCCCATGATGAAGAGCACGATCTCCTGGCGCACGATGACCGCAATGGTCCCCAGCGCGCCCCCCAATGCCAGCGCACCCACGTCCCCCATGAAGACCTGGGCGGGATACGTGTTGAACCACAAAAAGGCCAATCCCGCTCCAGCAATTGCGGCACAGAGCACCATCAGTTCCGAAGCCCCCGGGATGTAGGGGAACAAGAGATAGCGGGAGTAATCCACACGTCCCACGACGTAGGCGAACACGCCCAGCGCGGTGCCCACCATCACCGTCGGCATGATGGCCAGGCCATCGAGGCCATCCGTGAGATTCACCGCATTGCTGGAACCCACGATCACCAGCCAGGTCAGAATGACGAAGCCGAAGACGCCCAGCGGATAGCTCACGCTCTTGAAGAAGGGCACGATGAGGTCCGCCCGCGTGGGCAGGGGCATGGTAAAGCCGCTGAGCACCCAATCCCGGAAGAGCGGCCAGAGGTCCGCGTTGGCGGGAGCAGACACCGCAAAGCTCAGGTAGACCGCCGCCACGGCGCCGATGATGGCTTGCCAGAAGAATTTCTGCCGTGCCGGCATCCCTTCGGGATCGTGATGCACGACCTTTCGGTAATCGTCGGCCCAGCCAATCCACCCAAAACCAAAGGTCACCAGCAGGACCACCCACACGAAGCGATTGGTCCAATCGGCCCACAACAAAGTGCTGATCCCAATGGAGATGAGAATGAGAGCACCACCCATGGTGGGCGTGCCATTTTTTTGCAGGTGTGACTTGGGCCCATAGCTGCGCACGGCCTGCCCTATCTTCATCACCGTCAGGCGGCGAATCAACCATGGGCCGGCCAACAGACCGATGGCCAGCGAGGTCGCGCAGGCCAGCAGGGCCCGGAAGGTGATGTATTCGACCACGCCGAAAGCGCGGAAGTGTTCGTCTGACAACCAGCGCGCGAGTTCAAGCAGCATGGTTGCCCTCACTGGTGGATACGCCCGCCATCAGAGCCCGGACGACGCGCTCCATCTGCATGCTGCGCGAACCCTTCACGAGAATATGACCAGGGCGAGCGGCCAGTACTTCGGGCAGCAGAGACTCCAGCGTGTCGAAAGATCTTGCCTGCGGCCCGAATGCCTCAGCGGCTCCTTGCGACGCCTGCCCCAAGGTCAGCAACAGATCCACGCCCCGTTCGCGAGCATAGGCCCCCACTTCGGCGTGCATGGAGGGCCCCTGGTCACCGACCTCTGCCATATCTCCGAGCACCAGGATACGCCGACCATCAAGTCCTGCGAGCACGTCAATGGCGGCACGCACGGAATCGGGGTTGGCATTGTAGGTGTCGTCGATGAGCTGGAAGCCATCCGCCAGCGCGCGCGGCTGCATGCGCCCCCTGACCGGCATGAAACCTGCAAGTCCGGCCACGATGGCGCTGGCCGGCGCCCCGGCGACCCAGGCACACGTGGCCGCTGCCAGGGCATTGTGCAAATTATGGCGTCCTGGCGCATGCAAGGCGACCGAGACGGCCTCGCGGCCCAGATGCAGACGGAATTCCGTGTGATCCGTGCCTGCATGGACTTGCGACGCCCGCACATCGGCCTCCGCCGAGAAGCCGAAACGACGCACCGCCTTGCCCACTGCCAATTCCTGCCACACTGCACGATGAGCATCGTCGGCAGGAAACACGGCCGTCCCGGACGCCGGGAGCGATGCAATCACGGCACCGTTCTCACGCGCCACGGCATCGACCGTGGCCATGAATTCCTGATGCTCACGCTGGGCGTTGTTGATCAGCGCCACCGTAGGTTGCGCAATCGCAGCCAGCACGGCAATCTCGCCGGGGTGATTCATGCCGAGTTCGAGCACCGCCGCCCGATGGGCGGGCGCCAGACGCAGGACGGACAGTGGAACGCCAATGTCGTTATTGAAATTGCCTTCTGTCGCCAGCCGGCCTTCTTCACCCACCCAGGCCGCCAGGATCGAGCTGATCATTTCCTTGGTCGTGGTCTTGCCGTTGCTGCCGGTCACGGCAATGACGGGCAGCGAGAACAGACTGCGCCAGACCGTCGCCAACCGTTGCAACGCCTGCCGAGTATCCCCCAACACAATCTGTGTGAGGGTGGCCTCGGGCACCGGATGGGCGACCACCGCCGCGCGCGCCCCCGCCCGTGCAGCGGCCTGCAGGTAATCGTGACCATCGAAATGGGGCCCTTGCAAGGCCAGGAACAGATCCCCCGACTTCAAGCTGCGCGTGTCCGTCGACAGCTGGGCCCCTTGTTGCCAGGTCAGCGCAAAGCGCGCCCACTCGCGATCATCGAAAGGACTGCGTACGTGATTGACTTCTTGATAGGTTTCGTGGCCCTTGCCCGCCAACAGGACGACGTCACGTTCGCCCGCCCGCCAGATGGCGCGAAGAATCGCGCAGGCACGATCGACCTCGACGTCCGGGTGCCCAGGCATCCCGGCCACGATGGCCGCTATGATGGCTTCGGGAACCTCAGTCCTGGGGTTGTCGGTCGTGACAACGGCGACATCTGCCAGCCGAGCCGCGATCGCACCCATCAGCGGACGCTTGCCCGTATCGCGATCTCCGCCGCATCCGAACACGCATACCAGCCGGCCGCCCCGCTCACGAGCCACGGGTTGCAGCGCCACCAGCACGCGCTCGAGCGCGTCTGGCGTATGCGCGTAATCCACGACTACCAGCGCCTGCGGGTGCGCTGAGCTCACCCCCCCCAGCGCATTCACGACTTGCAGGCGTCCGGGAACCGGCTGCAGCACCGCCAGCGCGCGCGCCGTCCGGCTCAAACCCCATCCCAGCTCGCGCAGCACGCCGGCCACCAGCAAAAGGTTCGACACATTGTGCTCACCGACCAGGTGAGTCAGAATCTGCGCATTGCCATCTGGGGTCACCAGCCTGAACACCAGGCCATCGGAGCCATGCTGCAGATCCTCGGCGCGAAAAGCTGCCGTTGCATGCGCCTTCAGGCTATAGCCCACCCGATGCCCGGATGGGGCCTGTGTCTCCAGAAGCTCCAGGCCCGCAGCGTCGTCGGCATTGATGACCGCACCGCGCATGCCTGCACGGCTGAACAATAGGAACTTGGCCTCTTTGTAGCGCTGCAAAGTGCCGTGATAATCGAGATGATCCCGGGTCAGGTTCGTGAACCCCGCCACCTGAATCCGCACGCCGTCCAGACGGCCCTGGGCCAGGCCGATCGAAGACGCTTCGATCGCTGCGGCCATCCCACCTGCGCGCTGAATCGCGGCCAGACTGCGATGAACCGTGATCACATCGGGCGTAGTCAGCACACCCCCAAGATTGCTGCCGTCGGGAAGCGTCACTCCCAGGGTCCCGATCGTGCCACAAGGCATCCCTTCAGAGCCCAGCGCCGCTGCAATCCACTGAACCGTGGACGTCTTGCCATTCGTGCCCGTCACGGCAATGACCGTGAGCGCATCCGAAGGCCGGCCATACCAGAGGTGGGCGATCTCACCCAGCAGAGACTGCAGATCGGGGACCGACAGCACGGGAACCCGGTCAGGCACCGGCTGATCCGACCCCGCCTGGCACACAATGGCGGCCGCTCCCGCGTCAGCGGCGACCTGCATGTAGGTCCGTCCATCCGCTGCAATCCCAGGGCAGGCAAAAAACACATCACCGGAGTGGATCTGACGAGAGTCCAGGAAGAGATCTGCTCCCCGTTCGACCCGCTCGTCCAGCCAGGTCATGATGTCAAGAATATTCATCGTGCGTGTCTCCCCTGATCCGCCACGGCCACCAGGGAATCCACTGGGACATCCGGCCGCACCCCAAGACGGCGCAGGGTGCTCGAAACGATATCGGAAAACACGGGTGCGGCTACACGGCCGCCATAATACCCCCCTGCCATAGGTTCATCGATGGAAACGGCCACCACAATGCGAGGATTTGAAACAGGCGCAAAGCCGACGAACGAACCCCGGTATTTGGTGCGGCTGTACTGGCCGTTGATGATCTTGCGTGCGGTCCCGCTCTTGCCGGCCACACGGTAGCCTTGAACCTGAGCCAGCTTGGCCCCGTCCGGTCCCGCTGCCGCTTCCAGGTAGGTGCGCATCAGATGCGTGACCCACGGCGTATAGACCTGTGTGCTGGTGGGTTTGCCGTCCCGACGCAGCAACGACAGCGACACCATGTCACCATCCCGTGCGAAGGCGGTATAGGCATGCGCCACCTGGATGAGAGACACCGACAGGCCATAGCCATAGGCCATGGTGGCGCGTTCGATGGGGCGCCACCGCTGCCAGGGCCTGAGCCGACCGGCAGCCATACCCGGAAAATTCGCTTGGGGAACCCGACCAAAGCCGAGCTGAGAAAATTTGGCCCACATATCCTGGGACGACAGCAGCTCGGAGATCATGGTCATCCCCACATTGCTGGAATGCTGAATGATCCCTCCGACGTTCAAGGTGCCGAAGTGCCCCACATCGGAGATCAACGCGCCCTGGTAGCGATAGCGCCCATTGCCGGTGTCGAACAGCGTCGTGGGGGTGATCCTGCCCTCGTCAAGCGCAAGCGACGCGGTAAAGGGCTTCATGATGGAGCCCGGTTCAAAGGTGTCGGTCACCACGCGGTTGCGCAGAGCAGGCCCTGTGCGCTGCGACACGTCGTTGGGGTCGTAGGACGGCAGGTTGACCATGGCCAGCACTTCACCCGTGCGCGCGTCCAGCACGATCGCCGCCCCGCCCTTGGCCTGGTGCTGTTCGATGGATTCCTTGAGCGCCGTGTAAGTGTCGAACTGAATACCCGCATCGATGGAAAGCTGAAGGTTCTGACCGTCCACGGCCGGAATCGCGGCCTGCACGTCCTCGACAACGCGGCCCAGGCGGTCCTTGATCACGCGCCTGGACCCCGGTTGCCCAGAGAGCTGATCGTTGAAGGCCAGTTCTATTCCTTCGATGCCGCGATCCTCTATGTTGGTGAAGCCCACCACGTGGGCCATGACCTCGCCCTCAGGATAGAAGCGCCGCGTCTCGTCGAGCTGCTGCACGCCCGGGATCTTCAACTTCTGGATCTGCTGTGCCACGTCCAACGGCACCTGGCGCTGGAGATACACAAAATTCTTGTCCTCGTCTTGCGTGCGCTGCTGAATGTCACGCGCATCGACGCCCAGAAGCCGCGAAAGCTCAGCCACCTGTTCAGGTGTCGCCTTATGAAAATCTTCAGGGATGGCCCAGATCGCTTTGGCCGGAACGCTGGAGGCCAGCACGACCGAGCCACTGCGATCGAAGATCTTGCCGCGCACGGCCGGCAGGACCAGCGTGCGCTCGTAGCGCTTTTCGCCTTGCCGCAGCAGAAACTCATTGGACAGGATCTGCACGTTCAGGGCCTTGGCCACCAATGCACACAAGGCCAGCCCCAAGACGATGAGGACCAGCCGCGCGCGCCAGAACGAAGGCTTGGACGACAGCACCGGGCTGTCATGGAAACCAAACCGCTTCATGGCTGGCCTCCTTGTGAAGACACTTGCGGCGAGAGCGGGGGCTCCTGCAAATAGATCGTGCGCCCCGGCGTGACCGGAACCAGGTGCAATTCAGTGCGTGCCAGCTCGTCGATCCGGGCGTTGCGCGCGAGCTCGGCTCGCTGCAACTGCAGGCGGCGCCACTCTATGTCCAGTTCGTGCGCCTGCGACTTGAGCCGCTCGGAGGCCACGAACAATTCGCGCGTCTGGAACCGCACCGTCACCAGAGAAATGGCGGATGCCATCAGCATGACGGTCAGCAGGACCGCAAGCCGCATCATCGATGCTTCCTTCGCCCTGCCGGGCGTGCACTGGCCTGCCCCGGGCGGTGTACGAAGCCCTGGGCGCGTTCCAGACTCAAGGGCTCACGAGTGCGTTGCGCGACCCGCAGCACGGCCGAGCGCGCACGCACGTTTTCTCCCACTTCGGCCGCATCGGCCTGGACGCGGCCCAACAGAGTGACGTAGGGCTGCGGCATATCTTTTTCGGCGATGGGCAGGCGCGCCTGCTCCTGACCTGGTCGCGCGGCCGCGGCCAGACACTGCTTCACCATGCGATCTTCCAGCGAATGGAAGCTGATCACGGCCAGCCGCCCTCCGCACCCCAAGCGGCTCAACGCGACCGGGAGGGTGCTCGCGAGCTCCTCAAGCTCTTGATTGATGTAAATCCGTATAGCTTGAAAGGTGCGAGTGGCCGGATGTTGACCCTTTTCGCGCGTGCGGACGACACTAGCGACGAGCTGGGCAAGTTCGCCCGTGGTGTGCAACGGGCGGGATTCGCGGCCCGCAACAATCGCCTTTGCAATCTGGAAAGCAAACCGTTCTTCGCCATAATCTGCGATAACCTCCTTGATCTGGTGCACGTCAGCTTCTGCCAACCATTCGGCGGCAGTCTGACCCCGGCTGGTATCCATGCGCATGTCCAATGGACCATCGCGCATGAACGAAAAGCCGCGTTGTGCATCGTCGATCTGAGGAGACGACACCCCCAGATCCAGCAACATTCCATCCACGAACGGAATGGAAAAACGATCGAGCTGGTCACCCAGCGTCGCAAAGCCTTCGTGGACGACCTGCACGCGGGCATCTTCAGCCTGCAAGGCACGCGCCGCCACGATGGCCTCAGGATCTTTGTCGAATACGACCAAACGCGCTCCCGGCGCCAGGCGCTGCAGCAACAGCCGGCTATGCCCGCCGCGCCCGAACGTACCATCCACATAGATTCCATCGAGCTTGGGCTCGTGCCCATCGCGCGCCGACCGGCGGCCAAAAACCGGGCTCAACAATGCGTCGATGGCCGGTTCCAGCAGCACGGTACGGTGGGAATACGCCATGGGCGGGCTCAGAAAGAAATTTGCTCAAGAATCGATGCGTCAAGCTTGTTCACATCCTCGACACTGCGGGCCTCCCATGTCACGCGATCCCACAGTTCAAAGTTCGACCCCAACCCCAACAGCATGACCTCGCGGTCCAGCCGCGCGGCCACACGCAATTCAGGCGCCACCAGAATGCGGCCGGCACCATCCATCTCGACATCCTGTGCACTTCCCAGGAGCAAGCGCTGCAATGCCCGCGCATTGGCAGGCAAGGCGGCAATCTGCTCCCGCTTGGATTCCCAGACGGAACGCGGGTAGAGAAGCAGGCACCCATCAGGGTGGCGGGTCAGGGTCAAACGTCCCTCTTCGTCAGACTGCAGCACGTCACGATGCCGGGCCGGAATCGACATCCGGCCTTTGGCATCCAACGTGAGTGCGCTGCTTCCCTGAAACACGAGGGGTTCCTCCCACTTCATGACACAAAAAACTACTTTCGCCCACTCTAAGTGATGTATTTGCGCCGGTCAAGAGGCTTTTTGAAATTTAATCAATGACAACAAGCACTTACATCCGATCCAAGCCCTATGCTATAAAAATAATCACGTGAAAAATCAATGGATTGGGACAAGAACTCAAAGTTCTTTATCATGAACTGAACCCCACCGGCCGGCCCCAATCCATCTGCCCGCTGACAGTCTCGACGAGTGCACCAGGAAACCGTCAGAAAAGCGGCGCCACGCGTGGGTCGGTCCCTGCTTCAACCCCCAATTGACAGGCCTGGCGCGACACTATGTAATGAGTTCGCAGCTCACAAAGCTGTCACAAAAGCGCGCCCATCCAGGACGCCGGACTCGAAAGCATCCGAGCCAGCCTTTATCTGTGCCACCGCTGTCAACAGAAAGGAGTCACTCTCATGTCGGATCGTTCCCCTCGTACCCCTTCACGCCGCCAATTCCTGCAATCTGCAGGCGCCGCCGGTGGGGCCCTTGCGCTGACCGGCGCGCTTCCGCTGCGGCAGGCATTCGCTGCCGACACCCCGCCCGCCATCAATCTGGGGCAGGTGTCCACCATGACGGGTTCGGCCGCCGAATTCGGTCCCTACTATCGCGATGCCGTGCAATTGGCCGTCAACCACGTCAACGCCGCAGCCAAAGAAGCCTTCGGCGGGCCCATCATCGCCAACCACATTACGGTCGACAGCGCCACACTCCCCACCGTGGGCGTGCAAGCAGCTCGCCAGATGATCGACACCCAGCACACGCCGGTCGTGATTTGCGGCTGGTCAAGCGGCGTCACCGTCGCGGTGGCCACGTCCGTCACCATTCCCTCGGGGGTGCTGCAGATCGCCAACGGCGCCACATCGCCGCTCATCAGCGTGCTGCCAGCTGACGCAAAGGCCGATCTCCTGTTCCGTACCTGCGCTTCGGACGCCCTGCAGGGTGTTGTGGCCGCGCAGCTGGTCGCGGGCAAGATCGACCCCAAATACAAGTTCCAAAAGGTCTCGACCATCTACATCAACAACCCTTATGGTCAGGGCCTGTCAAACTCCTTCGCCAACGCCTTCAAGAAATTGGGCGGTACCGTGCTCGCGCAGGTCCCGCACCCCGAAGAAGTACAGCCGACCTATAAGTCCATGCTGGCGCAGGCTCTGAAAGACAAGCCCGATCTCCTCATCATCGTGAGCTACCCGGCCCACACCATTTCCATCTGCAAAGAATCCCGCGATACGTTCAACTTCACGAGCTGGCAGTTCGTCGACGGCAATTCCAGCGTGGACATCATCAAGCAGGTGGGCCAGAAAGACATGGACGGGCACTACGGCACGGCGCCGGGCGAAGACACGTCCACGCAGTCGTACAAGGATTTTGCCAAGAACTTCATGGCCGACTTCAAATACGACCATTTCCCGCCCTTCACAACCAGCTCCTACGATGCAGCTCTCGTGGCTGGCTTGTCCATGGCGGCCGTGGTGGCTGGTGGTCAGAAAGACGCCTCGAAGATCACGGGGGCTGCGCTGCGCGACGAACTACGCAAGGTGTCCAATCCCCCAGGCGACATGATCGATGGCGGCGATCCAGGCCGTGTCGTCACCATGCTCAAAGAGCTCAAGGCAGGCAAGAAGATCAACTACAACGGGGTGGCCGGTCCTTGCGACTTCGACAAGAACGGCGACGTGATCACACCGATCAACATCTGGAAATACGAAGGTGACGAGATCAAGACCGTGAAGATGATCCCTGCCAAGGACATCCCTACCGCCTGATACGAACGACCCGGGGCGCGCCAGCGGATTCCGACCGACGGCGCGCCCGCTCCATCCCTCGATGTCCTTGACGTCAGCCGCGAGCTCCACGCCATCCACGGTGATGCCCGCGCCCTGGAAGCCGTAGAAACCTGAGCAGGACGCGGCGCAGCGATCAATCCTCTGGCACGCCCTTCAGGAAACGCGACACCCGTTTCTTTTCAGGCAGAATGCCCTGCGGGCGATACAACACGATGCCTGCCAGCAGCAGCCCCACGAACGCCCAGCGCAAGAACGACATGCGAGAAGCGATATCGGGCGCAATGCCCTGCAGCTCAGTGGACAGGAGATCCGTCACAAACCCGGTACCGCTCCAGACGGCCCAGATGACGAACGCGCCGAGAATCGCGCCCTTGTTGTTGCCACTGCCTCCCAGCATGAGCATCACCCACACCAGGAAGGTAGCGAACAGCGGTTTGAAGTGGCTGTAGTCTATGGTCACCATGTACGGCGCATACAGCGCGCCCGCCACCCCGATGATCACCGCCCCCAGCACGAACGACTGTACGCGCAGAGACTTCACGTACTTGCCGTTCATGGCCGCCGAGGCTTCTTCGTCGCGCACGGCGCGCAACGCCCGCCCCCAGGGGGAACGCACCATGGATTCCAGCACCAAGTAAACCACGGCCAGCGAGACGGTGACCACCACAAGATAGATATAGCTATAGTCGCGCGGTTGCAGGGCCGAGAACAGATGATTGACCCCGGCGGGCAGCCACGAACACCCCGCAGGATCTGCCAGGCACGAAAGCGGTTGGGGAATCCCGGACAATGGCTGAGGTCCGTTGGCCAGCCAGCGTTCATTCTGGAAAATCAGCCGGATGATCTCGGCAATGCCCAGCGTGGCGATCGCCAGAAAATCCGTGCGCAGGTGCAGGATGGGCTGAGCAATCAGATACCCCACCACGCCCGCCGTTACCCCCGCAGCCACCATGCCCACCACAAAAGGCGAATCGAGACCGAACCACTGCTGCGCATAGGCCGCCATCAGCCCCGAAGGCGGCGACGTGACGAACAGCGCCATGGTGAAGGCCCCCACGGCAAAGAACCCGGCAATGCCGAAATCCAGGTGGCCGTTGTAGCCCCACTGGGCATTCAGCCCAAGCGACAGCACGGAATAGATCGTGGCCATGATGCAGAAGGACACGAGGTAATCCATGATGCCAGGCAACCAGGCTGAGACCCCGAAAGCCAGTACCAGCCCCAGGATGACGGCAGCAGGCAGGCGTTTGCGCCAAGGCCAGCTTGAAAACACCAACCCTCCCAGCAAAATCGCGGGAATCAGCAGGAAGCAGGCCTTGAGAAAATGTGCGGAATCCATAATGGCCAAGCTCCTAACGCTGGACGAAAAGACCCTGTGGCCGCATCAGCAGCACCAGGACCATCAGCACGAAGGCAACGGCCGGCCCATAGGCCGGGTTCATGAAGGCCGAGGTCAGCTGCATGGCCACCCCGATGATGATGGACCCGACCAGCGCTCCCCAGGCACTGCCAATGCCGCCCATGATGACGGCAGCAAAAAGGGGCAACAGCAGCACGAACCCCATGTCGGGTCGCAACTGTGACGCCAGTCCATACATGGCGCCACCCACGGCTGCCATGCCGGCACCGATGGTCCAGGTCCAGGCAATCACCTGCTCGGTATTGATACCGCGCACCTGTGCCAGATCGGGATTGTCGGCCGACGCCCGCATCGCCTTGCCAATGCGTGTCCGCGTGAGCATCCAGTACATGGACGCCACCAGGATCAACGCCAGCGCGAACACGAAGAGCTGATCAGCCTGTATGCGCAGGCCCAAGGGCAACTGCAAAGCCGGATTGGAACGCCCGGAATAATAGAAGTGGAAATCCGATCCCCAGATCAAATACACCACGCCGCGCAGAAAGAACTCCATGCCCAGAGACGCCATGGCCAGCAGCACCAGCGGAGACATGTGCTTGCGCAAGGGACGGTACAAGAAGCGATCGAGCACGATGGCCACCACGGCCGTGACCACGGCCGCTACCAACAGGCCGACCAGGAGTTCCCAACCAAACGAGAATCGCCAGATAGGCCGGCTTTGCGGCAGCAACAGGACCACCCCATAGGTGACGTAAGCCCCCAGCGTGAGAAACTCGCCGTGCGCAAAATTGGGGAACTTCAGCACCCCGTAACACAGGGTGAGCCCGATTCCACCCAGGGCAATGATCCCCCCCAGCATGACGCCCCACGCCGTGAGCGACAGCATCTGCTCGGCGCTGGTGCCCGAGATCCAGCCAGCGACCCACATGGCGATCAGGACGAGCAGCAGCACCCCGCCTACAAAGCGCGGGCTGCGCATGCCTTCCTGGTCACGTGCCTCAACCGGTTCCGTGAATTCGTCCGATACGGAATCCGCCACGGCTTGTGCGCTATCGACCATGACTTCACCCTCCGAGGTAGAGGCGCCCGACATTGGGGTCCTCAAGAAGTTCCTTGCCCGTGCCCTCGTGGCGGTTCTCGCCACTGGCCAGCACATATCCACGATCCGCCATGCTCAAGGACTGCCGGGCGTTCTGTTCCACCATGAGGACCGAGATGCCGGTCTCGCTGATACGGGCGATGCGCTCGAAAATCTCATCCACCAGCTTGGGAGACAAAGCTGCTGTGGGTTCGTCCAGCAACAGCAACTTTGGGTTGAGCATGAGGGCACTGCCCATGGCGACCATTTGACGCTCGCCGCCCGACATCTTGCCAGCCAGCTGACGCCGACGCTGACGCAGCTTGGGGAACATGGCGTAGACGCGCTCTTTGCTTTCGGTGAGATCGGCCTTGCCCAACGGGAAGGCCCCCATCTCGAGATTTTCTTCGACACTGAGCGTGGTGAAGACGTTGGCCACCTGTGGCACATAGCACATGCCTTGCCGCACGATACGGTGCGGGGCCAGATGCGTGATGTCCTCGCCATCGAAGGTGATGGACCCAATGCGGGGATGCAACAGGCCAAAAATGGTCTTCATGAGGGTGGATTTTCCGGCGCCATTCGGGCCGATGATGGAGACGACTTCTTCAGGCTCGACGACCAGTGAAAGACCACGAAGGATTTCTGTGTCGCCGTACCCGGCCGTCACGGTGTCAACCTGCAGTAGCGGCATACTGCCCTCCGAGGTAAGCTTCGAGAACTGCCTTGTTGTTGCGCACGAGCTCAGGTTCGCCTTCGGCGAGCTTGCGACCTTCGCTCATGACGACCACGGGATTGCACAAGCTCATGACCATGTTCATGTCGTGCTCGATGAGCAGAAACGTGATGCCGCGCTCCTGGGCCAGATAGCGGATGTTTCGCACGATGCTCTGGAGCAGGGTGCGGTTCACACCGGCCGCCGGTTCGTCGAGCAAAATGAGCTTGGGATCAGCCATCAAGGTGCGCCCCATCTCAAGCAATTTCTTTTGCCCCCCTGACAGGTTGCCGGCGTACTCGTTCTGTACGTGGGTCAGCTGCAGGTACTCGAGCACCTCGCGCGCTTTCTGCAGATGCTGCATTTCTTCGTCGCGCACCCGGGGCCCGCCCCACACCGCGCGCCACCAGTGCTCCCCCGTCTGGGAGGCAGGCACCAGAAGCAGGTTTTCCAGCACGCTCATGGTGCCGTGCTCGCGGGGGATCTGAAAGGTTCTGCACAAGCCTCGCGCAAAGATCTGATCAGGGCGCAGGTGGCCGATGTCCTGGCCGTCGAGCACGACCCGGCCCGAGTCGTGAGCGATGAAGCCCGTAATCAGATTGAAAACCGTGGTCTTGCCGGCCCCGTTGGGGCCGATCAGGCCCGTAATCGTGCCGCGCTGCACCTGAAAGGAGCAGCGATCCACTGCTCTCAGGCCACCAAAGCTCTTGGTCAGATCCTGAACCTCGAGCAAGGGCGCTGCCTGCCCGGGCGTACCAGGGTGCGGCGCTTCCGTCGTCTGTGCCACCGATGTCTCCTGTAGGAGTCGTGGGCCGGTCTACCTGTTCCAGTTACAAAGCAGGCAATCGGTTTCAAAAGAGTGCGCACAGCGTAGCACAGCCCTGACAGGCCCCCCTATGCGAACAATTCCCTATCCCCATCAGGCAGCACTCGTGCTGCGCAACACGGCGCCGCGTGAAGAACACAGCGTCTGGAAAAGTGCGGAACAGATCTGTAGGCCGGATTCTGTACGCCAGGTTTCCCTGACGGGCAATCATTCCTCTGGTCGCGCCATTGCTGACGCGCTCTAGCCATCTACCCGCATGCTCGGACGGGCCGCCCTGTCGGCATATAGCCGGCGCATGCCTATTTGATGTTGCTCCCGATAGAGGTTGCCGCGTTTCACCCTGCCACGTCCCCGGCAGCACGCTGCCAGGACGGTACGGAAGTCGCCGTACCGGTGTGTGCTTTCGCGCCACCCCCGTGACAGACTCGTCTCTGTGGCCCTGTTCCTCAGCTTGCTCCGAAGAGGTCGCCGGACGGCTGTTGGCCGCTATCGTGCCCGATGGAGTCCGGACCTTCCTCGATATCCTGAAGATACCGCGATTGCCCGATCTGCCCCGCAGCCGCATTGTACGGGATACCATCCACCAAAGCTGCGACAATGAGCACTTTGGCCTGCACTTCGAATTTCATGCCTGACACCCTGCTTACTTTTACTGGCGCTCAACTGGCCTACGGCCATCATCCCCTCCTTGACCACGCCGATCTCACGCTCCTTGCGGGCGAGCGTGTCGGCCTGATCGGGCGCAACGGTGCTGGCAAGTCTTCTTTGCTGCGCGTGCTCGACGGCAGGACCCTGCTGGATGACGGCGACTTCCAACGACGCAACGGACTGCGCGTCGCCACGGTGGAGCAAGAACCCGAGCTGCCGGAAGGCGATGTGCTGCTTGACTACCTGTGCGGTGACCTGCTCGCGACTGAAGACTGGCAGCGTTCGGCACGGGCGGGGGCGCTGATCGATGCGCTGGGCCTGACGCCCGATCTACGCATGCAGGGGCTTTCGGGCGGCACACGCAAACGCGTTGCGCTCGCCAGAGCCTTTGTCGAAGAACCCGACCTGCTTCTGCTCGATGAGCCCACCAACCACCTGGACTTCGACGGCATTGCCTGGCTGGAAGATGCCCTGCGCCGCACCCGCTCCACGATCATCGTCATCACCCACGATCGACGTTTCCTCGATGCCGTCGCCACACGCATCATCGAGCTGGACCGAGGGCAGCTCCTCAGCTTCCCCGGCAACTTCAGCGCCTGGCAGGCCCGCAAGGAACAATGGCTTGCAGCCGAGCAGAAGGCCAATGCACGCTTCGACAAACTTCTTTCGCAGGAAGAAGTCTGGATTCGCAAGGGCATCGAAGCGCGCCGTACCCGCAACGAAGGGCGGGTACGGCGACTCGAAGCGCTGCGCCACGAACGCACTGCACGCCGCGACCAGCAGGGCCAGGTGCGCTTCGCGTTATCGGACGGCCAGCGCTCCGGAAAGCGGGTCGCAGAGCTCGAGCACGTGACGCACGGCTACGGCGACCGGGTGCTGATCCGCGATTTCAGCACGCTGGTGCAGCGGGGCGACCGCATTGGATTCATCGGCCCCAACGGAGCCGGAAAGACCACGCTACTGCGCATTCTGCTGGGCGAGCTTCACCCACAGGAAGGCGCGGTGCGGCTCGGCACCAATCTGTCGATCGGCTATTTCGACCAGATGCGCGCGAACCTGGATGAGTCCAAAACGCTGGCCGACACCATCAGCCCGGGCAGCGAATGGGTCGAGATCGGCAATGAGCGCAAGCACGTGATGAGCTACCTCGAAGACTTCCTCTTCCCGGCGGCGCGGGCACACTCACCCGTTTCCACCTTGTCCGGTGGGGAACGGGCACGGCTGGCCCTGGCGCGCATGTTTGCCCAACCGCATAACGTCCTGGTCCTGGACGAACCCACCAACGACCTGGACATCGACACCCTCGAACTGTTGGAGGGACTTCTGCAGGATTACCAGGGCACCGTCCTGCTGGTGAGCCACGACCGCGCCTTCCTAGACAACGTGGTGACGCAAACCATTGCCGCGGAAGGCAACGGCCTCTGGCGAGAATACGTGGGCGGCTACGAAGACTGGGAGGCGCAGCGACCCGCGGAGTCATCACAGGGCGAGAAAGCCCAGGCGGTGCCCCAAGCGCCGGCGGCGCAGCCCAAGAGCACCACGGCAGATTCACCAGCGGCCACGTCCACTCGAAAAAGCCGGCTGGCGCCCTGGGAGCAGCAAGAACTCGACGCGCTGCCCGGGCAGATCAGCGCACTGGAAACCGAGCAGGCTGCGTTGGCGGCGGCGCTATCGGCTCCCGATCTGTATCGTGACGGCCCCCAGAAGGCTGGGCAGATTCAGCAATCACTGGCCGACCTGGATAGTCGCCTGAATACGCTCTTCGAGCGCTGGACCGTGCTGGAAGACAAGCAGGGTTAGTGGCCCGGCCGGTGAGCTCGTGCGCCGATCGAACCCGCCAAACGGGACACCAGTGCCCCGGGCCCAGGCAGCGTTTCAGACGGCCGTCTGTACACGCCAGCCCAGCGTTTCACCGGCCGCAAGCGGCACAACCTGGGCCTTGCCCAAAGGCAGAATGTCAGGAACCACCTGCTCACAGCGCTCCAGTGTCACGGTCCCGGCGTTGGGCTGCAGACCATAGAAGCGGGGCCCATTGAGGCTGGCAAACGCTTCGAGTGTGTCGAGACGACCGGCAGCCTCAAAGGCAGTGGCATACAGCGCGAGCGCATGATAGGCGGTGTAGCATCCTGCGCATCCGCAATCCTGCTCTTTCAGCCCTCTGGGATGGGGCGCACTGTCGGTGCCCAGGAAAAACCGCGGGTCACCGCTCGTGGCCGCGTCCAGCAGCGCCTTGCGATGCGTCTCACGCTTGAGGATGGGGAGGCAGTACCAATGCGGGCGCAGCCCACCCCGAAAGAGCGCATTACGGTTGTAGAGCAGGTGGTGAGCCGTCAGCGTGGCAGCCACCGGCCCGGAGGCCTCTCGGACATAGGCCACGCCATCGGCCGTCGTCAGATGTTCGAAGACCACCTTGAGTTCCGGGAAAGCCTGCCGTAGCGGGCGCATCACGCGCTCGATGAAGACCGCCTCGCGGTCGAAGACGTCGACGGAAGGATCGGTCACCTCACCATGCATAAGCAGTGGCATGCCGACAGTCTGCATCGCCTCAAGAGCTGGCCGGCAATGGGCAAGCACATCGGTGACACCAGAATCCGAATTGGTCGTGGCACCGGCCGGATAGAGCTTGACCCCGTGAACGAACCCGCTTTCATGGGCTCGCCGGATCTCGTCGGCAGGGGTGTTGTCCGTGAGATACAGGGTCATCAACGGCTCGAAACTTCCAGGCTCGACTCCCGCCGCATCGAGCGCAGCCAGGATGCGCTCACGGTACGCATGAGCCGCCTCTGTGGTGGTGACGGGCGGCTTGAGGTTTGGCATGATGATGGCGCGTCCAAACTGCCGCGCCGAGTCAGCGACCACACTGCGTAAAGTATCGCCGTCGCGCAGATGCAAGTGCCAGTCGTCCGGGCGAATCAGGGTGAGCGTATGGGGCTGAGCCCCGGTCGCGGACACGTTCGCAAGCCGGGCCGATTCTGGAGACGATACCAGAGGAGAGAAGGTAGAACTCATGGATGTGGACTCACTTCTATAAATTTACGTTCAACCGGAGCCTCCGCCAGAAACTCGACCCCAAAAATGTCATTTGTTCTTTAGGGGCAAGCCGCGTTATGCTGCGGGGGCTATTCATTCAACAACAGGAGCCTGTTTTCATGGCAACCACCGAGAAGTCTGGTCGCAAGCCCAATGCGGCTTTCATGAAACCCTTGACGCCCAGCGCCACGCTGGCTGCGGTGATCGGTAAAGATGCCGTTCCCCGCACGGAAGTCACCAAGCGGATCTGGGATTACATCAAGAAGCACAATCTGCAGGACCCTGCCAACCGTCGCAACATCAATGCCGACGCCAAGCTACGCCCGCTGTTCGGCAAGGACCAGGTGTCGATGTTCGAACTGACCAAATTGGTCAGCCAGCACCTGAAGTAATTACGCGCGGCCTTCACTGGCCGCCCCCAGCCCGTTCTGGCGCTGGGGTTTTCACCCCGTCTATTGCATGCCAGCTGGCCGCCTTTCAGGCTACAGGCCCGGGAGCGGCATCTCGCCCGCACAGTGCGCAAGCCAGCCTTTGATCAGCCTGTAGATCACCCAAATCACGGCAATGGCACCCGTGACGAAGCCCACGAATACGAACATTGCAATGGCGCTGAGCACGATCCATAGCAGCCCCCACCAGAAGGTGCGGATCACCCAATCTATATGCCCGGCAGACACGGTGCCGACCATGTCGGCGCGCTTGAGGTAAGCCAGCACGATGGCCGCTATGATGGCAGGCCCAAAGAACCCGCACGAAACGATCCCCAGCGCAAACAGGCCGTAGATCAGGTGGATGATCTGGCGCTGAGCCAAGCCTTTGTCGGCCTCGGGAGTGTCTTCATCCTGAATCATGCAATCTCCAGCGTTGAATACAAAAAGACAAAGCCCCTGCAGTATACGCTGCAGGGGCTTTGAGGGATAAGAGCCTGACGATGACCTACTTTCACAGATGTTCATCCACTATCATCGGCGCGAAGGCGTTTCACTGTCCTGTTCGGGAAGGGAAGGAGTGGGTCCACCTTGCTATGGTCGTCAAGCATAACGGGTTGTGAGGCAAGCGAGCTTGGGGGGCCGATCTGGGGAGAGGGGCCCGCGCGCTTGCGCCA
>NZ_DASVGN010000028.1:0-57838 GCF_036379515.1 Castellaniella sp.
CGCCACCAGCAGGCCCAGCGCTTCTTCGGAGCCGTAGCGGTTCAGTGTGTAATAGCCCTGCAGGCCCAGCACGAAACCCACGAACAGGCCCGAGACCCCGATGATGAGCAGCGAATGGTTGCCAATGAAATGCACCTGCTGGGCCGTGAGGCGCGGGCGCCGCCACAGGATGCTGCTGCGTGCAAGAATCGCCCCCAACAGGCGGGCAAACGCGCCCAGGCCGGTGATCAGGGTGATGAATCCACGCCCCAGGGTGGAAACGGAGTGCACGAGATTCATGCCCGGAGCCCTTTGCGGTAGTCCGCCAGCCAATGCTCGAACGCCGGCGTGATCGGATAATGAAAGCCGATGGGGCCATCAGGCCGCCCCTGCAGAAACTGCTGCAGATAATCGTCCTTGGCCGCCGAGAGCTCGTCCGGCGTACCGTGCGCAATGAGACGGCCCTGGCCGATGAGATAGACCCGATCCACGATGGCGAAGGATTCGGCGACGTCGTGCGTAATCAGGACGGAGGCACAGTGCAGCTGGTCCGTCATGGTGCGGATAAGCTGCGCGGTAATGCCCAGCGAAATCGGATCCAGCCCGGCGAAAGGCTCGTCGTACAGAATGAGTTCGGGCTCGAGCACCACGGCACGCGCCAGTGCGACGCGCCGAGCCATGCCGCCGGAGATCTCGGAAATGCGCAGATGCGCCGCATGGCGCAAGCCCACCGCCTGCAATTTGTCCAGCACCCGATCAAGGATCTCCGCCTCTGAAACATGGGTGTGTTCACGCAGGGGAAAGGCGACGTTTTCGAAAACGTCCAGGTCGGTGAACAGGGCTCCGCCCTGGAACAGCACCCCCATGCGTTGACGCGTTTCGCGCAGGGCTTCACCGTGCAGGCTGGCCATGTCGCGGCCGAAGACCTTGACGGTGCCTGCGCTGGCCTGCAGCTGCCCGGTGGTCGCCCGCAGCAGCGTGGTCTTGCCGGAACCCGACCCTCCCATCATGGCCACGACCTGTCCCGGCCGCACCTGCAGGTCGACGTCGCGTAATACGGTGAAGTCGCCGTAGGCGAGCGATACGCCGGTGAATTCCACTACGGGAGAAGGATCAGCAGTCGTCATGAGTGCAAAAAGAAGTACCGTTGCCGATTGTACCTGCCGCTGGCAGCCGCACGGACCCAGTTGTGTCCAAATCGTGCCGGACGGGATTGCGCCAAGACCGGACGTGCGGCGACTGCCCTACCAACAAGAGCAGCGATCAACCGCTTATAATGATCGATTGGGCCCACTGTGGGGCCCAAACTTTGTCCATGCCCGCTTTAGATCTGCAACACGTCTCCAAGATTTACGCCCCCAGCCGCCAGCGATGGATCGATCGCCTGCGAGGGCGCCCTGCGCCTCAAGGCTTTCAGGCCCTGCACGAGGTGAACCTGACGGTCGAGCACGGTGAATTCTTCGGCCTGCTGGGCCCGAACGGGGCCGGCAAGACGACGATGATCTCGATTCTGGCGGGTCTTGCGCACGCCACGACGGGTCACGCTGAGGTCTGTGGCTACGACGTGGTCAAGGATTTTCGCCGCGCACGGCAGTCGCTGGGCGTGGTGCCGCAAGAGATCGTCTACGACCCGTTTTTTTCGGTACGCGAAACGTTGCGGCTGCAGTCGGGGTATTTCGGGCTGCATCACAACGACGACTGGATCGACGAAATCCTTGAAAACCTGGGGCTGCTGGACAAGGCCGACGTCAATATGCGGGCACTGTCGGGCGGCATGAAACGCCGCGTGCTGGTCGCGCAGGCGCTGGTGCACCGGCCACCGGTGATCATCCTGGACGAACCCACGGCAGGCGTGGACGTCGATCTGCGCCGTACGCTGTGGGATTTCATCACACGTCTGAATCAGGCCGGACACACGATTCTGCTCACCACGCACTACCTGGAAGAAGCCGAAGCCCTGTGTGGCCGGGTGGCGATGCTCAAGGCTGGCCACATCGTGGCGCTGGACACGACGCAATCCATCATGGCGCGCTTTGGCGGCGGCGATCTCGAAGAAGCCTTCGTGCACATCATGCACGACGACACCATCCGCGACGACACGCTGCCCGAAGTCGGCCAGACGCCGGCACTGGGAGTGGAATCATGATCCGCCCGCTTTCGCAGACCCGCCCCGCCATGGGGTCCGGCTTCCCGACGCTGCTGCACAAAGAACTGATGCGCTTCTGGAAGGTGGCCACGCAGACCATTGCCGCCCCGGTGGTCACGGCGCTGCTGTATCTGCTGATTTTTTCGCACGTGCTCGAAGACCGGGTGCAGGTGTATGGGTCGATCTCGTACACGGCATTTCTCATTCCCGGGCTCATGATGATGAGCATGCTGCAAAACAGCTTTGCCAACCCGTCGTCCTCGCTCATCCAGAGCCGCATCACGGGCAACCTCATCTTCGTGCTGCTGCCGCCTTTTTCGCACCGCCAGATCTTCGCGGCCTATCTGGTGGCCTCGGTGGTACGGGGGCTGATGGTCGGGGCCTGCATCTGGGCAGTGGCGCTCTTTTTCATCACTCTGCCCGTGCACGCGCCGCTGTGGCTGTTGATCTTTGGCGTGCTGTCGTGCTGGATTCTCGGTACGCTGGGCCTCATCGCGGGGCTCTGGTCTGAAAAATTCGATCAGCTCGCGGCTTTTCAAAATTTTCTCATCGTCCCGGCCACATTTCTATCGGGCGTCTTCTACTCGATCTACAGCCTGCCGCCTTTCTGGCAAGCGGTATCACGCTGGAACCCCGTCTTCTACATGATCGACGGCTTTCGCTACGGTTTCTTTGCGATGTCGGACGTGTCACCGTGGCGCGGCTTCGCCATCGTGCTGGCCGTGGCCGTCGCCCTGAGCCTGTTTGCCCTGCGGCTGCTTGCCAGCGGCTACAAATTACGGAGTTGAGCTCATGCAGCCTACCCCTGAACAAGTCCATCAATACATTGCCGAGCATCTGGCCTGCGAACATCTCGAGGTCCAGGGCGACGGCGCCCATTTTCAGGCGCTGATCGTCAGCATCGCCTTCGAAGGCAAGCGCACAGTCGCTCGTCACCAGGTGGTCTACCAGGCTCTGGGTGAGCGCATGCGCGAGGAAATCCACGCACTGTCGATGCGCACGCTCACGCCAGCGGAATACCAGGCTGAAGCCAGCCATGGATAAGCTGCGCATCCAGGGGGGCCAGCCTCTGCGGGGCGAAGTGCGCATCTCGGGGGCCAAGAACGCGGCGCTGCCCATTCTGTGTGCATCGCTGCTGACTGACGAACCCCTGGTGCTCACCAACGTGCCGGTGCTGCGCGACATTGCCACCACGCTGTCGCTGCTGGGCCGCATGGGCATGCGCACACAACGCCATGACGGCGAAAGCGTCACCTTGCAGGCCGACGCCATCCACAGCCAGGAGGCCCCCTACGAGCTGGTGAAGACCATGCGGGCTTCGATCCTTGTGCTGGGGCCGCTGCTGTCGCGCTTCGGGCACGCCCGGGTCAGCCTCCCGGGGGGCTGCGCCATCGGCCAGCGTCCGGTAGACCAGCATATCAAGGGGTTGGCCGCCATGGGGGCCGACATCCGCATTGAACACGGCTTCGTGGAGGCCCGTGCGACCCGGCTCAAGGGTGCCAGGATCCTCACCGACATGGTGACAGTCACGGGGACCGAAAACCTGCTCATGGCGGCCACGCTGGCGGAAGGCCGCACCGTGCTCGAAAACGCGGCCTGTGAACCCGAAGTCGTGGACCTGGCCAACGTACTGGTCGCCATGGGTGCCCGAATCGAGGGCCAGGGCACGGACCGCATCGTGGTCGAAGGCGTATCCCGGCTGCATGGCGCCACGCACCGTGTGGTGCCCGACCGCATCGAGGCCGGTACCTTTCTGTGCGCCGTGGCCGCAGCTGGCGGCGACATCACGCTGCGCGCCGTCCGCCCCGACACCTTGGGCGCCGTGCTCGACAAGCTGCGCGACACCGGGCTGGAAATCACCACCGGGCCGGACTGGATCCGCGCACAGATGCACGGGCGTCCGCATGCCACGGGGTTTCGCACCAGCGAATACCCGGGGTTTCCGACCGACATGCAGGCGCAGCTCATGGCACTGAACACGCTGGCGGACGGCACGGCAGTGATCACCGAAAGCATTTTCGAAAACCGCTACATGCACGTGCAGGAACTTTGCCGCATGGGTGCAGACATCGAAATCGACGGTCACACGGCGGTGGTGAAAGGCATCCCGGAACTGCTGGGGGCCACCGTCATGGCCACCGACCTGCGCGCATCGGCCAGCCTGGTCATTGCCGGCCTGGCGGCGCGCGGCCAAACCACGGTCGAACGCATCTACCATCTGGACCGGGGCTACGAGTGCATGGAGCACAAGCTCCAGGCGTTGGGCGCTCACATCGAACGCGTCTCTTAGACAGGACATTGCATGGCTACCGCACCGCTCACGCTCGCGCTCTCCAAGGGCCGCATCTTCGACGAGACCCTGCCCTTGCTGGCGGCCGCCGGCATCACCGTATCAGAAAGCCCCGAGTCTTCACGCAAGCTGATCCTGCCCACGGATTCCGACGATCTGCGCATCATCATCGTGCGGGCCTCGGACGTCCCCACTTACGTGCAATATGGGGCGGCCGACTTCGGCATCGCGGGCAAGGACGTGCTCTACGAGCACATGGCGCAACACCCGGGCGGGATGTACCAGCCCATCGATCTGAACATTGCACATTGCCGACTGAGCGTGGCCGCCCCGGAGGGCTTCGACTATCAGGCCGCCGTGCATCAGGGTTCGCGCCTGCGCATCGCTACCAAATACCCGCGCGCGGCCCGTGAACACTTCGCCGCCAAGGGCGTGCATGTGGACATCATCAAGCTCTACGGTTCGATGGAACTGGCTCCGCTGGTGGGACTGGCCGACGCGATCGTGGACCTGATCTCCACGGGGGGCACGATCCGTGCCAACCATTTGGTCGAGGTGGAGGAGATCCGCCATATTTCATCGCGGCTGATCGTGAATCAGGCAGCTCTGAAGATGAAGGGCGCACGCCTCCAGCCGATCATCGACGCATTCGACCGCGCTTCGGCCAAGATGTGACGCGCGCGGTGCTGGCGGGGTGGCCCGGGCGCGGGTAGGGAGGCGCCGGATGCTGACGAAGGGAGGGCGGGGGCTTTCGGCGGACATGTCTGAGCCGCGCAGCGGCGAGTTTGTCCGCCGCCCGTCCGTACGAGGCAGATCAGGGCAGCCCGACCAACGGGAGGGCCGCCGACCGTAGCGCCCGGGCCACCCCGCCAGCACCGCAGGTATTTCGACATACGGACGGTAAATCCCGGCGCAGAACAACGGCCGGAGGACACCGCAGACATCTACATACACGATCGACACAACCCGTCAAACAGGCATACACGCTAGAATGAGTGAGTTTCACTTTCTCTGGCTCTGATTTCCCCCGCCATGTCTCTGATCAACCGCCTGGATGCCCGCGACCCGGATTTCGACACGGCGCTCAAGCACCTGCTTGCCTACGACGCCTCGCAAGACGAGGCCATCGAAACCACCGTACGCAACATCTTGCACGACGTGCACACACGCGGCGATGCGGCGGTGCTCGAATACACAGCCCGTTTTGACCACGTCACGGCCGCTTCGGTCGCCGAGCTCGAAATCCCGCACACTGAACTGCAGGCAGCGCTGGCAGGCTTGCCGGCCGACCAGCGTGACGCCCTGGAAGCCGCCGCCGACCGCGTGCGGAGCTACCACGAACACCAGCGGGCACAGACCTGGACCTACACCGAACCCGACGGCACCGTGCTGGGACAGCAGGTCACGCCGCTGGATCGCGTCGGCCTGTACGTACCCGGGGGCAAAGCGGCCTACCCTTCGTCCGTCCTGATGAACGCCATCCCCGCCAAGGTCGCGGGCGTGCCTGAACTCATCATGGTGACACCGACGCCCGGCGGCACGCGCAACGCCATGGTGCTGGCGGCCGCTTCCCTGGGTGGCGTGGATCGCGTCTTTGCATTGGGTGGTGCGCAGGCCGTGGGCGCACTGGCCTATGGCACACAAACATTGCCGGCCGTGGACAAGATCACCGGGCCGGGCAACGCCTACGTGGCCGCCGCCAAGCGCCGCGTGTTCGGTACCGTGGGCATCGACATGATTGCCGGCCCTTCTGAAATCCTGGTCGTGGCCGATGGCAGCACGCCGGCTGACTGGCTGGCGGTCGATCTGTTCTCGCAAGCTGAACACGACGAGCTCGCGCAAGCCATTCTGCTGTGCCCCGACGCGGCGTATCTGGACGCGGTGCAGGCTGCCATGGAGCGCCTCTTGCCCGACCAGCCGCGCGTGGACATCCTGCGTACCAGCCTGTCACAGCGCGGCGCGCTCATCCACGTGCGCGATCTGGCACAAGCCTGCGCCATCGCCAACCACATCGCCCCGGAACACCTGGAGCTTTCCGTCCGCGATCCCCAGGCGCTGCTGCCGCAAATCCGCCACGCGGGCGCCATTTTTCTGGGCGCACACAGCTGCGAGCCATTGGGTGATTACTGCGCGGGCCCGAACCACGTGCTGCCTACGGCCCGCACGGCGCGGTTCTCATCGCCACTGGGGGTGTACGATTTTCAGAAACGCAGCAGCCTGATTCAGGTCTCGCAAGCAGGCTCGCAAACGCTGGGTCGCATCGCCGCCACGCTGGCGCGCGGCGAAGGCCTGTACGCCCACGCACAAAGCGCAAGCCTGCGCCTTACGGATTGAACCTACCATGCGCACCGCCACCGTCGAACGCAATACCCAGGAAACCCGCATCCGCGTCGCCATCAACCTGGACGGCACAGGGGTCCGCACACTGAACACCGGTGTGCCGTTCCTGGACCACATGCTGGATCAGATCGCGCGCCACGGACTGTTCGATCTGGACATCCAATGCGAAGGCGACACGCACATCGACGATCACCATAGCGTCGAAGACGTGGGTATCACCTTGGGCCAGGCCTTTGCACAGGCGGCGGGCAACAAGGCGGGGCTGCGCCGCTACGGACATGCCTACGTTCCGCTGGATGAATCCCTCTCACGCGTGGTGGTCGATCTCTCTGGCCGCCCGGGGCTGTTCTATCACGTGGATTACGCCCGCGCCCGCATCGGTACCTTCGACGTCGACCTGGCGCGCGAATTCTTCCAGGGCTTCGTCAACCACGCCCAGGCCACCGTGCACATCGACAACCTGCGCGGCGAAAACGCCCACCACCAGTGCGAGACCATCTTCAAGGCCTTCGGACGGGCCCTGCGCATGGCGGCCGAACTCGATCCGCGTGCGGGCGGTGCCATCCCTTCGACCAAAGGAGCGCTCTGAGCGCCCACCGGATTTCACACCGTGACACGAATCGCCATCGTTGATTACGGCATGGGCAACTTCCACTCGGTCGCGCGCGCCTTGCAGGCTGCCGCCCCCGAGCAGGACATTCGCCTTGCCCACACAGCGGCCGACATTGCCTCGGCTGACCGCATTGTCTTCCCGGGCCAAGGGGCCATGCCCGACTGCATGCGCACGTTGCGTGAATCCGGCCTGCAAGAAGCGGTGCTGGCTGCCGCCCGCAGCAAACCCTTGCTGGGTGTGTGCGTGGGCGAACAGATGATGTTCGAAGCCAGTGACGAAGGCCCCACTCCGGGCCTGGCACTGTTTGCTGGCCAGGTACGCCGCTTTGCAGGGCAGGCCTTCGACGCCCCACCGGCCGACTCCATGCCGCTGAAGATCCCCCACATGGGCTGGAATGCCGTGACCCAGACCCGGGCACATCCGCTCTGGCAGGGGGTCGCCCAGGACACTCCGTTTTATTTCGTGCACAGTTACTACGCCGTGCCTGCCGAGTCATCGCTGATTGTGGGCACCAGCCTCTATGGGCAAGATTTTTGCTGTGCGATTGCCGCCGAGAATATTTTTGCCGTACAGTTTCATCCAGAAAAGAGCGCCGCGCCCGGCTTGCGCATCTATCGCAATTTCGTACACTGGCAGCCCTGACCTTTATTGATTCCGACTTTCCAGCACTGAACTAGACGACCATGCTCCTCATCCCCGCCATCGACCTCAAGGATGGGCACTGTGTGCGCCTGCGCCAGGGCGACCTGCACGACGCCACCGTGTTTTCCGAAGACCCGGCCGCCATGGCCACCCAGTGGGTCGCCCAAGGCGCCCGCCGGCTGCACCTGGTGGATCTGAACGGCGCCGTCGCCGGCAAGCCCCGCAACCGCGCAGCCATCGAATCCATCGTGGATGCCACAGACGAAGATGTCCCCATCCAGATCGGCGGCGGTATCCGCGACCTGGATACGGTCGAGTATTACCTGGACAACGGTATCTCGTACGTCATCATCGGCACCGCAGCCGTGAAAGACCCGGGCTTCCTCAGCGACGCCTGCTCGGCTTTTCCGGGCCACATCATCGTGGGACTGGATGCACGTGACGGCAAGGTAGCCACCGATGGCTGGTCCAAGCTCACACGCCACGACGTGCTCGACCTGGCCCGCAAGTTCGAAGACTACGGCTGCGAATCCATCATCTATACCGATATCGGTCGCGATGGCATGCTCTCGGGGGTGAACGTCGAGGCCACCGTGCGTCTGGCACAGCACGTGCGCGTACCGGTCATCGCCTCCGGCGGCGTGGCCTCACTGGACGACATCCGGGCGCTGTGCGACGTGCAAGACCAAGGCATAGACGGCGCCATCCTGGGCCGCAGCCTGTACGAAGGGACGCTGCAGTTTGCCGCCGCGCAGGCGCTGGCGGACGAACTCTCCGGCACAGATGACCAAACAGACGAAGACGACGCAGAAGACACGACCGGGGATGCCTGAGCGCGTGCCTTTTTTCACTCGCCACACCGCCCCTGGCACCTCCCGGACCCGCCCATGACAGTTGCCGCTTACCCTGCCACGAGCCCTTCATCCGGATTGTGCTGCCGCATCATTCCCTGCCTGGACGTGAACGCCGGGCGGGTCGTCAAGGGAGTGAACTTCGTCAACCTGGCCGACGCGGGCGACCCGGTCGAGATCGCACGGCGCTACGACGAACAGGGTGCGGACGAACTCACCTTCCTGGACATTACCGCCACCTCGGATGAGCGTGGGCTGATCCTGCCCATCATCGAGGCCGTGGCGCGCCAGGTCTTCATTCCGCTCACAGTGGGGGGCGGGGTGCGTCAGGTGTCAGACATTCAGCGCCTGCTGGATGCAGGCGCCGACAAAGTTTCGATCAATAGCGCTGCCGTCGCACGACCCGAGCTGGTCGCCGAGGCCTCGCGACACCACGGGTCGCAGTGCATCGTCGTAGCCATGGATGCCCGCCGCGTCTCAGCGCCTGGCAAACCGGCCCGGTGGGAAATCTTCACTCACGGTGGGCGCAAGGCCACAGGGCTGGACGCCATCGCCTGGGCTCGCCGCATGGCGGATTCTGGCGCAGGCGAACTGCTGCTCACCAGCATGGACCGCGACGGCACCAAATCGGGCTTCGATCTGGAGCTCACTCGCGCAGTGTCTGATGCAGTCCCTATCCCCGTGATCGCCTCCGGGGGCGTGGGTACGCTGCAGCACCTGGCTGATGGCGTGATTCAGGGGCACGCCAGCGCGGTGCTGGCCGCCAGCATCTTCCACTTTGGCCAATTTTCGATTGCCCAGGCCAAGGCCCACCTGGCCGCACAGGGCATTCCCGTGCGCGGCATTGCCGAGCCCGTTGAATCATGACTTCACCCTCCCTGCCCACTTGGCTCTCCGAACTGCACTTCGATGCGCAAGGCCTCATTCCTGCCATCGCACAGGATGCACATAGCGGCAAGGTGCTGATGATGGCGTGGATGAATGCTGAGGCCATCCAGGAAACCGTGCAGTCGGGCCAGGCGGTGTATTTTTCGCGATCGCGCCAGCGCCTGTGGCGCAAGGGCGAGGAATCCGGCAATACGCAGACGGTGCACGATATCCGGCTGGATTGCGATGGCGACGTGTTGCTGCTCAAGGTGACCCAGAACGGCGGCATCGCGTGCCATACAGGCCGCGAGAGCTGCTTCTTTCGCAGCCTGGAACCCTACGACGGCGATCACACCTGGGTCGTGCAAGAGCCCGTGCTGAAAGACCCGCACGAGATCTACCAGCATCCAGGGCACTCGCATTGACCCATTCCGGCGCGGCCCGGGTTGGCGGTCAGCCCCTGGCTGACACCGATGATATTCACCGCGCCGCGCCACCTCTCTTCACGGATTGATCATCATGACTGTCGAATCCACTTCTGATCTGCTGGCTCGCCTGGCTGATACTCTGGCCACCCGCCGCCCCGATCGCGGCGGCGACCCCAAGACTTCGTACACGGCGCAACTGCTGTCACGCGGGCCGGACGCCTTCCTGAAAAAAATCGGCGAAGAAGCGACCGAACTGGTCATGGCTGCCAAGGACGGCACGCCGGATCGCATCGTGGCCGAGACCGCCGATCTATGGTTTCACTGCCTGGTGGTCTTGACGCACTTCAACCTGCGCCCGGAAGACGTGTTGGCCGAACTCGCTCGCCGCGAGGGACTTTCGGGGCTGGAAGAAAAGGCCGCACGCAAGCACTCAAGCTAACCAAAAAGGAGACTAAGGGCATACCCCGGGCTGCTGTGGCCCAGCGCCCGCCCAAAATGTGGCAAGATATGAGTCTGACGGGCCGACGTTCGGCCGCCTTCCAGAGCGCTATGAGCCACGATTGCCTGTTTTGCAAGATTGCACACCACGAAATCCCGGCCAAGGTGGTGTTCGAAGACGATGAATTCATCGCCTTCCACGACATCAACCCGGCGGCTCCGGTACATCTGTTGCTGGTCCCCAAGCATCACGTGGGCTCATTGGCCGACATCGGCACCAACGACGGTGCCTGGCTTGCCCGCATGATGCAGCTGGTGCCGCGCCTGGCGTTCGAAAACGGCGCCAACCCCTTGCCCGCCGGTGGCTTCCGCATGGTGGCCAACGCAGGGCTCGAAGGTGGCCAGGAAGTCGATCATTTACACTTTCACATTCTGGGCGGCGCACGCCCCTGGAACAAACGCGCGGCTCCGGCTGCTTAGGAGAACCTCATGGGTGGTTTGAGCATTTGGCACTGGCTCATCGTGCTGGTCATCGTGGCGCTGATCTTCGGCACCAAGAAGCTGCGCAATATCGGTGAAGACCTGGGTGGAGCCGTCAAAGGCTTCAAAAAGGGCATGAAAGACGCGCAAGACGAAGCCACCGCACCAGCGGCTGCGAACCCTGCCGTCGCCCAAAAGGTCCAGGACGACAACACTGTTGATGTGCAGGCGCGCGAAAAAACCGACGCCTGATCCTGTCGTCTGATTCCCTTTCTGACCTGGAAACTCCATGTTTGACATCAGTTTCAGTGAGCTGATGGTGATCGGCGTGATTGCGCTCATCGTCCTCGGCCCCGAGCGTATGCCCAAGGTCGCCCGTACTATCGGCCACCTGCTGGGTCGTGCGCAGCGCTACGTCAACGAGGTCAAGTCCGACATCCAGAAAGAAATGGACCTGAAAGACATCGGTGACATCAAGACGCAGATGGAAGACGCGGCCCGTTCGGTGCAGTCTTCTCTGGCTGAGTCCACCGAAGCACTCAAGTCCGCTGTCGAAGCGCCCACGCAAACGTTGAAGGACAGCCTGAACGAGGCCCGGCAAGCCTTGGGCACGGCGGCCCCCGCGGCTGCGGCGGGTGCTTCCAGCACCGAGACACCGTCCCCGACAACCGCCGAGCCCCCGGCAGCAACGCCCGTCCTGACCTCAGAGGCCAGCCCGGTAGCGCCTGCCGTTGCGCCAGTAGCCACAGAAACGGTCGTCGCCTCCAACAAGGCGCCTACCCCTGCTGCCGATCCCACCGCTGCAGCACCCGGGGTGGCCGGCACTCCAGCAGCTGCGGCTCCACCTGAACCCAGCTCCCACAGCCCGGCATGACAAACGCTTCCGAAGACACCCAGGACTCCTTCATCTCGCACCTGGTCGAGCTGCGCTCGCGCCTGATGAAGGCGGTAGCCTCGGTCCTCGTGGTCGCCATTGCCCTGTTCATCTGGCCCGGCTCCGACACCATCTACAACTTGCTCGCCCGCCCGATGCTCGAAGCGTTGCCGCAGGGCTCGCACATGGTGGCCATCGGCATCACGACCACGTTCATCATTCCGCTGAAGGTCACCTTGCTGGTGGCGCTGGTGATCTCGTTGCCCTTCGTGCTCTACCAGATCTGGGCGTTCGTGGCCCCTGGCCTATACCGCAACGAGCAGAGGCTGGCACTGCCGCTTATTGTCTCGAGCACCCTGCTCTTTTTGCTAGGCATGGCGTTCTGCTATTTCGTCGTGTTCCACACGGTCTTTCGTTTCTTTGCCCGGATCGCGCCTTCCAGCATCGAGATGATGCCGGACATCGAACACTACGTGAATTTCGTGCTCACGCTGTTTCTGGCCTTCGGCGCAGCCTTCGAAGTCCCTATCGCGGTGGTACTGCTGGTCAAAACGGGCATGGTCACTGTCGCGAAGCTGCGTGAAGTCCGCGGCTACGTGATCGTGGGCTGCTTCGTGGTGGCCGCCGTCATCACACCACCCGACGTGCTCAGTCAGCTGATGCTGGCCACGCCGCTGTGCTTGCTGTACGAAATCGGCATCATCACCAGCGCCATTCTCGAGAAGCGCAAAAAAGAAACCGACGATGCGGACGCCGCGCGCGAGCTGGTTGCCAACGACCAAGACCCACCGTCTGACGGGCCTGCCGAGCCGTAACGAGCACCCGGCGATCTTCCGATCTTTGCTTGCATGACCCAGCGGGCCTGAATGGAATTTATCTATTCAGTTATCTACCCATGATCTGGAAGCCGAGCGCCCATCAGACTCTCGATGAAACACCTTTCAACCTGAACTCTAACGCGCCGCGAGCACCCGATCCTGGACACGGCCAAAGGCATCGGCTTTCAGGAACCCAACCACCCGAGCCTGCGGAACAAGCCCTTGACGGGGGTCGAAGAAAAGAATCCCTGGGGGCCCAAACAGGTCAAACTGCTTGAGCAAGGCGCGGTCGTCAGGCGTCATTCGGGTGACGTCGGCTTGCAGCAGAATCATGCGGCCCATGCGGGCAGCCACTTGCGGGTCACTGAAAGTGAATTTTTCCATTTCCAGGCACGAGACACACCAGTCGGCGTAAAAATCCAGCATGACCGGGCGGTCGGCCTGCGCAAGGCGCGCCTGCAGATCCTGCACGGAGGCCACTTTGGTGAAGCGTGCGCGAATGGCGGTCGGGTCGCTCAGACCTGCGACGGCACCCACTGCCCTGCCGCCTCCTGCGCCAGTAAAGGGCGCCAGTGGCCTGAACATGTCACCTCCGCCCGCCAGCAGGCCGGCTCCTTGCGCCAGGCCCCACAACGCCAGCGATAGCGCCAGTGCCCGCAACAGCAGACGCAGGGGCGGCATGGTAGCCAGCGTACCGTCGGCAACGCCAGGGTCGGCGCCTTGAAGGCGGCTGCTTCCGGAGGCACCCACCGAGGTCCACAGCAACAGCGCAGCCCAGAAAGCCAACAAAATCCAGCCAGCGACGTAGAGCGTCCCGGCCAGCAGCGGCCGGGCCATCCACCACGCGGTGGCCAGCAGCAGCAGCCCGAATCCCGTCTTGAGCGTCGTCATCCAGGCGCCTGCACGCGGCAGCAGAGCCGCCGAGCCCGCTCCCACAAACAGCAGAATCAGGCCCTCGCCCCAGGCCATGGCAAAGAGCGCGCTGCCGCCCACCACGACGTCGCCGGTCTGTGAGATGAAGAGCAGTACGCCCGCCAGAGGGGCCGCCACACAAGGTCCGACGATGAGCGCTGAAAGCATCCCCATGACGAAAGCGCCGCTGGCATGCCCGCCGGGAATGCGCTGCAGACGCGACTGCAGCCGCGACTGCAGCCCCACCGGTACCTGCAGCGTAAAGACGTCGAGCATCGCCAGCGCGAACAAGGCGAGCAGCAAGGCAAAGGTACCGATCATCCAGGGCGATTGCAGCCACGCCGCCAAACCGGCGCCCAAGAGGCCTGCAGCCACCCCCAGGGCGGTGTAGACCAGGGACATGCCGAGCACGTAGGCCGCGGCAAGGCCCAGGCCACGAAGACGCCCATGCGCCAACTGCCCGCGCCCGGCGATGACGGCCAGCAGAATGGGGATCATGGGCAGAACACAGGGGGTCAGCGACAGCAGCACGCCCAGCAACAGGCTCAGGCCCAGGATCTGCCACAGCGGTGCCTGGTGCAGCCAGGCCGCCATGCCCGTGTCGTCCAGATTGAACCACGCACCAGACCCGGCTGCAGGCGCCGTACCGGCCACACCCGGGGAGGCCTCTGCCGCGAGCAGGTTCAGGCTGTGGCCGGGCGTCTTTGCGGGCATGACCGCCAGGGCGTCCTGCGGCGCAGGAACGCTGGAGCGGACCTGCGGCCCTTGCGCCGTGTACCCTCCCGACGCCGCAGCCAGTGTCAGTGTCTGGGTCATGGGCGGGTAGCAGATCCCCTGGTCCGCACAGCCCTGGCTCGTAATGCTGACCTTGAGTGGTGCGGCCGCGCCCACGCGCAGCGGAATCCGCAGTGTTACCGCACCGTGGTAGATCTCCATGTCCTTCTCGAACGTGGGGTCGTACTTGACGATGCCTTTTGGCAGGACGACGGAGTCAGACCAGAGTGCCCCCGTGGGCCGGTCGGCCGGGTCGGTCAGCGTAGAGGGGCGGTACAGCAGCAACTTGCCCAGCGCGTCATCGACGCGGATTTCGAAGCGCTCCTGGTACATGTAATAGCCGGGCGCGATGGCGTAGTGCACATCCAGCGCCTGCGGGCCAGCCATGGCGGCCGTAGCCACGAATGCCTTGGCCGGGTCGAGGAACTGGTCGCCCGCCTGGGCAGGCGGCACTGCAGCACACAGGCCAAGTACCGCCGCGAGCGTGGCCAGCAGGCAGCGCAACGCACGCAGGCTCACAGCGCCCCCTCTGCGGCAGGACGAGTCGCCTGCGCGACCCAGTCCAGGTAAGACTGGCTGCCTGCCGCGACGCCCAGCACGAGAAACTCCGGCAGCTCGTACGGATGCAGACTGCACAGGCGCGCGTACAGGCGCGGCAATGCGTCAGCCGTGGTCTTGAGCGTGAGCGGGTATTCGTCGCCGCCTTCGAGTTTGCCCTGCCACAGATACATGGCACTGACTGCACTGCCCACATGGGCACAGGCCACCAGCGACTCTTCAACCAGAACGTGGGCAATGCGCTTGGCCAGCAGTCCATCGGGCGCCGTGGTCAGCACCACGACCGTGTCGGCCGGATCCGAGCCCTGGCGCCGCAGCGCCGGCACGGCGCCAAGTGTTTGATCTGTCATGATTTCGGTACAGAAGAAGGCTTCTCATTGTACCTACTTGTACCTATTGCCGAATAACGCCCCAGCCATCATTCAGTCACATTCCTGAGTCTCAGGGTATGCCCTAGTTGGCACGTCCCTACCAGCGGCGTTAAATTCGCTTTACAAACTATTGTTCGTAATCCGAATTTATTAAACCCTGTCCCATGACCTCAGCGCGTCCAGACAACAAGAAGAACACGGTCCAGTCTCTCGCCAAAGGGCTGAAGATCCTGACGACCTTCAGCCCCGGTGAACCCGAGCTCACCATGGCCGAAATCGCGCGGCGCGCCGACGTGGACAACGCCACTGCGTTCCGCTACCTGAACACGCTGGTGGATCTGGGCTACGTCCGCCGCGTGCCAGATTCGCGGCTATTCAGCCTGACGCTGCAAGTGCTGGACCTGGGCTTCAACGCCATCGCCCATTCGAACCTGAGAACCGTGGCGCACCCCATCCTCAGAGAGCTGGTCGGCGAGGTCAACGAGGCCGCGTCCATCGGCGTGCTCGATGGCACGGAAATCTGCTATGTAGAGCGCTTTCAGCGCGGTCTCACCCGCATGGGCGTCGACATCCGGATCGGCACACGCGTTCCGGCATGCACCACGGTCATTGGCCATTCGCTGCTGGCCTGGCTGCCCACGAGTCGCCAGCAGGCCATCTTCAACGGGCACAGAGCAGAAAAGCGCACCGACCGCCATCCCGTAGACCCCGAAACATTGCTGCAGCGGCTCACCGAAGTCCGAGCCCGCGGCTATTCGATCTCTCTGCCAGACCAGTTTCAAGGGTTCTACGCCATCGCGGCGCCCATCCTCGACCAGGACCAGGTCCCCATCGGCGCAATCAGCACTGCCGCGCCCGCTATCTCCATGACGCTCGAACAGTTCGAGGCCAAGTCGGCGGGCCCAGTCTGCCACGCCGCGCGCCAGTTGGGAACGGCTCTTCAATCCCTGGGGGGCTTTGCCCACCTCGACCCATGACTCTTACAGGACACACCGCGTGAGCACGCCCAAAAACCTGGCCGAAACCCGTGCCCGGACATTCCCCATCGTCGATGGCGCTCAGTACTGCCGCTGGAACCGAGAAATCTTCACGCAAATGGCGCAGGGAGGCGTTGCCGTGGCAGGCGCCACGATCGCCTACCACGAAACGCCTTACGAGCTGCTCCTGCGCCTGGGCGAATGGCAACGCCGGTTCCAGGCCTTCAACGACCTGATCCGCCCCTTCGATGCCTCGACCGACATCGAGCAGGCAGGGCAAGACGGGCGCGTGGCCATCTTCTTCGGTGCCCAGAACCCTTCGGTCATCGAAGCCAACATCGATTTCATCCCGGTGTTCCGCCAGCTGGGTCTGCGGATGATGCAAGTCACCTACAACACGCAAAGCCTGCTGGGTTCGGGGTGGCGCGAACCCAATGACAAGGGGCTGACCCTGTTCGGCCAGAAGGTCATCGAGTCCATGAACCGGGCCGGGATGCTGGCCGATCTGGCCCACGCCGGCGAACAGACCATCCTGGATACGGCCGAATTCTCCCCCCTGCCCATCGTCATCTCACATGGCAATCCGCGGAAATTCCGGGATACCGCGCGGAACATCACCGAGCGGGCCATGCGCGCAGTCGCCGACAGCGACGGGCTCATGGGGCTGAGCCTGTACCCGCACCACCTGCCCAAGGGGTCGGACACGACGTTGGCCGAATTCTGCGACATGGTGTCGTTCGCAGTAGAGGTCATGGGAGATCGCCACGTGGCGATCGGCACCGACCTGTGCCAAGGGCAGGCGGATGAAGTTCTGAACTGGATGCGCGCAGGACGCTGGGACCCACCCCACGACCCCGACGGCGAGCCTGAAGTCCGGTGGCCACAGCCACTGGCATGGTTCAAGTCCAATGCCGACTTCCCGAACATCATCGAAGCACTGGTTCATCGGGGTTTTGCGCACGAGACCATCGCCAGGATCGCGGGCGGGAACTGGCTCCGGGTGCTCGCCTCCACACAGCGCACGGCACCCTGCTGAGCCCGACCGGCCCGGACAAGTCATTCATCCATCACACAGTCACAGGATTTCACCAGCATGATCGCAGAAAACCTTTCGCTACCCACCATCGAGAACCCGGCATTTCGCTATTCCAGCGCCCGTGTGCACGACGACGTCATCTGGACGAGCGGACTCATCCCCAAGATCAAGGGGGTGGTAGAGCCCAGCGGGATCGTTGGTGAGAGCATCACGCTGCCGCAGGCGTGCGCCGCCGCGCGGCTGTGCGCACTGCAGGGCCTGGCGATCGCGGTCAGGGCTGCAGGTGGCCGTCGCAGTGCGGTCCGGGGGATGCTGACCTCGACCTGCTACGTCGCCTGCACCGCCCAGTTTGCCGGCATTTCCGACATTGCCGACGCGGCCCAGCAAGTGATGGCAGACGCTTTCGGAAAGTCCCCGGACTACGTGCGATCGACGGTCGGCGTGGTCAGGCTCCCGGCCAATTCGCCTGTGATGTTCGATTTCTCGTTCGTACTCGACCCATCCGCACTCGCCGGCAGTTGATTCCACCGACCAGGCCAGGACTCATCATGAACACTTTCGACAAGATCGTCACCCGCATAGAAAATGCCGCCATGGCCATCGCCGCCATCATCCTGGCGCTCATGGTGCTCGCCGAGACGTACAACGTGGTCATGCGGTACTTTTTCAGCGCGCCGCCCGGGTGGGTCTACCCCGTCGTCACCAACTACGTGCTTGAGGGCCTGTTCTTCCTGGCCATCTCCTGGACACTGCGCACGGACGGTCACATCCAGCTGGATTTGCTCAGCATCCACTTCAGTCATGGCCTGAAGAAGCTCGTCGGCATCGTCTGCAATCTCGTCGCGCTCGCATTTTTTGCCACCATTCTCTATCTGGGCGCACTCCGCACACTGGAGGCCATCATCCACTGGGACATCAGCCCGGACGTTTTGCGCTGGCCCCTGTGGACCTCGTACATCTTCGTGCCCATCGGCTGCGGCATCATCTGCCTGCGCCTGTTGTACCGCATCGCGGCCGCCACACCCATCGTCAGCCACGAAGCGCCCCCAAATTGACCCGCGACAAACACCTTCCCCCAGGAAAGGCGCCAGGTCGAAATTCCACCCGTCAAAAGGAGCAACGAACATGAAACATCTCATTCGCGGCGCGGCCGCCATTACCGTCCTCAGTCTTGCAACGAGCTCAGCGCTGGCACTGACCGTCAGCGGAAAGGACGGGCAAAAAACCTATGAACTCAAGGTGGCCGACTGGTTCCCCACCAGCAACCCCATTTCGGTGGATGGCGCGAAATTCTGGATGAACGAGGTCACTCAGGCCAGCAAGGGCGCCGTAAAGTTCAAGTACTACCCCGCAGGTCAGCTCGCTGCGGCGCGGGACCTTCTCTCGATTACGCAAAGCGGCCTGACCGATATCGGCGCAACCGCGCCCGAATTCAACGCCGACAAGCTGCCGCTCTCCACAGTCGGAAACCTCCCGGGGCTGTTCGAAGAGTCGTGCCGCGGGACGCGCGTGCTCTGGAAGATGTCGACTGAAGGCGGCATTCTGTTCGAGAAGGAATTCAAGCCGCAGCACATTCATCCGCTGATCCTTGCCGTCACGCCGCAATACGAGCTTTTGTCGGCCTCCAAGCCGATCAGGACTCCCGCCGACGCCAAGGGGCTGACCATACGCTCGGCAGGCGGCACGAAAGACCTGACGATCCAGGCGATCGGCGCGACCCCGGTTTCCATCTCACCCGCCGAGATGTACCAGGCTCTGAAACTCGGGACGGTCAACGCAGTAGCGTTTCCCTACTCCAACGCAGCCGCCTACAGCCTGCAGGAAGTCGCCAAATTCGGAACTGAGGGCGCCAATCTGGGTTCGTTCGTCGACCTGTATGCCATCAGCGACAAGACCTGGAACAAGCTGCCCAAAGAGATACAGCAGATCATGATGCAGGCGGGCGAAAAGACCAGCATGCACCTGTGCCAGGCACTCAACGACGACACCACCAGCAAGATCAAGCTCTTCGAGCAGGCCGGAACCAAGATCGACAAATTCGACGCCCAAGGCGTCGCGGCCTGGAAAGAAGCCACAAGCGGGGTCATCGCCAAGTGGGTGAAGCAATACAGCGCACAAGGGCTGCCCGCACAAGAAGTGATCGACAACCTGAAGACCATCCAGCAGAGCCTGCAATGAGGGCCACCACCCTCCACCACGCCGGCCGACACTGACGACACACTCCATCCGGGACAAAGCATGACCATCTTGCTGGGTGCAACATCCTTACTCTTCATTCTCCTGCTCGCAGGGATGCCCATCGGCTTTGCCATCGGGGCATCTGGCGCGATCGGTTTGTTCCTGACCGGAGGCTGGGATGCCATGAACAGCGTCCTGAGCACCTCGCCTTATACGGCAGTGGCCTCGTTTTCGCTGGGTGCGATCCCCATGTTCATCTTCATGGGAGAGATGGTCAGCCATGGCGGTGTGACCGATGAGCTGTTCGAAACCACAAGCGCCTGGACCGGGCGGCTGCCTGGCGGGCTGGGCATTGCGACCGTGATCTCTGGCGCGGCCTTCGGCGCAATCTCGGGCTCCAGCACCGCCGGGGCCGCCACGCTCGCACCCACGACCATCCCGCAGCTGGTCAAAAACGGGTATTCGCGCAAACTCGCCAACGGCCTGGTGGCCACGGTCGGCACCCTGGCCATGATGATACCGCCCAGCATTGCCCTCATCCTGTACGGATTACTGGCAGAGAAGAGTATTGGCAAACTGCTGATTGCAGGCATCATCCCCGGCCTGATCCTGTCGGTGGCCTTGTGCCTCACCCTGCTGCTCATCATCCGGCGCGACGGCTCGCTGGTCACGAAAGGCCATAAATACAGCTTCGCAGAGAAGCTCAAGGCGCTCTCCACGACCTGGTCCTACTTCATCCTGTTCCTGATTGTCTTCGGGACGATTTACCTGGGGGCCGCCACTCCGACCGAAGCCGCCGCCATCGGGGCCTTCGGCACCGTGGTGCTCAACGGCCTGCGCAAGCGCCTGAGCCGCAAGATTCTCGTGGCCGCGCTGACGGAAACGGCCAGCATTACGGCCATGATCTCCATGATGCTGGTGGGCGCCTACATCTTTGGCTATTTTCTGGTGCTCAACGGCGTCACGCAGGATCTGACTCAGTTCATCACCGGCCTTGGGTGGAACAGGTATCTCATCCTGATTCTTTTCGGGGTGCTGTACCTGGTTCTGGGTGCCTTCATGGACCAGGTCGCCATCCTGACCCTGACGGTCCCGCTGGTCGTGCCCATCATTACCGGGCTGGGATTCGACCCGATCTGGTTCGGTGTCATGGTGATCCTGTTTGCCGAGATCGGGATGATCACCCCGCCGTTCGGTATGAACGTCTTTGTGGTGGCGCGGTGTACCAACCAGCCGGCCGCATCGGTCTTTGCGGGGGTCTGGCCATTCGTCGGGGCGCTGCTGGTAGTCGCGGTCATCCTTTCTGCCTTCCCCTCCATCGTCCTGTGGCTGCCCCACTTCATGTAAGGTGCAGCACGCAAGCGCCCGCCCGGCCTTGCTCGTCACGACAAAAAGCCCGAGGGCGGATACCGTCCTCGGGCTTTGATGAAACCATTCGTCAAACCGCCTGGCTAGGCAGGACCTTGCCGGCCCTGCAGCAGAACGGCTGCACCGATCACTCGGCAGCAGCCTCCTCGGCGGCCGGGCGGTCGACCAGTTCCATGAAGGCCATGGGCGCATTGTCGCCTTGGCGAAAGCCCATCTTCAGGATGCGGGTGTAGCCGCCGTTACGCGCCTGGAAGCGCGGCGCGATGTCGCCGAACAGCTTGGCCACGGCATCGCGGTCACGCAGGCGGGCATAAGCCAGGCGGCGGTTGGCCAACGAAGGCGTCTTGCCCAGCGTGATCAGGGGTTCGACAACGCGGCGCAGCTCTTTGGCCTTGGGCAGCGTGGTCTGAATAGCTTCGTGGGTCAGCAGCGACACAGCCATGTTGCGGAACATGGCCAGACGGTGGCTGCTGGTACGGTTGAGTTTGCGAAGGCCAGAACGATGGCGCATTTTGATTTCCTTTGAATCTGAAACCCGGATCTTCTATCGCACAAGGCGCGGCCCGGGTGGGGTGACGACACCTGCCCCCAACGGGCAGGCGCAAGATTTTAGCATGGGCAAGGCCAGCGCCCCACCCATGCCGACTTAGGGGCGTTCCAGCCCGACAGGCGGCCAGTTCTCGAGCTTCATGCCCAAGGTCAGACCACGTGCAGCCAGAACTTCCTTGATTTCGTTGAGCGACTTGCGGCCCAGGTTCGGGGTCTTGAGCAGCTCGTTTTCAGTGCGCTGGATGAGATCGCCGATGTAATAGATGTTCTCGGCCTTCAGGCAGTTGGCCGAACGCACCGTGAGTTCGAGGTCGTCGACCGGGCGCAGCAGCACGGGGTCGATGGCAGCATCTTGTCCCAGCGGGCTGCTGGTGATGAGTTGACCCGAATCCTTGTCGGCGAGCGACGCAAACACCGAAATCTGATCCATCAGGATGCGAGCCGATTGACGCACCGCTTCTTCAGGACTGATCACGCCGTTAGTCTGGATGTCCAGCACCAGCTTGTCGAGGTCGGTGCGCTGTTCGACGCGGGCGTTTTCAACGGCATAGCTGACGCGATACACCGGGCTGAACGAAGCATCGAGCACGATCTGGCCGATCGTGGCGGAATGGTCGTCCGTCAGGGCGCGCACGTTGCCAGGCACATAGCCACGGCCTTGCTCGACCTTGATCTGCATTTCGACGCGGCCCGTATCGGTCAACGTCGCGATGACGTGTTCCGGATTGAGGATCTCGACGTCGTGCGGCAGTTCGATATCGCCGGCAAGGACTTCGCCCGGGCCCTGCTTGGTCAGTTGCAGCGAGACTTCCTCGCGGTTGTGCAGCTTGAAGACCACACCCTTGAGGTTCAACAGAATGTCGACAACGTCTTCGCGCACACCAGGAATGGTGGAGTATTCGTGCACCACGCCGCTGATCTGGACTTCGGTGGGCGCGTAACCCGTCATGGACGACAGCAGGATGCGACGCAGGGCGTTACCCAGCGTGTGACCGTAGCCGCGCTCGAAAGGCTCCATCACGACCTTGGCGTGATTGGCGCCAATGGATTCGACCGAAATGGTGCGGGGTTTCAGAAAACCTTGTGCAGACATGAAGATTCCTTTTCAATACCCTCGGCTCGTTACACCGATAAGGCTGACGGAAATGGGCCGACCAGCGGCCCGGAACAAGACCACAGCCCACTTCGTGAAAGAAGCGGGCTGCAGGGATAACGGCACTGATGCGATTAACGCGAGTAGAGCTCGACGACCATCGATTCGTTGACGTCGTGTGCCACGTCAGCGCGATCCGGAGCCTGTTTGAAGGTACCGGTGAGCTTGGTCGCGTCGACTTCGACCCATTGCGGCAGGCCGTTGCCGGTCGCCAGATCCAGTGATTCTTTGATGCGCACTTGGCCCTTGGCCTTTTCACGCACCGAGATGATGTCACCGGCGCTGACCAGCATGGAGGCGATGTCGGCCGTACGACCGTTGATTTCGATCGAGCGGTGGTTCACCAGTTGGCGAGCTTCGGCGCGCGTGCAGCCAAAGCCCATGCGGTAGACGACGTTGTCCAGGCGCGACTCGAGCAGCTGGATGAGCGTTTCACCCGTGTTGCCACGGCGACGCTCGGCTTCCTGGAAGTAGCGGCGGAACTGACGTTCTTGCACGCCGTACATGCGCTTGAGTTTTTGCTTTTCACGCAGCTGCAGACCGAAGTCGGAGGTACGCGAACCCGAAGTACGGCCATGTTGGCCGGGCTTGGATTCGAGCTTGCATTTGGAGTCCAGCGAGCGACGGGCGCTCTTCAAGAACAGGTCGGTGCCTTCACGACGCGAAAGCTTGCATTTGGGTCCGATATAACGAGCCAAGATGTTCCCCTTAGATACGACGACGCTTTGGCGGGCGGCAGCCGTTGTGCGGCACCGGCGTGATGTCTGAAATGCTGGAGATGCGAATCCCCAAGGCATTCAGGGCACGGACGGACGATTCACGGCCAGGGCCAGGGCCCTTGATGCGGACTTCGAGCGTCTTGATGCCGTATTCTTGCGCCACGCGGCCAGCCGACTCGGCAGCCACCTGAGCCGCGAACGGCGTGGACTTGCGCGAGCCCTTGAAGCCTGCGCCACCCGAGGTCGCCCACGACAGGGCATTGCCCTGACGGTCGGTGATGGTAATGATGGTGTTGTTGAACGAAGCGTGGACGTGCGCGATGCCGTCGGAGACGTTCTTCTTGACCTTTTTGCGGACGCGACCGGCGCCGCTAGCTTGAGCTTTCGCCATGTGAATTCCTTGGTTATTTCTTCAGGGACGCGGCTGCGCGACGCGGCCCCTTGCGGGTACGAGCATTGGTACGGGTGCGCTGACCGCGTACGGGCAGACCACGCTTGTGGCGCATGCCGCGATACGTGCCCAGGTCGATGAGGCGCTTGATGGAGAGCTGCACTTCGCGGCGCAGATCGCCTTCGACCGAGTAGGAGTGCACTTCGGCACGAACCTTTTCGAGTTCGTCGTCGGTGAGATCCTTGATCTTCTTGGAGTATTCGATGCCGCTTGCATCGCAGATCTTGCGTGCACGTGCGCGACCCACCCCGAAGATCGCGGTCAAGCCGATCTCAGCGTGTTGATGCGGCGGAATATTGATGCCAGCAATACGGGCCATGATTGTTCCTCGTGATATCCGTGATGCCCGGGCTTAGCCTTGGCGTTGCTTGTGACGCGGGTCCGTGCAAATGACGCGAACCACCCCGTGACGTTTGATGATTTTGCAGTTGCGGCAGATCCGCTTTACCGATGCCATTACCTTCATGGTGATCTCCTGGTTTTTGACCGGCCGCCTATTTGGAGCGGAAAACTATTCTGGCACGCGACAGATCATAGGGCGTGAGCTCCACTGTGACCTTGTCACCCGGCAGAATCCGGATGTAATGCATACGCATCTTGCCCGAAATGTGGCCCAGCACCATGTGACCATTTTCGAGTTTGACACGAAACGTTGCGTTGGGAAGGTTCTCGAGGACTTCCCCTTGCATCTGAATGACGTCGTCCTTGGACATAATCGTTAGCGCATGGGCAAGCCTGCACCCTTGAAGTTGGCCTTCCGCAGGAGCGAGTCATACTGTTGAGACATGACATACGCCTGTGCCTGCGCCATGAAATCCATCGCGACAACCACGATAATCAGCAGCGACGTGCCACCGAAATAGAACGGCACGTTCCAGCGCATCTGCATCAGTTCAGGCAGCAGGCAAACCAGGGTGACATAGATCGCGCCAACCAGCGTCAGACGCATGAGGATCTTGTCAATGTAGCGGGCGGTCTGTTCGCCGGGACGAATCCCGGGGACGAAGGCACCACTCTTCTTCAGGTTGTCTGCCGTCTCGCGGCTGTTGAACACCAGAGCCGTGTAGAAGAAGCAGAAGAAAATGATCAAGCCAGAATACAGCGTGACGTACAGCGGCTGTTGCGGCGAGAGCGCGGCAGCAAGATCCCCGAGCCAACGCATGTTGGGACTGTTCGAGAACCAGCTCGTGACTGTCGCCGGCAACAGGATGAGCGACGATGCAAAGATCGGCGGAATCACCCCGGACATGTTGAGCTTCAGCGGCAGGTGGGACGACTGGCCACCATACAGCTTGTTGCCCACCTGGCGCTTGGCGTAGTTCACCGTGATGCGGCGCTGTCCACGTTCGACATAAACGACGAAGTAGGTAACGGCAAACACGAGGGCCAGGATGAACAGGGCCGACAGCACCGACATGGAATCGGTACGGACCAGATCGAGCATGCCGCCCAGCGCGCCAGGCAGACCTGCCACGATACCCGCGAAGATCAGCAGCGAAATGCCGTTGCCCAGACCACGTTCGGTGATTTGTTCGCCCAGCCACATGATGAACATGGAGCCAGTAACCAACGTGACGATGGTGGTCACACGGAACGTCAGCCCCGGGTCGATGACCAAACCGGGCTGCGACTGCAGCGCGACCGAGATCCCGACTGCCTGGAACAATGCCAGAAAGACGGTACCATACCGCGTGTACTGGGTGATCTTGCGTTGCCCCGACTGGCCTTCTTTCTTGATGGCTTCGAGGCTGGGCACGACCACGGCCAGCAGCTGCATGATGATGGCTGCCGAGATGTACGGCATGATGCCCAGCGCGAACACCGAGAAGCGCTCGAGAGCACCCCCGGAGAACATGTTGAACAGCCCGAGGATGCCGCCCTGGTTTTGCTGGAAGAGATTTGCCAGCGCGTCAGGGTTGATCCCCGGCACGGGGATGTGAGTCCCCAGACGGTACACGACCAGGGCCATCACCAGAAACAGGATGCGGCGCTTGAGGTCGCCGTATCCTGCGCTGGGCTTATGAGCCTTATCCTTGGCCACTGCTGCCCCTTACGCCAGCGAACCGCCAGCAGCTTCGATCGCGGCGCGTGCGCCGGCCGTCGCATTGATGCCCTTGAGGGCTACCTTGCGGCTCAGTTCGCCCGTCTTGATGACCTTGACGTAGCGGACCATTTCGCCCACGACGCCAGCAGCCTTCAGGACTTGCACGTCGATTTCGTCGACTGGCAATGCCTGCAGGTCGGACAGACGGACTTGTGCATACAGGTGACGGCCCAGCGGCGTGAAACCGCGCTTGGGCAGACGACGCTGCAGCGGCATTTGGCCGCCTTCGAAGCCGACTTTATGGAAACCGCCAGCACGAGACTTCTGGCCTTTGTGACCGCGGCCAGCCGTCTTGCCCAGACCGGAACCAATGCCGCGACCCACCCGACGGCGGGGGCGCTTGGAACCTTCGGCCGGAGCGAGGGTGTTCAGTTGAGTAATCGCCATCTGAATTCCTTTGTTCAGGCTTCCGAAACCGCGACCAGATAATCCACCTTACGGATCATCCCACGGACTTCGGGAGTGTCGATCAGGACGCGGCTGCTGTTGACCTTGCCCAGCCCCAGGCCACGAACGGTATCGCGGTGGGATTTGAGCGTGCCAATGGTCGAGCGCACGAGCGTGACTTTGATTTGTTTCTGTTCAGCCATGTCTTACCCCAGAATTTCTTCGACAGTCTTGCCGCGCTTGGCGGCGATTTCTGCCGGGGTGGAGCAGGCGCGCAGGCCGTTGAGCGTTGCGCGAACCATATTGTAGGGGTTGCTGGAGCCGAGGCTCTTGGCAACGACGTTGCGCACACCCATGACTTCGAAGATGGCGCGCATCGGGCCGCCGGCGATGACGCCGGTACCTTCAGCCGCCGGCGAAATCAGTACGGTGGAAGCGCCATGCTTGCCCACGACTGTATGATGCAGAGTGCCGTTCTTCAGGGCAACCTTGAGCAAGCCGCGACGCGCCTGTTCCATGGCCTTTTGCACGGCAACCGGCACTTCACGCGCCTTGCCCTTGCCCATGCCGATACGACCATCGCCATCACCCACCACGGTCAACGCCGCAAAGCTCATGGTGCGACCACCCTTGACGACTTTGCTGACGCGGTTGACCGCGATCATTTTTTCGTGCATGCCGTCATCGCGTTCCTGATCGGCGTGCTTGCGTTGTTCTTTAGCCATGTGATTCCCTTAGAACTTCAAGCCGGCTTCACGCGCGGCTTCGGCCAGCGCCTTGACGCGGCCATGGTAACGGAAGCCCGAACGGTCGAAAGCGACGAGTTCGATGCCGGCAGCCTTGGCCTTTTCAGCCACGCGCTTGCCGACCAGGGTGGCCGCCGAGGCGTTGCCGCCGTTGGCCTTCTGGCTGGCGAGTTCTTTGCGGACCTCGGGCTCGAGCGTGGAAGCGCTCACGAGCACGTGGTCGCCTTCCGGCGAAATGATGTTGGCGTAAATGTGCAGATTCGTGCGATGCACCGAGAGACGATGCACGCGCAGCTCGTGAATCTTGCGGCGGGTTGCCGTAGCACGACGCAAACGAGAAAGTTTTTTGTCCATGATTCGTCCTTGCCTGCGCGCTTATTTCTTCTTGGTTTCTTTGAGGATCACGCGCTCGTCGGCGTAGCGCACACCCTTGCCCTTGTAGGGTTCGGGTTCGCGATAAGCGCGGATTTCAGCAGCCGTCTGGCCGACAACTTGCTTGTCGGCGCCCTTGACCACGATTTCCGTCTGTGACGGGCACTCGACCTTGATGCCATCGGGGATCTCGTGCAGCACATCGTGCGAGAAGCCCAACTGCATCTTCAGTGTCTTGCCTTGCACCTGAGCGCGGAAACCCACGCCTACCAGGCTCAAGCGGCGCTCGAAACCGGCGCTGACGCCCGTGACCATGTTGTGCACCAGGGCGCGCAGGGTTCCGGACATTGCGTTGGCTTCGCGGGATTCGTCGGCTGCCGTGAACTTCAGGTGGCCGTCTTCCTGGGCGATGCGCACGCGGCCATCGAGGGGCTGCGTCAGGGTGCCCAGCGGGCCCTTGACAGCGATCTGGCCGGCGCTGACCGTGGCTTCGACGCCTTTGGGCAACGCGACCGGGTATTTAGCGATACGTGACATAGTGATGACCTCCTTATGCCACGTAGCAGAGCACTTCGCCGCCCACGCCCGTGGCGCGAGCCTTGCGATCGGTCATCACGCCACGCGGCGTGGACACGATGGCCACGCCCAGGCCGTTCATGACCTGAGGAATCGTGGCGCTGCTCTTGTAGATACGCAGGCCAGGGCGCGAGACGCGGTCGATGCGCTCGATCACCGGGCGACCGGCATAATATTTCAGGGTGATTTCGAGTTGCGGCTTGGCTTGTTCGCCCGCCACGCGGAAATCTTCAATGTAGCCTTCGTCCTTCAGCACAGCGGCAATGGCCGCCTTCAGCTTGGAGGAGGGCATGGAAACCGACGTCTTGTTGACCATTTGTGCATTACGCACGCGGGTCAGCATATCGGCGATGGGATCGCTCATGCTCATGAATGGTTCTCCTACCAGCTTGCCTTGGTCATGCCGGGGATTTCCCCACGCATGGCCATTTCACGCAGTTTGTGGCGCGTCAGCCCAAACTTGCTGTAAACACCCCGAGAACGGCCCGTGACCACGCAGCGATTGCGCTGGCGGGTGGGGTTCGCATTGCGGGGGAGTTGTTGCAGTGCAAGGCGAGCTTGATAACGTTCTTCGTCCGTCTTGGACTGATCGTCGATGATCGCCTTCAGGGCGGTGCGGCGAGCAGCAAACTTGGCTGCCAGCTTGGCGCGCTTGATATCGCGATTGATGAGGGAAAGTTTTGCCACGTCAGCCCCTTAGTTGCGGAAGGGGAAGCTGAATGCGCTCAAGAGCGCCTTGGCTTCCTCGTCAGTCTTTGCGGTGGTGGTGATGCTGATGTTCATCCCGCGAACCGTATCGATCTTGTCGTATTCGATTTCCGGGAAGATGATCTGTTCTTTCACACCGATGTTGTAATTGCCACGGCCATCGAAGGCACGACCCGACACACCCCGGAAGTCACGAACGCGCGGCAGCGCGACGGAAATCAGGCGGTCCAGGAATTCGTACATGCGGGCGCCACGCAGGGTCACCATGCAGCCGATGGGATAGTTTTCGCGGATCTTGAACCCTGCAATAGCCTTGCGGGTGTGGGTCACCACGGGTTTCTGACCAGCAATCTTGGTCATGTCGCCCACGGCGTTTTCGATGATCTTTTTGTCAGCGACCGCTTCGGACACACCCATGTTCAGGGTGATCTTGGTGATGCGGGGCACTTGCATGACCGAGTCGTACTTGAACTTGGTCTGCAGATCGGAGACGATCGTGGAGCGGTAGAGATCTTGTAAACGAGCCATTGTTGCGCCCCTTATGCCTTCGCGCCAACGACAGCGCCGTTGGAGCGGAAAATGCGGACCTTGGCCCCGTCGACGACCTTGACGCCGACGCGGTCGGCCTTGCCGGTTTCGGGGTTGAAGAGCGCCACATTAGAGATGTGGATGGGCAGGGTCTTGTCGACGATGCCGCCCTGGGTACCCGCCATGGGGTTGCCGCGAGTGTGCTTCTTTACGACGTTGACGCCTTCGACCAGCACCTGGTCGGTGCCGACCATGGCCAGCACCGTGCCGCGACGGCTGCGATCGCGGCCGGACAGAATGATGACCTCGTCGCCTTTACGAATGTTTTGCATGATCGGTTCCTTACAGCACTTCGGGCGCCAGGGACACGATCTTCATGAACTTCTCGGTGCGCAGTTCGCGCGTGACCGGTCCGAAGATGCGCGTGCCGATGGGCTCGAGCTTGGCGTTGAGCAATACGGCCGCGTTGCCGCCAAAGCGGATCAACGAGCCATCTTTGCGGCGCACGCCCTTGGCGGTACGCACCACCACGGCGTTGTAGATTTCGCCCTTTTTGACGCGCCCGCGAGGGGCCGCTTCTTTGACGGACACCTTGATGACGTCGCCAATCGCGGCATAACGGCGCTTGGAGCCGCCCAGCACCTTGATGCACATGACGGATCGTGCACCGGTGTTGTCGGCCACATCCAGCGTGGTCTGCATTTGGATCATGATTTTTCCTGTTCCAACTTAACAGCGAAGCCGGGTGCCCTGTTACGAGTTTGCCGCGGCCGCGCAGCCAGTTTTGGTCCCGTCAAGCCTGCACAATGTGCACGCTCTGGGTTGAAATTCCTGCCGATGTGAACCCTTCCACACCTGGCAATGACGCTACTTGTTCACTGCGATCTGGTTGCCAAGGCAACTGGCGCAAATTGACCAAGACCGCCATCATACAGGAAGGTGAACCGTATGGCAAGCATAATGTGGGGCATGCCACCACATGGAGAACAAGCTAAAGAACAGGCTGTTCTTTATTGCGCCCGAGGCAGTGCCCCGTACTCCATCACCATCTGGCGCGCCGAAGGATCATCTGCGTCATCCACATACACCCGCATCCCCATGCCGATGGCGGTTTCCGTCACCGCCACCATCATCTGCACTCCGCCGGGGCTGGAGAGCAGATCCCGCACGAAGGCGCCACCCAGCTTCACGTAGGCAAAATCCACTTCGTGCAGCTTGCTCAGCGCTTCAGGCTCTTGAGCCAGGCCGCGTAGACCCAGGTGCAGACCCGCCTCGGCTGCACCGCTGGCGAACGCTCGAAAGACCTCCGGGTGATGACACAGGCCAAAGGCATCCAGTTCGACGATGACGCGTCCCAGCAATTCCGGATCGGCATGCTGGCAGACCTCGTGCACCTGATCGAGAAACTGGGCATCCAGAAGGGACGAGGCCGACATGCGGATCACCAGGACCGCGCCTGGGTGCTCGCCCACCCAACCCAAGGCCAGGCAGAGGGCCCGCACGTCGCAAGCGGAGGACAAGCCTAGTCGCATGGCCACTGGCATGAACAGTTGTGCCAGCATCGCTGGCTGGTCGAGATCGTCTTCCTGCAGGGCAAGCGTGCTTTCGTAACGCGCCTCGATGTCGTCGCCTTCATACTGCACGCGGCGCACCTCGAGCGAAATGCGGTCGTGTTCGAGCGCCCGAGTGATGAGGGCGTTCCAGGATGCCTCGCCCATGCGCAGATGCGCGTCGTCGCGGTCGGCATGCGACAGGAACTCGATGTCGGCGTGCCCAGCGCTCTCGGCCACCATCAACGCCTGATCCAGACGTGTGAGTACTTCCTTGGACGTGCACTGCGAGGTGTAATCGGTGAGCGCGAAAGCCCAGCGTGACAGATGCTGGCTGTCGAGCTTCACTCTCAGCGTTTCCATCAGATCGCGCAGCCGCTGCACGGGGCGCATGACTTCAGGGCCACCCCCCACCGGAAACAGGACGACAAAATCGGCCCCATTCAAGCGTGCCGGCAGAGCCTGAGCTTCGGGGTATTCACCCAGCACTTCGACCAGCCGCCGACCCAACAGGCGCAGCCAGTCATCCAGCTCGTCGCGGCGGTTCTGGTTCTGCAGAAGCGCCATGTCACGCTGGCGCATCAACAATACATAACCACCGACGGCACCCTGGTGCGTATCGTCGCGCAACGTGCGCTTGAGTTCGTTGAGAAAATAGCCTCGGTTGGCCAGCCCCGTGACAGGATCGCGATTGAGCTCGATCTCGAGCCGCTCGACTCGCGCTCTCTGTTCCTCGACCGTAGGCGGAACGGGCTCGGGGATCTCGTCGAGCAGCTCGGCCGATTCATGGGCAGGCTCGGGCTTGACACGGATTTCGGGGGCCGCCTCGGTCGTGATTTCACTGAGCGCATGGCGCAAGCGCGAGAGCAGCGCGGCCACGAACAGGGCCCAAAAGGCCGCGATCCCCAGGGCCAGCCAGGTCCATTGCAGCACGTGGGTCCATAAAGCATCGCTCGCGGGGCCGGAATCCAGTACCAACGACACCTGCCCCACGCCTGGAATCGTGCGATGCGCGAGATGGGGGTGGACCCGGGTCATGGCCTGAAACCAGGAAGGGGCATCCGCTACGCCACGGGTGCTGCGGTGCGCCTCAAACAGGCCGACCCCATTGGGAGCGGCCAACGACAGCTTCGCAAACCGCCCCTGCTGAAAGGCAGCCCCCAGCACACGCTCGCGCGCGGCCGCGTCAGGCTGTGCACTGAGCAGCAAAGAGAGCGTGGCCACCGTGTTTTCCGCGTCGGTCTGCGCCTGTTCGTCGAGCTTGCGCTCCATCAGCCCAGTGCCCGTCGCCAGCATCACAATCAGAATGCAGGCGATCACCAGCGACGAGATCACCAGCAACTGACGTATGGAAGCCATCCAGAACCCCTAGTCTCATTTTTTATGACGTGTGCCACCGCAGTCCCTGTTCGGGTCGCAGTGTGACAAGCAAGAAAGTGTATCTTCTTCGCCCCGATTCCCCAAGCGAAAACCCCAATGGCCACTTGCGTGTTCCAGTCATGGTACACAGGGTGTCGGCACAAACGGGCTTCATGCCCGCACTCGGCGGGTACGGCCCCTCGGTGGGCTATCATGACCCAAGGGTCGCCTGGATCTGGCCCTCAGGGAGTCACAGCAATGACGATTGTGCTGATTCTGATTGTGCTTGCGCTGATTGCAGCCACGATTCTGCTCAAGAACCGGTCCTGGCGCACTCGACGCTTGAGCCGCCCGCTGTATCAGGTGTTTCGACGCATCCTGCCGCGTATGTCCGACACCGAACGAGAAGCGCTCGAAGCAGGCACTGTCTGGTGGGATGGCGCACTCTTCAGCGGCCGGCCGAGCGCGCGCGCACTGCACGCCATCCCGCCTCCCCGCCTGACTGATGAAGAGCAGTCCTTCCTGGACCACGAGGTGAACACGCTGTGCGCCATGGTGCACGACTGGCAGGTGACGCGCAAAGATCTGGACCTGCCGCCCGAGGCCTGGGACTACATCAAGGCGCATCGGTTCTTCGGCATGATCATCCCCAAGGAATACGGCGGCCTGGGTTTTTCCGCCAGCGCCCACTCGGCCGTGGTGACGCGGCTCGCCTCGCGCAATTCGGCCTTGTCGGCCACGGTCATGGTGCCCAATTCCCTGGGGCCGGCCGAGCTGCTGCTGAAATACGGTACCGACGAGCAGAAGAACCACTACCTGCCCCGACTGGCGCGCGGAGAAGAAATCCCCGCCTTCGGACTCACCAGCCCCTGGGCGGGGTCGGATGCCGCCGCCATCCCCGATCACGGTATCGTCTGCAAGGGCGAATGGCAGGGGCAAGAGGTAATGGGCATGCGCGTGACCTGGGACAAGCGCTACATCACTCTGGGCCCGGTCTGCACGGTGCTGGGCCTGGCCTTTCACCTGTATGACCCCGACGCCCTGTTGGGTGACCAGCCCGACCTGGGCATCACCTGCGCCCTGGTTCCTGCCCACCATCCGGGCGTGGAGACAGGGCGGCGACACTTCCCGCTGGACGCCATGTTCATGAATGGACCCACGCGGGGCCACGATGTGTTCATGCCACTGGATTTCATCATCGGAGGGCCGGAGCGTGCGGGCCAGGGCTGGCGCATGCTCATGGAGTGCCTGGCCGCCGGGCGTTCGATTTCGCTGCCTTCTTCCTACGTGGGCATGGCGCAACTCACGGCCCGCGCAGTGGGCGCCTACAGCGTGGTGCGCGATCAGTTCCGCACCCGCATTCACAAGTTCGAGGGCATCATCGAGCCGCTGGCACGCATTGCGGCCCACACCTACCTGATGGACGCGGCCCGCACCATGACGGCGGGCGCACTGGACCTCGGCGAACAGCCCGCAGTGGTGTCCGCCATTGTCAAGTATCACGTGACCGAACGCGGCCGCACCGTCGTCAACGATGGCATGGACGTGATCGGCGGCAAGGGCATCATTCTGGGGCCGCAAAACTTCCTGGGGCGGGCCTACCAGCAGATCCCGGTGGGCATCACCGTCGAGGGTGCCAACATCCTCACCCGCAGCCTCATCATCTTTGGTCAGGGCGCCATCCGCTGCCACCCCTACGTGCTGGCCGAGATGCGGGCAGCCCAGGCCAGCGATCCAGATCAAGGGCTGGCCGATTTCGACCGCGCCTTCTGGGGGCACATGCGGCATACCACCGGCAATGGCCTGCGTGCGACGCTGCATGGGTGGACGGGTGCGTGGTTTGCTGGCCCCGACACCGCCGTTGCACCCGAGATGACCCGCTACTACCGGCAGCTCACCCGCTTTTCGGCCGCGTTCGCCACGCTGGCCGACGTCGCCATGCTGGTGCTGGGCGGGTCGCTCAAGCGCCGCGAATCAATCTCGGCACGCCTGGGCGACGTACTCTCGCAGCTCTACCTGGTTTCGGCCACGCTCAAACGCTACCAGGACGAAGGCCGCCAGACCGCCGATGCACCGCTGGCACACTGGGCCATCCAGGACGCATTCTGCCGTGCACAAGAGGCCTTCTTCGGGGTGCTGCAGAATTTCCCGAACCGCATGATCGCGAGCCTGCTGCGCGGTCTGCTGTTCCCCTGGGGCCGACCCTTCAAGGCACCTTCCGATGCGCTGTCTGCGGCCGTGGCCGAAGCGCTGTGCCAGCCGGGTGGCACGCGCGACCGGCTGACCCACACGGCCTATGTGCCCACCGCGCTGGAAGAGCCCGTCGGTGCAATCGAAGCCGCATTTCAGGCGGTTCTGGACAGCCTGCCGCTGGATGCCCGGATGCGCGAATTCGAAAAAGCCGGAAAGGTCCCCACGGGCGACCCACGTGCCAACGTGCGCGACATGGCTGATGCCATTCACGCAGCGGGCGGCCTGAGCGACGAAGAGCATGCGCTGATTCGAGCCCGCAATGCGCTGCGCGATCGGGTGATCGGGGTGGATGATTTCGCGCCCGACTTCGAAGGGCCTTCGCATACGGAAGAGCTCGCCGACTCTGCTCCCCCGTCGCCCGAACCTCCGACAGCCGAGTCGGGTCACTGACGCTGCCGCCGTCACCAGAGGCTCCCGCCTCTTCACAGGAGGACATCATGGATCGCATCTGGCTACAGCACTACCCTGAAGGGGTGCCCGCGGACGTCACGGACATGGCGGCGGGTTATACGTCGCTGGTCGACCTGTTCGAGCAAAGCTGTCAGACGCACGCACAGCGCACGGCTTACCTCAGCATGGGGGTGGCACTGCGCTACGCCGAGCTGCAAGACAAGGCCCGGGCTTTTGCCGCCTGGCTGCAGTCTCAAGGCGTTGCCAAAGGCGACCGGGTGGCGCTCATGATGCCCAACCTGCTGCAATACCCCATCTGCCTGTTCGGCACGCTCATGGCGGGTGCCGTCGTGGTCAATACCAACCCGCTCTACACCGCCCACGAGCTCAAGCATCAATTGTCGGATTCCGGGGCCACAACCGTGGTGGTGGCCGAAAACTTCGCTCACACGCTGCAAGAAGCGCTACCCGGTACGGCCGTGCAGCATGTGGTCGTGACCTCGCTCGGAGAGCTGCTGGGGTTTCCCAAAGGCTTGATCACCGACTTCGTGGTGCGCCAGGTCCGCAAAAAAGTGCCTGCCTGGCGGATTCCGGACACCCACCGGCTGCGCGACGTCTTGGCGGCGGGCGCACGGGCCCGCTACCAGAAGCCTGCCCTCGAACGCAACGACCTGGCCGCGCTGCAATACACAGGAGGCACCACGGGGGTCGCCAAGGGTGCCATGCTCAGCCATGGCAACCTGATTGCCAACGTATGCCAGGCCTGCAGCTGGGTACTGCCGTTCTGCAAGGGCGAACAGGAATGCATCGTCACGGCACTCCCGCTCTACCATATCTTCGCCCTGACGGCGAACTGCCTGACCTTCATCAAACTGGGAGCGAGCAACCTGCTCATCGTAGATCCCCGCGACATCCCGGCCTTCGTGAAAGCCATGGGCACCGTGCCCTTTACGGCGCTCACCGGGGTCAACACGCTCTTCAACGCTCTGCTGAACAACCCTGGATTCGGCCGCCTGAACTTCAGCCGGCTGCGGATCGCGCTGGGTGGCGGTGCAGCGGTACAAGAAGCCGTTGCGCGGCACTGGGTCGAGGTCACCGGTGTCCCCATCGCCCAAGCCTACGGTCTCACCGAAACCTCGCCCGCAGTGACCATCAACCCGCTGGACAAGGTCGACTTCAACGGCTCCATCGGGCTGCCCGTACCCTCGACCGACGTGGCCATCCGGTCCGACAACCAGACAGTTCCTTTGGGCCAACAGGGCGAAATCTGCGTCAAGGGCCCCCAGGTCATGCAAGGCTACTGGAACCGCCCCGACGAAACGGCCAAGGTGTTCGATGCCGACGGCTGGCTGCTGACCGGTGACATCGGCACCATGAACGAGCGTGGACAGGTCTTCATCCTGGACCGCAAGAAAGACATGATTCTGGTGTCGGGCTTCAACGTCTACCCCAACGAAGTCGAGGCAGCTGCCATGGAGCACCCCGGCATCCGGGAAGCGGCCGCCATCGGGGTACCCGACGAACGCTCAGGCGAAGCCGTGAAGCTCTATGTCATCCGCAAAGACCCCACACTCACCGAAGCGCAGGTCATCGCCCACTGCCGCACTTTGCTCACGGGATACAAAGTACCCAAGTACGTGGAGTTCCGCAACGACCTGCCGCGCAGCAACGTGGGCAAGATCCTTCGTCGTGCACTGAAGGACGAAACGAAAGAACCTAGCTGATCAGACTGACCTTGCCCGTCTTAAGTCGATACACGCCCCCGATGATCTTCAGCTTTCGGGCCTGTACTGCCTTTGCGATGATGTCGGATGTTGACGCCAGATCGGCCATGCTGTCGCGGACGTTCTGTTCGATGGCGGCCTCGAGCAAGCCAGGTTTTTGCGGGTCCAGTCTCTGGACCGCCGGCGTGATCGCAGCCACCAGCGATTGAATCTGGCCCGGGAATTTCTCGCCGTGGGTGACCGCCTTGACTGCAGCATCCACCGCACCGCATTTTTCGTGCCCCAGCACCAGAATGACAGGTACGCCCAGCACCGCCACGGAATACTCGAGGCTGCCCAGTATGTCGTCATTGACGAAATTGCCGGCCACCCGGGTCACGAAAAGATCGCCCAGCCCGCTATCGAAGGCATATTCTGGCGAAACGCGCGAATCCGCGCAGCCCAGAATGGCCGCGTAGGGGTTCTGGCCGCTGACCAGGACCCGCCGCTCATGCACAAGATCGTGATTCCGTGTCTTGCCCGATACATAACGCTGGTTGCCTTGGATCAGGCGTTCGATGGCCTTGTCGGGGGCAATTGCATTCCCCGGTTTGGGCAAGCCAGCCGCCTGTGCTGCCGAGGCGACGAAGCCGCTTAACCCGGATGCCGTCAGGGCTAGCGCCAACGCCGTGGATGAACGCAGAAACGTGCGCCGGGATGTAGATTCTACGTGCAAGCAACCTGGTGAGTCACACATGATGCCCCCTGTGGGTAGAGTTGGACAAGATTGGACAAGGCTGGACAAGGTTGGTGACTGCGACAATAGCATGGTTTGGACACAATGCGGCAACCAGATTTTCCTTGCGAGATCACCTCTAGGAAGGTGGCGCGGTCGTACCCCGCAAGATCAGGTTTGCCTCGAGTTCATGTGGGCAGGACCGTACCGATCAGTCGAGTACGGCGCGAACGCAAAGCGCGCGCCGCCCCATTGGGCATGTACCCCAGCCGGACGGCCGCCGACTTGACACTGGCCAGCGTCTCGATCTGGACCTTTTGAGGTCAGAGAGTGCCCTGGATGCCGTAGTAACCGACACCTGCGCCAACGCTGCCCAGACTGAGATCGTTTCCTTTTTGGTTCCAGAAAGCACCATGCAGACCTAGGGAACTTACTAGGTTGTACGCCGAGTTTTCAACGATCATAATGCAATGGAATCGTTTTCATAAATAGCCGATTCTTCATGAACATCATTTTGCATATTCCGGAATCAGCATGACCCACGCACCGCAACAACGTCGCGTTGCCGTCGTTACGGGCGGCCGACGCGGCATTGGACGCTCCATCTGCTATCACCTAGCCGAGGCGGGCTTCGACCTGCTGATCAACGACATACTCACGGATGCGGCGCTCGACGAAACACTGGCCGGGGTCCGCAGTCGCGGCGCGACCGCGCAGGTGTTCTCAGGCAGCGTGGCGGACGTCAGCCTGCACAAGCGTCTGGCCGACACCGCCTACGACCATTTCGGCCGGCTGGACGTGCTCGTCAACAATGCAGGAATTCAGGTTCGCAACCGTGGCGACCTGCTTGATGTCACCACCGAGCACTTCGATGAAATCCTGAACACCAACCTTCGCGGTACCTTTTTCCTGACCCAGCACATCGCGGGGCGCATGCTTTCCGACGGGCAACCGACCGAAGGCCGTTCCATCATCGTCATTTCTTCGTCCAACGCCATCATGGTGTCGACCGAAAAGGGCGAATACTGCATCTCCAAAAGTGGCCTGTCGATGACCGCAAAACTGTTCTCGGTACGACTGGCCGAAGCCGGCATCGGCGTGTTCGAAATCCGGCCCGGGCTGATCCGGACCGACATGACCGCTGCAGTCAGGGAACAATACGGCGCTCTCATCGAAGAAGGCATCTCTCCGATCCGTCGCTGGGGCGAACCTGCAGACGTCGGGCGCACGGTGAAGACTCTGGTCTCGGGAGACATTCCGTTTGCCACGGGGATTTCCATCAATATCGACGGAGGGCTCATGGTACCCAGACTGTAACGGTCGCCCGCACTTTTTCTGATCGGTGGCAACGCCGATCACCCACGGCAACCAGGATCAGCTCCAGGGATGCCGCTTCCACCGTAGATGGCACGCCGCCGCAGGCGCGGCCCAGCCATCACACCACCACTCAGGAGACGAAAATGAAATCTCATCTGTTCATGCGTTCGCTGGCCGTCGCGCTTGGCGCCTGCCTGGCATTCACGGTACCCACCATCAGCCAGGCCGCCAACTCAACCCAGAAGCTGGAAGTGGCGCGCGTGGGGCTCCTGCCCAACGCCGAAACCGCCGCCATACGGCTGGGTGATAAAAAGGGCTTCTTCAAAGAGGCCGGCATCGACCTGAAAATCACTGACACCAGCAGCGGCGCTGCTGCGATCACGGCCCTCATCGCCGGGCAATTCGATGTCGTGTTCGCCAACACGGTCTCCGTCATGCAAGGACGCGACAAAGGATTGCCCCTGATCATGGTCGACGCCGCATCAACCTCCACGGGCATCAACGGCAAGGACTTCTCCGCACTCGTCGTAAGTTCCAAGAGCAAGTTCAAGACAGCCAAGGATCTTTCCGGCAAGACCATCGCCAGCAACACCGTGAAAAACATCGGTGAGGTCACGGCACGACTGTCCGTCGCCAAGGCTGGTGGGGACGCGGCCAGCGTCAAGGTGGTCGAAATGCCGTTTTCCAATATGGAACAGGCGCTGGAATCCGGCCAGATCGACGCCGCCTGGATGGTCGAGCCCTTCCACACCACCGCCAAAGAGCACGGGCTGCGCGACATTGCATCCAATTACGTGGACACGGCCCCCCACCTGACGGCGGCGGCGTTCGTGTCGACCGACGGCATCGTGAAAAGCAAGGCTGACATGATCAAGCGATTCAGGGCAGCCATGGCCAAGACAGCTGACTACGCAAATTCACACCCCAAGGAAATTCGCGAAATCATCCCGACTTTCACCAAGATCACGCCAGAAATCGCGAACACCTTCGTCATCCCGCGCTACGACTCGGCGGTGAACGTGGCATCACTCGAAGCGATGCTCCCGGAAATGAGAAAACTCGGCATGATCTCGAAGAATTTCAAGGTCGAGTCGGTCATTTACAAGTAATGTGATTGGTGAGCAGCATGGTACCTTCAGTTTCGGCTGCTCGAAAGGCGATTCCACCCACCCTTGGCGCCCGGGCAACCCATCCGCGGGCACAAAAGGAGCATCACGTCATGGCGCGAGGCGAAGCAAAATCAGGCACACTGGTTTCTCGCGCCAAGTTCCGTGGCTTCATGGGTTTCCTCGCCTTTCTAGCCATCTGGGAAGTCCTGCCAGACATCGGCGTATTGCCGGCCCGCTACTTCCCGCCTTTTCACCAAGTACTCCAGGCGCTGGCCAGCATCTCGCAGGGCGCCGTGTTCTGGCACTCGGTTCTGTACACGACCCAGGCCTGGTTCATCGGCCTGGCGTTGGCGTTCCTCGCCGCTACGCTGGTCGGCCTGCTGCTAGGATCCATCCCGGTCCTTTGGCGCTACACGGAATCCACCATCGAGTTCCTTCGGCCCATTCCCTCGGTTGCATTGATTCCGCTGGCGGTGCTGATGTTCGGGATCGACATCAAATCAGCACTCCTGCTGATCGTCTACGCCTCATTCTGGCAAATCCTGATCCAGATCCTGTACGGGGTCAAAGACGTAGACCCGGTTGCGATGGACACCGCTCGCGTCTATGGCCTGAGCCGGTGGAGCCGCATCCGGCACGTCGCCTGGCCGACGGCGCTGCCCTATGCCATCACGGGGTTCCGGCTGGGCGCATCGGTCGCGCTCGTACTCGCGGTCACGGCTGAACTGGTCATCGGCAACCCTGGAATCGGCCACCAGGTGGCGCTTGCACAGTCCGCCATGGCATTGCCCGAGATGTACGCGCTCGTGATCGTGGCAGGCATCATGGGCGTGCTGGTCAACGTCATGGCCCGGGCCATCGAGCGCAAGGTGCTCGCCTGGCATCCGTCGGTCCGATCAGAAAAATAGGGAGGCAATCGTGCAGAAATTCGGCCATCGACTGGCAACGATATTCGTCCTGCCCGTCGTCCTGTTCGTGCTGTGGTACTTCTCTTCTCAGCACAGCAGCAACTTTTTCTTCCCGCCGCTGGACAAGATCCTGGGCGCCTTTGACCGCATCTGGCTCAGCCCATCGGGAGCAACCGACATCTACGCAAGCCTGGGACGGCTGGCGGTGGGCTTCGTTTCATCGCTGATTTTCGCCCTGGCAGCCGGGGTGCTGCTCGGCTCTTCCAAGGTGATCCGCGACTACACCGAGCCTGTGTTCGAATTCTTCCGGGCCATTCCACCCACCGTGATGATCCCGGTGCTGCTCGTCATCTCCGGTATCGGCGACACGTCGAAGATCGCAGTCATCAGTTTCGGCTGCCTGTGGCCCATGCTGTTGAACACCATCGAGGGCGTGCGCTCCGTCGACCAGGTGCTCAAGGACACCTGCGAGGTCTACCACATCCAGGGCATTCGCCGCCTCTTCGTGCTGACGCTCCCGGCGGCAAGCCCCCAGATCGTGACGGGAATGCGCACAGGGCTTTCCATTGCCATCATCCTGATGGTCATCAGCGAAATGTTTGCCTCCCGCAATGGCATCGGCTTCGCAATCATCCAGTTCCAGCGCACTTTCTCCATTCCGGAAATGTGGAGCGGCATCCTGCTCCTGGGCCTGATCGGCGTGTTGCTTTCGCTCTTGATGCGCCTGATCGAGCGGTGCGTATTGAACTGGTACGAAGGGCTACGCGCCCGTTGACAAGGAACGAAACGGACATGAATGACGCAGTCACGGCCCCCCAGGACTCCACCCTCCTGAACCTGAACACTCCCATGCTGGCCATCAGCCACCTGAGAAAAGTGTATGAAAGCAGTGGCCGCACCGTGGAAGCAATCGGCGACGTCAGCTTCAGCGTGCGCGAGCGTGAGCTCGTGTGCATCGTCGGTCCATCGGGCGCAGGCAAGACGACACTGCTGCGCTGCATCGCCGGGCTCCTGGCACCTACGAGCGGCGAGATTCAGCTCTCAGGAAACCCGGTCTCCGGTCCATCGCCAGGAATGGCGGTCGTCTTCCAGGAATACGGGCGCAGCCTGTTTCCCTGGATGCGCGTCGCAGAGAACGTCGAACTGCCACTCAAAGAGAAGGGCAAACCAGCCGCAGAGCGGCGCCGGCTCGTGGCCGAAAGCCTGGAAGCCGTGGGGCTGCGCGACGCAAGAAAGGCCTACCCGTGGCAGCTTTCGGGCGGGATGCAGCAGCGTGTCGCCATCGCACGGGCCATCGCCTATGAACCCAAGGTACTGCTGATGGACGAACCTTTTGCCTCAGTAGACGCCCAGACCCGGGCCGAACTGGAGGACCTGGTCCGTGCGATCTGGGCACGCCTTGGCGTGACTATCGTTTTCGTCACGCACGACATCGACGAATCGGTCTATCTGGGCGATCGGGTGGTCGTGCTGTCCGCCTCACCGACCACGGTCATGCAAGACGTGCACATCGATCTCGGACACGACCGCGATCAACTGAAGACCCGGGCAGATGCCCGCTTTGGCGAGCTGCGCAGCCTGATCTACACACTGATCAAGGGCGCAAAGCAGGTCGCTCGGTAAGCACCCGCCAAGGCCGAGCGGGCATCGAAATTCTGGTAGGCCGTATCGCGCGTCAGGCCCGCTGTAGAACGCCTGGACAATGCGTGAAGCGCCCGGATCTGCTTTTCATGCAGTGCCGGGACCTGGGCATGATGCGGTGTGCTCTCCGTAAAATCAGATCATCCAGTCGATGATATCGATTTCATTCCCGGTGATCAACGTCCCTTTTTGGAGCTTTCTTGATCCTCTCAGTACCCTAACGCTGCCCCATCGGGGTTGCGGGGGTCGGCCGCTCCGTAGAGCACACCGTCACGGACCTGGATGGTCTCGGTCTTGCCCATGGTGGGTTTGACAACGACATGCTGCCCATAGCTGCGCAAAAGCGCCAGCGTATCCGGGCTGATGCCTTTTTCAACGCGCAATTCGTCGGGCCACCACTGGTGGTGAAAGCGTGGGGTTGCAGCGGCTTCGGCTGGGTTCATTCCGAAATCGATGGCATCGACCACGGTTTCGAGCACGGTGGTGATGATGTGTGAACCGCCGGGGCTGCCGGTAACAAGCCAGGGGCGATCACCCTTCATCACGATGGTGGGCGTCATGGACGATAGCGGGCGCTTGCCGGGCTCGATGGCGTTGGCCTCACCGCCGATCAGACCATACACGTTGGCCACCCCCGGTTTGGCTGAAAAATCATCCATCTCGTTGTTGAGCAGAATGCCCGTACCCGCAGCCACGATGCCACTGCCGAAGTTCGTATTCAGGGTGTAGGTAACTGCCACGGCATTGCCCGCCGCATCCACCACCGAATAGTGCGTGGTCTGGCTGCTTTCGTAAGGCTGGGGATGGCCTGGCAGAATGTCCTTGGAAGGGCGCGCATGAGTCGCGCTGATGGTGGCCGCGAGCGACCGGGCATAGGCCTTGGAAATCAGACCTGCCACGGGCACCCTCACGAAATCGGTATCCCCCAGGTACTTGGAACGATCGGCATAGGCGAGCTTCATCGCCTCGGCCATGTGCTGGATCGTCTGCGCGCTGCCGGCACCCCATTTGCCCACCGGCCAGCCTTCCATCATGTTGAGGATCTGCACCAGGTGGATGCCGCCCGAACTGGGCGGCGGCATGGTGACCACACGATAGCCGCGATATGTCCCCACGATGGGTTTGCGCTCGACGGCGCGATAGTTCTTCAGGTCGGCCGCAGAAATCAGGCCGCCATGGCGATCCATTTCGGCCACGATCTTGTGTGCAATGGCACCTCGATAAAACGGCGTGGCCCCTTGTTGCGCAATCAGGCGCAAAGACCCGGCAAGATCGTGTTGCACCAGGCGATCACCTGTCTGCAAGGGCCTGCCGTCACGCCAGAAGATGGCGCGCGTGGCGGGCCACTGGCCCATGATCTTTGCCGATTTGGAAAGCGCTTCAGCGAGCGTGGCGCTCACGGGATAGCCCTGCTCGGCCAGACGAATGGCCGGCGCCATGACGCGATCCAGCGGCAGCTTGCCCCATTCATGCTGCGCATGAGTGAGCCCGGCCACTGTGCCTGGCACACCCACCGCCAGCGGCGTGAACAAGGACCGACCATTGACCACCTTGCCCTGGGAATCCAGATACATGTTGCGCGACGCGCGGCCCGGCGCCATCTCGCGAAAATCCAGCGCAATGTCCCGCCCTGTGCGGGCCTCATGCACCATCATGAAGCCACCCCCCCCGAGATTCCCGGCATTGGGGAGCACCACGGCGAGCGTAAAGCCGACCGCCACGGCGGCGTCGACGGCGTTGCCCCCGGCGCGCAGAACTTCAAGCCCTGCTTCGCTTGCCAGACGCTGCTCGGAGACCACCATGCCGTGATGAGCCACGACCGGATGGAAGATATCCATGTCGTAGTCGTACGCCGCGGCGGCAACCTGGGCCGCCGGCGTCGTCGTGGGCGCGGCCTGTGACTGGAGCGGCTGCCCGGGCGCGGTGCAGGCCGAGAGCAAAGCAACGAGCAGCAGGGACGACAGATGGGGCGCAACGGTCCGTTTCATGGCTTCTCCTCCGATTCCAAACCGAGGGTCTTCGAGGCTCGGCCTCGCAGCCTTCGGCACATTTTCATCGAAAGAGCGTATCACCAAACACCGAACGGGCCACCGACTGCAAGCCGGTGGCCCGTGACGAACCCGAAAACGCCAATGCTTAGCTGTTTGGCAAGCCACCAAGCCGGCGACTGACCCACAGTGCAGCCAAGGTACACACCGCCCCCGACAGCAGGTACAGGCCCACGTAGCCTACGCCTTGCCAGGAAGCAAGCCACAGCGCCACTACCGGGGCGAAACCCGCGCCAATGAGCCAGCTGAGGTCAGAGGAGAAATGCGCGCCGGTATAACGGAATTCGCGGCGGAAGCTCGCCGTCACTGCACCAGACGACAATGCATGCGAGAAACCCAGCAGGGCAAAGCCGATCAGAATGAACAGATAGCTGCCGAACCGGCCACCTGACAGCAGCACGGCCGTCCAGCCGCTATAGACGGCAATGGCCGCTGCAAACAGCCCCAGAGTGATGCGTCGGCCAAGCTTGTCGGCCACCCAGCCCGAGATCAGCATGCAGGGGATCGCCACCAGCGCCCCTACGATCTGCACCGACAGGAATTCGGTCAGTGAATACTGCGTGTAGAGCAGCACCCAGGCCAAGGTGAAGATCGTCACCAGGTTGAGCAGCGCATAGCTGGCCAGTGGCGCGAAAGCGCCCAGCACCATGTATTTGCCCTGCGCATCCCATAGCTTGCCAATGGGCGCAGGGGCGAGTTCGCGCTGTTTGAATTCGGCGCGGTATTCAGGGCTGACGACCAGGCGCAGACGGGCGAAGAGCGCCACCACATTGACGGCAAAAGCGGCAAAGAACGGATAGCGCCAGCCCCAGTCGAAGAATTCTTGGGACGTGAGGCTGCTCCACAGATACAGGAAGAGCCCGGCCGCACAAATGAAGCCAATGGGCGCGCCCAGCTGAGGGATGGCGGCATACCAGCCGCGCCTGTGGCCTGGCGCCTTCATGGCCAGCAACGAGGCCAGGCCGTCCCAGGCCCCCCCCGTGGCAAACCCCTGGCCAATGCGCAGCACGCACAGCGCAAGGATGGAGGCTCCTCCGATGGAGGCGTAGCCGGGCAAAAACGCCACCCCCACCGTGGCCGACCCCAGGATGAACAGGGCGATGGTGAGCTTGGTGGCCCGCCCGTAATGGCGCTGCACCGGCAGGAAGAACAAGGCGCCTATGGGCTGCGCAACGAACCCGAGGGCAAAAATGGCGAACGCGTAGAGCATGCCATCGAGCTCGCTGGCATTCGGGAAGAACACCTTGGGAAACACCAGCGCGCAGGCAATGCCGAACACGAACATATCGAAGAAACTGGCCGTTCGCCCGACCACCACACCAACAGAAATGTCACTAGGTGTAATTTCGAGAGAATGGGGTTCTGAATGGCCTGTGTGAGAGGGAACGCCGAGGGCCACAGCGGCCTGAATGGGGGTGCTAGACATATCGTTTCCGTTGAACAAACGGTTGGGCAAGCTGTCCAATCGCAAAAACATTGTCGTTGAGAAGACTATTATATGAGCCGTTTTCGTGTGGTCCTTGAGTTCGCGCCATGAAGCTGAAATTTTTGCGTAACGCGCTGTTGCTCCCGTCCTTGCTTGCGCTCGGGGGTTGCCAACAGGTCTTGTTGAACCCTTCAGGCTACGTCGCACGCCAGCAAAGCGACATCATGCTGCTCACCACCGGAATCATCGCGCTGATCATCGTGCCGGTGCTGATTGCCATCGCCATCGTGGCCTGGCGCTATCGGGCATCCAACACTGCAGCCAAATACGACGCCCATTGGGACCACTCGCCCAAGCTCGAGCTCATCGTCTGGGCGGTACCCATGCTCATCATCATTGCCGTGGGCGCCGTGAGCTGGGCGGGCACCCACCAGCTGGACCCGTACCGTCCCCTGACACAGATTTCGGCCCACGAACCCGTCCCCGCAGACGTCAAGCCGCTGCAGGTCGAAGTCGTGTCGCTGGAATGGAAGTGGCTGTTCTTCTACCCGCAGTACGGGATCGCCACCGTCAACGAGATGGCTGCACCCGTGAATGTCCCCATCCAGTTCCATCTGACCTCCGACACCATGATGGATTCCTTCTTCGTGCCGGCCATGGCAGGGCAGATCTACGTCATGCCGGGCATGCAGACCGTGCTGCACGGGGTCATCAACGAGCCGGGCAACTACGATGGCTTCTCTGCCAATTACAGCGGTGCCGGCTTCACCGATATGCGGTTTCGTTTCTACGGCATGAGCGCGCACGATTTTGCGGCGTGGGTGGCCAAGGCGCGCACGAGCGACAAGACACTGGATCGCAGCGCCTACGACCATCTGCGTCAGCCCACGCGTGCAGAGCCGGTCCACGTTTACTCCCATTTCAGTCCGGATCTCTATCAGCGCATCCTCAACCGCTGCGTGGACCCGGGTGAAACCTGCATGAGCCAGATGATGGCTGACAACTCCATGCACCAACCTGCCGCGCAGCCTGCCTCGACGCCCGCTGTCGCAACACACTGAACTGTCTTTCGAGATGCACCATGCCTGACCGTTCCGCTCTTCTCAATTTTTTCCTTGGCCGGCTGACGCTGGAGTCCCTGCCCCTGGACAACCATATCGTGGTGGGCACCTTCGTCGTGGTGGCGCTCATCGGCATTGCCATCCTTGCCTTTGTCACCGTCAAAGGCTATTGGGGTTATCTGTGGCATGAGTGGCTCACCAGCGTAGACCACAAGAAGCTGGGCATCATGTACATGATCCTCGCCACGGTCATGCTGCTGCGCGGGTTCTCGGACGCCATCATGATGCGCTCGCAGCAGGCCATCGCCTTTGGCAGCAACCTGGGATACCTGCCGCCGCACCACTACGACCAGATTTTCTCGGCGCACGGTTCGATCATGATCTTCTTCGTGGCCATGACCTACATCATAGGGCTCATGAACTACGTCATGCCGCTACAGATCGGCTCGCGCGATGTGGCCTTCCCCTTTCTCAACAACCTGAGTTTCTGGCTGACCTTCTCCGGCGTCATCCTCTTCATGCTGTCGCTGTTCGTGGGCGATTTTTCCACGGCCGGGTGGCTCGCCTACCCGCCCGTGTCCGAGCTGCAGCAGAGCCCGGGGTCGGGGGTGGATTACTACATCTGGGGCCTGCAGTTATCAGGGATAGGCACGCTGCTCACGGGCATCAACTTCGTCGTGACCGTAGTGAAGATGCGCGCCCCCGGCATGACGCTCATGAAGATGCCCATGTTTTGCTGGACCACGCTGTGCACCAGCGGGCTCATCGTAGTGACCTTCCCGATTCTCACTGCCGCTCTTTTCCTGCTGTCGCTGGACCGTTACCTGGGAATGCATTTCTTCACTAACGGGTTCGGCGGCAACCTGATGCTCTACATCAACCTGATCTGGGTCTGGGGCCATCCCGAGGTCTACATCCTGGTCCTGCCGCTGTTCGGGGTGTTCTCGGAAATCGTCCCGACTTTCTCACGCAAGCCGCTCTTTGGCTACGCCTCCATGGTCTATGCCACGGCCGCCATCATGGTGCTGTCGTACCTGGTATGGCTGCACCATTTCTTTACCATGGGCTCGGGGGCAGACGTGAACTCGTTCTTCTCGCTCACGACCATGATCATCTCGATCCCGACAGGGGCGAAAATCTTCAATTGGCTCTTTACCATGTACAAGGGTCGCGTGCGGTTCACGGTGCCCATGTACTGGACGATGGGGTTCCTGTTCACGTTCACGATCGGCGGGATGACGGGTGTGATGCTCTCGGTGGCGCCCGCCGACTTTCTGCTGCACAACAGCCTGTTCCTGATCGCCCACTTTCACAACGTCGCGATCGGCGGCGTGGTGTTCGGCATCTTTGCAGGCATCAACTACTGGTTTCCCAAGGCCTTCGGCTTCTACCTGGATGAATTCTGGGGCAAGGCCTCGTTCTGGTTCTGGCAGATCGGCTTCTGGTTTGCCTTCGGCCCGCTGTATGTGCTGGGGCTGATGGGCGTGACGCGTCGCCTGAGCCACTTCGACGACCCCAGTCTGCAGATCTGGTTCGTGCTGGCGGCATTCGGTGCCTTCCTGATCCTCCTGGGCATCCTGGCGTTCATCATGCAGCTTTACGTCAGCATCCGCCGGCGTGAAGAATACAAAGTGGGCAATGACCCCTGGGGCGGCCGCACGCTGGAATGGGCTACGACCTCTCCTCCACCCGCTTACAACTTTGCCTTTATCCCGCAAGTCCGCGAACGTGATGCCTGGTTCGACATGAAGACCCACGGCGTGACGAGACTGCTCGAAGGTTTCAACGACATCCACCTGCCGCGCAACACGGGCGCGGGTCTCATCATCGGGTTGCTGGGCCTTGCCTTCGGGTTCGGCATGGTCTGGTACATGTGGTGGCTGGCAGTGCTGTCCTTCATCGGTATCCTGGCCGTGGCCATCTACCACACCTTCGACTACCACCGTGAAGAAAGCGTTTCCGCTTCTGAAGTGGAGCGGGTCGAACACACCGGGATCTGGACTGCCAACGCTGAAGGGGCGATCGCATGAGCACCATGGCCAACCAGGCGGCGCGCGGCCTGCCTGCCTTCTACTGTCGCGAAGAACCCCACGCCCACAACGGTACCTTGCTGGGGTTCTGGATCTACCTCATGAGCGATTGCTTCATCTTCGCATCGCTCTTCGTCAGCAACGCCGTGCTAGGTACACGCTACGCCGGGGGACCCACCGGGGCCCAGGTACTGGATCTGACGGGGCTCGCCTGGAACACGGCGCTGCTGCTGCTGTCGTCCGTGACCTTCGGCTTTGCCATGCTGCAGATCCGGCAGGGCAACAAACGCGCAATGCTGGGGTGGCTGACAGTGGCTGGCCTGCTGGCCGCCGGCTTCGTCGGGCTTGAGATTCACGAATTCGCCGACATGATCGCGATGGGTGCGGGTCCGGGCCGCAGTGCCTTCCTGTCATCCTTCTTTGCGCTCGTCGGTACCCACGGCCTGCACGTCAGTGTAGGGATTCTGTGGCTGATCGTGCTCATGACGCAGCTCGGTCGCCACGGCCTGAATTCGGCCAACATTCGCCGGCTTCAATGCCTGAGCATGTTCTGGCACTTTCTGGACCTCATCTGGGTGGGCGTCTTCAGTTACGTGTATCTGGTAGGAGTATTGCGATGAGTTCGGTTTCTGTATCCGAGGCCACTGCCGCTGGCCGCGAAGACCAGTCTTCCCAGATTCACCAGGGGTCGTTTGCCAGCTACGTGACCGGGTTCGTTCTGGCTGCCGTCCTGACCATTGCGGCCTTCTGGCTGGTGATGGCGCATGTCTTCGAGAACCGCTGGGTCACGATTCTGCTGGTGCTGGGGCTTGCCGTGGTTCAGATCGGAGTTCACATCCATTATTTTCTGCACCTGGACACACGCTCTGAAGAAGGCTGGAACATGCTGGCCTTCATCTTCGCGGCGGTGCTGGTGCTGATCGTGCTGGGCGCTTCGATCTGGGCCATATACCAGGAAAACCAGAACATGATGCCGCGCGTCCAGGCCCTGCAGGCAGTCACTTCGGCTGGTGCGACGACGATGCCGTCCATGCCCACCGCGCCTTCCATGCCCTCCATGCCTGAAAAATGAGCACGCTGGCTTCACGGCAGCGGAGTTCTGCCGTCACCGCCAGGAGGATGTTCTGGTTGCTGGTGGCGGCCGCACTGTGCACTGGCTTCATCCTGCTGGGCAACTGGCAGCTGCGACGCCTCACGTGGAAGCTCAAGCTCATTCATGACGTGAGCACGCGGGTGCACGCACCGCCCGAAGCCCCCCCGGGCCCCTCCATGTGGCCGATGGTCCGAGAGGGTCACCTGCAATACCTGCACGTGCGTCTGAACGGCCACTTCATGGCGGGGACGCCCACACTGGTCCACGGCACCAGCCCCGATGGCTATGGATACTGGCTCATGGCGCCCTTCCAGACGGAAGACGGTTTCATCGTACTGATCAACCGCGGGTACGTGCCCGCCAATTGGGGCCTGCCGTCGGCGCGCGGCCTTCTTGCTTCTCCCGGCAACGTGCGCACCATCACCGGACTGCTTCGATTCTCCGAACCCAAAGGTGGATTCTTGCGCTCGAACCAGCCGGCCACCAACCAATGGTATTCGCGCGACGTGGACGCGATTGCACAGGCTCAGGGGCTATCGATCGGATTGACTGCGCCCTACTTCATCGACGAAGACGCCCACCCCGGCGTGCATGCCTGGCCTGCGGGCGGGCTGACCAAGATCCACTTCCGCAATGCCCACCTGGGATATGCCATCACCTGGTATGGGATGGCACTCACCGTGCTAATTGGAGCAGGCATCCTGACATGGCGCTCCATGCACCCCAAGCGTGCGGACACACGCAATTCCGCAGACGGCGGCTCGCCCGAACCTGAGCATTCATGAAAAAACCTCGCCGAAGCGAGGTTCCATGAAACAGCAGGCGGGCGGATACTGCTGCGACCCGCCTCGAGGCCTGGCTTGCGCCCGGCCCCGACACATCATCAGATGACGTGAACGGCTTCAATCAGGCGCACCACCGTCCAGGACTTGGCCTTGGAGATGGGACGACCTTCAGCGATCTCTACCGTATCGCCTTCGTTGTACTGATTGGTTTCGTCATGCGCCTTGTACTTGGCAGAACGCTTGACGAACTTGCCCAGCACCGGGTGCTGAACACGGGTCTCGACGCTGACGACGACCGTCTTGTTCATCTTGTTACTGACGACCTTGCCGATCAGCGTCCGTTGACGCTTGGCAGTGCTCTTTTCAGTTGAGGGGGTCATGTTACTTTCCTGCGTTCTCAGTCTGGATGGTGCGGATGCGCGCGATGTCGCGACGCACCTTGCCCAACTGACTGGTGTTGGAAAGCTGCTGGGTGGCACGCTGCATGCGCAGGTTGAATTGTGCCTTCAGCAGACTCTCGAGCTCGGATTGCAGCCCGGCGGCGTCTTTTTCACGCAGTTCACTGGCTTTCATAGTGGCTCCTAGGCGCCCGCGCGACGCGACACGAAGGTCGTCGCGATAGGCAGCTTGGCGGCAGCAAGGCGGAAGGCTTCGCGTGCGGTTTCTTCCGTCACGCCTTCCATTTCGTACAGCACCTTGCCGGGTTGGATTTCGGCGACCCAGTATTCCGGATTGCCCTTGCCGTTACCCATCCGGACTTCGGCGGGTTTCTGCGAAATGGGCTTGTCCGGGAAGATACGGATCCAGATCCGGCCGCCACGCTTGATGTGGCGGTTGATCGCACGACGGGCGGCTTCGATCTGGCGAGCGGTCAGACGGCCACGACCCGTGGCCTTCAGACCGAATTCACCAAAGGACACCTGGGCGCCACGCGTGGCAAGACCCGTGTTGCGGCCCTTTTGCTCTTTGCGATACTTCCTGCGAGCGGGTGACAGCATGTTTTATTCTCCTTCAGGCGCCGGCGCAGCAGAAGCCGCATCACGACGCGGGCCACGACCACGGCCACCGGGACGACCCGGACGGTCGCTGCGCGGACGGCGCGGACGGCGTTCTTCGTCGCGAGGCGCGGCAGTCTCGGGGGGCATTTCGCCATTTGGCAGCATGTCGCCCTTGTAGACCCAGACCTTGATCCCGATGATCCCGTACGTCGTTTGGGCTTCAGAGAAGCCATAATCGATGTTCGCACGCAGCGTATGCAGAGGCACACGGCCTTCGCGGTACCACTCGGTGCGGGCGATCTCGATGCCGTTCAGACGACCGGAGCTCATGATCTTGATACCTTGAGCGCCCAGACGCATGGCGTTCTGCATGGCGCGCTTCATGGCGCGTCGGAACATGATGCGTTTTTCGAGCTGCTGGGCAATCGAGTCGGAAATGAGCTGAGCGTCGGTTTCCGGCTTGCGGATCTCTTCGATGTTGACGTGCACAGGCACGCCCATCAGGCGCTGCAGATCGGTCTTCAGGTTTTCGATGTCCTCGCCACGACGGCCGATCACCACGCCCGGACGAGCCGAGTAGACGGTGATACGGGCGTTCTTGGCCGGACGCTCGATGACGATGCGACCCACTGAAGCCTGCTTGAGCTTCTTCTTCAGGTATTCGCGAACGCGGATGTCTTCGGCCAGCATGCTGCCGTAGACCTTGTCGTTGGCATACCAGCGGGAAGTCCAGTTGTGATTGACCGCAAGGCGGAACCCAATCGGGTGAATTTTCTGTCCCATTGTGACTCCTTAAGCCCCGACCTTGACCACGATGTGGCAAGTCTGCTTTTCAATGCGGTTGCCACGGCCTTTGGCGCGGGCCGAGAAGCGCTTCATCGACTGGGCCTTGTCGACGTGAATCGTCGTGACCCGAAGTTCATCGATGTCGGCACCGTCGTTGTGCTCCGCGTTGGCGATGGCCGATTCCAGAGCCTTTTTCAGGATGGTGGCGGCCTTCTTGGGGCTGAACGTCAGGATGTTGAGCGCGTGCGCCACGGATTTTCCGCGAATCAGATCCGCCACGAGGCGGGTCTTCTGCGCAGAAATATGGACGCCGCGAATGACTGCGGTGGTTTCCATGGCTTACCTCTTGGCCTTTTTGTCCGCCGCGTGACCCTTGAAGGTACGCGTCAGGGCAAATTCGCCGAGCTTGTGACCGACCATGTTCTCGTTGACGTAGACAGGAACGTGCTGGTGGCCGTTGTGCACGGCAATCGTCAACCCGATGAAGTCGGGCAGGATGGTGGAACGGCGCGACCAGGTTTTGATCGGCTTCTTATCTTTGCCCGCGACGGCGGCATCGACCTTTTTGATCAGATGCGCATCGACGAACGGGCCTTTCTTGATCGAACGTGACATAGCTCGCCTCTTATTTCCGCTTGCGACGCGAGACAATCATATTGTCCGTGCGCTTGTTTCGACGGGTCCGATAGCCCTTGGTGGGAGTACCCCACGGGCTGACCGGAACGCGGCCCTCGCCGGTGCGGCCTTCGCCACCACCATGCGGGTGATCCACCGGGTTCATGACGACACCACGGACCGTAGGACGAATCCCACGCCAACGCGTGGCACCAGCCTTACCAATCTGGCGCAGGCTGTGATCACCGTTGCCCACTTCACCAATCGTGGCGCGGCAATCGATGTGCACTCGGCGGACTTCACCGGAGCGCAGGCGGACCTGAGCGTAGACACCTTCGCGGGCCAGCAAGACGGCCGATGAACCCGCGGAGCGAGCCATCTGGGCGCCCTTGCCGGGCAGCATTTCGATGCAGTGAATCGTGGCACCCACGGGGATGGCACGAATCGGCAGCGTGTTGCCGGTACGGATCGGAGCTTCGAGACCAGAGACGACCTTGGCACCGACTTCGAGACCTCGCGGGGCGATGATATAGCGACGTTCGCCGTCGGCATAGCACAGCAGTGCCAGGTGAGCCGTCCGGTTGGGGTCGTATTCAAGGCGTTCGACCTTGGCGACGATGCCGTCCTTGTTGCGACGGAAATCGACGACGCGGTAGTGCTGCTTGTGACCGCCACCCCGATGGCGCACGGTGATGTGGCCATTGTTGTTGCGGCCTGAGCCACGCGATTGGCTTTCCAGCAAAGGTGCGTGCGCCGGGCCCTTATGCAGCTCGGGGTGCACGACCTTGACCATGCCACGGCGACCTGCGGACGTGGGCTTGACTTTCATCAGCGGCATTTAGTGGACCTCCGAAAAGTCGATTTCCTGCCCAGCTTTCAGCGACACATAGGCTTTGCGGTCGTTGCGGCGACGGCCCATGAAGCGGCCAAAGCGCTTTTCTTTGCCCTTGCGGTTCGTGACCTGAACCGAGGCGACTTCGACCTTGAACAACAGTTCGACGGCGGCCTTGATTTCGGGCTTGGTCGCGTCAGCGACCACGCGGAAAGCAACCTGGTTGTTTTTTTCGGCGATCATCGTGGACTTCTCAGTCACGATGGGCGCCAGAATGACTTGCATCAAACGTTCGGCATTCATCCCAGCAACTCCTCGAGTTGGGCGACCGCCGACTTGGTGATCAACACTTTTTTGTAGTGGACCAGCGACAGCGGATCGGCGTAGCGCGTTTCGATCACTGCCACGTGAGGCAGATTACGCGTTGCGAGGTAAACGTTTTCGTCCAGCGCATCGGTGATGATGAGGACGGGCTCGTTGATCCCGAGGCTCTTGAGCTTGGCGGCAGCCAGCTTGGTCTTCGGGGATTCGAGGACGAAGGATTCGACCACGGCCAGACGGTCTTCACGCACCAGTTGCGAGAAGATGGTGCGCAGACCTGCGCGGTACATCTTCTTGTTGACCTTGTGGCTGAAGTTTTCTTCCGGCGAATTCGGGAACGTGCGACCACCCCCACGCCAGATCGGCGAGGACGTCATGCCGGAACGTGCGCGGCCGGTACCTTTTTGGCGCCAGGGCTTCTTGGTCGAGTGCTTGACGTCGCGGCGATTCTTCTGCGCGCGATCGGCGGTGCGGGCGTTGGCCTGATAGGCCACTACGATCTGGTGCACCAGCGCTTCGTTGAAGTCGCGGCCGAAGATTTCGTCAGCAGCCGCCAGGGTTGCCGAAGACTGACCCTGATCATTCAGGAGCTTGAGTTCCATGATTAGGCTCCTTTCTTGGGCGCGGCCTTGATGGCAGGACGCACCACGATGTCGGCGTTTTTGTGGCCGGGGACGGCGCCGCGCACGAGCAGCAGGCCGCGTTCGGCGTCGACACGCACAACGTCAAGGTTCTGTGTCGTGACGGTGTCGTCACCCAGATGACCTGACATGCGCTTGCCGGGGAAGATGCGGCCCGGATCTTGCGCCTGGCCGATGGAGCCTGGCACACGGTGCGAACGCGAGTTGCCGTGCGAAGCGCGTTGCGAACCGAAGTGGTGGCGCTTGATGGTGCCGGCAAAGCCCTTGCCGATGGTGGTGCCGGTGACGTCGACCAGTTGGCCGACCTCGAAGACCGATTCCACGGCCACGACGGAGCCCGCTGTGAATTCAGCAATCTTGGCGGGATCGAGACGGAATTCCTTGAGCATGCTGCCCGCCTCGACGCCTGCTTTGGCGAAGTGGCCGGACAAAGCCTTGGTAACACGTGTGGCGCGCCGCGTGCCGTAGGCAAGCTGCACGGCCGCGTACCCGTCGACCTCTGGAGTCTTGACCTGGGCGACGCGGTTGTTGGACACATCCAGCACCGTGACCGGGATGGATTCGCCATCGTCGGTAAAGATGCGGGTCATGCCAACCTTACGTCCCACCAGCCCAAGCCGCCAGGCGGCAGGCGTAGGTGTCGTATTCGACATTGTTTTCTCCGGGGTATTGAAACCCGTAAGTCTTACTTCCCGACTGCGATTGGCCGGGGCTAGATCCGCCGTGTAAAAGCCCCAAAAGGGCCAACGCGGCAGCCTGCCACCTAAAAAACAGGCAACAGAGCCTGGCATTCTAACATGCAGACTCGGTACAAAACAAGGACTTAGTGGTCCGCTGCATTCGGCGCGAGGATGTCCAGCCCCTCCAACACGAAAACCCTCACGCCAGGAGCGTTAGCGTTTTCCCCAATACGCGGAGGATATAGAATGAAGCGGGTCACCGGTAAGAACAGATGCCGGACCCACAACCAGGCGAGGCACGACACGGCATAGGCTCCACAGGAAGACCAGACCGGCTTTGCCCACTTTGCACCAACAACTGAGGCTTTCACGATGAAGATTGTTTCAACACTCAGGTCCCTGGAGTCCTTCCTTTGCCTATCCGCCGCGGCTGGCGTGATTTTCCTGGGCAGCGCCGGCCAGGCGCTGGCGCACGCCCACCCCGTCCATGAATCGCCCGCACCCAACGCAATCGTGACAGCCCCTTCTGAAGTCCGCATCAGCTACGACGACCCAATCGAACCGGCACTCAGCCACCTGACCGTACAGAACGCACAAGGCAAGCAGGTCAACCAGGCAAAGTCCAGTGTCGAAGGCAAGGCGCACAAGACTATGCGCGTCGCATTACCCGCGCTGGCCGCCGGTCAGTATCAAGTCCAGTGGGTAGCGGTCGCCGACGATGGCCACCGCACACACGGCAGCTACAAATTCACCGTGAAATAGCGGGTGACCGCCGTAGACTTTGCAGCTGACTGGCTGCAGCCGCTGTTTGGCACCTGGATAGACGTCGCGCTCGCCGCCTGTGTCGGCGTCGCGATCGTACGCGGTGCGGTATCTGCCAACGCCACGGCCCGCCTGTCGCACCTCGCCTGGCGGGCCGTCATCTTGCTTGGCGTGGGTCTGGCGGCCTACCTGTGCGTCGCCACGGTGGCCATGACCGACACCAGCATGCCTGACTTTCCAGGTTCCCTCTGGATCGTACTGACGCAGTCGGACTTCGGCAGCATGATCTGGGTAGCAGCCGCTGCCTGGATTGCATTGGCGCTTGGTGCGCGCCTGTCGAACGTGCGGAACGCCGGACCCCATCTGGCTGGCTGGCTCTACCTGGCAGGCCTGATCGCATTCAGCTACGCGCGAGCCGCCACCGGGCACGCTGCTGATCATGGCTTTCTGAGCCTGACGGTGGGCGTACACACCCTTCATGTTCTGACAGGCTGTGCATGGGCTGGCTCAGTCGGAATCAGCACCCTGCTGACGCCGGCATGGCGGGTCTGGTCGATGCAGCAGCGCAAGGCGCTGGCACACCGACTGTCAACCACAGCCACAATCGCCGTGCCGGTTGTCGCAATCAGCGGGTTGATCAATGCTTTCCGGATGCTGGGGCATTCGGTCCATCTCTGGGGTTCGACCTATCTCTGGATACTTCTGGCGAAAGTCTGCCTGGTGGCGATCGCCGTGGCACTGGGCTCATGGAACCGCTGGTTCTGGATGAAGCGCCTGGACGCCGGCCAAGAAGCGGCAGCCCGAGGATTCAACCTGGTGCTCGGCGTAGAGATGGTCGGCCTGATTGTCGTCCTGGCGCTGGCGGCCAGGCTCGGTATCACCATGGCGCCAGCATGAGGCGCCCGCAGTAGTCAGACAAGAGCTGCTTGGTCTCAGGGGTGAAGGACTGCATGCAAGTCCGATGGGTGCGACTGTGAGCCAAAGAAAAACGCCATGCTCTTGCGGGCATGGCGTTCCGAAACTCGCTGCAACCTATCAGGCTGCGGCGTGTTCAATTACTGCAGCGCAATTTCGACATCCACGCCCGCCGGCAGATCCAGACGCATAAGAGCGTCAACAGTCTTGTCAGTCGGGTCGACGATATCCATCAGACGTTGATGGGTACGCATTTCGAATTGGTCGCGCGACGTCTTGTTGACGTGCGGCGAGCGCAGCACATCATAGCGACGGATGCGCGTGGGCAACGGCACGGGGCCACGGACCACGGCGCCAGTGCGCTTCGCCGTGTCGACGATCTCGGCGGCGGACTGATCGATCAGCTTGTAGTCGAACGCCTTCAGGCGGATGCGAATTTTCTGGCTTTTCATGGGGGTTCCTAAAGAACGAAATCCGGCGGAAGCAAAGCTCCCGCCGAGGCATCAATTACTTGATGATTTTGGCGACGACGCCGGCACCGACGGTATGACCGCCTTCGCGAATGGCGAAGCGCAGGCCCTCTTCCATCGCGATCGGCGCAATCAACTGCACCGTCATCGTCACGTTGTCACCCGGCAATACCATC
>NZ_DASVGN010000029.1:0-61072 GCF_036379515.1 Castellaniella sp.
CAGAAATTCTTCATCGTGGCTTCACGCATGGCTTTTCTGTTCGCTGCCGCACAGGCAGCTCAGAAATTCGCATACGGCGCCCAGGTGATGCAGGAACAGTTCGCTGCCGCACAGGCAGCTCAGAAAACTCATCCGCGAGAGGCTGGTCGATCTGGGGGGTTCGCTGCCGCACAGGCAGCTCAGAAACGGAAAAAATGACTACGAAGACTAAAAGCACCGTTCGCTGCCGCACAGGCAGCTCAGAAAGCAGGCAGCACCGTGAGCATTTGCGGGCCAACGTTCGCTGCCGCACAGGCAGCTCAGAAAGTGTGCGTCCCGAGGTCCAGCCCCAGGACGTTGTTCGCTGCCGCACAGGCAGCTCAGAAAATTCGGAAAGACCGGATGCGGGTAAAAAAATATGTTCGCTGCCGCACAGGCAGCTCAGAAAATAGACGTCGCTGGCCGATGCGCTGCTGTGCCGTTCGCTGCCGCACAGGCAGCTCAGAAAGTTACTAGGACCTACCTGCAGGGCTCGGAACTGTTCGCTGCCGCACAGGCAGCTCAGAAATTCCTGACTGCCGAGTGCCCACCAATTTCATGGTTCGCTGCCGCACAGGCAGCTCAGAAATCCATCGCCCACAGCCGCCTAGAGCGGCTTTTGTTCGCTGCCGCACAGGCAGCTCAGAAACTATGCAAATAATTATGCAATTCTGCATTGACGTTCGCTGCCGCACAGGCAGCTCAGAAATACGACAAGGAAACCTCTGTGCCTGGTCGCATGTTCGCTGCCGCACAGGCAGCTCAGAAAGTCGAGATCGAGGTGATTGTGACGTCAATCACGTTCGCTGCCGCACAGGCAGCTCAGAAATCCACAGTAGGTGAGCCATTTGCCTACTGGAAGTTCGCTGCCGCACAGGCAGCTCAGAAAGTGCCACAACTTGCGAGACGCGCTGCTGTAATGTTCGCTGCCGCACAGGCAGCTCAGAAATCCGCATGCACCACACGCGCCGCCGCCACTGTGTTCGCTGCCGCACAGGCAGCTCAGAAAAAGATGACAGCGGCTACACGGGTCGCCATCGGGTTCGCTGCCGCACAGGCAGCTCAGAAATGAAAGGAATGCAGGAGGCACAGCTACCGGTCGTTCGCTGCCGCACAGGCAGCTCAGAAGATCAGACATGACGCTGGTAATGCCCCCATGTGGATAAAACGAGCATGACCTGCCCTCCTGAATACCTCGGTAGGCTATCATTGTGCAAATAAGATTTATTCTCGTTTGCATTATTCGTGGCCTTTCCGTGGCCTCTCACCCCTGAGCTGTCTCATCCTGTATGACTTCGTCCAAGAGCAAGTCCCGATGGCCTGACGTGCGCCCTCCCGTGGCGCCAAGACTGAATATCACAATCCGGCAGTTGGGCCGAGAGCGTACTGACCCCTATGCCTGGATGAAATTCATCCCGCAATCCGGAACCCGGACGCTTGGAGGTCTTCCGGTACTGCTGCGGGAACACCTTGAGGCTGAAATGCAGTACGCACAGAAACTGCTGCAGCCTCTTGGACCAGTGGCAGAACGGTTTCGGAGAAACATGTCTGAGAAGGCATTGGTCGCCAGCGAGCCGGACAGGCCGGCGACTCAAGGCTGGCACTACGGTTCAAGTCTCTCGGCAGGTCTCGCGCGCCGTGTCTTTTACCGTAGCAGGTCCGACGGAGATCGGCAGGTGCTCGTCGACGAGGCAGCTCGGGCGGAGGGCTGCCCGTACTATCGGGCTACGGGCCATCAGGCGAGTCCGGACGATCGCTATTTTGCCTGGGCGGAAGACGTGATCGGCAACGACCGCCATCGCATTTGCGTGCTGGACATGGACACGGGGCTCGTGCGCACGGTGGTTGCCGCCGATGCCTTCGGCTATGGTGCTTTTGCGTTTGCACCCTCGTCGACTCAGCTTTTCTGGATATGGCGCGATGAGCATAGCCGCCCGACTCGCGTATATCGGGTCCCGGCTGAAGGGGGCGAATCGATGCTTGTGTACGAAGAGCAGGACCCCGCAATCTTCATGAGCCTCGAGCGGACCGCGGCAGGAGGCTATGTGGTGTTGACCCTGTCGGGTTCCGGTGTCAGTGAGGTCCGCCTGATTGCAGCAGGGGCCGAAACGCAAGCCCCGATCCTGGTCCGGAAGCGAGAGCCTGGGGTCCTGTATCGCGTGGTCGAGTGGAATCGGGCTTTGTGGATGCTCGTGCACTCTGGCGAGTCCATGGACGGCAAAGTGGTTCGCCTGGAATCAGATACGTTTTCCATCTGCGAAGAGCTCGTGGCCCATCGGCCCGGTTGCTTCATCATGGGCCTATGGGCGTTTGCCAGGGCGTTGGTGCGTCTGGAGCGTGTCGGCGGCCAGCCGCGCCTGGTGCTGGTCCATGCCGATCGACGGGAGTCGGTGCTGGTTTTTGATGATCCGGCATACTGCCTGGAACTCCCGCCCTTGCAGCCCTACCAGGCAGAACAGGTGCGCATTGTGCATCAGACGCCGGCCAATCCGCCGTGCTGGGTGGATGTTGACCTTGCCAGCGGGCAGCATCGAAGGGTCTGGCAGTCAAAATTTGCAGGCTTCGATTCGGCCCGTTATCGGGTCGAACGCATCCATGCACAGGCGTCAGACGGGGAAAAAGTGCCCATCACGGTGCTCTCACGCGCGGATGCGCAAGGGCCCCGGCCCGTGCTGCTGACCGGCTATGGAGCATACGGCATTGCAACCGAACCGCGCTTCTCGTTGCCGGTGACGGCATTGGTCGACGCGGGGTTTTGCTATGCCATCGCGCATGTTCGAGGTGGGTCTGAAAAGGGCAGGCGCTGGTATCAGGATGGCTGCCGCCATCAAAAGCGCAACTCGATGACAGACTTCGTTGCCTGTGCCCGCCACCTTCTGCGGATCGGCTACGCGGCGCCCGGGAAAATCGTTGCGCACGGGATTTCGGCAGGGGGATTGCTGGTGTGTGGGGCCATGAATCTCGAGCCCGAGCTTTGGGCGGGCGTCATTGCGCAGGTGCCTTTCGTCGATATGCTCAATACGATGAGCGATGTGAACCACCCTCTGGTGCCGCTATTTCGTCCTGATTGGGGGGACCCGCTTTCAGACCCCCAGGACTACGATGCCATGGCCGCGATTTCGCCGTACGAGAATGTGGCTCGGGCTGCGTACCCGCCGATCCTGTGCACGGCGGGTCTGAAAGATGATCGCGTCCCCTATTGGGAGCCCGCCAAGCTGCTCGCGAATATTCGTCACCGCAGCACGGCTGCACAGCCGTCGGTCCTGTTGCTGGACCTGGATAGTGGCCATCAGAGGACGGATGACCGCGGCGGTGAATTCGCCCAGGCGGCCTTGTTGTGGGCCTTCGCCTGCCGGTGTGTGGGTGTGTCCGTTCCTGGCTGAACGCACCTGCCTTAGGGGGCTCGCCGCCTACTGTCGATCGATGTGTCCTCTGGTCCTGAGTGCCAGCGCGCATGAGCCTGTGGCACAGAGTGCTGAAATCACGAGCCCGGAGGCTGCGACGGTCGTGATGGCCTTCAGCAGGTGGCCATCGAGAAGCCAGTCCGACACCATTCCGGCCACCAACGGGCCGGAGGCACTGAATAACGAGACGACGAAGCTCCAGAGGGCGAAGCAGCGGGCGCGTACCCGGGTCGTCGTCAGGTCCTGGAGCAGGGTAGGGACAAGAGCGTTGGCCGTGCAGGTCGTGAACAAGAAGATCCCTGCCACAACGAAGGCCTGATTGAGTGCCCGAACCGAAAGAAGCGACAGGAGTACCGGGATCGATGCCAGCACGGCGACTGCCATGATCAGGGGCCTTGCAGCCCGTCCCACGCGCGGAGTCAGCCAGTGATCCAGCAGCCCTGCGACTGGCAGACAGCCTACGCTCGAGATGAGGACGATGATGCCCATGGCGGGGCCGATCTCGCTTGCGCCGGCATGAAACTGCCGCTCCAGGGCCAGCGTGATCAATTGACTGGTGGCCTGTACTGACGTCAGCAGGAACCCTGCGGCTCCGGCAAACAGGCTGATGGTGCGCCAATGATGGGCAAGAAACGGGCCCAGGGAGGTGTCTGCATTGGCTGTTGCCGCGCCGACGTGCCGGACGGGGTCCGCCGTGAAAGCGCCTAGCGCAAGGAGTGGAATGCCAGCCAGTGCAAGCAGCAGGAAGCCTGCACGCCATGCTTCCGTACCCCATGCGAACAGCAGGTTTGCGGCGGACAGGATGGCACCACTGAAGTAGAAGCCACTGCTTGCTCCGGCTGCCATCAGGGCCGCAAAGCTCAAGTTCGCCGCAACTCGATACCGTTCCGAGGCCAGATCCGGAATCATGGAGTACACCAGCGGAACCATCGCGAACTCTGTGATTCCGGCCGCAGAACGGCCCAGGAAAAAGAGGGGGAAATTCGGGGCAAAGGCGCTCAGTGCCATCATGAGCGACGAGGCGGCGATCAGGCACAGCAGGACGCGTTTGCGTGAAAACCGGTCGGCATAGCGGGCAAGCGGGATGGCCAGCGCGCTCCCGATCAGGACTCCAGCCAGGCCTTGCAGTGCTCCGAGCGCGGCGTCTCCGACCCCGAAGCTCTTTTGGATGGCGGACAGCACGACCGCCTGCAGCCCCATGTCCCCAAGCTGCAGGCCTGCACCGATGCCGAGAAATGCGATCGTGAAACCCCCCCGCATGGTCCACGCGACGGAGGCGCCGCCGGCGTCGTTCACAGTGCCGGCTTCGTCGACTGCGAGCGTCAGTGCCATTGGTACTGGAGCTGCATGTCGAGAGTCCTGCCGCTGCCGTAGTAGCAGTAAAAGTCGCAGGCACTCACATAGGTCCTGTTCGTCACGTTGCGAGCGTTCACCTGCACGGCCCAGTTGCGGTCGATCTCGTAGCGGGCCATGAGATCCAGCAGGGTGTAGCTTGGGATGATGTCGCCAGGAGCGTACTGTTGATCTTCTGTCGAGCCGTTGTAGCGTACGCCGGCAGAAACGGTCAGCCCTTTGCCGTGAGGCACTTTGAGTCGCTGGGACACGAGCAGGCTGGCCTGGTTTCGGGGGATGAGCGGGGTGCGGATGGTCCGGTTGTCCGAGATGTCCTGGCGCGAATGGTTGTACGTGTAGGTCGCCTTCATCTTGGCTCCAGCCCAAAGCCTGAAGTCTCCTTGCAGTTCTATCCCTTGGTTCGCCCGATGTCCGCTTTGCGTCTGGATATTGGATGCGTTGGAGATCAGGGCGTTTTTCTCTTCGACCTGGAAGTGCGCGATCGTGACGGTGCCGTTGAGCCAGTCCGGATCGAACTTGATGCCGAATTCTGTCTGCTTGCCCTCATAGGGTTTGTAGGTATTTCCGGCGGCGTCGACCCCTGCAATGGGCTGGAAGGACTCGGAGTAGCTGATGTAGGGCGAAGCGCCGTAATCACTGATGTACATGGCCCCGAGATTGAGGCTGTTGTGGCTCACGTCGTAGCCGGCATCCGCCCTGTTGATCGCCCCGTCATTGCTCGCGTGGTCGTTGCGGATGCCTGCGTTGAAGTTCCAGTGCGAGCCGACTTTCACCTGGGTGGACGCATATAACCCAAGTTGTCGGGAGCTCAGGTCGTAGGGCGTTGACGTCACCGGGAAGGGGACGCCGTAGATGGGCGAGAACATGTCGAGGTTTGGCGCAGCGCCGAAGCCGTTGTTCTGGCCGGATGTCCGTGATTTCAAATAGTCCATGCCGACCGTGGGCAGGATCCTGACGTGTTGTCCCAGGCGGATGTTGCCCGTGATGCGGTTGTCGATGTAGTTGTTGTTGGTCGCGCCTTGTGTGTAGGTGTAGCCCCGCAGCAGCTCGCGGTTTCCATCAGAGCCGTAGGCGAATACGTTTTGCTGATCGAGGGCCAGGTGCGAATACTTGTAATTCTGCGTGTAGGTCCAGTCCGGAGTGAGCTTGTAGGTAAAGAGCCACCCGGCAGTCGTCTGCGTGCGTCCGAGGTAGTCGAACCCGGGTTCGCCTGCATTGAGGTGAGGGTCTATCGTGCCGTAGCGCGTGCCGAGCAGGGTACCGTAGGCCGGCAGGAAACCGTTGGTGGGGCGCCCCTCGTCACGCTGAATGCTGGTGAGCAGGGTCAGTGAGGCTCGGTCCGTGAAGTCGAAGGTGACGCTGGGTGCGAAGTAGTAGTTCTTCGTGTAGGTACTGTCCTGCATGCCGTCTTCGCGACGTGCCTGGGCCACGATCCGGTAATACACATTGCCTTCTTCGTTGGCAATGTCGTTGTAGTCAAGACTCAAGCCCGTACGATTGCGGCTGCCGACGTCGGCATTCATTTGCAGGGACCGGTCTTTGTGGGGACGTTTGGTCACCAGATTCACTCCGCCGCCCGCCTGAGAGGCGCCAAACACCAGGGAGTTCGGCCCTTTCAGGACCTCGACGGACTCGAGCCCGAATGCTTCCGGCTTCCAGACAAAGTATCCGTTGGGAGTCGTGGGCGTGCCGTCGATCGAGACTGACGCGTCGAAGCCGCGGATCTTGAACCAGTCCACCTTGTTGTCCGGTCCGAATGGCTCGCTCAGAACCCCCGCTTGGTATTGCAGCGCCTGATCGAGTTTCGTCGCACCCATTGCCTCGATGTCCTGGTCGCTGATCGTGGTGCTGGAATTCGGAGCGAGGAAGTTGAGTCCCGACAGATCGTTGACGGTTCCCACGACGGTGACCGTACCGAGCTGCTGGACTGCGTCCGAATTGTCTTTGGGTGTTGTGCTGGCTGCGGGGGTGGTCGACTCACTCGTCGAAGAGGCCTGCGTGACATTCTGAGCCTGGGCGTGCAGGGGAGTCATTGCAATGCAGCTCGTGGCGACTGCGGCTGCAAGTGAGCCAGGAGAGTGGGCGAGTATCCGCATGATTTCGTGGTTATAGGTTGACGGGAGCCAAAGTTTAAACGCGAATCATTCTTAGTACAAATCAAGTTATTGGATTTTTTCCGAAAAGAGCGTGGCGCACGCGATATGCAGTGCGATCCGCATTCGCCCTCAAGGAGTGGGTGGCGGACTTGGACGTTGATTGCCCACCCTGTCTAACTGTTTGTCGTGCAAGCACAATCGGCGACAGTGCTCAGTTTGTCCATGGGTTTGTCCACAGGCAGGGTGGATAACGTGGCCGACGGATCAGTGCTCCAGCCGATGGGAACCCTTGATCATTTTGTCTTCACCTTGAGTAAGTCTCTGAATGAAAAGTGGAAATCGGCCTAATCAAATACTTGTCCATGGGGTTTTCCACAGTTCGATGGGATAAGGTGAAGCCGGCGGTAGAATCTGTCGCACGTCAATTCTCGTGAGTAATCTCATGGATCAAATACACGCCTTTTGGGCCTCCTTGCCCGACATGAGTGGCATGGCCGTCAATCTGATGGTGACGCTGGCCATCCTGATCATCGGGTGGGTCGTGTCGGATGTGCTGGGCAGTTGGGTGCGCCGTCTGACGCGGCATTCGTCACGGATTGATCCGACCATTGTGCCCATCGTACGCAGCGTCACGATCTGGGCTGTGCGCATCGTGGTGTTGCTGGCTGTCCTGGCTCGGTTGGGCGTGCAGACCGCCAGTCTGGTTGCCATGTTGGGGGCCTCTGCTTTGGCCATTGGCCTGGCCTTGCAAGGGACCTTGCAGAACTTCGCAGCCGGCATCATGCTGCTCGTATTGCGGCCGGTCCGGGCAGGCGAGTACGTGGCGGTGGGTGACAAGGGCGAAGGGACGGTCGATGAAATCGGCCTGTTCATGACGCGGTTCATCCAGAGCAACGGCATCCACCTCTTGCTGCCTAATACGCTGGTGTGGGGCAGCCCTGTGATCAATTACAGCCGCAACAAGACGCGTCGGCTGGATATGCTGCTGGGCGTGCATTACGACGATGATCTGGAATCCGCCCTGTCAGCCTTGCAGAATCTCATCGACCATCATGAGCAGGTGCTGGCCGACCCCGCGCCTCAGGCCATGGTCATGGAATACCGGGACAGCACGGTCATGGTGAACATTCGTCTGTGGACGATGTCAGCTGATTATTGGACGGTGTATTTCGACCTTCGCCGCCGTGCGCCGCAGGTATTGCGCGCAGCCGGACTACGGTCTCCGATCCCGTTGCGCGAGGTGCGCACTGTGGGAGCGGCTGCAGCCCCTGCAGCCAAAGAGTCTGCCTGAAAGGATGGTGCCTGAAGGGCCGCTCACCGAGCTGTCTGTTTTTCAGGTGCCTTATTCCACCATCCGGTTCAGCCGGTCGGCATCGAGTGGCTGCCGGCCGTTTTCAATGCGCTGGCCCAGTTCTTCCATGGCCTGACACAGGCGATGGATCTGGTCGTCTTGCTCGGCGGTGTGGTTGATCAGTTCGTGCAAGGCCTTCACCAGGGGGTCGTCGTCACCGCGGCCCACCCCGTAAGGGGCAAATTCTTCATTCGGTGCCCCGGTTTCGTCCGAAGCGCTGGCGGTATTCCGACCGCTTTGCAGCAGGTCTTTGAGCGGTTGGGCGGACCACGATGACGTTGTGGCGTCAGGACCGCATAGGGGCCCTGGGCCTCCGGGTTGCCAGGCAGGTTGTGGTGTGTTGGCTGTTTCGTCTGTCTTGGCCGCCGGTGCGTGTTCGGTGGCTGGGGCGGCGCGATCTTCGTGGTGCAAAATGACGCGAGCCGGGTTCCCGACGGCTGTCGCCCCGGCGGGCACGGGTTTGATGACCACCGCGTTTGATCCCACGCGAGCGTGGGCTCCCACGGTGAAGCCACCCAGGATCTGTGCCCCGGCCCCCACTACGACGCCTTCTTCCAGCGTGGGGTGGCGCTTGGTTCCCTTGTAGAGCTTGGTCCCGCCCAGAGTGACACCCTGGTAGATGGTGCAATCGTTGCCCACTTCGGCGGTTTCGCCAATCACCACGCCAAAGCCGTGGTCGATGAACACCCGCCGCCCGATGTGCGCGCCCGGGTGGATTTCGATGCCGGTGAGCAGGCGTCCGATGTGCGACGTGAATCGCCCCGCCCAGTGCCAACCTTGGACCCATAGGGCATGCGCCATGCGATGGATGATGATGGCGTGCAGTCCCGGGTAACAGGTGAGGATTTCGATGCGGCTGCGCGCTGCTGGGTCGCGCTCCAGGATGCAGGCGATGTCTTCTCGAAGTTGCTTGAACATGAATGGCGCTTGCTTTACTCGTTGTGGAGGGTACGGCCTTTGGCCGCATGGATCATGGCGGTGCACACCCCCCGCATCATGTCGACTTCGTCGACGCTCAGACGGTTGCGAATCCACATCTGGCGCATGCGGGGGACAAGCTTTTTGGGATGCAGCGGGTCCAGAAAGCCAATGGCGACCAATGCGTCTTCGAGGTGATCCAGCATGGCCTGCACGCGCTCGCCGTTGGCAGGATCGGTGCCAGGATCATGGTGCAGCGCGTGGGTATCAGGCATCCGGGCTTCTCCCGTCAGGGGCAGCAATGCATAGCGCATTTCCCAGGCGGCCAGTTGCAGGGCCTGTGACACGTTCAGCGAACTATAAACGGGATTGGCCGGGATGTGGCAGACCTGCTGGCACAGCGTGATGTCTTCGTTGGAAAGTCCCGAGCGTTCGGTGCCCAGAACCATGGCGATTTCGCCCCGAGGTTGGTCGATCAGGTGGGTCGCCGACTGGACGGCGGCTTCGCGAATGTCGCAGGGAGGTGGGCCGATGGCGCGTGCGCGCGCCGTGAGCGCGAACGCCAGGGTCACCGACCCCAGGGCTTCGGCGAGGCTCGCATGGATATGGGCTTGTTCCAGGACATCGCCCGCGCCGCTGGCCAAGGCATGGGCGTCGGGGTTCTGGAGTACGTCCGGGTCGTGCGGAGCCACCAGGTGCAAGGAGCCAAATCCCATAGTCTTGATGGCCCGCGCCGCAGAACCCACGTTGCCCGGGTGGCTTGGGCTGACCATGATGAAGCGCACCCGCGCGAAGGGATCTGTGCTGTTTGAGGCGGATTCTGAGGAATGGGACAGAGTCATTTAAAATACCGAGTTGATTACCCGTGATCTTTGGAAATTTATGCATCCGATGCTTAACACCGCCATCAAGGCGGCGCGCCGCGCTGGCGCCATCATCAACCGTGCCAGTCTGGACCTCGAGCGCCTGAACGTCGCCCGAAAAGGCCCCAAAGACTATGTGACGGAAGTCGACCGCGCTGCAGAAGAAGCCATCATCGACATTTTACGCACAGCCTATCCGGAACACGGCTTTCTGGGCGAAGAATCCGGCGCGCACGAAGCAGGGGGCGCACATCCTGAACCCGAGTTCCAGTGGGTGATCGATCCCCTGGATGGCACCACGAATTTCATTCATGGGTTTGCACACTACGCAGTCTCGATCGCCCTCATGCACAAGGGACTGGCTGCGCACGCGGTCGTCTACGATCCCACCCGCAACGAGATGTTCACGGCAAGCCGTGGCAGTGGGGCGTTTCTGAACGATCGACGGGTGCGGGTGTCTTCAGCCACGCGCTACACCGATTCACTGCTCGCGTCCCACATTCCTCAATCGACAGCGTTGCCCGTCACCTCGCCGTTCGTCCCCTTGATGGCCGATTGCGCGGCTGCGCGTCGCACGGGTTCTACGGTGCTCGATCTGGCCTGGGTGGCTTGCGGCCGGCTCGATGGCTTTTGCGGCGTGGGCCTCAAGCCCTGGGATATGGCCGCAGGGGGACTTCTGGCGCTCGAGGCGGGTGGCCTGGTGGCCGATTTCCACGGTGAGCAAGGCTGGATGGATTCTGGCAACGTGCTGGCAGCGGGTCCCAAGCTTTTTGCCCAGATGCTGTCCCGCCTGCAGAACTGACGGGGTCGATCTATGGAGTGGTTGCTGGATCCGGCAGCCTGGGTGGGTTTATTCACCCTGATTGTCCTCGAGATCGTTCTCGGCATCGACAATCTGGTTTTCGTCGCCATTCTGGTCGACAAGCTCCCCCCCAAAGAGCGTGACCACGCTCGGGTGGTGGGCCTGAGCCTGGCGCTGCTCATGCGGCTGCTGTTGCTCACCATCATGTCGCATCTGGTCAAGTTCACGGCCCCTTTGCTGGACCTGGGTCCATTCGCATTCTCGGGCCGGGACCTGATCCTGATCGGAGGCGGGTTCTTCCTGCTGTTCAAGGGCACCTTCGAGCTGCATGACAGGCTCGAGGGACGCACGCAGCATGCCACGGGGTCACGCCTGCACGCTGGATTCTGGGTCATCGTCACCCAGATCGTCATTCTGGATGCCGTGTTCTCCATCGACTCCGTCATCACCGCAGTCGGGATGGTGGATCACCTGGCCATCATGATGGCTGCGGTGACGATTGCGATGGCCATCATGCTGGTGGCATCCAAGCCTCTGACCACATTCGTGAACGCGCACCAGACGGTGGTCATCCTCTGCCTGGGGTTCCTGCTCACGATCGGCTTTTCTCTCTTGGCCGAGGGCTTCAGCTTCCCGGTGCCCAAGGGATACCTGTACGCAGCCATTGGCTTCTCGGTGTTGATCGAAGCCTTGAATCAGTGGGCCAAGCGCAATGTGCGCCGGGCAGAAATGCGCAGACCATTGCGTGAGCGCACGGCCGAAGCGGTATTGCTCATGCTGGGGCGCAAGCCGCTGATGGGGCCCGAACCTGAAGGCGAGACCCAAACCCTCCGTCCGGAGGCTTTTGGCGACGAAGAGCGCAACATGGTCAGTGGAGTACTCACTCTCAGCGACCGCAACGTGCATTCGGTCATGACCCCGCGTACGGACGTGTCCTGGATCAATCTTGAATCACCGCCCGATGAATTGCGTGCGCAGATCATTCGTGAGCCCCACAGCTTCTTTCCTGTGTGCCGAGGTCGCTTGGACGAGGTCGTGGGCGTCGGCCGCGCCAAAGAATTGCTGTTGGATCTGATCGAGCATGGCAGCATTCGCGAGACGCGTCTGCGTGAGCCCATCATCGTGCATGAAACGATCCAGATTCTTCCCCTGATGGAAACGCTCAAGCGTTCACACGGGTTGCTGGTGATGGTGGCGGACGAATTCGGTTCAATCGTAGGGGTGGTGACGCCCATCGACATTTTCGAGGCCATCGCAGGCGAGTTCCCGGACGAGGACGAGGCGCCTGACATCATCGACCAGGGCAATGGCCGCTGGCGCGTGGATGGAGCCGCCGACCTCCATCATCTCGAGCAGATCCTGCACACTGAGGGCCTGGTGGACGAACACGAAGAATATTCCACCATTGCCGGTTACCTGCTGAGCCGCTTCGGCCGCCTGCCCGACGTAGGCGATCAGTGTGAACTCGTGCACGAGTACGGCGGCTTCCGCTTTACCGTCGCTGCCCTGGAAGGCCGCCGCATCGCCGCCGTGCAGATCGAGCAACTCGCCGAACCCGAAGCCGAGCAACTTGGATGATTCGGGACACAGGACAGTCCCCTGCGGACTGTCCTGCGCCAGAATCATCGGAGCCACCTGCAGGTGGCGAGGTGGGGTGAGCCTGCGCATACGAGGGCCCCTGCGGGCCCTCGTATGGCTGGCGAACCGGATTGATCTGCGGATCAATCCGTGGCGGCAGTTAGCCATCGGAGCGACCCATAAAAAAAAGCCCATGGGTCTCATGGGCTTCCTCAGATTGCTGGCGGAGACAGAGGGATTCGAACCCTCGATGCGGGTATAAGCCGCATGCTCCCTTAGCAGGGGAGTACCTTCAACCACTCGGCCATGTCTCCAGCAAGACGGGCATTCTAGCATAGAAAAACCGGCGTCCCGCGAGGCAGAAACGCCGGTTCGGGGTGGATCAGTTCTCTGGGTGGACGGAATCCTGATCGAGCTCGAAGGCCTTGTGCAGGGCCCGCACGGCAAGCTCCATGTACTTGTCATTGATCAGGACCGAAGTCTTGATCTCGGACGTGCTGATCATCAGGATGTTGATGCCTTCTTCAGCCAACGTACGGAACATCAGGCTGGCTACGCCCACATGGCTGCGCATCCCGATGCCGACGATCGAAACCTTGGCGACTTTGTCGTCTGACACCACGTCGCCAGCCCCTACGGTGGGGCCAATCTGGTTCTTGAGCAGATCCAGTGTGCGCACGAAATCGTTGCGATTCACCGTAAAGGAGAAGTCGGTCATGCCCTGCTGCGAGATGTTCTGCAGGATCATGTCCACGTCGATGTTGGCAGCGGCGACCGGCCCGAGGATCGAATAGGCAACGCCCGGAGTGTCTGGGACGTTGCGGAGAGTGACTTTGGCCTCGTCGCGGCTGAAGGCGATGCCCGAGACAACAGCGGTTTCCATTTTCTGGTCTTCCTCAAAGGTGATGAGCGTGCCGGAATGCATTTCCACGTCAACCGGGATCGTGGGATCGGTGAGGGACGACAGCACGCGTAGCGGTACCTGGTACTTGCCCGCGAATTCCACCGAACGGATCTGCAGGACCTTGGAGCCCAGAGACGCCATTTCGAGCATCTCTTCGAAAGAGATCACGTTCATTCGCCGTGCTTCGGGCACAACGCGGGGATCAGTGGTGTAGACACCATCGACGTCAGTGAAGATCAGGCATTCGTCCGCCTTCATTGCCGCCGCGACCGCCACTGCCGAGGTATCGGAACCGCCCCGGCCCAAGGTGGTGATATGGCCCTCGGGGTCCACTCCTTGAAAGCCCGTGACGATCACGACGCGGTCCGAGTCCAGATCGGCTCGGATGCGGGTGTCGTCGATCGACTGGATGCGTGCCTTCGTGTAGGCGCTGTCAGTCAGCACAGGCACCTGCCACCCTGTGTAGCTGCGCGCTGCCACGCCCTGGCGCATCAGCGCAATGGCCAACAAGGCGCTGCTTGCCTGTTCACCTGTGGCGGCCAGCATGTCGAGTTCGCGTAGATCGGGCTGTGGCGACAGTTCTTTGGCCAGGCCCAGCAGGCGATTGGTTTCACCAGACATGGCCGACGGGACGACGACGACCTGATGACCCGCTGCGTGCCACTTGGCGACGCGCCGAGCCACATTCTGGATGCGCTCGACGGACCCCATCGAGGTACCACCGTACTTCTGGACGATCAACATGACAAACCGATATGAGTAGAAGATTTCCTGGTGACATCCCGAAGGGAGCACGCCACCAAGGCTAAAAGCTAGTTATTCTACCTGTGTTTTTTTTGATGCGCGCCGTGTGCCTGGCCCGGCATCAACTTCACACGCCCCCTGTGGACCTCGATCTGGAATCCGTCGTGAGGCAGGCGTACGTCCCGGTCATGTCCCAGTGCATGTACGCCCCTGAGCTGGCGCAGCCAATCACTCAACCGCGCCTCCGAAGGCATGCGCAGGCCCTGGCATTGCAGCCAATACCGCAGGACGGGAGCCTGGTGCGACTCAGAGAGACGCCGCCAGGCCGCCAGGGAGAATTCGCAGCCATCGGCAGAAGGCTCCAGATCCGCCCAGTCCTGTTGTGCGGATTCTTTGAGCCACGCGGATAGCTCGGCGGCCTGTCGCGCGTGGCGCGCGAGCGTCTGCCGCCAGGCGGGCCAGTGCGCATCCAGTACCGGGGCCAGCTCGGCGCGAACCACTCCACGCGCATACTGCGTGCTCGTATTGCTGGGATCGTCCACAGGGTGCCAGCCCGTTGCTTCGGAAAACTGCTCGGCGCAAGCCAATATCTTTGCGCGGGGCTGCGTCAGCCACGGTCTGTGATAGTGCAAGCCGTCTCGGAATGCAACAGGCTCCATGGCTGCTAGTGCCAGAGGGCCGGCGCCTCGCAACAGGCGTAACAACACCGTTTCGGCCTGATCGTTCTGGTGGTGTGCCAGCAAGATGTGGCGCACACCCGCTTTGCGAGCCAGGTCCGCCAGTGCAGCATAACGAGCTGCGCGGGCGGCCGCCTCGACACCGCGTCCGGCGATATCCACGTGCACCCGGCGGCTGTGGCACGAAGCCCCAAGCAGGCTGGCGAGTGCGTGCGCCTGCGCTTGCCACGCGTCTGCGTGGACGCAAAGGCCATGATGGATGTGGAAACAGTGCAAGGCGCGCTCTTGCTCGTGCGCGACGCACGCGGCATGCAGAGCCAGCGTGGCCGAGTCAGGCCCCGCGCTCAGGCCCACACCGACTGCACACCCGGAGGGGACATCCGCCAGAGAGGCACGCACCGCTTCCAGAAGGGCCGCGTCGCACTGGCTTGCCCATGGGCTTGCCTCCAGATCAGTGAGCTTCCGTGTATCGCCCATACGCTGCGATGCGTGCCTGGCGACGATTCAGCAGTTCGTCGGCGTCCAGCCCGGAAAGCTCGCGCAGCGCATCGGCCAAGGCCCTGTGGAGCTGGCGGGCCATGGTGCCCGGGTCGCGGTGGGCTCCGCCCACTGGCTCGTTGATCACGCGATCGACCAGGCCCAGCTCTTTCAGTCGTGGCGCCGTGATCGCAAGCGCTTCGGCTGCCGTTGCGGCCTTGTCGGCACTGCGCCACAGGATGGAGGCGCATCCTTCTGGGGAGATGACGGAATAGGTGGAGTACTGCAGCATCATGACCGTATCGCCGACTGCGATGGCGAGCGCCCCGCCCGATCCGCCTTCGCCGATGATGGTGGTGATGATGGGAACCCGTAGACCCGCCATGGCATACAGATTGTGGCCAATGGCCTCGGATTGACCGCGTTCTTCGGCGCCGACCCCAGGGTAGGCTCCGGGGGTATCGACGAAGGTGAAGACCGGCAGCTGGAATTTCTCGGCCAGCTTCATCAGCCGCAGCGCCTTGCGATATCCCTCGGGAAGCGGCATGCCAAAGTTGCGCAGCGCCCGCTCTTTGGTGTCGCGCCCCTTCTGGTGGCCAATCACCATGCAGGGTGACCCGTTAAAGCGCGCCAGGCCTCCGATGATGGACTGATCATCGGCATACATGCGGTCGCCATGCAGTTCGTGAAAATCGCTGAACACCGCCTGCACGTAATCCAGTGTATAGGGACGCTGCGGATGTCGCGCCACCTGGGCTGTCTGCCAGGGGGTGAGCTTGGCGTAGATGCTCTTGGCCAGCGACTGACTCTTTTGCTGCAGCCGTCCGACTTCTTCGGAGATGTCGACGGCCGAGTCGGCTTGCACGAAGCGCAGTTCTTCGATCTTTTGATCGAGTTCCGCCAAGGGTTGTTCGAATTCTAGAAAGGTATTTCGCATGGGTACGGGGTATCCGGTGGAAAATTCAATATTCGACGGCGGCAGCGTCCATGCTGCGCCACAAATACCAGCTGGCTACGGTGCGCCAGGGAGCCCAGGCCTGAGAGACCTCGCGCGCCTCGAATCGCGAGACCGGCTCGCCGCTGAAATAATGGTGAGAGATTGCCTTGAGCAGGGTCGTGTCGTCCAGCGGCAGGACATCGGGCCTGCCCAGGAAGAAAATCAGGAACATTTCAGCGGTCCAGCGCCCTACGCCACGAATCTCACAGAGCTGCGACACGATGGCCGCGTTTTCCTGATTGTGCCACCACGATGGCTCCAGTCGGCCTGGCTCGCCGAAAAACACGACGGCATCGTGCAGGTACTGTGCCTTGCGCAACGAAAGCCCCAAGGCCCTGAGCTCGGCTTCAGAAAATTGCCCAATGCAATCAGGGTGCATGTCATTGCCGCAGGCCTGCACCAGCCGGGCCCAGAGCGCGCGCCCCAGCTTGAGCGAGATCTGTTGCCCGACGATGATGCGGATGAGCGTCTGAAATGGCCCGTGGCGCGCCTGCATGGCCTCGTGTCCGTACACCGGGATGAGCCGGCGCATGATGCGGTCGCGCTGGACGAGATAATCACAGGCCTGTTGCCAGTAGTCAGGGCACAAAAGGACTTGTTCGGAGCGTTGTGCGTCCATGATCAGACCCGCCGCCACTGGGTGGAACCGCCTGGAACATCGGCAAGTTCGATGCCCTGTGCTTTGAGCTGATCGCGGATCTGGTCGGCGCGGGCAAAGTCGCGCGCCGCCTTTGCCTGGGTACGCTCGGCGACCAGGGTGTCAACGGCCTGTGCCGTCAGGGTGCTGGCATCGCAGCCTTTGGCTCCTGCCAGGAACCGCGTCGGTGACTGCAGGTAGACCGTTGGATCGGACTGCAACAGGCCCAAGGTGCCTCCGAGGGCCCGCAGCAGGCCGCTTGCCTGGCTGCTGGACTCGCGGTTGGCCTGGCCTGCGAGATCAAAGAGTACGGCCACGGCCCCTGCCGTGTTGAAGTCGTCGTCCATGGCGGCACGAAATGCCTGCGCAGCCGGATGCGCCCAATCGATCGTGACCGAGTCAGGGGCGATGCTCGCCAGCGTCTGGTAGAGCCGGTCGAGCGCGTGCTGCGCGTCCTGCAGGTTGTCGGGGGTGTAGTTCTGCACGCTGCGGTAGTGGCTGCGAACCAAAAAAAATCGCAACATCTCGGCTTCACGCGGATTGGCCGAGTAGTCAGCCTGCGCGTCGTCGGCGGCTTTGCCTCCCACCGTATCGCGGATGCGGCGAAAATTACCCAGCGACTTGGACATTTTTTCGGCGTCTACCATCATGGGGCCGCAATGCATCCAGGTGGTCGCCAGGGTACCGCCAAAGGCACCCTCGCTTTGCGCGATCTCGTTTTCGTGGTGAGGGAACTTGAGGTCAGGCCCCCCGCCATGGATGTCCAGGGGCAAGCCCAACAGGTTGCGGCTCATGGCCGAGCATTCGATGTGCCAGCCGGGGCGTCCCGGCCCGTAAGGAGAATCCCAACGGGTATCGGCGGGTTCTTCGGGTTTGGCGGACTTCCAGAGCACGAAATCGAGCGGGTCTTGCTTGCCCGCCGATACCGCTACGCGCTCACCCGCACGGAGATCGTCGAGTGATTTGCCCGACAACTTGCCATACCCCGGAAATTTGCGCACGGAGAAATTGACGTCGCCATCATCCCCCTGATAGGCCAGGCCCTTGGATTGCAGAACCGCAATGATGTCCAGCATGCCTGCCACGTGCTCCGTCGCGCGGGGCTCTGCGTCCGGAGGCTGAACCCCCAGGGCACGTTCGTCGGCGTGCATGGCGTCGATGAAGAACGACGTGAGCGCACGGATCGGCACACCCCGTTCGACGGCACGACGGATGATCTTGTCGTCGATGTCGGTGATGTTGCGCACATACTGCACCTGGTAGCCGGACGCCCGCAGCCAGCGCTGCACGACGTCGAAGCTCACCAGCATGCGTGCATGTCCAAGGTGGCAGAAGTCATACACCGTCATGCCGCAGACATACATGCGCACTACACCCGGCCGCACCGTTTCGAGGGGAGATTTTTGGCGGGTGAGAGTGTTGTAGACGTGGAGCATGCGGTTTTTAAGGGTGCAAATGACCCCGGGGCATCGCACACGTGCAGACACCATCGAGGATGTAAAATGGACTGCTCAGTATACTTCGCCACTGGGCTGAATCCAGAACTTCCTTTCATAGGCACGCCGTGAACCGCCTCTCGTTCATTCTGCTGACGCTGTGTTCGTGTCTGGCCGCTTCGCCGGCTCTGGCTGCGTCGCCTCAGGCTGCGTCCAACGCGGCTGATACCGGCCTGGTCTACGACGCCAAAACAGGTACTTTCACAGAACCGCTGGCGCCTCCGGGCGGCTGGCAGGCATTTGCGAATCTCCTCAAAAAGGCCACGCCCTCGGTCAACACCCAGTTGCCGCTCACCCCCGCTCAGGTTACGGCCCACATTGCAGGTCTCATCGACAGCGGGAAGCCCCAAGCAGCTCTGACGCTCATTCAGGAACGCACCGACGCTCGCAAGCAGTCCGGTGAAATCGGTACGGACGTGCAGCTGGAATACCAGCGCGGTCGGGCACTCGACGCATTGGGAGAGCACGATCAGGCGCTGGCCGTCTGGCAGCAGATGACGACCGACTTCCCCGAGCTTCCAGAGCCCTGGAATGCGCTCGCCATCGAATATGCGCGGCGCGGTTCATTACAACAGGCACAAGACGCGCTGCACATGGCGTTGGTGTCGGTCCCCAACTTTGCGCCGGCTCTCGAAAACCTTGGCCGGGTCCAGCTGGCGCTGGCGCAACAATCCTTCGCACGGGCCCGGGCTTCTGGCGGTTCTGCTGCAACTGCAGCACCTGTCGGACACCCCGCACGCGACACGCACGCCCAACCTGCGGCACAATAACGGTTTTCGCAGACGTACCACCATGTCCCACACGCCGATTTTCTCCCGCGTCCTGCTGGCCTGGATGCGTATCCTCACTCTGGGCTGCGTCGTCGCACTGACGGGCCACACTGCGGCGGCCGCCCCACTCAATCCTATTCAAGGCAAATCCATGAGCTCCCATCCCCAAGTCAAACTTCATACCAGCATGGGCGACATGCTCATCGAGCTGGACGCCGACAAAGCTCCCAAGACGGTGGAGAACTTCCTCACCTACGTGAAAGAAGGTTTCTACAACGGGACGATCTTTCACCGCGTGATCAACAACTTCATGATTCAAGGGGGCGGCTTCGAACCCGGCATGAAGCAGAAGCAGACCCATGCGCCGATCGAAAACGAGGCCAACAATGGCCTCAAGAACGACAAGTACACGCTCGCCATGGCGCGCACGGCCGACCCGCACTCCGCGACGGCACAGTTCTTCATCAACGTGGCCAACAACGATTTCTTGAACTTCACGGCTCCTACGTCCAATGGCTGGGGCTATGCGGTGTTCGGTCGTGTCATCGAAGGCACTGACGTCGTGGACGAAATCAAGAAGGTCAAGACCGGCAACAAGGGGTTCCACCAAGACGTGCCGGTCGAAGACGTGGTGATCGAAAGCGCTACGCTGGTTGAATAAGATCCCATTCCGGGGGGTCCTCTGGATCGCCTCGGACATCCACTTGGGCCCCGATGTGCCCAAGACGGCACAGGCCTTCTACGGGTTCCTGGCTCAGGCGTCTCAGAATGCAGACGCCTTGATTTTATGCGGTGACATCTTTGACACCTGGATTGGCGATGATCACGCGCTGCGGACGCCTCCGCCATGGTTGGACCACGCCTTGCAGGAGCTGTCGGCAGTAGCGCGGGCTATCCCCTTGTGGTTGGTGCGCGGCAATCGTGACTTCCTGATGGGCAACGCCCTGGCGCAAAGACTGGGCGCACGATTTCTGGAATCACCTACGCTGGTACAGACCGACGCCGGTGACATCCTTCTCGCCCATGGCGACGAGTATTGCACGCAGGACCTGGCGTATCAGCGATTCCGGCGCCTGGTCCATACACCATGGGTACAGCAGGTCTTCCTGAGTCTGCCCCTTGCGTGGCGCCGGGCAGTCGCCCGTTGGGCGCGCGCTCGCAGCAAGCAATCGCACCGAGGCAAGCCACTGTATGTGATGGACGTAACGCCATCGGCAGTGTCCGACGCTTTGCGTCGCGCGCGGTGCAAGTTGATGATCCATGGTCACACGCATCAACCGGCCGTCCACGAACAGACGGTCGGCGCAGAGATGACGTGGCGCTACGTGTTGCCCGACTGGGAATACGATCACGCGGCGCCTGTACGGGGCGGGTGGATTTCAGTGGAAGAGGGAAGGGTGCTCATGCATGCATGGGTGCCAGCCTACGGCAGCACTTCGGCTTCTTCGTAAAAACGGTAGCCAATGCCGCGCAGCGTCGCGACGGGCAGACGCAGCCCGCAGGCGCCCTCTACCTTGCGCCGCAGGCGGCGCATCTGAGTGTCGAGCCGACGAAGGTCATAGCCCAGGTAGTCTTGCCCCAGTGCTTCGACGATTTCTTTACGGCTCACCGGTTCGCACTTTGACGCCAGCGTGGTGAGCACGACGTAGTCCTGGCGCGAAAGCGGAATGGGGGCTGAGTCGGGAGGCGTCAGGCAGGGAGGTGAACCCGACAGACGCCAGCGGGAGGCTTCCGAGGGAGATTCTCCGCGTTTGATCTTGCGGCCCGTGATATCCCGGGCGACTGCAACCCGTATTTTTTCATCTTTGTACCAGCGGGCGGACCACATCAGGTAGACGACGCGTCCGTCCTTGCGCACATAGCGGTTTTCGAAGTCGTACTGCAGGTTGCCGTCCATGAGTTGCGAGACAGCGCCCAGCGTTTTTTTTCGGTCGGGCGGGTAGACCAGATCCAGCATCTGTCGCCCCACCAGCTCCTCGGGGGTGTAGCCGAATATCTGTTCACAGGCGCCCGTTACGGACAGGAAAACGCCGTTTTCGTCCACGACGCATACGGCGTCCAGGAGAAAGTTCGTCAGGTTCGAGTCGTGCGGCTGTGGCATGGGCGTGCTGCAATCACAAGCAGATTCGGGCGTACCGGACCCAGGCTGAGGGTGTTCAGGCCGTCTGCGTCACCTTCTGCTCAGATTTGCTCAGTTTTGGGTGCTCTCGATTTTCTTATACTTCTGGCGCGAGGACAACACTTATAAAAAAGGACGACTCACACACCATGATGACTGAATCCGAACGGACGCGCTACGCGCTGGCGCAGCAATTGCCTGATATGAATCACGGATTTCTGATTCATACGAGCCACGGCGATATCGACATCCTGGCCGAAGAGTCGGCTTCCGTCATCGAGGCGGTCAAGGACGTCCTGGAGCACCGGCTGTCCGCTCCGGTGGAGCGACGTCGGGCCTTGGCGTGAGCCTTGCAGAGGCGGAGGGCCGAGATGGCTCTCCGCCTCTGCAACATCTTCATTACCTCTCATCATTCTGACCTCCGGTCCCGGGTCCTGGATCGTTGTGCGCCGGTTGGCGGGCTTTGCCTGATCCCGTCGGGCACGGCGCCACGACGCCGCGTTTCAGCGGCAAGTTCATCGTGGGCGATGAGTTCGTGGTTCTATAATCGGCCGCAGAACTCAATATAAAAATCGCCCCAGGCGAGGAGACAGCATGAACAGTACCGTAGGCGAATACGCAAGGCGTTATGCAGCGGCGGCAGAAGACCCAGAAGGATTCTGGGCCCAGGCGGCTGAAGATATCCATTGGATCAAGCGCTGGGATCGGGTGATCGACGATTCGCACAAACCATCCTACCGTTGGTTCGCGGGCGGGGAGCTCAACACCTGCTACAACTGTGTGGATCGCCATGTGGACGAGGGCCGGGGCGATCAATGGGCGCTGATCTACGACAGCCCTCTGGCCGGCAAGGTTCGCAAGATCACGTTCAGGCAGTTGCGCGATGAAGTCGCCCTGTGCGCCGGGGCCTTGCGCGACCTGGGGGTAGGCAAGGGAGATACAGTCATCATTTACATGCCGATGATTGCCGAGGCTGCCATTGCGATGCTGGCCTGCGCACGGATCGGCGCAGTTCATTCCGTCGTGTTTGGGGGGTTTGCAGCCCCTGAACTCGCCAAACGGGTCGTCGATGCCAAACCCAAGATTGTGATGTCGGCCTCTTGTGGGCTCTTGCCCGGCAAGGCTGTGCCTTATAAGCCGCTGCTCGACGAAGCCTTGAAAATCGCGGGTGCCGAGCGTACCCCCTGCCTGATCTTGCAGCGGCCTGAGCTGGGCTGTGAGCTGGTGGCAGGGCGGGATCACGACTGGTCAGAAGCCGTGTCCAAGGCGGCCCCTGCCGATTGCGTTGCGCTGGCGGCCACAGACCCGCTCTACATTATCTATACCTCTGGCACCACAGGCATCCCCAAAGGGTGCGTGCGCGACAACGGGGGGCATGCCGTCGCGCTGAAGTGGTCCATGGGGTCTGTGTACGGCATGAAGCCGGGCGACGTGTATTGGGCTGCTTCCGACGTGGGCTGGGTCGTGGGGCATTCTTACATCGTCTACGGTCCTTTGTTGCAAGGCTGCACCACGATTTTGTATGAAGGCAAGCCCGTCGGTACGCCCGATGCGGGCGCGTTCTGGCGGGTCTGTGCCGAGCATGGCGTCAATGCGCTGTTTACGGCGCCCACGGCCTTTCGTGCGATCAAGAAGGAGGACCCACAGGGTAAGCTGGCCAAGGATTACGACCTTTCCAGGTTCAAGTATCTGTTTCTGGCGGGCGAGCGCAGCGTGCCGGACGACATCGAATACGCGACCCGCGTGCTGGGGGTGCCGGTGATCGACAACTGGTGGCAGACTGAATTGGGATGGCCAGCCATCAGCAACTGCGCCGGAATCGAGTTGCTCCCCGTGAAGCCGGGTTCGGCGACCAAGCCTGTGCCGGGTTATGACATTGATTTCTTCGACGACGCGGGCCATTCGCGGCCGGCGGGTGAGATTGGCAATCTGGTGATTCGGCTGCCCATGCCGCCGGGCACGTTCTATACGTTGTGGAACAACCAGAAGCGCTTCGAAGACAGTTACCTCACGCGCTATCCAGGCTACTACCTGTCGGGCGATGCGGGGTTGCGAGATGCGGACGGGTATTGTTCCGTCATGACGCGGATCGACGACATCATCAACGTGGCGGGCCATCGACTCTCGACCGGGCAGATGGAGCAGGTGCTGGCAGCGCATCCCGACGTGGCCGAAGGGGCCGTGGTGGGTGCTGCTGATCCGATCAAGGGGCAGGTGCCCGTCGGGCTTGTGGTGCTGAAGTCGGGCGTCACGCGTGCCGAATCCACTATTTGCGACGAACTCGTGGCCAGCATCCGCGATCAGATTGGTCCGGTGGCAAGCTTCAAGAGCGTGCGTGTGGTCAAGCGCCTGCCCAAGACCCGTTCGGGCAAAGTGTTGCGCGTGACCATTCGCACGATGGCCGATGGTACTGACATCAAGGTCCCGGCCACTATCGAAGACGATTCCGTTTTGCCCGAGATCGTCGAGGCGCTGACGCAACTGGGATACCCGCGCCGGCCGTAAACGAGCCTTATTCTGGGTCCGCGTTCAGGACACCGCGATTGATTTGGTCCCTTTCCAGGGATTCGAAGAGCGCCTTGAAGTTGCCTTCGCCAAATCCGTCGCGGTAGTTTCCTTTGCGCTCGATGAATTCAAAGAAGACTGGTCCCAGCAGCGGCTCCGAGAATATCTGCAGCAATAAGTGGGGGGCGCCTTCTTGGGTGGTGCCATCGAGCAGGATGCCGCGGGCCTGCAGTTCGCCCACGGGCTGTCCGTGCCCTGGCAGGCGCTTCTCAAGGTTCTGATAGTAAAAATCGTTGGGTGCGGACAGCAGCGGAATTCCTGCGAATTGCAGTTGATCGATGGCGTCGGGCAAATTGTCAGTGAGGAGTGCAATGTGCTGGATGCCTTCGCCGTTGAACTGCATCAGAAACTCTTCGATCTGGCCACCCCCCTGGCGCGCTTCCTCGTTGAGCGGGATGCGGATGAGGCCGTCTGGCGCGGTCATGGCCTTGGAGGTGAGGCCGGTGTACTCCCCCTGGATGTCGAAGTACCGGATCTCGCGAAAATTGAAGAGCTTCTCGTAGAAGCCGGCCCAGAAGCCCATGCGGCCGCGATACACGTTGTGGGTCAGGTGATCCACGACCTTGAAACCATGGCCTTTGGGGTGACGTGCCACCCCGGGCAACCAGTCAAAATCGATGTCGTAGATGGATTTGCCGTCTTCGAAGCGATCGATCAAGTAGAGGGGAGCCCCCCCGATCCCCTTGATGGCCGGCAGCCGCAGTTCCATCGGACCTGTGCGGATCTCGATGGGTTGCGCGCCCAGTTGCAGAGCTCGGTCGTAAGCCTGGTGGGCATCTTTGACTCTGAAGGCCATGCCGCAGGCTGCGGGCCCGTGTTCAGACGCGAAGTAGGCCGCCGGGCTTTTGGGCTCGCGGTTGATGATGAAGTTGATGTCGCCTTGGCGGTAGAGCGACACGTCTTTGGAGCGGTGCCGGGCCACTTCCGTGAAACCCAGCTTTTCGAACAGTGGTTCCAGGATTCCGGGGGTGGGTGAGGCGAATTCGACGAACTCGAAGCCCGCCAGGCCCATGGGGTTTTCAAAGAGATCAGCCATGATGAAAACTCGGGTTTTCGTTTGGATGATCCCATTGTATGGGGTGGTGAGGGCCGCGCGGCAGCCTTGCCCGTCAGAACCCCAGGGTGATGGCGGCGCCCGCTCCAAGCACGCCGATCACCACGACACCGACCATCAGGATCATCAGGTCCGCGTGCCGAAAAGAGCGTGCCACCATCGCAAGCGATGGCAGGCTGATGGGAGGGAGTGTGAACAGGAGTGCGGCAGCTGGGCCAGTAGCCATGCCGAGGGCGAGCAGTGCCTGAACGATGGGAACCTCGCCCGCCGTGGGGATGACGAAGAGCGTGCCCGCGATGGCAGCGCCCACGATCCAGAGCACGCTGTTGTTGGCCCCCATGTCCAGAGCAGGGAACAACCAGGCGCGGGCGGCTCCCAGTAACAGGACAAGTACCAGATATTCAGGCAGCAGGCGTAGGGCCATGGCCGAGAACGATCGTGCCCATCGCCGCAGGACGGACGTCGGATCTTGGGGGATACAGAAGCTCGGTTCCACAACCGTGACTGCTGCGGCCACCGGTTCGTGCGTGGTGGTGTGCGTGCGGTTCAGCAGCCAGCCCAGCCCCACTACCATCAGCAGGCCCAGCACCAGTCGCAACCCGACCCAATGCCATCCCAGTACGAAGCCCATGAAGACCAGCGTCGCGGGGTTGAACATGGTATTGCCCAGCCAGTAAGCGGCTGCGCTGCCAGGTGCTGCCTGGCATTCGCGCAAGCCCTTGACGACGGGTGCTGAGCAACAGGTGCACATCATGCTGGGAACCGACAGCAAGCTGCCGGCCAGCACGCTGCCGATGCCTGACCCGCCCAGCCAGCGTCGTATCCATTGTGCCGGTAGCAGCGCCTGGAGGCCTGAGCCCAGCAGCAGGCCCAGCAGCAGGGCTTTCCAGATGGCCAGGCCGTAGGTGATGGCATAGTCGATTGCGGCCCGAAGTGACGGCGCGGGAACCGAGCCATCCGTGCCGGTGAGAATGGATGAGCCGATCGAGTGGGTTTCGGCCGCAGTAAAGGCTCGGCTGTAATAGGGAGACCACTTGATATAGAAGAGACCCAGCAGTGTGATCAGCACAAAAATGGCAATTCCCCACGCAGGGTGCATCGCGTGGCGGGTGGAGTGAGTGGGTGTCATGAAAGCCAGAAAATGGGACAGCAAACCGCCGCCATCATAAACCACGGTGGTGTACAATCGCACCGCTTTGAATCCGCAAAGCATGCTAGGGGTGCCGCGCAAGCGGCTGAGACAGTCCCTTGGAACCTGATTGAGACAATCCTCGCGCAGGAAAGCATCGTGAAAAAATCACTCAGCCTCATCGTGCTGGGCGCACTGGTTTTCGGCCAGTCTATTGCCGCCCATGCAGACACCAGCTTCAACATTTCTACCGTTTCGCTCTACAAGAGTCGGGGCGTGGATCAGGACGGCCGCAATCAGGCCGTGCGTCCTGCGCTTCAGGGGGGCGTCGATTACTCGTCGTCCTCCGGCTTTTATCTGGGCAACTGGAATTCCACCGGTCGCTTTGGGCATGCCGACGTCGAGATCGATCTGTACGGCGGCTATCGCCTGCAGCTGAACAAAGATCTCGGGCTGGATCTTGGATATATCGAGTACGTCTATCCCCATGACAACACGTGGACTGACGGCGAGGTCTATGCGGGCCTGAACTACCAGCGGTTCAGCTTCAAGGCGTATCGAGGCGTACGTCCGAACGTCAATGATGGCGACATGTACTATCTGCTAGGGTACACACAGCCGCTGATGGAAGGCCTGGACCTGAAGCTTGGGCTGGGTTATCAGACCTATCAGGTCGAGGCATTCAGCAACAAGATCGACTACAGCGTGGGGCTGGAGTACGCCTTTGCCAAGCATCTGGTGGTGTCTGGTACGGTTGCGGGGGCCAATCATCGAAGCGAAGTCGACGATGGCTCGCGCGATGCGCGCTTTATCCTGGGGATAGGCGCGACTTTCTAGCGTCAGAAGGCGTAGCTGCCCCCGATGGTGGAGCGCATTTGTGTCTTTTGCTCCACCAGGGGACTGTCGGCTGCCTGACCCAGCACGCGGTCGGCGCCGATGGAACCCGTCAGGCTGAATCGATCAGTCACCGCGTATTTGGCAGATACCCCGACCGAGACGTCTTTGATCCCCGACGAAGGGGCATAGGCGCCCAGCCCCGAGCTGGCCCCGGCCTGTGGCGAGATGCCAAAGTAGCTGCTCATGTATTTCTGGTTGCCCCAACTGGTCGAAATGCTGGGGGTCAGCGTCAGTGCCGAGGTCGCAGCGTACGGGTAGGAAACCTTGGCGTTCAGCAGCAGGCCGCGATCCTGGTGTGTCACCGCCTGGGTGGCTGATAGCCGCAGCACGTAGTCCGACAGGTTGGTGGACATGAAGGCATTGGCGCCCAACGCATCCGGTACGCCGCCGATGCCAGGGGGTACGTCGTCCTGATCGTAGCCCCACATGATGCTGGCTCCCACGCCAAACGTGAAACTGGGCGTATTGATGAGCTTCAGGCCCAAGCCGTTGTCTGTACTGTTGTAGAAGCCTTCGCCCGTCTGGGCAAAGAACGGCCCGGATTCTGCATTGATGATCGGAAAGGGCTTGGCTCTATAATCGCGTGCCCCTTCGTAATTGGGCTGGACAGCCATCCCGACCCCGAGGGCGACGGTGTTGTCCGCCTGGGCCGTTTGGGCAAACAGTGCCGCCAAGGTCAGCAAAACACAACCGAATCCCGACTGTGCAGATATTACGGATGGGTGAAGGCGTGGGCGGCAGTTCATGAAAACGGCTCCAGTAGCTGCAAATGGTAGCAATGTGAGCGAATCCTAGTGCAGCGGTTCGGGAGCGTCAAGCAGGTCGCGCCTCGGAGGCCAGGATTGCTGGCTGACCTGTGCCGCCTGTGGCCGATTCGAAACGCGTAACATACCGATCTATGAGTAGCAGCCCCTCTGATATCCGCTCTGCGGACGCTTCTTCCAGGCCGGTAAAGGCCGAACCGCCTGTGCGGCGTGTGCTGGTGTTTTGCATCATCGCGCTGGCCCTCATGATGATGGCTATCGACGGCACGATCGTAGCCACCGTATTGCACACCTTGCAGCGCGGCCTGGACACGACCATCAACTGGGCGGGCTGGACCATCACGGCCTATTCTTTCGGCTTCGTCGTCATGCTTCCGATCAGTGGCAAGCTGGCCGAACGCTATGGTCGTCGCAAGGTTTTCATAGGTTCGGTCTGTGCCTTCACGATCACCTCGCTGCTCTGTGGTCTCGCCGACAACATCTTTGTGCTGATTGCCTTGAGGGCATTGCAGGCGGCGGGAGGCGCGGGTTTCACGCCCTCGGCCACGGGAATCATCGTGGACCACTTTGGGGATGCCCGCGACCGTGCGGTGAGCCTTTTTGGCAGCATTTTCCCGATCGGGGCCATGATAGGACCGATCTTCGGTGGACTGTTCGTCACGTACTGGTCCTGGCGCTGGGCGTTTTACGTCAATGTTCCTATCGGCATTGTCGTAGTGCTTCTGGCACTCAAGCACATGCCCCATGACAAACCGCGTGCGAAAAAAGCTCGTTCGCACCCGGACATTCCTGGCGTAGTGCTGATGGGGGTGGGCATTCTGGTCGGGATGCTGTCGGTCAGCGTGCTTGGCGAGCAAGGGCTGCCGGCAGGCTTGCCGGCGTTTGCGGGCCTCTTTGTCATGGCGGCGGTGTTGGCGTGGGCGTTCTTTCGACACATTGGCCGTGCCTCCAACCCGTTCATTGCACCGCGCCTGATTAACGGGCCCGGGTTCGGGGTCGTGAACCTGGTGAACTCCATTTTTGGCGGGCTTTCTCAAGGAGCCATCGTGCTGGTACCGCTCTACGCCGCCAACCGCTATGGGATCGACGCCCTGGGGGCTGGGACCTTGCTGATTGCGCAAGGGGCGGCGGCCGTGGTGTTTTCGGTGGCGTCGGCGCTGGCGCTGCGCCGAACCGGCCATCGCCTGCCGCTGCGGGTCGGCAGTGCCGTGATCGTGTTGGGGCTGGTTCTCATCGCCATCAAGCCGCCCTTTGGGATCGCGCCGTATCTCTGGCTCGTCGTTGCGACATTTTTAGTCGGGGCAGGAGGAGGGACCATCAATCCACCCAGCCGCAATGCGGGCCTGCAATTGGCGCCTGAAAACTCTTCTACACTGGCGGCGCTGCGCACCTTGTCCTTGCAGATCGGGTCGATCAGCGCGGTGTCCATCGTGACGGCCGCACTCGCAGGGTCCGGCAATCCAGGCCTGTTGCAGGCCTGGACCTACGCGGTGGGTGCCGCCATTCTGGTGCTGGCGATGCCGCTGATTTCGCGGGTGCCGGAACACCACGGAGCGTGGTGACCTACCTGTGTCGTTGCGTGTGACGCATTGCCAGCCTTATGCGCAGCTGCAGTACGCTATGGGTTTTCTGCGTCCCTCACAAAAGGTCCTTCCATGACAGCTCAACTGGTTTTGTACACAGATGCCAACTTCTTCAGCCCCTACGCCATGGCGGCATATGTAGCGCTGGCTGAGAAAGACCTGGCTTTCAAGGTTTCTCCGGTCGACCTCGCCAAGGGCGAGCAGCACCGTCCGGAGTATCGGGCGCTGTCAGCCACGGGCAAGGTGCCTCTGCTGGTACAAGGGGATTTTCGCCTGGCGGAGTCATCGGCCATCACCGAATACGTAAGCGAGGCGTTTCCGGGCCGGTCGCTATACCCTGCGGATATGCGCGAGCGTGCCCAGGCCCGGCAGATTCAGGCCTGGGTGCGCACCGACCTTGGAGTCGTGCGCCAGGAGCGATCGTCAGAGAACATGTTTCGCAAGCCGGCCAAGCCCCTGCCTGCCTTGAGTGATGCCGCACAACAGGCGGCCAACAAACTCATTGCGTTCTCCGAGCAGGCGCTGCCTCATGGCAAGAATCAATTGTTCTCCAGCTGGAGCATTGCCGATTTTGAATTGGCCTTCATGCTGAACCGGCTGGTGTCCGTGAGCGATCCGGTCCCCGCACGCCTGGTCGAATACGTTCACAGCCAGTGGAACCGAGCGTCGGTCCAGCGCTGGGTGGCGCTGCAGTCCTCGCGGGCCCAGTGAAAGCCGCTCGGATCAAAGATTCCTGAGCGCTACGTAAAGCGCCGTTCCCGCCACGATGCTCAACAGCGTCTGGCGGCTGCGCCATTGCATCATCACGACGAGCAGGACGGCCAGCGCTTCCTGCCAGGGCAGCCCGGTGTGGCTTTGGGCCTGCCCAGAGGCGGTGTCCACGAGCAGCAGCACCATGATCGACAGCGGAAGACTGTCGCCCAGCTTCTGCACGAAGGCATGGCGGCGCAGCCAGTGGCCCGCCATGAACGGCAGGGCCCGCAGCAGTACGGTGACAGCCGCCATGAGCACGATGACGATGAGTACGTAGCGGGCATCAGCCATGAGTCGTCCGAGTGGATGGGGCCGGGCGCAGCAACGTGGCAATCAGGCTCAGTGCAATCGCGATGGCAAGTGCCTGGGATGGGTACACGGTTTGCGCAATGGCGTACGCTGCGACTGCAATCCAGATAGGGATCGCGTCGCGGCGCGCCCGCCATTGCTCGACGGCCAGCACGGCAAACAGCGCTGCCAGCACGAAGTCCAGTCCGGTGATTCCAAGTTGTGCCTGCGAGCCCAGCATCACGCCCAATGCGGTGCCCAGGACCCACCAGGTCTGATTCAGGCCGCAGACCAGTGCCATGCGGTGCGGTCGCTCGGCCGCGGGCAGTGCCGTCAGCACGGAGTAACTTTCGTCCGTGAGCGCAAAGATGCTGTAGAACCGTTGCCAGCCCGAGGCGGGCATGCTGGTCAGCAGCGACAGGCCGTAGAACACGTGGCGCAGGTTGATGACCAGGGTGGCCAGCACGATACCGCTGACCGGCACACTCGCCGCAAGCATGGGAATCATCATGAATTGCGCGGCCCCGGCATAGACCAGCAGACTGGCAGCGAGCGCCAGCCAGCTGGTGCCACCCGCCTGTACAAACAGGAATCCAAAGACGGCTCCCAACGGGATGTACCCCATGGCCACTGGGGCGGTCAGGCTGGGGATCGACAGCGTGGTGCGGCGCTGTGGTTGTGTCGGGTTCATCCGCCGTATCCCGGTGCCGCAGTGGGGGTATGCGAGAGCATCCAGTCGATGCCGGCTTCACCGTGCGCCTGCAGCCAGTCGTTGGCCGCACGAAAGTGTCCACAGCCGATGAAGGGGCGAGGTGGGCGCAGTGCTGAAAGCGGCGAGGGGTGGTTGGCGATGAAGACCTGGATGGGACCGGCAGGTGGTTGTAATTCCAGCAGGCCTTGCCGAGCCTGGGCGTGACTGCCCCAAAGCAACAGGACCTTGGGGCGGGGTTCGCGCAGAACCCGCATGATGAGCGCGTCGGTGATGTGTTCCCAGCCTTTTTTCGAGTGTGAGGCAGGCTGATGCGCTTCAACCGTGAGCGCTGTATTCAGAAGCAGAACGCCTTGGCGTGCCCAGCGCACCAGGCTGTTGCGTGGTGCTTGCGCTGGAGTGCCGTATTCCAGTGCAAGTTCTTTGAACATATTGCGCAGGCTGGGCGGAGTGGGGCAAAAGTCGGGAACCGAAAATGCCAGCCCCTGCGCCTGATTGGGGCCGTGATAGGGGTCCTGTCCCACGACGATCACTTGCACGTCCTGCGGAGGAATTTCGATCAGCGCACGAAAGGGACGCAGCGGGAAGATCGTCACTCCCGCTGTGGTTCGTTTCGTCAGCAGGGAGTCCAGTGTGCCCAGAACCCCTTGCAGATGGGGTGCCTGCAGGGCTTCTTTCCAGGGGGCGGGGAGTGAGTCCACCTGGGCCAGCAAAGATCCCTGAAAGGCGTTATGGACGGGAGTGTCGTTGAAGTGTTCAGACATGATGCGCAAGCATAAACCAGTTTGGACGGACGCTCGGGTTCCGCCGTTGCGCGCTTGAGGAGAGGCTCGGCTTGGAGCAGGTTCAGGTGGCTGTGCCGGTCAGGGTCGCGACGAACCGGCGTGTCCGGGCATCGTGGGGCGCGTTGAACAGAGTCTGCGACGAGCCGGTTTCAACCACCGCGCCATCGAGCAGGAACACGGTCTGGCGTGCCACCTGGGCGGCCAGCCTCAAGTCATGTGTGGCCATGAGCATGGTCATGCCTTCAGAGGCCAATGCCCGGAGTACGGCCACGACTTCTGCGGCCAGTCCCGGGTCCAGAGCCGAAGTGGGTTCGTCACACAACAGGACGGCGGGTTCGGGGGCCAGGGCGCGCGCAATGGCCACCCGTTGTTGTTGTCCACCCGACAGACTGGCGGGCCAGGCGTCGATTTTTTCTTTGAGGCCGACCTTGTCCAGCAATTCGCACGCGCGAGCATGTGCCCGGGCCTTGTCCCAGTGCTTGACAGTGACCAGGCCTTCCATGACGTTTTGAACTGCGGACTGGTGGGGGAAGAGCTGAAAGTTCTGGAACACCATGCCCGTTTGCTGACGGATACGCTGCACGGCGGCGCGCTCCGGGTGACGACCCGGTACGAATGTCAGGGTTTCGGAGCCTAGTGTCAGGGTGCCCGAGTCCGGTGTTTCCAGCAGATTCACGCACCGCAACAAGGTGCTTTTGCCGCTGCCCGAAGGCCCGATCAGCGCCGTGACCTGGCCTTCGGGGATGTCCACGCTCACGGATCGGAGCACCTCGTGGTCACCGAAGCGCTTGCGGATTTCCTGCAACTGGATCATCGCTGCCCCTCGGTGAAGACTGCGTGCTGGCTGAAGTAGCGTTCGAGCCTGGCTTGGGCCGAAGTAAGGAACGAGCACAACACAAGGTAGATCAGGGCTGCTTCGAGGTACAGCGTGAGGGGTTCATAGGTCACTGACGCAATGCGCTGCGCAGCCTGGAAGATTTCGGGAACCGTGATGACGGCTGCCAGGGATGTGTCTTTCACCAGCGCGATGAATGAGTTCGCCAGGGGCGGGACGGCCACACGGGCTGCCTGAGGCAGAATGGTGCGTCGCAGCGCCTGCGCTCGGGTCATGCTGAGCGAGTAGGCGGCATCCCACTGGCCTTTGGGGATGGACTCGATGGCGCCCCGGATGACTTCTGCGTTGTAGGCGCCCACGTTCAGCGAAAAGCCGATGAGTGCGGCTGTCATGGGGTCCAGCACGATGCCGACGCTGGGCAGGCCATAGAAGATCACGAAGAGCTGGACCAGCAGAGGGGTGCCGCGCACCAGCCAGATATAGAAGCGGACCAGCTCGACCAGCGGGCGAGGCCCGAAAAGGCGCCCGACCGCGGCCAGGAAGGCCAGTACCAGCCCGATTGCAAAGGACAGGATTGCGAGGGGAATGGTGAACTTGATCCCTCCGACCAGAAGCGGCCAGAGGGATTCCATCATCAGATGCAGCCAATCGGGCACGAGCACTCGCCTGTAGGTTTTGAAGCCCTACAGATTAGTGGATCTTGGACGAAAGGTCTTCACCAAAGTAGTGGTCAGAGATTTTTTTGTAGGTGCCGTCAGCAATGATGGCGGTGATGGCCTTGTCGATGGCTGCTTTTAGCGCAGGTTGATCTTTGCGCATCAGAACGCCCGAACTGCTGAATGCCCCACTGGCGTCGTGGGCCACGACTTTGACCTTGGCCTTGGGCTGATGCTTCTTGAAGTCCAGATAGGACAAGTAGTCGTTGACGGTGGCATCCACACGGCCAGAAGTCAGCAGTGCGATGGCGTCGTTGAAGCCCTGGACGGCGACGACATGCGCCCCGTGCTGCGCTGCGAGCTGGCCGAAGTTGCTGCTGATCGTATTGGCCGACGTTTTGCCTTTCAGATCGTCGAATGAATGGATCGTGGTGTTGTCGTCACGCACGATCAGGACCGCTTCCGATGAGATATAGGGCCTGGAGAAGTCGTACTTGGCCTCGCGCTCTGGAGTGATGCCGACTTGGTTGATCACCACGTCGTAGCGGCCGACGTTCAACCCTGCAATCAGCCCATCCCACTTGCCTTCCACAAACTGTGCTTTCACCCCCAGCTGCTTGGCGATGGCACGGCCAATGTCCACGTCAAATCCGACCAGCTTGTTGTCGGAAGTTTCGTGGTAGGAAAAGGGGGCATAGGTGCCTTCGGTGCCGATGCGGATGGTGCCTGCCTTCTGGATTGCGGCCAGATCATTGGTCGCAGCGGTGGCAGGCAGTACGGGAGCAAGAGACAGAATCGGCAGGAGTCCTGCCAGGACGAGGGCGTGCAGTTTCTTCATGGGAACAGGCCTTTTGGTTAGCGCACCTGGTTATATGGTCCGGATGCTTTATAGGCTCTGATTCTAATGAACCCTTGCTGTGGCGACAAAGCTTTTTCGATTCTTTGCTTATCGCCAAGTGTTATGGCAACGGCAAGAAGCTCAGGAAGCAGGACTCACATGGGTTTCTGCGCGCTTGGCTTTGCTCGTGCCAGCCATGCTTTTCACCCCCTACACTCAGGGAAATTCCCTAATTTTCGGAGAGTTATCTAGATTTATGATAAGTCACATGTTTAGTGACATGTTTCATTAAATGTCAGTTGCGGTGGTGGCCTTCCGGTAGCGTAGAACGGCCATCTGCGCATTCTTCAGCCATTCTCTGGAAGGCCAGCATGGAAAACGCAACACGTGGCTTGTACAACGACGACCTGGCGCCAGCAGTCGTACGCCGGTGGGGGGTCTTCAGCATCTTCAACGTCTGGACATCAGACGTGCACAGCCTTTGGGGGTACTACCTGGCTGCCAGCCTGTTTTTGCTGTGCGGCAGCTTCGTCAACTTCATCCTGGCGATTGGCATCAGCTCCCTGGTGATCTTCGCCATCATGAATCTGGTGGGGTTCGCAGGTGTGAAGACCGGAGTGCCATACCCCGTGCTGGCCCGAGCGTCGTTCGGGGTCTGGGGAGCCAATTTGCCCGCCTTGGTACGTGCTGTGGTAGCGTGTTTCTGGTATGGCGCCCAAACGGCGGCTGCTTCGTGGGCCATCGTGGCCCTGCTCACTCGATACCCCTCCATCGCAGCGTTTCACCAGAATTCGCACTTTCTTGGGCATCCCACGCTGGATGCCATCTGCTTTGTAGTGGTGTGGGCATTACAGCTGCTGATCATCCAGAACGGGATGGAAACCGTGCGCAAGTTCCAGGATTGGGCTGGACCTGCCGTGTGGGTTGCCATGCTGGTATTGGCGGTAGGCCTGACGATCAAGGCGGGCGGGCTTTCGCTGGGCCACAGCATTCCCCACGACCTCCTGCTGAAAGAGACACACGATGCCGGGGTTCCGGGCGAGCCCGGGTCTCTGTCCGCGCTGTTTGCCGTGGGGGCTACCTGGATCACCTATTTTGCAGCGCTCTATCTCAATTTTTGCGATTTCGCACGCTACGCTCCCAATAAGGCCGTTGTGCGCAAAGGCAACTTGTGGGGCCTGCCCGTCAATCTCATCCTGTTTTCGCTGGTCGCCGGGGTCACGACGATCGCGGCCTATCAAGTCTATGGCGAAGTGCTGCTTCATCCTGAGCAGATTTCCGCCAAGTTCGACAACTGGTTCCTGGCATTGCTGGCTGCGCTGACCTTTGCCGTAGCTACGCTGGGCATCAACGTGGTGGCCAATTTCGTCTCACCTGCGTTCGATATATCCAATGCGTTTCCCCACAAGATCAGCTTCAAGGGTGGCGGCTACATCACAGCCGTCATTGCGCTGTGCCTGTATCCGTTTTCTCCTTGGGATGGCAATGCCGCCGTCTTCGTGGGCGCGATCGGGGCCGTCATGGGGCCGCTGCTGGGCATCATTCTGGTGGATTACTACCTGATCGCAAAAGGCCAAGTCGACGTCGCCGACCTGTATCGGGAATCGGGTATCTATCAATACCACCGGGGTTGGAACATGTCAGCCCTGATTGCCACCATCATTGGCGCCTTGTTTTCCAGCATCCTGCCGCACATGACGAACTGGCTGCCCGAATGGTGGGGCATCTATGGCTGGTTCTTCGGCGTATTCATCGGCAGTGCGGTGTATCTTGTTCTGTGCCGCCTGCCGGCCATGAAGCATCCGTATGTGAAGCTTGCCAGGGTGCAGGGCCTGTAAAACCACTGAGTATTTCAAGAGATGGCTGCTGCAAAGTCTCGGACCCATGATTTATTGCTGGCTGATCAGGCATTCCTTGCTTTCAGGGAGCTGTTGTTCACGGGCGACGTGCGCGCGGGCCAGCTGGTGTCGGTATCCGAGCTCGTCGAGCGCTCGGGCCTGCCGCTGGCCCCTGTGCGCGAAGCTGTGAAGCACGCCGAATCCGTCGGGTTGGTGAAAATTCTTCCCAAGCGCGGTGTTCTGGTGATAGAGCCCACGCCTGAGACGATCCAGTCCTGCTTCTACTTGCGCTGCATGCTGGATCAGGAGGGTGCCCGCGTGCTGGCTGCACGAGTGCGTGAGACTGATCTGGACGCTCTTCGCGAAGAGCATGCGGCCGTGCGCAGGCAGGCATTGGAAGGCATTACTCCTGAATTGCAGCGCTGGGCCATGGCTGTGGATTGGAAAATGCATCTGACGTTGGCCGGCGCACTGGGAAACCCGCTGGCTGCTCGAGTCTATGCGAGCAATCACGACCGTATCACCGTGCTGCAGCTCTCGCGGCGCTTTCTGCCGGAACGTATCGTGCCGGCGATGGACGAGCACCTGCACATCATCGAGGCCATCGAGTCGGGTCAGGAAGGCGTCGCCATGCAGGCCGTGCGCGCCCACTTTGGCGGCACCATGCGCTGGTGGGGTGTCGATCTGTCTGCCTAGTATCCAGGTCGGAGAACCCTGCCCGTGGTTCAGCCATCGGCAGGGTATTGAGACAGGGTATTGATAAAATAAGGCCCGATACCAATACCCAGTACAAGGGGCCAATCGATCCACAGGCCTCTTTCGAGTGGTTCAAGGAGAAGAGGCATGGTCGAGGCAGCGAATGGAGTGGTCGCTTCCGACGATATATCGTTGTTTCAGGAGGCGATCGCTGGTGACATCAATGCCTTTGACCAGATCATGCGTCGCTACAATCAAAGAATGTACCGCGCGGCACGCGGGATCTTGCACGATGAAATGGAAGCCGAGGATGCCGTCCAGGAGGCCTGGTGGAAGGCGTACAACCATCTGGGGGACTTTCGGTCCGAGGCGCTGCCTTCTACCTGGCTCACGCGTATTGCGGTCAATGAAGCCTTGATGCGGTTGCGCCGAAACAAAACTCGTGAAGCCGTCATCCAATTGATCGATCCCGACTTTCAGGTACCAGAATCCATGTCAGCCAGCGATACTTCCAGCATCCTGCCGCCGCCCGAGCAGCCTGATCAGCTGACGTGGCGCGCCGAGCTGCGGGCCTTGGTTGAAGAGCAGATTGATGCGCTGCCTGACTTGTACCGTGAGGTCTTCCTGTTGCGGGGCGTCGAAGGGATGTCTTCTCCCGAGGTGGCCGTTGCGCTCGACATGCCTGAAGCCACGGTGCGAGTGCGCTACATGCGGGCCCGTCGCCTCTTGCAAAGCGGTCTGCGCGGACCACTCGATGAATGTGTGCGTGATGCCTTTTCTTTTGCCGGGGACCGCTGTGATCGCATCATTGCGGGTGTGCATGCGCGGATGCAGGCAGCACGGGCTCGCGAGGCATGATGCCTTTTCGCCATTGAGCAAACGCCCCGTCATATTGGCGGGGCGTTTTTTCGCGAACTGCTGAAGGCAGCTTATACGGCGTGTTTCAACGGCCGATGCCGTGACCGTAAACGAGCCGCCCGCCAAGCCAGCCGCCCGTGGCAAGTGTGATGAACCCAAGCGCGTCAAGCACGAACGACAGCACACTGGGTGCAAGAGGCTGCAAATGGTTCAAGCCCAACATGAGGCGCGCCGTGAAGAACGTGAACGCCGCCAGCATGAGCCCCATGTGCAGATAGGTATCTCGCAAGGCGGGGCCGTCCGGCACCCGTGCGAGTTCCACAAGCCCCGCGGTCATGGCTGCCAATGCCACGATGCATCCGATGGCGAGCAGCCCGGCCGACCATTGCCAGCTGGCCTCGCCCAGCCAGAGGCTTGCGAAATCAGTCCCTGTGGCAAGCGTCCAGCATGCGATGGGAAAATGCACGAGGGCCGGGTGCAGAGGGTGGCGCATGGCGTTAGAGCGCGGCACTCAGAAGCGTCAGAAAGCCAATCACGGCAATCCCCGCGTGGATGACCACGATGGCCTTGGGCGGCAGTTGCTTGCGCATGTGGAACGAAGCCAGAAAGAATCCGCCCAGTGCTGCAATGAGCAGAAGGATGAAGGCAACGAGGATCTGCTGTGTGGTGCTGCCCTGCACGAGCAGGACGATAAGCAGGATCAGGCCAATGGCACCCAGCAGGGCATGTAGCGCCGAGAGAGCCCATGGTGCAAATTTTGCACGCAGGACGTGGGCGGCAAGAATGAGGCCGCCGACGGCAGCGATGGCGAAAATCAGAAGTGCAGCGTAAAGCATTGAAAGCTCTCCTCAGGGTTGTGGTCAGCGTCATCTGGTGCGCTGCCTTTGCCGCTTAGATGCGGCCGGTGAGGAAAGCGTTTCAAGTTTCAATTATGCGGGCGGGGTGTCGTCGTACCCGGGTGATGAGCCTCAGCTTTTTGTGTCGATGGCTTCAACCAGCTGCACTTTATTTCAGCCTTTCCCAGATCGTCAGCTCCGACAAGGTATGTTGAAACTTCCGCTTCGTTTCGCGGATCACGAACGGAACGTCCGTGGGGCCTGATAGCAGGCGGAAGTGAGCCGACAGATGAGCCTTGAGGCCATCCAGAGTGGTGTAGTTTTCGGCGTCTTTTTTGAAACCACCCACCCAGGCGTCGTGGGGGGTATGTTCTTCCAGCCAGGTGTACGGAGAAGCGATCATGAGCAGGCCGCCCACCACGATGCGTTCGTGGATGTGGTCCAGGAACCGCGCCGGGTCATACAGGCGGTCGATCAGGTTTGCGGCAAGGACCAGATCGTAATCGGTGTATTGAGGTTTCAGGTTGCACGCATCGCCCTGAAAGAAGTCGACTTTCTTGGCGGCGGCGCGCAGGTCCAGGTCGGCCAGGCTGCGAGCCTTGTAGGACACCAGGTCGCCTTCATCGGTCAGCGTGTAGCGAAGCTGCCCGGTCTGAACCAGGTGGACGCCCTGGTTGATGAAACGTGCGGAAAAATCCACGCCGGTGACGTGCTCGAAACTGCGCGCCAGCTCGAAGGTGGCACGGCCTGAGGCACAACCCAGGTCCAGTGCGCGCCGACGAGGGCGGTTGCCGATGGCCGCAATCCCCGCTTGCGCGAGGGCTTGCGGAAAATTCTGGACCCCGAAGTACGTGTCACCGTAGTGGAACTCGGCGTACTCGGACATGAGCTTGTCGGTTTCGTAATAAGCGGCGGGCGCTTCGGCGGGCGCGTGCGAGATCACGTACCGGAAGCCGGAGTGCTGGAAAAAGTGGCGCCGGAATGCGTAGCGTGAGGCGCGCACCGCCTCGTTGCCGCAGGCAATCCAGGAGCCGCCCTTCATGAGGTTGTGGCGGCCGTCGAAGGTAGGAGTCGTGAAGTCGTCGTAGATGGGGTGAACGTCAAAACCGTCGAACGGGTAGGTAGGCGTTTCCGTCCATTGCCAGACGTTGCCCACCACGTCGAACCAGTCGCCGTGGGCATAGGCATCGACTGGGCACGACGAGGCACCGTGATCCAGATGCAGGTTGGCGGCGCATGGCCGATCGTCGGGGTCTTTCAGGCCGGCCGCGTCGTAGAGCCGGTACCATTCGTCTTCAGTCGGCAGTCGCACGGGCTCGCCCGTTTCGGATGCTTTCCAGTTGCAGAAAGCCTTGGCTTCAAGATAGTTGACTTCCACCGGCCAGGCCCAAGGCATGGGGATCTCTTGCGTCATGAGACGCAAGAACCAGCCTTGAGTCTTCTTGACCCAGAAGGTCGGGTGCGTGGCGTGGCTGAATTCCAGCCACTGGCGACCTTCTTCGGTCCAGTTGTGGTGGTTTCGGTAGCCGCCGGCTTCGACGAAGGAGAGGAATTCCTGGTTGCTGACCAGATATTTGCTGGCGAGGAAGGATTCGACCTTGCCTGTGTGACGTCCGTATTCGTTGTCCCACCCATATTGGGGATCGTCGAAGGCCTTGCCGACGGTGACTGTCCCCGCCGCGACGCGCACAGGGACGTTTTCGGGCGCAGCCGTCTGTGTATCGGTACGAGGGGCCCAACCTTCTGCCTGTCGCACGTATTTCAGGGCGTGCTGGCGGATCAGCACCGAAGAGGTTTCAAGGTGGATGCGTTCGTGTTCGACGCCCATGATGATGGCCCACCACGGGTTTTGCCAGTCGATCGGGGACTGGAGCGGGGCGTGATCGATCAGGTCGCAGACAAGCGCCCGCACGCGCTTGCGGTAGGCGCGGACTTCGTCCACGCTGGGCCATTCGTAGTGGGTGTCGTCCAGGTCGTCCCAGCTCATTTCGTCGACGCCTACGGCAAAGACTGATTCCAGCTTGTGGTCCAGGCGCTCGGTAATCAAGCGGGTGAGCAGCAGCTTGTTGACGAAGAAGGTGGCGGTGTGGCCGAAGTAGAAGATGAGCGGATGCCGCAGTGCAATGGACTTGACGGTGTAGGCTTCGTCGTTGGCCAGGCATTGAAACAACGACTCGTAGCGATCGAAGGTCGATACAAAGTACTGGCGCAGCGTGGCGCGCAAGTGGCCAATGTCAGGGTCCGCCAGATTAGGGGTACGGGGGAAGCAATTTTCGGCGGCTGCGCAGAGCGCGGCAGATGCCGGCGTGGCGGAAGATGGCATGGTGTAATTCGATGAGCTTTCGATAACCCGTCAAGCCTACCACGATGACGCCGCAGTTGCGTACGGGTCCCGTTCAGCCAGTAGGGGCAGGACGAGGATCGGCACAAGTGCGACAATGCCCATCTTCTTAGTGTGGTTAATATGAGTGTGGTCTTTGCTGTACCGCACAATGAATCTTTTTTTCTACAGCTGGAAAGGGTTGAGATGACACGCATCGTTTTGTTCGAGAACATCCACGCCAGTGCCAAGGAAGTCTTCGTGGCGGCTGGGTTCGACGAGATCGTGACGTATCCGGGCGCGTTGACGGGCGACGCGCTGCACGAAGCCATGCAAGGTGCGCAGGTCGTGGGTATTCGTTCCCGTACCCACCTTGATCAAAATGTGCTCTCCGACTTGCCCGATCTGCGCGCAGTGGGTTGCTTCTGCATTGGCACCAATCAGGTGGACCTTGAAACCGCTGCCTTGCGAGGCATTCCGGTGTTCAACGCGCCGTTTTCGAACACGCGCTCGGTGGCCGAATTGGTGCTGGGTGAAACCATTCTGTTGTTGCGCCGCATTCCCGAGAAGAACGCGCGGGTGCACGAAGGCTTTTGGGACAAGACTGCCGAGGGCGCCTACGAGGCGCGTGGCAAGACGCTGGGCATCATTGGCTACGGCAATATCGGCTCACAAGTGGGCATCCTGGCAGAATCCGCCGGCATGCGGGTGCTTTACCACGACATCGAGGCCAAGCTGCCGATTGGCAATGCGCATGCCACCAGCTCGCTGAAGAAGTTCCTGGGCCAGGTCGATGTCGTCACGCTGCACGTGCCGGGTGGCAAAGAGACGGCCAACCTCATGGATGCGGACGCCATTGCCGCCATGAAACCGGGCAGCATCCTCATCAATGCCTCGCGCGGCACCGTAGTCGACATTCCTGCCTTGCACCGGGCGCTCAAGTCGGGTCATCTGTCGGGTGCGGCCATCGACGTGTTCCCGACCGAACCCAAGAGCCGCGAAGAAGGCCTCGATAGCCCGCTGCGTGGCTTGCAAAATGTGATCCTCACTCCGCACATCGGTGGCAGCACGCAAGAGTCGCAAGAGAACATCGGCCGTGAAGTGGCCGAGAAGCTCAAGCGCTTTGTGGGCAGTGGAACCACCAAGGGTGCGGTGAATTTCCCCGAGATTCCCTACCACGAACTGGCTGGTACGGCGCGCATCATCCATATTCACCAGAACGTGCCAGGCGCCATGGGTGCACTGAGCAATCTGATGGGCGAATACGGCTTGAACATCGTGAGCCAGCAGCTGCAGACGCGTGGCAAGATCGGTTATGCCGTGACGGACGTCGATGGCGACGTCACGGATCAGGTCATCGAAGGGTTGCGCAACCACCCGATCACGATCCGCTGCGATCGCGTGTAAGCACTGACATGGCCCGCTCTCGGGCGGGGCCATGCAAAACAGCGCCTGAGCCGCTTGTACGAGGGCTCAGGCGCTGTTTTTGGTACGGGCCCGGAGGGCGTGCTTTATTTGGCGACGCGGTGCAACGTGTTGGTGTCCGTGTGGACCATTTCTTTACCGGTTGCTGCGAGCTTCAGCGTGAGCGCGGACGTGTAGGTGAACGTGCCGTCGGCGTTGAAGGTAAAAACGCTTTTGAACGCAGTGGCTTGCGCGCGCTCAAGCAGATATTTGTTCTGCGAGAGCCCGTACGAGGGCGACCCTGGTTCGGCGACGAATGTGAGCGTCTTGTCGCGTGCACCCGCACTGCCGCCTGCAAGGATGGCCAAGCCGCGTGGTACGGCAAAACAGCGCATGATCTGGCCATGGGCTTTGTCCCAGAGCAGGTAGCCCACTTCGTCGTGAAAAGGGTCCATGGCTTCTTCACCATGGCGCCATGCCGTCATTTCGTAGTTCAGGCCTTCCATGGTCTGTTGGCCGTTCTCGACGATGGGAATCGGGTGGAACCACGCTTTTTCAAAGTACCCGGTCTTGGCGGTTTCGTCGTCTTTGTTGTGATACGACAGGTCAACCCCCACATTGCCTTCCCACTCTCCGACCAACGGGGTGAGTGGTCCTAGTTTTTGTGGGCCCAGTATTTCAGCCATAGTTGCCTCCATGAGCAGGGTGAATGAATGTTCACCGTACTCCTTGCCATCGTGAATAGCCAATTGATTATTTGCATTCACGCGATTGATTGCGTAAATCAGTAGTGGGCCGCTCTATCTCGCTGAACGGGCCTTGTGCCCGGTCGATCTGGGGGTTCGGGCGATTCAGGCGGTTCGCCGAACATGCGGCGTGATGCGAGCAGGCTGCGAGGGCGGCAGGACGTCGGCGAGCGTGTGCGCGTTCAGATGGTCCATGAAGGCTTGTAGCGCACCCGTCACGATGGTGGTGAGTCCACAGCGTCCGCTGAGCAGACAATGGTTGTCCGTGCCCAGACATTCGACCAGGGCGAGATCGTTTTCCATGTCCCGGATAAGATCGCCCAGGTGGATGTCCTCGGGTTCATGGGCGAGCGCCATCCCGCCGTTCTTGCCGCGCACGGTTCGAATCCAGCCATGTTGCGCCAGGCGGTGCGTGATCTTCATGAGATGCGGTTCCGACAGCTTGTACGCCTGTGCGATCTCGGCGATGGTGCACAGGCGGTCGCGGTGCCCACACAGGTAGATCAGCAGCCGCACGGCGTAGTCGCTCATGTTGGTGAGGCGCATGGCCTTGCTTCCTTAGTGCTGTGGAGCGGGGACGATCACTTTGCGTGCGGCCGCAGGGCTGGGCTTGCCGGAGCGGGGGCGTACCAGCATCGGAACGAAGCGCCACAGATACAGGCCCATGCACAGTATCCAGGCCGCTGCCGCCAGGTGAAGCAGATGCAGTTGCACGGTCGTGGGCCAGAGAGCGGCCAGCCGGAGCACAACGGCGGCCACCATCAGCCAGTAGCTCGCGAGCATGCTGCGGTCCAGCGCCAGAGGCCGGCCCAGGTGCCCCAGTGCCGTACGGGTCACCATACCAATGATGAGGACGCAGAAACCGGCAAGGCCGATCAGGTGCACATGGGTCGCGTTGCGCGCCAGCACGCCGTCCAGCAGGGTGGGAGAGAAGAGGCCGCTGATCTGGACGGCGGCTGCCAGCAGGCCGATGGCGATGAAGGTGTAGCCAAGATACAGGATCCACAGCATCGGCTTGTGCAGGACGGCCTGCGGTTTCCAATAGGCGACTTGTATCAGACTGATGACCCCTGTCAGGGCCAGGAAGGCGGCCATGGCCACGGGCTGATGCAGTACGCCACTGGCCAATGCGGCGACAGCCAGAACCATTTGTGCATGGCCGGAGCGTGTGAGCATGGGGATGTCCAGCCCCTTGACCATGCGCATTGAAAAGAAGGGGATCACGCGCCGCGCAATCAACAAGGCAATGACCGCCATGCCGACGAGCCCCAGATCGAAGCGTTGCATGAGCAGCACGTAATTCCCTTTGAGGACCGCCAGCAGATACAGCAGGTCGGCGATACCCAGCATCAGGACCAGCAGCGGCAGCCCGTAGTTGCGGGTGCTCTTGCCCTTCAGGACGACCCGCCCGAGACAGATGGCTGCCATCAGGAAGAAAAGGCATTCAGCCACGGTGGCGACCCAGAAGCCGGTGAGTCCGCCAAACAGAAAGCCGATGCGCGCGACCAGCCAGAGCAGGACCAGAACGCCCAGGGGCCACCCGTGCAGGGGGTTGAAACCTGTCCAGGTTGCACTCGCCGTGAGCAGAAAGCCCACTGCGATGGTGATGATGAACCCCCAGAGCATTTCGTGCGCGTGCCAGTACACCATGGACAATGGCCCTGTGAGCACTTGCGGAGCGAAGATCCACAGGGCGATGGAAATGAGCGCCCAGGCCGTGCCCGCAAAATAGAGTGGCCTGAAGCCCAGAGTGAGGAATGCCGCCATGGAGGGTTGCACGGGGCCGGGCGCGGGATGCTCTTCGATGGAGATGAGACGGGACATGGTGGGGTTGTGTCAGAAACCGTTTGAAAGATGCATATTATAGTAATCTTATCGTTCGGGCCAACCCCTCGGGGCGTGATTCGTGTCGTACGTGGGGTGCATCAGTTATGATCAAAAGCTTCCAAAGCCTCCTTGAGATCACGTGTCGTGCCCGCCACCTTGTCTTGCGTCATTCCGTGCTTGAACGAACAGGCCAACCTGGGGGTGCTGCTTCCTGAACTGCTGACTACGCTGGCACAGGAAGACTGCACGCTCGAGGTCATTGTGGTCGACGATGGCAGTACCGACGGTACCCCAGAGGTCATGCGGCACTGGGCCGAGTTGCACCCCGAAATCATTTACCTGCGGCTATCGCGCAATTTTGGCAAAGAAGCAGCCCTGACGGCGGGCCTTGAGGCCGCGCGCGGCGATGCAGTGGTGTGCCTGGATGCCGACATGCAGCATCCGCCGACGCTCATCCGTACCATGCTGGCGCGCTGGCGCGCCGGGGTGCAGATGGTCTATGCCGTGCGTACTACGCGCCATGACGAAAGCTGGTTCAAGCGTGTGGGCACGCGCATCTTTTACGCCTTGATGCGTACCTCGAACGGGCTGGGCGTGCCGCCGAACGCGGGTGATTTTCGGTTGATGGACCGCAAAGTGGTGGATGCGCTGCTGCGCCTGCCCGAGCGTGATCGCTTCATGAAAGGGCTGTTTGCATGGGTGGGGTTTGATTCCGAGCCGCTACCCTATGTGCCGCCGCAACGTCTGCATGGGGTCACCAAATTTCGACCCCTGCGGCTGCTGCGTTTTGCGGTGGACGGCCTGACCGCCTTCACGACCTGGCCCTTGCGTTTGTTGAGCTTGCTTGGGGCCATGCTGTCCTTGCTGGCTTTTCTCTATGGGTTGTTCATCATCGTAAGCCATTGGCTGCATGGCGATCCGGTGCAGGGCTGGGCCACGCTCATCACCGTCATCCTGTTCTTCTCCGGTGTCAATCTCATGTCCCTGGGCGTGGTGGGCGAATACGTCGCTCGTATCTTCACCGAGGTCAAGGGGCGTCCGGTGTATCTGCTCCGTGAGCGCATGGGGCGCGGTCTGGAAGCCCCCAAGGAGGATCAGTCATGAAGTTGCGCCAGACGAGCATCCGTTTGGTCGATGCGGCCCAACGCCTGGGTCAGCGCCTGCAGACCCGGCGCTCCTGGGGGTGGGTCGCCTTGCTCACCTTCATCTGGTTGGCCAGTACCACCTGGACGTACCCCCTGTTGCTGCCTGATGAGGGTCGCTACGTGGGGGTGGCATGGCATATGCTCACCTCGGGTGACTACCTGACGCCGCGTCTGGACGGCATGCCGTTCTTCCATAAGCCGCCCCTGTTTTATTGGCTCACGGCGTGGTCCCTGCATCTTTTTGGCGACAACGCATGGGCTGGACGCCTGTGTTCGGTGCTGGCGGCCACCGTGCTGGTGACCGTGTTCTATCTGTTCCTTCGGCGCTATACGCGTCGCCGGGCGGCGGGGCTGGCCGTCCTGATCCTCGCAGTGCAGCCTTTTCTGTTTGGTGCGGCCCACTACGCCAATCTGGACATGCTGGTGGCTGCGCTCATGAGCCTGACCATCATGGCAGGGGCCGATGCAGTGTTTCGCCGCGACCAGATTCTGGAGGACAGGCCGGCGCTGGTGGGGATGTACGTTGCCGCGGCAGCAGGGTTCCTGGCCAAAGGGCTGATCGGGGTCGTGCTCCCGGGCGGCGTGCTGTTTTTCTGGCTGTTGGGGCGGCGCCGCTTCGATGCCATGGGCCGGCTGCTCTGGTGGCCCGGGATCGTGCTTTTCCTGGTGTTGACGCTGCCCTGGATGGTCATCATGCAGGTTCGCCACCCGGATTTTTTCCACTATTACATCGTGGTGCAGCACTTTGAGCGCTTCCTCGATCCTGGCTTCAATAATCCGCATCCGTTCTGGTTTTACGTGCCCGTAGTGCTGGTGTTGACCTTGCCTTGGTGTATTCAGCTCTGGCGCTGGTGCCAGCCGCAAGGGCCGCTCAATCCATCTTTCGTACCGCCCGTGCATCGCATGGAGCAGGTGGATCGCAGGGTGTTACGCGGGTTGATGCTGTCCTGGATGGCGGTCGTGCTGGTGTTTTTCTCGATTCCCACATCCAAGCTCGTGGGCTATGTGATCGCGGCCTTGCCGCCGCTTGCCTGGTTCATTCAAGAGGCCTTCGAGCAGCGCCGAGAACAAAAGGCACCAGGTGTAGGGCGCAGCATTGCCCGCCACGCGGTCATCGCAGCCGTGATCTGCGGGCTGGCCGTCGTGGCGATGGTGGTGTTTCCACAACGCAGCACCAAGAGCCTGGCCGAGACGCTGGCCGCGCAGGCACAACCGGGTGATCAGGTCGTGATGCTGGACCAGTATGCGTACGATTTGCCCATGTACGCCAATTGGCGTGAGCCCATTGCGGTCGTGTCCAACTGGGACGATCCAGGCCTGCATCAGGCCGATGACTGGCGGCTCGAATTGTTCGATGCGGCCCAGTTCGAGCCAGCGCTCGGCAAGCGTCTGCTGTGGCTGCCCGCCGGTCTGCAGAGCTTCTTGTGTGCGCCGGATCATCCGACCACCTGGCTGGTGGCGTATCTGGACGAGGTCGGTCAATACCCGGAACTTGCCGGGCTCAAGCCTGATGCTCGCTCGCGCAAGATGGGGTTGTGGCGGATTGCTGCCAAGGCGCCCGTCAATGGCTGCGCTGAAACGCCCAGAAGCGCCCCAAAATGAAGGTCATGCCCGCAATGGCAACGAGCACCAGGGCAAGCAGCACGTCATAGCGGATCGTCGTTGCTTCAAGCAACACGGCGTAGGCAGTTTCGTTGACGACAAAGCCCAGCGCCGACACGGCAAAGAAGCGGATGGCGGCGCGCGCAAGCGGTGCATGCTGGTGGCGGAACGTCAGGCGATAATGGCCGGTAAACGATACGCCGAAGGCCACCAGCCAGCCCACTACGTTGGCGATCAGGGGCACCAGGTTGCCAAAGGCCACGCAGGCGACTGCGACCGCCCAATGGGTGGCCGCGGCGGCACAGCCTACAATGACGAACCACCCGATCTGGGTCGCAAACTTCTTCAACATGGATTCGGATTCTCATCCCACAGCGCATGAATACCGGCGCATTGTATTGTGCGCCGACGACTTTGGCATGAACGCTGCCGTGGATGCCGGCATCCTGCGCCTGGCGCAGCTGGGCCGCCTGTCGGCCACCAGCGTGCTGGTCGATGGGCCTCTGGCCGCAGCAGATGCACCGGCGCTCACTGCAACGTCGCTGCAATTGGGCCTGCATCTGAACTTTACCGAATCGTTTGGTCAGCCTGACCTGTGTCGGCCATTGAGGACCCTGATTCAGGACGCGTATCTGCGTCGTTTGCCTGTGGACGAGGTGCGATCAGGCATTCAACGCCAACTGGCTCAGTTTCAGGCCCTGTGTGGCCGTCTGCCCGATTACATCGACGGACATCAGCACGTGCACCAATTGCCGGTCATTCGGCAGGCTTTGCTCGCGGCTTTGCAGAGTCGTCCCGGGTATCGACCCTGGGTTCGCGATACGAGCAGGCCTCGGATGCAAGGGCTGCCGCTGCGATTGAAGTTCAAGGCCCGGGTGATTGCCAGCCTTGGGGCGGCCCCCTTGCGCCGGCTGCTCCAGCGGCAGGGGTATTCCCAGAATCGGGGGTTCTTGGGCGTGTATGATTTCCAAGGTGACATACCGGCCTATGAAGGCTGGATGCGTCATTGGCTGGCGCAGTGTCGCGATGGCGACGCGCTCATGTGTCATCCTGCCGCCGGAGTGGGGCAGGGGGATGCGCTGGCCAGCCAGCGCCAGTCCGAATTTGCCGTTCTTTCAGGAGAAGCCTTCGGGCATTTGCTGGAAGAGCATCGCTTGATCGTTGCGGGGTCAGACGTCCCCCAGGAGATATCCAAATGAGCCTGCCTTATCGTTCTCTGACTCCCGACTTTGCCGTGTCGCCTCAGTTGCGGCCCGACGACATGCAAGCCCTGGCTGCAGCCGGGTTCAAATCCGTGATCATCAACCGGCCGGACGGTGAGGGTGGCGCTGATCAGCCTCTGTCGAATGACGTGCTCGAAGCGGCTCGTGCTGCCGGCCTGCAGGCGCGTTACCAGCCAGTCGTCAGTGGCGCCATCACCGAGGCTGATGTCGTCGAATTCGCCCATATCGTGCAGGAGCTGCCTGCCCCCGTGCTGGCGTTCTGCCGCTCGGGGGGGCGTTGCACCAAGTTGTTCGAGACGGCACACGAGATGGGCAAGCTTTCATAGGGCTGATACGACTATTTTTTCGGCGCCTCAGCGGTTATGCTGAACCTGTAGATTGTTTGATGGAGGTCTGCATATGTTCAAGAAAATCCTGATCCCTACAGACGGCTCCAAGCTCTCGGCCCAGGCTGCCAACAAAGGCGTCTGCTTTGCGCGCACCATCGGAGCCGAGGTCCTGGCGCTGCATGTCACGCAACCTTTTGCGGCAACCGTGGGCTTCGACGGCATGGCGGCTGCCTACGCCATCACCGACGAAGATTACGACCGGTCGGCTGCCGAGCAGGCCAAGAAATACCTGCAGGCCGTGCTGGATCGCGCCGAAACCGCAGGCGTCAAGGCGCAGTCCAAGGTCGTGTCCAACTTCAACGTGGCCGATGGCATCGTTCATGCGGCCAAAGAAGAAAGCTGCGACCTGATCTTCATTGGCAGTCACGGGCGCAGCGGTTTGTCGCGCCTGCTGCTGGGCAGTGTCACGGTAAAGGTACTGGGGCTGGCCAAGGTGGCCACTCTGGTCTATCGCGTCAAGGAGAACGACTGATTCCTTGGCCTGACTCGGGCTGGTGTCTTGGCGGGCTGCACAAGTGGCCACCTGCCAGGGTGTTGACTCGCCGATGTCAGTTTTCGAGTCGGAGAGTCACATCATGAGTCGCGTCATTTTTCATGAACAGAGCGGGGCCATGCGCCCCGTTCCCAAGCTTGCGCCGGGCGAAGCCGTGCAAGACACTTACGGTCGTCCCATGCGTGATCTGCGCATTTCCGTCACGGATCGCTGCAATTTCCGGTGCCGGTACTGTATGCCGCGCGAGGTCTATGGGCCGGATCACGTGTTTTTGCCACGTAGCGCCCTGCTGACTTTCGAAGAAATCACTCGCATCGTGCGCATTGCGCTCACGCTGGGCATCCGCAAGATTCGCCTCACAGGTGGCGAACCGCTGATGCGCAAAGAACTCGAAGTCCTGGTGGGCATGTTGTCCGGGCTGCGCACGCCAGACGGCATGGCGCCCGATCTCACCATGACCACCAACGGCGCGTTGCTGGCCCGCAAGGCGAAGGCACTGGCGGCAGCCGGTCTGCAACGCGTTACCGTCAGCCTCGATGCCATGGACGATGCGGTGTTTCAGCGCATGAGCGATAGTGGTGTCCCAGTCGCTGACATCCTTGGTGCCATGGACGCCGCCACCGAGGCGGGGCTTACGCCGCTCAAGGTCAATATGGTGGTACGCCGGAGGATGAACGACGACCAGATTCTCCCCATGGCCCGCCATTTTCGCCACAGCGGGCGCGTGCTGCGGTTCATTGAATACATGGATGTCGGCCATAGCAATGGCTGGCGCATGGACGAGGTCGTCACTGGCGCCGAAATCGTGCAACGCATCAATGCCGAGTTCCCCCTGGTTCCAGTCCAGGCCCACTATCGAGGCGAAGTCGCCAGTCGGTGGGCCTATGCGGATGGCGGCGGTGAGATTGGCCTCATCACCAGTGTGTCACAGCCGTTTTGTGGTGATTGCACTCGGCTCAGGCTCTCCCCGGAAGGCAAATTGTTTACCTGCCTGTTTGCCGACCACGGGCATGATCTGCGCGAACTGATGCGGACCGGGATTGGCGACGATATTCTTGCTGCACATCTTTCTGGTGTCTGGCTTGGCCGCACCGACCGCTATTCAGAGCAAAGAGGCCAGGCCGGCGCTTCGGGGCGCGACAACAAGATCGAAATGAGCTACATCGGCGGCTGAACTGCGGTTTCCAGTCTGCAGCTTGGGTGCATGCCGGCGCCGCAGCCAGGCGTTATTTCAGCCAGTCCTGAAAGGCGTACCAGGCCACGTCGGCACCAGGCTTCACGTGCTGTCCGGCAGGGATGCGTGCCAAGCCATGCGCCCACGATAGGCTGCTGATGGCACCCGAGCTCTGTTGGGGGTACGGGACGAGCTCGTGTTGCCCATCATGGGTTGTGTCCTGCACTCGCAGGAATTCTTCGCGTTCTCCCCCGCGCGGAGTCGCACCGCCGAGGATCCCGTGCCGTACGGCCGGGAATACCGTGTGTCGTCCTTGCAGGCCTCGGATGAGCGGGCTCACGAGCAGGACAAAGACCACAAATGAAGAAACCGGGTTGCCTGGCAGACAGACCAGCGGTCGTCCATTGAGTTCGGCCAACGCAACGGGCTTGCCCGGTTTCATCCGGACACGCCATAGGTCCAGGGTGCCTCCCAGCGCTTGAAGCGCTGGCTTCACCAGATCCTTTTCGCCAACGGAAGCTCCGCCGACGCTCAACACCAGATCGCAACGCGCGTTCAGGTCCTGCAGCGCCTGTTCGATCGCAGCCACGTCGTCCGGCGCACGACGCACAATGGGCTGCTCCGTGCCCAGTTGGGTACACAGGCTTGCCAGCATGGGCGCGTTGGAGTCGTAAATGCTGGCCGCCCGCAGGGGTTCTCCCGGAATCACGAGTTCGTCACCGGTCGTGAGAATACCGATGCTCAGGCGTGGAAATACGGGGGCATGCGCGAGCCCTTGTGCGGCCAGTACGGCGATCTGGGCAGCCTCCAGCAAGGTGCCTTGACGCAGCACCGCCTGTCCGCGTGCCATGTCTTCCCCCTGGACTCGGATGAAATTTCCTGCGGGGACACTTCGGTGAAAGGTCACCTGATCGCCGTCTTCTTGAGTGTCTTCCTGCATGACGATGGCGTCGGCTCCGCTGGGAACGAGGCTGCCGGTGAAGAGGCGAATCGCGTGCCCTGGCTTGAGCGGTTCGGGGTTTTGGCCCGCAAAGCAGCGCTGCTGGATGGGGAGCGTCGTGCCGGCGGAGACTTCTGCCATGCGGATGGCGTAGCCGTCCATGGCACTGTTGTCGGCCGGCGGGAGGTCCAGCGTAGCCCGCACGTCAGTCGCGAGGATACGGCCGTTGAGCGCATGCAGTGGCGCAGTTTCGGTGCGCACGGGGAAAATGGCGCGTTGCGCGAGCTGCGCCTGGGCGGTGTCAAAGTCGAGCATGGATAGGGTCGGGGAAGACAGTGGAATGGGTGGGAGGTAACCTACGTGGACGAGTGGCCCCATTGTGCGGTTTTTTGCGCGTCCGCTTCGTGCTGTTGCACCCAGAAAGATCGACCATCAGCGAGTGCTTCGCGCTTCCAGAACGGTGCGCGGGTCTTCAAAGCGTCGATGAGGAATTCGCAAGCTCTGAACGCCTGGCTGCGGTGCGCGCTGGCAACCCCGACGAAGACGATGGGGTCTCCTAGGGGAAGTTCGCCCACGCGGTGGACGACCAAGGTATCGAGGATGTCCCAGCGGTGTACCGCCTGATCGCACAGGGATTGGATCTCGCGTTCGCACATGCCTGGATAATGTTCGAGAAAAAGGCTGCTCGAGCGGGTGTCGGGGCTGTAGTCGCGTACGGTGCCCACGAAGTGCACGTACGCACCTGCCTTGCCGGCTGTGCCGGCTTGCAGGCGCGCGGACAGGTCGGCGATGTCGAACCGCTGGGTCTGAACGATGACCATGGCGTCAGCCGCCTGTGACGGGTTCGAAAAGCGCAACCTCGTCCCCTGGCCGGATCAGGTCGGTGGGGCCGGCGTATTCCTGGTTGACGGCAATCTTCAGCCCTGCGATGGACTCCAGCTGAGGATATTGCTGCTTGAGCTCGATCAACCAGTCGTGGATCTGGATGGGGGCGGGAAGCGCCTGTGTTTTGTGACGAATGCCGAGATCTTCAGCAATGCGCGCGAAAAACAGGACTTCAATGGTTGCGGTGCCAGTCGCCACTTTTTCCTCCTGATTTGGAGATGAGCCGGATCTGGCCGAGCATGATGCCCTTGTCGGCCGCCTTGCACATGTCGTAGACCGTGAGTGCCGCGACGGTACAGGCCGTCATGGCCTCCATCTCGACGCCCGTCTGGTGGCGTGTGTGGCAGGTACTGCGAATCGTGAGGACGTGCCGAGATTCGTCGGCTGTGAAGTCAACGCCCACGAAGCTCAGCGGCAGCGTGTGGCACAGCGGGATGAGCTCTGCACAGCGCTTGGCAGCCAGAATGCCGGCGATGCGGGCGGTATTGAGGACTTCGCCTTTTGCGTTGGCCTGCGCAGAAAGAAGCGTCCAGGCGTGGGCGCTCAGGTGTACCTCGCCCTCGGCCACTGCCGTGCGCTCGGTGGCGACCTTGTGGCCCACGTCTACCATTTGCACGCGGCCTTCGGAATCGAGATGGGTCAGGACGGGAGAAATATCGGTTTCGCTCATCGTTCTATGATATACAAAACAGCGGCCATTGGTCGCGAGATCGACGTGAGTGTCACCCCTCTGGTGGACCCCAGGACCTTTCATGGCCAAGACAATAGGCGCATTTTTCTCTCTGTACTTGGCAACGCTGATTCTGTTGTTGAGCTCGGGGCTTTTCAACACCTATCTGGGCTTGCATCTGACCGAGCTGTCCGTCTCGGAAGTCTGGGTCGGCGCCATGATTGCGTCCTACTATCTTGGCCTTGTGCTGGGTGCCCGCTATGCGCACCGCCTGATCATCCAGGTGGGACACATCCGCACGTACGCGGCCTGCGCCGCTGCGGTGACCATCACGGTTCTGGTCATGGTCCTGAACCAGGACCTCTGGGTCTGGCTGGGCTTGCGGTTCATTGCCGGCATGGCGACTGTCAGTCTGTTCGTGGCCATTGAAAGCTGGCTCAACGAGCAGACTGAAAACGCGTCGCGCGGCATTGTTTTTGCGTTCTACATGATCGCGACGGGTCTGGGTACGGTGTTGGGCCAGTTGGTGCTGGGCCTGTTTCCAGAACTGAACTACGGACCGCTGGTCTTCGTTGCGATTTGCAGCGTCCTGAGCCTCATGCCCATCGCGTTGACCCGGCGCAGGCACCCGGCACTGCAGGTTCCGGCGCCGCTAGCGTGGCGATACTACCTGGCTCGGGTGCCCATGTCCCTGACGGTCCTTTTCGTGGCCGGGATGCTCAACGGCGCCTTTTATGGCCTTGCTCCGGTGTATGGTCTGCAGCAGGGGATGGACAACCGGCAGGTGGGCGTGTTCATCGCCGTGTCGATCGCAGCCGGCCTGGTGTGTCAATGGCCATTGGGATGGTTGGCCGATCGCGTGAGTCGCGTCAAGCTCATCCGGGTTGGGGCGCTGGTGCTCGTGTTGCTGGGGGTGCCGTTGTGGGGGTGGCTGCATTTTCCGTATCCCGCGCTGATTGCGTTTGCGGCGGTGCAGGGGATTGTGCAGTTCTCCCTCTATCCCATGGGGGCTGCGTTTGCCAACGACAATGTGTCGCCCGAGCGTCGGGTGGGGCTCAGTGCGCTGCTCTACATGGTGTACGGTGTGGGTGCCTGCATCGGGCCGCTGTTGGTCGGTGCTCTCATGCGCGAATGGGGAAGCGGCCTCTACTTTGCGTTTATTTCGGGTTGTGCTGCGGTCCTCGTCGTGTTCATTCGCGAGCAACGCGTGACGGGCGATCATCTGAGCGCGGATGCTCCCACACAGTTCGTTCCCATGGCGGACACCTTGCAGAATTCGCATGTCATGGCGGTGCTGGACCCCCGCGTGGATATCGAGCGCGATGTTTCGCATGATCCGGTGGCGTTGCAAGATCCGCCCGCAGAGCCTGCTCCTTGATGGGGTGAGGCTCTGGCGTGGGCTGGTGTGGCCCGGATCAGTGGGGGAAGAGTGTCACCACAGCCACCAAGGCCAGAGCGATCCCCGCGATGTGCACCCGGGTCAGCCGTTCGCGGAAGAAGCCGGCTCCCGCCAGCGTGCCAATCGAAATGACGCCGATGTTCATCGCGGCAAATACCAGCGTGGGGTTGTGCGGAAACGTCTGGTGGGCACGAATGTAAAAGTAGATGTTGCCGAAATTCAAGGCCCCCAGCAGTACCCCTGAGGCCAGGCTGCGCGCATCCCAGCGGGTCTTGTTCGCAGTCAGCAGCCAGAGGAACATCAGGATGGCGGCCAGCACGAAGCTCAGCATCAGGCCCTGAGTGAATCCCGTTCCCAGGCGTGCCATCTGCTTGAACAGAATGTCGATGATTCCGTAGCCCATCCAGACGCCGAGCAGGACGGCCCAGGTGGCACGCGTGCCAGCGTGCCGAGTGCCTGAATTTGCTGCGTCCTGAACAGTGGGGGCCGGCGTCGCCTTGTGGGGACGTGTGATCAGACACAGCAGCGCACACAGCGCAAGGGCAATCCCCGTTGCCTTGCGTCCGGACATGACTTCGTGGAACACCAGGAAGGCGGCTACGATGGGAAGGACCAGCGACATGCGTTGGGCGGCGTCACTCAGGACGATGCCCGCCTGGCGCACGGCGGCTGCCATGATGAGGAAGACCGCAGGCAGCAGAACGCCCAGCAAGCCCAGGATGATCCAGGCCGGCAAAGGCAGGCTGGAGACGGTGTCCAACGGTGGAGAGAACAGCCCAAGGGTCAATGCCGAGGCCACGACGTAGTTGATGGCGATGGCCTGATCAATCTGGATACGGCAGTTGCGCGAGATTTTCAAGAAGATCGAGACGGCGACGCTGAAGGCAATGCTGATGGCAAGGGTGATCATGGGGCGAGTTCGAAGACGGGAACAGCCCGGATGGTAGGCCAGCCTCTTTTGTCAGGGCAAGTGAGCTCAGTGGTCAACGGTTTTCAAGATCTGATAAAAATCGTACTTCTGCGCTCTACGTGACGCTATCTTCAGATCGTATTTTTTAAATCAGCAATTGTCCCGGTGGCGGGAAAATTGTAATGGGTTGTTTTGGGTGCATTGTGTACGCAGCGGCCGTTGGGGCGTCATGCCGCAGGAGGCAGTGCTTCGTAGGGTTCAGGTTGTGAGAGGGAGGGCACTGTGGCGACCGGGGCCTGGTTCAGCCCGAGGGTGGCTCCGCGCGTGAGGGCTTCATACACGGCAGCCAGGCTGTTGTGTACGGATAGCCGCTGGTAAAGCGTATCAGCGTGCGTCTTGGCCGTAGAAATTGAAATGTTCAGTTCGCGACTGACGTTCTTGATGGGGTACCCGCGAGCGAGCAATACCAGTACTTCGTATTGGCGAACTGTGAGGTGCAGCAGCTGGGATTCTGTCGAGACCAGCGTCGAAGCGAGCGCTTGCGGCTTGGTGATTGCGACCGTCGTGATCGAGGAGGCCGTGGTGGGGGTCGGAACCCGGAGCGCCATGGAAGTATGCAGATGCGTGGGAGAGGGCTCCTCGGCTGGCTGAGGGGGTTGTATTGAGCTCTGGGGGGGTTGTGTTGAGCTTTCTGTGCCGTAATCGTGGTCCGGATTTGGAAAACAGGTTCCGCCTGCGAGCACGAGGTTGATGGCGGCGGTCAGCACTGCGGTCGAAGCCTGCGTCGATACGTACCCCACCAGCGCGGGTGAGAGCCCGCACAGGGGAAAGGGTGGATGCGCGGTGCCCGCCAAGAGCAGGATGCGGGCTGGCTGGTGAGATTTTTGGGCAGCCTGAATCAGTTCTGCCGTTCGCTTGTAAGTGTCAGGCGCCGAAAGCAGCATGAGATCGGCGGAACCCCGGCCGGACGGCGGGGCGCAGAGATCTATGTAATCCATGCCGTCGCAGACGACCTCGGATCGCAAATTCTGAAAGAGCTGGAGGATTCCGAGCCTGAGCAGCGCGTTGGGTTCTACGACGATGATGCGAGTCATGAGTGGCCCCCCCAAAACCTTACAGCAAGAAGTGACTATAGCCCTTTCCTGACGCAGGTAGTACCAGAAATAACGCTATCGAAACCAATGTTTCTTGTAGCAAAGACATTCATCGTGGGCAAGCGAAATGATAGGTGCTTGCAGACTGCCCGTTGGCAGATAAAGAGAGCGTGATGCTGCACTCGTCACCAGCGGCCACGTTGAGTGAAAATTCAGAGAGTGCGGTGGCCTGGCCTGCCTGAGTGTGGATGTCCCCGCCCTGGCCGATGGTGGATGATCCTCCAGGCCCGTGTTTGCGCACTTCAACACGATAGCGGATGTTGCTGTCTTGCGCGCTTCGCACGTATGGAACGACGATTGACGGGCGCGTGTTGGACAGCGTGTCCAACCAGACTTGCAGGTTTGCGTGTGCGTTCATCATCAGCCCCGTGTTGCGGTCACTCCACGACGATCTGTGTCGTGCCGATGCCGATCGTGTTGACGGTGGCGGGCGCGGCGCCCGCATGTGTTTGCAGTACCAAGGTCTGATTGCCCAAGCCGATCTGATTGACCCTGGCGTTGGCGTTACTGGCCGATTGCAAGACCGTGGATCGATTTCCCACTCCATATTGGGCAGTCACCGCGGAATCGTTGTTGCCAGTCTGAATGATGTTCGAGAAATTCTGGGCCCCGTATTGGACTGCGATCGCCTGATCGGCAAGGCCTGATTGCATGATGGCGGCTGTGTTGGCCGAACCTACCTGGCTGATTTGGGCAGCCTTGCCGGCGGCTCCTGTTTGGGTGATGTTGGCCAAGTTGTTGCGTCCAATTTGCAAGGTTGCGGCCGTGTCGAGATTGCTTTGCAGCTCGGGTGGCGCCAGATCCGGGTCGGCATAGCCAGTCAGGGGGCCACTGCAAAGCAGCAGCAGGGCAAATACGGAAGCAAGGCGAGAGTGAGTGAAGGCCGAATGGGGGACGGTCGGACCGTGGCTGGATGCTGTGCTCATGATGCTCCTCGGCTCTGTAAACGGCACGATTCGGCGAATTCCAGGAGAGTGGCCGAACCGTGCTGTTGGGTCAGGTGCAGTAGCTGGCTGCAACCATGACCCGAGGCTCAGTTTTGCGTGATGTGGCTCATGTTGCCGTAGCCAATCTGAACCGCAGAAGCTGTGGCGTTATAAGAGCCAGACTGAGTGATGGTGCTTTGGTTCAAGGCACCGAACTGGGCAGCCGACGCGTTCATGTGGGCACCCCCGGTACTTTGGGTGATGTCGCTGTCGTTGTTGTAGCCCACCTGCAAGACACGCGCGCCTGCAGAGCCACCGTTGACCGTCTGTTGGACGTCGCTCTGGTTGCGCCAGCCAAATTGGCCCACGACAGCCGCCGAGCTGCCATAGCCGGACTGCCCGATGGTACTGTCGTTATTGGCTCCCAGCTGCCAGACCGTGGCTTTGGCAGACCCTGATGCGTTTTGACCCACGGTGCTTTCGTTGTTGTAGCCTACTTGGGTGACGTCGGATTTTTCAGTGCCACTGCCGACTTGCGTCGTGTAGCTGTGGTTGTCCTTGCCGAACTGCGTGGACTTGGCGTTGTCGTTGCCGTAGCCGGTTTGTGTGATCTGGCCGTAGTTTGACTTGCCGAACTGAGTAACGTCTGCGTTGAAGGAGCCGCCCCCTGCCATGGTCTGGCTGATTTCGGCATCGTTATCAGCCCCGATCTGGAATGAGTTCGCAGTGCCGCCCGCCGCGAAGGCGGAGCTTCCGGCAAATACAAGAACGAGGCTGGATGCAATGGCGCAAAGTTTGGTTTTCATGCTGGTCGTCCTATTAAGCAAAGACCCTGGGGGAGGCGCTGGTTCCGGCGGTCTTGGTTCCGGAGGCGTGGTTGCACCGAAAGGGGACAACCGTGCTTGTACTGTAGGGCTGCAATGATTTGTGCAACATGAGACAGAAGTGGTAGAGCCTTTGAGGGGCGTGCGCTGGGGCTTTGGTACTAGTCTCCTTTAGTGCCGTACGTCTTCTTCCTCGGGGGCTGGCGTTGAGTCGCTCAGTTTTACGGGAGCTGTCTTGGGTACGCCTTCTGGCATTTGCAGGTAATGCTGGATGACGGCGGACTGCATGTCGGCCGGGTTTCTCAGTTGCCAGAGGTGGTCGCGGATTCCGTCCACTGTCAGGCGGGCGACGGCGGCGTCTATGGCTTCCCGTACGCAAAGCTGCACCGGTTCGTTGTGGGTGTAGCCCGCTTCCGCTTCCAGCAGGTCATAAAAATTGACGAAGCGGAAGTAGCTTGGGTGAACCTCGTAGGAATAGATGGTCTTGGTCGTTGAAACGCTATTCAGGATGCGTCCTGTGTATACGTCGACTGCGCGCAGTTCGACGGTGACTTGATCCACGCTGTATTGGGTCGATGCGCCGATACCCAGGAACTTCGCGCCGATGCCGCCGGTGCGTACGTTGCTGTCGTACCCGACGATGCCCCCATCCAGGATGATGGACGCGGGCAACAGGTTGGGCACCGGCGTTGCTGGTTTCCCGGACTTGGCATCGCTCTCGTCCACGGCGCGCAGCACTCGTCTCTCGGTGAGCAGTGACTGCAGCCCTTCACGTTCCACTGGGATATACCAACCTGAGTTCACTAGCGCTTCCATCAGGATGGACGCAGCGCCTTGTGTGACCGCGGTTGAAAAGGCGCTGTTGGGCGAAGGCATGTACTGCCCGGTTTCATCCCGAAAGCCGTAAACGGCGGCCACGATCTTGTGTTTGGGGGCAGGAAGTTGTTGCAGATTCAGGGAGGAGGGGGTGGCCGGCGTAAGCTGTGCCTCGTCAGAGACGCCTGACGGTGGGTGCGGCACTGCGCAGGCCGAAAGTGCGAGGGTGGCCAGCGCGACCATGCAGAGTCTGGACGTGTGGAGAGCTGGGCGGCGGAGAAGCAGGGGGCTCATATTCATGGAATCAGCTCGTTTGGGTGCGTTGGGGGGACCTGGGCGTCGTCGACGTCCAGGACCAAGGGCGGGGCGCTATTGCAGCGTGCCACCCAGGTTGACGTTGCTCGAGGTGGAGGGGCAGGACGAGGGTGTCTGGCTGCAGAGATTGGTATTGAGCGTGTTGATGGCCTTGCCCAAGTTGTCGAGATTGGTGCTCAAATTGGTCAGATCCAGGCTATCCAGGGGGTTGGGAGCATTTTCTTGCGCTTCTTGGTTGGCGATGCTCATGAGATACGATCCGTTCAGTGGGTTTCCCCCGAAGGAAGGATCGTTTGGCGTGTAGGTGAGCTGACTGGCCTGGGCAAAGCTCATCGAGAGAGACAGCGAGAGGGCGAGGACCGACAAAAGGCCGATGCGGCGGGGCGCGCGTGAGATGGATAGTTTCATTTACATTTCCTCCGGGCCCAAATCGACGTCGTTCTTGAGTTCTTTTCGAGCCTGTTCGATTCTCTGAATGTTCTGGTAAGCGATGTTGACGGCGTTTTGGCTGGCCTCCTTCACCCCCGAACGAGCAGGCGACAAAAAGGTGTGGAAGATGTGTATGTCTCGGTAGTCCACCCAGATTTCGCTGCCGAACTGCGCCGTGGGGCGTTCGGTGATCGTCAGCATGTAGGGGGAGTCAGGGTGGAGTGCGAGCCAGATTTCGGAAAAATTGCTGTAGAAATCCCAGCCCAGGACCGTCATCGTGCGATTGATGATGATGCCGCCCAAAGGGGCGTTGTTGATGTTGCCGGAATCCAGGTTTTTGTTTTTGGGTGGCTGGGCTGCTGTCGGCGCGTCTTGGGCAAATGCTGTGATGGTGGCGAGCATCAGGGTGATGCCCAGCCAGGCGAGCGCGTGCAGGGGGTGTCTTTGTGACAGGGGGGTTGGCGCTTCGCGTGGCGTAGAAGATTCAACAAGACGCGGGCGCAGCAGAGAAGAGAACATCGCACCAGACTCCGGTCGAGAGGCCTTCACTGTAGGTCCGTGCGGCTTGACTCCCTATGGGACAGACGGGGTAGTCCGTTGGTGTGATCAACCCGATGCGCCGCGATCGAAGCAGGGTTTTGAGAGCCTGGTTTTGGTTGACCTCAGCCTCGCTTGCACGCGCCCTGAAATTCATGCATAATTTCGCTTCTTCGTTGACGAAGACTTGGTTTTGGGGGTATAGCTCAGCTGGGAGAGCGCTTGCATGGCATGCAAGAGGTCAGCGGTTCGATCCCGCTTACCTCCACCAATTTCTCGTCATTGAATGTCCGGTCCCCTTCGTCTAGAGGCCTAGGACATCACCCTTTCACGGTGAGTACAGGGGTTCGAATCCCCTTGGGGACGCCAAGTTAAAAACGCCACGCATCTGCGTGGCGTTTTTTTTACGTCATCGATTTTTTTAACGCAGCATCTTGTGATTGATCGCATATTCGCGCAACGCATGGTTCATGCGTGTTTGCCATCCTTCTCCAGTCGCCTTGAATGCGGCGACCACATCAATATCATAGCGAACGCTGGTTGCAACCTTGGTGCTGCCGACAGGGCGTCCGCGTGAGCGCGCAGGCTGCATGGATTGCAGCTGCTTGTCCGTCAATGGCAGTGCATCAGGGTCGGACTTTGCGGCGGCGGTAATT
>NZ_DASVGN010000030.1:0-13188 GCF_036379515.1 Castellaniella sp.
CGGCAATCGGCTGATCTTCGAAGTCACAGAAGGGTTGTTGATCCAGAACATCGTCACGGCCGCCGAGCGCATGCAAGCCCTGTCCCTGCTGGGCATCCGGTTTTCGATCGACGACTTCGGCACCGGGTATTCCAACCTTGCATCCCTGAAGCGCTTGCCGCTCTACGAACTCAAGATCGACAAGAGCCTGGTGCAGGACCTGCCCGACGACGAAGAAGACATGGCCATCGTGCAGCTCATCCTCTCCATGGCCGACAAGCTCAACCTGCGCGTAGTCGCCGAAGGCGTAGAGACCCAGGCTCAGTCTGATTTTCTTGTCCGGCACCGCTGCGATGCACTACAGGGCTTCTTGCTGGCGCGTCCCATGCCCATCGAGACCTGGCTGCAGCAGTCCAAAGCGCGCGCAGGCACCTGAGCCAATCAAAAGGGTACGCGGCTGCCCGCACGCGCACGGATCAAGAACGAGGCAGAACGCGCCGCGAATCAGTCCGGCGCTTTCCGATCCATGCCTTCCCAACGGGGGCCAGGCACGTGGATGTCGAAGAGTTCGAGCACGCGGCACACAGTGTGATCCACCATCTCGTCCAGACTGGCTGGATGCATGTAAAACGCAGGCAAAGGCGGAAAAATCACACCCCCCATTTCGGTCACTGCCGTCATGTTGCGCAAGTGAGCCAAATTGAAGGGCGTCTCACGCACCATCAGCACCAGCCGCCGGCGCTCCTTGAGGGTGACGTCTGCGGCGCGCGTAAGCAGGTTGTCCGAAAGACCGTGGGCGATCGCGGCCAGCGACCGCATCGAACAGGGCACCACGACCATGCCAGCCGTGGCAAAGCCCCCGCTGGCCAGTGCGGCACCCACGTCGCGCGGGCTATAGAAATGATCCGCCAGCGCGTGCACGTCCTGGCGACTCAACCCGAGCTCGTACTGAATGTTCAGCACCCCGGAAGGGGTCACTACCAGATGGGACTCGATGCCACCGTGCTCGCGCACGCGCTGCAGCAGCCGGACGGCATACTGCGCGCCCGTCGCCCCGCTGATACCGACCACCAGCCGGCAAGGAATCACCCCAGTACCCCGGCTTCCTTCAGCAGGTCGGCGAGCTCACCCTTGGTGTGCATCTCGTTCATGACGTCGGTGCCGCCCACGAACTCGCCCTTGACGTAGAGCTGAGGGATTGTGGGCCAGTTGGAATAATCCTTTACCCCTTGGCGGACTTCCGGGTCGTCCAGCACATTGACCGTCACCAACTGCCCGACCCCGCACTCTTTAAGCACCTGAATGGCGCGCGCCGAGAACCCGCATTGAGGGAACTGGGCCGTGCCCTTCATGAACAAGACCACCGGATGCGTAGTAATGGTTTCGTGGATGAAATCCCGTACTTCGGCCTGGGCATTTTCACCCTCGGCTGCAGCGTTCTGGGTCGTTTCGTTTTGGGCTGATTCACTCATCATAGAACTCACTAAAAATTATTCAGGCCGGCAATCGGCCCCCTGTGACACGCTCGATACCGGCCAAATCACACATGCTGGCGACCTGCTCAAACCCCTGTGCACGAAAAAGTGCCCGCACTGCAGATGCCTGATCAAACCCATGCTCGACGATCAAGGACCCCCCCGCCGCCAAGCGGGCAGGGGCCCCCTGCACAATGATCCGTAGTGCGGAAAGGCCGTCGGAGCCATCTGTGAGGGCCACCTGAGGTTCGAACCGAAGATCGCCGCACGCCAGATGAGCATCCCCCAATTGAATGTACGGCGGATTGGAGACAATGACGTCAAACGGCGTGAACTCAAGGCAGGTATCGTACCAATTCCCGAGAGAAAACAATAGCTTTGCCCCCAATGCCTGCGCGTTCATTTGCGCCACCGACAGGGCTGCGTCACTTTGGTCCGTGGCCTGCACCAGAGCGTCCGGGCGCGCCAGCGCCATCGAGATCGCCACCACCCCGCTTCCCGTGCCCAGGTCCAGAACATGGGGGGTTTGTCGCTGCGCCACGGCCGCGAGGCCACATTCCACCAGCAGTTCCGTCTCGGGCCGAGGGATCAGCACCGCCGGCGTCACCTTGAAATCTCTCCCCAGGAATTCGCGCTGCCCCAGGATATAGGCCATAGGCTCACCTGCCATCCGGCGCGCCTCAAATGCCTCATAAGCCTTGCACTGCGTGGCATCCAGCACGTCCGTGTCGTGAGCGATCAGCCACGCGCGCGACACCCCCAGGACATGCTGCCACAACAGATGAAACTCCAGCAGCGGCAGCGTGCTGTGCGCGCGCCACTCGCGCAGCGTAGCCTTCATCAGGCCAACGCCAGTGCTGCGAGCTGTTCCGCCTGATGCTCGGCCAGCAAGGCGTCCGTGATCTCGCCCAGGTCTCCGTCCATGACCTGCGCAAGCTTGTACAGCGTCAGGTTGATACGGTGATCTGTCACACGCCCTTGCGGAAAATTGTAGGTGCGGATGCGCTCGGAGCGGTCCCCCGACCCCACCAGGCTCTTGCGCTGTGCGGCTTCACGCGCATGCACCTCGCGCTGTTGCTGGTCTTTCAAGCGCGCAGCCAACACCTGCATGGCCTTGTCCTTGTTGCGGTGCTGCGAACGATCGTCCTGACATTCCACCACCAGCCCCGTGGGCAAGTGTGTGATGCGCACCGCGGAATCCGTCTTGTTGATGTGCTGCCCACCCGCGCCACTGGCGCGAAACGTATCGATGCGCAAATCGCTGGGATTGATCTGAATGGCGGCCTGGGCGTCGGCTTCAGGCATGACGGCTACCGTGCACGCCGAGGTGTGCACCCGCCCCTGCGATTCGGTCTCGGGAACCCGTTGTACCCGATGGGCGCCCGATTCGAACTTCAGCCGACCATACACCCCGTCACCCGTGATGTGGACGATGACCTCTTTATAGCCGCCCAGCTCGGACTCACTGGCCGACATGAATTCCACCCGCCAGCCATTGAGCTCTGCATAGCGCGTGTACATGCGCAGCAGATCACCCGCAAACAGGGCACTCTCGTCTCCGCCCGTCCCGGCCCGCACCTCGAGAAAAACGCTGCGCCCATCGTCCGGGTCCTTGGGGATCAGCAGAATCTGGAGCTCGGATTCCAAAGCCTCGATACGCGTATCAACCCCTTGAAGTTCTTCTTCAGCCAGCGCCTTCATTTCCGGGTCCGCCAACAACTCGCGGGCCGTCTGCTCGTCTGCACAAGCCGCCTGCCAATCGTCAAATACCTGCACGACCGGCTCGAGTTCAGCGCGCTCGCGTGTCCACTTGCGGTACTGGTCCAGGTCGTCGGCACTGCCCGGTTCTGCCAGCAACGCGTCAATCTCGGCCAGACGCTGCCCAAGCTGTTCCAGACGGCTGCGCATTGATTCTTTCATTGGGATTCCGAAAAACAGACAGTGGGCCCCGCCGCACGGCAGGAAGATGCCCGGCAGGCGCCAGGATGAACCGAGACGCGCCGCTAATGCCGGCGGCGAGTGCCGGCCTCCGGCAGCAGACGAGGCAGAAGCGCCAACAGCTGTTCACGTTCGGAGCCATCTGAACGATTCAGCGCCGCAAGCGGGCCATGCATGTACTTGTGCGTCAGGCTGTACGCGAGATGCTCGAGCACCGCTTCAGGGTCATCGCCCCGCGCCAGCAACCGCCGCGCACGGTCCAGCTCAGCCATCCGCAGCGCATCGGCACTTTGCTGATAATCGACAATGGCAGGCACAATGGCCCGGTTGCTCATCCAGTGCATGAAATGCTGCACACGCGTTTCGATGATGGCCTCGGCCTGCACCACCGCGGCACGGCGGGCGTCTGTACCCGACTGCACCATGCGGCCCAGATCGTCGACCGTATACAGATAGACGTCTGCGAGACGCCCGACTTCGGGCTCTATGTCGCGTGGAACCGCCAGATCGACCATGACGATAGGGCGATGGCGCCGCGCACGCGCTGCGCGCTCGACCAGCCCCAACCCCAAAATGGGCAGGGATGAGGCCGTACAGGACACGACGACATCGAATTCTGCCAGATGTTCGGGCAGCGACGACAGTTTGAGCGCATGCGCTCCAAACCGGTTGGCCAGCAGCTCAGCGCGCTCGACCGTACGATTGGCCACACTAATCTGGCGGGGTTGCACCGCTGCGAAGTGTGTCGTACAGAGCTCGATCATTTCGCCTGCACCGATAAAGAGAATGCTGGAATCAGACAGATTGCCCAGCACGCGCTCGGTCAGACGCACCGCCGCAGCCGCCATGGAGACCGAATGCGCCCCAATGGCTGTTTGTGAGCGGACTTCTTTGGCGACTGAAAAGGTGCGCTGAAACAACTGATGCAGCAAAGTGCCCAGCGTGCCGGCCTGTTCGGCCGTGCGCACGGCGCTCTTCATCTGACCCAGGATCTGGGGCTCGCCCAACACCATGGAATCGAGCCCGCTCGCCACCCGGAACGCGTGCCGCACCGCGTCGTTCCGCTGGTACTGATACACGTGCGGAAGCACGATGCCCGGCTCAACACGATTGAACTCGGCCAGCCATTCCGGCAGATCGGGACCCACGTCGGCATCCGCCGCACAGTAGACCTCGGTGCGATTACAGGTAGACAGAATGGCGGCTTCGCGCACGCGGCTACCAAAGGCCGAGCGCAACGCGGCCAACGCAGGTTTGACAACTTCGATCGGAAACGACACGCGCTCGCGCACCGAAACCGGCGCCGAGACGTGATTCAAGCCGAAGGTCAGAACGTCAACAGACATGCCCAAAGAAAAGTTGCAATAGGAGACTGGCTGTATTATAGGGCGCCCAGCCTTTCAGGGGAACGGGTACACGCGGAACCGGGCTGCGCGCAGGCAAAATATCGTGTATGATTTCGCCTCTTGGCCTGGTAGCTCAGTCGGTAGAGCAGAGGATTGAAAATCCTTGTGTCGGTGGTTCGATTCCGCCCCGGGCCACCACCGCGCTGTTCCAGCACGGTTCAAAACGTCCCAAAACCCCACAAAATCAGACTCTTAGGCAGAATTCGCTGCTCTAGACGTGTCACTGCACGTCCCTACATCCCGCGTTTGTCTGTACCCCAACTTGTACCCCACAATGGTTTCGTCAAAAACAGCCTCTGGGGGTACAAGTCATGGGCCTACTCAGCGAGACTCAGATCAGGGCGGCCAAGCCCGGTCCGAAAGAATACCTGCTAAACGACGGCGACAATCTGTACCTGCGTGTACGAACCACCGGCAAGGCCTGGGTCTATCGGTACACGAAGGGCGGCAAGGCTGTGAAGCTCGGCATGGGGCCCTATCCGGAAGTCACGCTTGCCCAGGCACGCGCCAAGGCCTACGAAGCCAACAGCCAACGTGCCAACGGCCTCGATCCCAAGGATGTACGCGACCGGCAGGAGGAACAGGCGCACATCGCGCGCCTGCATACCTTCGAGCTGCTGGCGCGGGCCTGGCACACCAGCGCCAGGAAGGACCGGGAATGGTCAGAAGACTATGCCCAGAAGGTCATCCGGCATCTGGAAATTCACATCTTTCCCTGGGTAGGCCACAAGCCGATCGAAACGATCCTCCCAACGGAAATCGTGCAATGCCTGTACCGTCCGAAGGATCGAGGCACCCTTGAGACGGCACAGCGCGTCCGCGAGGCCGTTCAGCACGTCTATCAATACGCCGTGGACGTGGGCGCGTTGGAGCCCGGCAAGAACTTCGTCAACAAGAACACGGGCGGTCTGCCGCCGCCGCGCAGCAGGCACTTTGCGGCAATCACCGAGCCCGCCAAACTGGGGCAGCTGCTGCGTGACATCCGCAACTACCACGGGCACTTCATCACACGCAGCGCGTTGCGGCTTGCCCCCATGATGTTTCAACGGCCGGGACAGATCCGGCTCGCGGACTGGGAGGATATCGATTTCGAGGTCGAGCTTTGGCGCTGCCCACCGGAGAAGATGAAAATGCGCGAGTGGCAGAAGCGCGACAGTCGAACGCCCGCCCATATCGTCCCGCTGCCACGCCAGGCGCTGGAAATTCTGCGCGAGTTGTATCCGCTGACCGGCCCCACCGGCCCGGTCTTCCGCAGCATGTCACGGCGCTCAGAGAAAAGCCGCTACATCAGCGACAACACCATCAACGTCGCATTGCGCACCATGGGCTATGACACCCAGGAAGAAATCACCGGCCATGGCTTCCGCGCGACAGCGCGCACCATGATTCGCGAGCATCTGGGTTGGGATTCCGATGTCATTGAGCGACACCTGGCCCATGCTTCCGACGAAGAGCTCGGCAGCAGCTATGACCGGGCAGCCTTTATTGCCCAGCGCAAAGCCATGGTGCAGCAATGGGCCGATTTTCTGGACGATCTGGAAGCTGGCAAGCTGCCGCAGCCGGACAGCAAAATCTTGCGGTTCATACGCAAGCAGCCCAAACCAGAACAGCGATTCGGCACATAGACGGACTTGACACGCGCGTCTGGGCCGCAACCATCCGTCCCCGCCAACACACAAACCACACGCTGCAACAGCAGGCGACCCATGAACATCGCCAGTACAGCTTGTGCCCCACCTATCCTTGAAATGGTATAATAGCGTGAAACCTTCCCTCATCAAACCGCTTGTATGGATAGGCAGCAGCAAGAAGGACCTGATGGAGCTGCCTATGTCAGTGCGAAAATTCGTCGGACATGCGCTGGACTTGGCACAGCGCGGAGAGCGACATGAAGCAGCGAAAGTATTGAGCGGCTTTGGCAGTGCGGGCATCCTGGAAATCATTGAAGACGATTCAGGCAGCACTTACAGAACTGTCTACACAGTACGCTTTCCGGAAGCCGTGTTCGTACTGCATGCATTCCAGAAGAAGAGCACACGCGGCATCGCCACGCCCAAGCCGGATATGGATATCATCCGTCGCCGCCTGAAGGTCGCTGCCACCATGGCACAGGAGTTGAAAAATGAATAAGCACATCATCGACGGAGTCGAAGTCGAAATCAGCTCAGGCAACGTCTTCGCAGACCTGGGCCTTCCAGATGCTGAAAAGCTGCAGATCAAGTCAGGATTGACCGCTGAAATCATCAAGGCCATCCGTGAGCGCGGGCTGACGCAAGCCGAAGCGGCGAAACGGATGGGCCTGACTCAGCCCAAGGTTTCCGCCTTACTCAGCGGCGAGTTCTCGAACTTCTCAGAACGCAAACTGATGGACTGCCTGAACCGCTTGGGTTACGACATCGAAATCCGCGTACACAAGACACCGGAGACTGTCGGGCACTTGATGCTGACATACGACTAATCAAGCAGCAGCGCGCTGCGAATCCATAAGCGGCCACCTGCCGGGCGCCCGGCACTGTCCCCCTCATTCCGAGGCCTCATCATGAACGAACCTCTCTCCGAGGTCATCCGCATTCGGGTGACCCCGTCCCATGCTGCGCGCCTGGGCGAGGCGGCGGCCTTGTCCGGGCTGTCTCTGTCCAACTACGTCCGGCGCCGCTTGGTGGCCGACGACACCTTGCAGGAAGAGCTAACGCTGCTGCGCCAGATCGTGGCCGACCTGGGCCAGCTGCGCGATACCCACCGCGCCGCTGTGGAAACCGTCCACCTGGTACGCGCCATGGCCAAGCCCGAACAACTCGACTTGGCGCAGCAGAACCTGCAGCGCTTGCGCTGACCCATCCCCGGCCCGATCACGGCCATCTGCTTTTCTCTCTTCTCCCCGGAGACATCCCCATGCAAACCCTCCCTGCCTTGCGCGCTGGGGCGTTGGCACTTGCCTGCGCTTTGGCACCGCTCGCCCACGCTGCCAACTCTGCCGATTTGCTGACCGGCACCCCACGCCTGGCCTGCGAAGCCACGCTGTGCCTGTCTTCCAGCCTGCGTCCTGGTGAATGCAGCCCATCGCTGGATCACTACTTCGGGATTGAGAAATTCAATCGCCACGGCCTGGATTGGGGCGCGACTGTTGCTGCTCGCCGATCTTTCCTGGGCCAGTGCCCGGCCGCAGCCGATCCCGGCATGCCGGAGCGGGTGGAGGCTATCTCGCACGGTGCAGGCAAATGCGATGCCGACTACCTGAACCGCAGCTACGCCGACACCGCCTACAAATGGCGCAAACGCGGTTATCGCTACGATGCAGCAACCGGCACTCAGGAACCCGTCTACGAAGTCCAGACGCTGCCCACGGTGACGCTGACCCAGCTGCCGACCTGGTGCGTGGCCTACAACGATCACGATTGGACCTACGAACTGTCCGTGCGCTACGTTGGCAGACCCACAATGGGCGGGCGCTGGGTCAAGACCGAAGATTTTGAGGTCGCTCAGGCCCGCTGGGATGCCGATCACGGCGGCCAGTGGGCCCAGGGCTGGAACTTCTCGATGTCTGACCCCAGGCAGCGCGGCAATCTTTGAAGGCGGCCATCCATGCTTGCCGAACTGGCCGCCCTGGCTTTGGCCTGCGCGCCCAACATCCACCCTGTCACTCTGGAAGCACTGATCCGGCATGAGTCCGGCACCCGGCAGTACGCTATTGGCGTCAACCGCAAGGACAAGGCCCTGTCTCGGCAACCGCACGACCTGGAGACTGCCAGCCGGGCAGCTGAACGTCTGATCGCCGAAGGCATCGATTTCGATGCAGGCCTTGGCCAGATCAATGTGCGCAACTGGGGCTGGCTGGGCCTTACCAGCACCACGGTCTTCGATCCCTGCCGGAATCTGGCGGCAGCCCAGACGGTGCTGTCCGATTGCTATGCCAGGGCGCTCAATGGCTATCGGGATCAGCAGCAAGCCCTACGGGCGGCACTCTCCTGCTACAACACCGGGAATTTCACCAAGGGATTTGCCAACGGCTATGTGCGCAAGGTTGTGGCCCAGGCCGCAGTCCAAGTACCGGCACTGAAACCCGTGGTACATCCTGGCGACCCATTAGTGGATTCCGTAGCCACTCCAGAACCGGGCACTGTCACGTCACACCCAGCCGTCACCGCGACGGGCAACGATCCGGGAATTCCGGGTCGTTCACCCAAGCAGCAAGGTGTATCCCCTGAAACCAGCCCACAGGGCAGTCCAGACGGATTTACTGCCCACCCAGCGGCCGACGGCTTCACACAGCCCGCACGCTGATTCAGCCCCTCTGATCCACACCTGGCAATCAGGCGGCTGACAGGTCAGCTCACAGCCTCCCTCCCCTGACCATTCCAACCATTCCCCCAGCGACACCACGGCGCCTGGGGCAGGAGCCATGCCATGCCGATACCGCAACACATCAAGAACAAGACAACCCGAGGACGATTTGCCCACACCCTTGCGACGGCCTGGCTGCTCGCAGGCATCCAGCACGCGGCATTCGCCCAGTCTATGGGTGGCCTTTCGCGGGCCAAGACGACGCTGCAGACCCTCAAAGACAATCTGGATGTGATCTTGCCGATTGCTGCCGTGATCATTGGCGTCATCATCTTCGTGCTGTATTCCGCCGAGGTCATGAGAAAGGACGACGCCATCCGCTGGGGTATCGGCGTGCTGCTGGCGGGCTCCGCTGCGGAACTGGTCGTGCTGCTCTGGAAGTAAGCCATGGCCGCACACACCACCAGCACACGTCCTGGCCACCAGGATGCCACTGCCCAGACACCAGTCTCCCACCAAAATCCCAACACCTACCCCGTGTTCAAGGGCCTGGGGCGCAAGGCCACCTTCATGGGCATTCCCACGACACTCATGCTCGGGGCCTTTGTCTGCGTGGCGGTCATCGCCATGACGGCGGGCCTGGCCTGGTGGGGGCTGCTCTTTGTAGTGATGCCCGCCCTGGCGATTGTCACCCGCGACGACGACAAGGCGCTCGATGTCCTATGGCTGGAGTTCAAGACCCGCCGCATCAACCGCAACCAGCGCTTCTGGCACGGATCCAGCTACGCCACCCAGGGCTACCACCGTGATCGTCCCTGGCGCAGCCTCATTCACCGAAGGAATCACCCATGACTGCAGCCGCAGCTATCGCCGTCGATGAACGGCTGGTTTCCCGCTACCTCCCCTATTCCCACCACGTTACCGATCAGATCATCGCGTGCGATAGCCATGAATACCTGGCAGTCATCAAAGTGGCGGGCCGGGCTGCGGACGCCCACGCGCAAGCGGAATTGAAGGACTGGATTGAAGCCCTGCACAATGTGCTGCGCGGCCTGCCCATGGGTTCGCTGGGCCTCTACTCGCACATCATCCGCAGGCACGTGACGGAATACCCGGACAGTACCTTTGCCCAGCCCTTTGCCGCCCAGTTCGATGCGGCCTATCGAGCCACCTTCGATACCTCGGGTCTCATGGTGAACGACCTGTACCTGACCGTGCTGATCCACCCAGTCGAAGACCCAGTCCTGGGCACCTTTGCCAGCCTGGAGAAGGCCAACGGCAAGCGCCTGGCGCACTGGCAGGCCGAGTCGATCGAACGGTTGACCAGCACCCTGCGGGTGTTCACGGCCGGCCTGTACCGCTACGATCCGCAGATCCTCGGCATCGTGGACCGCCAGGGCCTGGCCTTCAGTGAAACCGCTGAATTTCTGGGGTTCCTGCTCTCTGGCATCCACCGTCCCGTGGCAATCAGCCAGGAGCGCCTGCGCGAATCCCTGCCCCATGCTCGGCCCATCTTCGGGCGGCATGGGGAGCTGGGCGAACTGCGCACCGTCGCGGGCTCGCGGATCTTTGGCATGATGGAATTGCGCGACTACCCAGAAACCACCAAACCCGGCCACCTGGATCGCTTGCTGGGCCTACCCCACGAATTCGTGCTCACCCAGTCCTGGGGCAGCCACACGGGGGCTGCGGCGAAGAAGTTGGTGAAAAAGCACCACAAGCTGCTGGTCGATTCGGGCGATGATTCAGCGAGCCAAGTGGCGCAGCTCTCGGACGTGATGGATGACTTGACCTCGGCCCGCCTGGGGCTGGGGGATCACCACGCCACGATCCTCATCTATGGCGACACGACCGAAGGTGTGCGCCAGGCGCTCGCCCAGACGGCCACGGCCCTGGCCGAAGACGCCGTGGGTTTCCGGCCACTGGATCGGGCCCTGGAAGCAGGCTTCTGGGCGCAGCTGCCGGGCAACTGGCACTGGCGGCCCCGGCCGGTGCCGGTCACCTCGCTCAACTTCCTGTGCTTTTCCAGTCTGCACAACCAGCTGACCGGCAAGCCCGCAGGCAATCCCTGGGGGCCAGCGGTCACCATGCTGAAAACCCAGACCGGATCGCCCTTTTTCTTCAACTTTCACGCATCCACCGAAGACTTGGACGAAACCGGCAAACGGCGACCTGGCAATACCATGATCATCGGCATGACGGGCACCGGCAAAACCGTGCTGCAGGGGATGTTGCTGGCCCAAGCCCAGAAGTTTGGCGCGACTTGCGTGGTCTGGGACAAAGACCAGGGCATGCAGGTGCTCATCATGGCGCTGGGCGGGCGCTACTTCAACATCCGCCTGGGCGAAGCGACCGGCTGGAATCCGTTTCAGATGGAGCCGACCAAGGGCAACGTTGCCTTCATGGTGCGCCTGGTCGTGTACCTGGCTGAGCGCCGGGGCGAAGCGGTGAGCACCCGTCAGCGGGCCGACATCACCCAGGCGGTGCAACAGCTGGTGACGCTCATCGACCGGCCTGCCCGCACACTTTCAACCCTGAACACGCTGCTGCCCAACCCCTACAGCGAGGACGAGTCGCACAGCACCATCCATGCACGGCTCGCCCCCTGGTGCCAAGGCGGTGAATACGGCTGGGTGTTCGACAATCCGGCAGATCACCTGGATCTGGAGATCACGAGCGGCAAGCCCGCGATCTTCGGCTTCGATCTGACGGAACTGCTGGACGATGATGACGTGCGCGGAGCAGCCACCCTGTACCTGAAGCACAGGATCGACGCCCTGCACGATGGGCGGCGCATCATCAATCTGTACGACGAGTGCCAGCATCCCCTGAAGGACGCGCATTTTCAGGAGTCCATGCAGGACGCCAGCCGCACGATTCGCAAAAAGAACGGCGTGCTCGCCTTTGCGACCCAGGAGCCGGGGGCCATCACCGAAAACCCCGTGGGGCCGTCGCTCGTACAGCAGACCGCAACGCTCATCCTCTTGCCCAACCCCAAAGCCCGCGCCCGCGATTACGTCGAGGGCTTTGGACTCACGCCTGCAGAGTTCGAGCTGCTGCGCGGCCTGGGCGAAGCCAGCCGCAAGTTCCTGGTCAAACAGGGGACCAGCGTCACCGTAGCGCAGCTGGACCTGTCTGGCTGCGAAGATGAATTGCTGGTGTTCTCTGGCAGCCCCGACATGGCCGAGATTGCCGAACAGGCGGTGGCCCAGGCAGGGACGGATCCTGCCGCCTGGCTGCCTATCTACTTGGCCGCTATCCGCCAAGCGCAGCGGTAATCATCTGTTCCGCCTGCTGAGTCAGCTGGCCACCTTCGCAAGGAAACCACACTATGAAGCATGAGCCCCATGCTCAGGATCGGCTGCGCCCGGACGAACCGCGCAGCCGGGATCTGGAGCAAGCCAAACAAGATGATCTTCAATCAGCACGGGGGCATCACCATGACCCCGCCTTTTACGACCGCCTGGGCCTGGCTGACCCCGAACCGGCCCCTCCCGAAGAACGCTTCCTGATTTCGATCTATGGCGAACGCTGGACCCCTGAAGACCGGGAGGCAGGCCAATTCAGCGAAGGCACCGTCGAGATCGAACGCGGAACGGTCGATGCGAACGAGCTGCAGCGCATCGGGCAGGACTACGGCCTGGACCTGCCTTCTGCCTCCGATCCCCGCCACACACCGTATCTCTGGTTTTCATCCAGCACCCCGCGCGAGGATCAGGAGTATTTCGAGCAAGGTGTACACAAGTATTACAGCCTGCATATCCACGAAGTGAATGGCCATCGGCCAGAACCGGCCGACATCCAGCGGATTGCTGATCTCATCGGTGTGCGCTTCGACCACCCTATGCAACTGGAGCCTCCAGCGCACGAACAGGAGGGCCCCGACCTATGTCTGTGACCCCTGCAAACCTTGACCGGCCACCCTCCGCCGACGAAGCCATGGGCATGGCCTGGTGGAACATCCTGACACCATCGGAACGCGCGACCTGGCTTACAAAAGCTGGGCCCGCCTGCAGCGTGGCTGATGCCTGGGCCGCCTTCAAACGGCACCAGACGACCCCCACCAACCCATCACCACAGGACACCCCATGAACCGACGACATTTCATT
>NZ_DASVGN010000031.1:0-231664 GCF_036379515.1 Castellaniella sp.
GGCGCCTGAGTCCTGTGCAGGACCATGCCGCCGGATCCAGGTGGCGGGCCGTGCGTGCACAGAGGTCGCCGCCGACAAGCAGCAGGGTGTTGATGGCCATGTCGATGCCCTAGAATTGAAGTCCTGATTCATTTTGCCTGAAGTGCTGCTGCTCATGTCCATTCCATTTCCGCTCAAACGGTCCCATCCTGATGAATTGATCGTGGGGCTGGTCTCGATTTCCGATCGGGCTTCGGCTGGGATCTATGAAGACCAGGGAATTCCAGCCCTGACCCAGTGGCTGCAGCGGGCGCTCACCCGCGTTCCCCAAGTCGTGTCGCGCCTGATCCCGGACGGGCGCGAAGGGATTGCCGCCACTTTGCGCGAGCTGGTCGATGAGGCGCGTTGTGATCTGGTGCTGACCACGGGGGGGACTGGACCCGCCCGGCGCGATCTGACGCCTGAGGCCACCCTGGATGTGGCGACACGAGAGATGCCGGGGTTCGGTGAGCAGATGCGGCAGGTCAGCCTGCGGTTTGTCCCCACGGCCATCCTGTCGCGGCAGGTGGCGGTGATCCGGGAATTGGCCGACCATGCGGCCCTCATCATCAATCTGCCGGGGCAACCCAAGGCGATTCAGGAAACGCTGGAAGGGCTGCGGGCGCCGGATGGCACCGTGCAGGTGGCCGGGGTTTTTGCGGCGGTGCCCTATTGTCTGGATCTGATCGGCGGGCCCTATGTAGAGACGCACGACGAGGTCGTGAAGGCGTTTCGGCCGAAGTCGGCGCGCAGGTCCTAGTCGGCATGGGGTGGCTTGGGGCCACTATCAGCAGCGATTCTCGTTCCGCCTTAAAATCACGGGAATTCGATTTTCAGCCAATATTCATTCTGGAGTTCCTTCATGGCCCTGGTTTCCATGCGTCAGCTTCTGGATCACGCAGCCGAGCACGGCTACGGGATTCCTGCCTTCAACGTCAACAATCTGGAGCAGGTCCAGGCCATCATGGAAGCGGCCGACCAGACCAGCAGTCCCGTCATCATGCAGGCTTCGGCAGGGGCCCGCAAATACGCGGGCGAGGGCTTCCTCAAGTTCCTGATTCAAGCGGCCGTTCAGTCGTATCCGCATATCCCCGTCGTCATGCACCAGGATCACGGCCAGTCGCCTGATGTCTGCAAGGGTGCCATCGGTCTGGGGTTCTCCAGCGTGATGATGGACGGTTCGTTGATGTCCGACGGCAAGACCATCTCGTCGTTCGACTACAACCTCGACGTCACCCGGCAGGTTGTGCAGATGTCGCACAAGCTGGGCGTCACGGTCGAAGGCGAACTGGGGTGCCTGGGTTCCCTCGAAACCATGAAGGGCGACAAAGAAGACGGTCATGGAGCAGAAGGCACCATGACCCGCGAGCAACTGCTCACCGATCCTGAGCAGGCGGCCGATTTCGTGCGCCAGACGCAGCTCGATGCCCTCGCCATCGCAGTGGGCACCAGCCATGGCGCTTACAAGTTCAGCCGCAAGCCCACCAAAGAAACGTTGTCCATTCAGCGCGTCAAGGAAATCCACGCGCGCTTGCCGAATACGCACCTGGTCATGCATGGCAGCTCCAGCGTGCCGCAAGAACTGCTGGCCATCATCCGCGAGTTCGGAGGCGACATGAAAGAAACCTACGGCGTGCCGGTCGAAGAAATCCAGGAAGCCATCAAGCATGGCGTGCGCAAGGTCAACATCGACACCGATATCCGGTTGGCCATGACGGGTGCCATTCGCAAGTTCTTCGCCGAGAACCCTTCCAAGTTCGACCCGCGCGAATACCTCAAGCCGGCGCGCGAAGCAGCCAAGAAGCTGTGCATCGCCCGCTACGAGCAGTTCGGCACGGCGGGCCATGCGTCTCAGATCAAGGCGATTCCGCTGACCGACATGGCGGCACGCTACGCCTCCGGTGAACTCAAGCAACAGGTGAAATAAGCCCCCATGACGGCTCTGCTTCAAACCACGATCGCGTCGCTGCCCCTGCTGGGGCGTGGCAAGGTCCGCGACATGTATGCCGTGGGCGAAGACAAACTGCTCATTGTCGCCACTGACCGGATATCGGCCTTTGACGTGATTCTGGGTGACCCCATTCCCGGCAAGGGCAAGGTTCTGACGGCGCTGACCGAATTTTGGCTGCGTCGCCTGGGACACCAGTTACCCACTCATGTCACTGGCATTGCGCCGGAAGACGTCGTGGCGCCATCCGAGCGGGATCAGGTGGCAGGGCGCGCCATGGTGGTCAAGCGCCTCAAGCCCATTTTGGTGGAAGCCGTGGCACGGGGCTATCTGATTGGTTCAGGCTGGAAGGATTACCAGGCGCATGGGTCGGTGTGCGGTGTGGCCCTGCCCCCAGGTCTTCGTCAGGCTGAAAAACTCGCGGCCCCCATCTTCACGCCAGCAGCCAAGGCCGAGTTCGGCCATCACGATGAAAACGTCGATTTCGACTACGTGGTGGGGCAAGTCGGTCAGAAGACTGCCGAGGCCGTCCGTGCCGCAACGCTGGCACTGTATGCCGAGGCAGCCGATTACGCCCGTAGCCGAGGCATTCTGATTGCCGACACCAAATTTGAGTTTGGGCTGGACGAGCACGGAGTGCTGCACCTCATGGACGAAGTCCTGACGCCGGATTCTTCTCGTTTCTGGCCAGCAGACCGCTACGTGCTAGGCAGTAATCCACCGTCCTTCGACAAGCAATTCGTCCGGGACTGGCTTGAGACTCAGGACTGGGACAAGACGCCGCCAGCTCCCAGGCTGCCACCCGAGGTCATGCAGCGCACTGCGGCCAAGTACCAGGAAGCGCTCGATCGCCTGACCCAGGACGCCGCGGCATGAGCCCGGCCGCCGAGTCGACTGCAGGGCGCTCGGCGCCCCTTGTGGGGCTCATCATGGGGTCTTCCAGCGACTGGGAGGTCATGCGCCATGCGGCAGCCGTCTTCGACGAGTTCGGTGTGGCGTACGAGGCCCGCGTGGTTTCGGCGCACCGCATGCCGCTCGATATGGTGGAATACGGTGCGCAGGCCCATCGACGTGGATTGCGAGCCATCGTCGCAGGGGCGGGCGGTGCTGCGCATTTGCCCGGCATGCTGGCAGCCTTGACGCCAGTGCCAGTCTTCGGCGTTCCTGTGCCGTCACGCTATTTGCGGGGCGAAGATTCCTTGCTGTCCATCGTGCAGATGCCCAGGGGTGTTCCGGTGGCCACGTTTGCCATTGGCGAATCGGGTGCAGCCAACGCCGCTTTGCACGTCGTGGCCAACCTGGCCATGACGGATGGCGATTTGTTGCTGCGCCTGAACGACTATCGGGCACGCCAGACTGAAAAAGCGCGCGCCATGGTGGTTCCGCCGGAGCCCTCATGAGCCACCCCGTCTCATATCATGCACCAGGTGCCTGGTTGGGCATTCTGGGCGGCGGCCAACTGGGCCGCATGTTCTGTCAGGCGGCGCAGGCGTTGGGCTACCACGTGGCGGTGCTCGATCCGGGTGAGGTCAGTCCTGCAGGCATGGTAGCCGATTGGCATATCCGGGCTGCCTATGATGACCCCACCGCGCTGGATCAGCTGGCGAAACGGTGCGTCGCCGTGTCGACGGAATTCGAAAACGTCCCGGCAGACAGCCTTCGGCGACTGGCGCGGTCTTGTGTCACGGCGCCTTCCGGTGACTGCGTGGCCATTGCTCAGGATCGTCTTGACGAAAAGGCGTTCATCCAGAAGGCCGGCGTGCCGGTAGTGCCCCATCGTGCCGTAACGCAGGCGTCTGATCTGGATTCCTGCCCCGAGGTCCTGTTTCCGGGCATTCTCAAGACCGCCAGACTAGGTTATGACGGCAAGGGCCAGGTACGGGTCGCAAGTCGTGCCGCGGCATATCAAGCCTTTGAGGCCTTGAAGGGTGTGCCTTGCATCCTTGAGGCTTTGCAGCCTCTGGATTACGAAATCTCCGTCATGGTGGCGCGCGATCAGGCGGGGCAGTGCGTCACTTACCCGCCGTCTCGCAACCAGCATCGCGATGGCATTCTGGCCGTGTCGCTGGTCGATGGCTCGATCCCGGCCGCGGCGGCGGACCAGGCGCGCGACTTCGCTTTGCGCATTGCGCGCACGCTGGATTATCACGGGGTGCTGGGCGTCGAATTCTTCGTGCTGCGTGACGGGCGTGTGGTGGCCAACGAGATGGCGCCGCGCCCCCACAACAGTGGCCATTACACGCAAGATGCCTGCCTGGTCAGCCAGTTCGAGCAGCAGGCACGCATCATGGCAGGACTGCCGCTGGGCGACACCGACGCCCCACGGCCGGCGGCCATGATGAACTTGCTGGGAGATCTCTGGTTCGACGCCAGGGGTGTCGAACGCGAGCCTCGGTGGCAAGATGTTCTTGCAGTGCCAGGCACCCGCTTGCATCTGTATGCAAAATCGGGCGCGCGGCCGGGGCGCAAAATGGGGCACGTCAATGTGGTGGCGGATAGCGCTGCCGAGTTGCATCGGCGCATTGCCCAGGTCTCGGCCGTGCTGGGGCTCCCGGATGCCTGATTCGGGTCACGACAAGATCGTCGAAGCCGCACACCGCCTTGCCCAGGGGCGTCTGGTAGCCTTCCCGACAGAAACCGTCTACGGGCTGGGAGCCGACGCTGAAAACCCCGCGGCTGTGGCGCGTATTTATGCCGCCAAGAAGCGGCCGGCCAATCATCCCGTCATCGTGCATCTGGCCCCCGATACCGATCCGGGCTATTGGGTCACCGCGATTTCGCCGGTGGCGCGCAAGCTCATGGCAGCATTCTGGCCAGGACCCCTGACCTTGATTTTGCCGCGTGCACCGCATATCCCGGATGTCGTCAGTGGGGGCCAGGACAGCGTTGGGCTGAGATGTCCTTCGCACCCGGTGGCGCAGACTCTGTTGCACGTGTTTGCGGCACTCAATCCACATGGCTGTGGCGGCGTGGCTGCGCCCTCGGCGAATCAGTTCGGTCAGGTGTCACCCACGCGTGCAGAACATGTGCGCCGCGAATTCCCTGATCTGGATGCGCAGGCCCTGATGATCCTCGAAGGCGGAGATTCCGAGGTGGGCATAGAATCCACTATTCTGGACGTGTCTCGTCTGAAACATGGCGTGCCCCCGACCTTGTTGCGCCCCGGGGGTATCAGTGCGTTGCAGCTTGCCGAGGTGCTGGGTGCGCTGCCCGCGCAGCCGGATGCAGCGGCGCCGCGTGTGTCGGGTTCCTTGAAGGCACACTATGCTCCGCATACGCCCGTGTCACTCATGAGTGTGCAGGCCTTGGCGTCCTGGCCGGGGATCGCTGGCCAGCGTGTGGCGGCGTGTGTCTTGGGGTGCGTGCCGGGTGCTGCCCCGGCGGGAGTGGATTGGGTGGTGCTGCCAACGGACCCTGCTGTTTACGCACACCGCCTGTACGCGTTGCTGCGTGAGCTGGACGAGTCCGGTTACGACCGTATCGTGCTGCAGGAGCCGCCGGATGGGCCTGCCTGGCAGGGCGTCAATGACCGTATTCACAGGGCAGCAGCGGCCTTCGAAGAGTAGCCGTTCAAGGCACTCGGTGGCTTACCGGAGTATCGGATGAAATTCAAAGATTTTGAAGTGGGCATGGCGATTCGCCATGACCCGGTGACTGTGACGGAAGCCGAGATGCTGGCGTTTGCGCATCAGTACGATCCGCAGTGGTTCCACGTGGATGCCCAGCGTGCGCAAGCAGGTCGTTGGGGTGGACTGATTGGCAGCGGCTGGCTCACGGGGGGCATTGCCATGCGCATGGCGGTCGATGCCGCGCTGAAGGATTCGGATTCTTTTGGATCACCCGGATTGGAGCGCCTGCGTTGGGTCAAGCCCGTGCGCGCAGGGGACAGCCTCAGGTTCGAGGCCTCCGTGGATTCAAAGCGGGTTTCTTCATCGCGCCCCGATCTGGGCATCGTGCGCTGGACGTGGCACCTGTACAACCAGCACGACGAGCTGGTGTTCGAGACCGAAGCCACCAATTTGTTCGAGATCGAGCCGGAGCCGCGTTGAGCTTTCCGGTTGATCGTCAGTTTCTGGAGAGCGGCTCGCTGGCAGGCGTGAGGTCGAAATCCCCCGCGTGGTAGATGAGGGGCGCCTTGGGTTGGTAGTGACAGTGCTCGACCTGACCCACGAAGATGGTGTGGTCTCCTGCGTCGTGATGCTGGCTGTTGTGGCATTCGAACCAGGCCGAGCAGCGCGGGTCTTCGAGCATCAGTGTGCCGTTGGGCGCACGACCCAACGCCAGCCCCTCGAAGCGCTCGCTGTGCGAACCGCGTGCAAAACGGCGTGCCAGATGGATCTGACTGGCTGACAGCACGTGGATGACATAGCGTTCTAGAGTCAGCAGGGCGGGGCGCGAGGCGGCGCCCTGCGTCAGGGTCCAGAGCACCATGGGCGGTTGCAGCGACACCGAGCTGAAAGAGCTGATGGTCATTCCCAGAGGCGCGTGGGTGTCCGGGTGTTCGGCAGTCACGATGGTGACGCCTGACGGAAAGCGCCCCAGGGCCGAACGGAAGTATCGGTCGGGAAAATCAGGGTTGTCGGCGATAGAGTGGCTCATGGCGCGATGCGTGTCAGGGCCCAGGAGCCTCGATCATTCAAAGTGTAGACCAGCCGGTCGTGCAGACGTGAAGGCCGTCCCTGCCAGAATTCGATGCGCTGGGCCTGTACGCGAAATCCACCCCAGTAGGGCGGTCGCGCAGGGTGTTCGCCCAGGCTGGCCGTGAGATCGCTGACGCGTCGTGCGAGCGCTTCGTGGGTGATGGGACGGCTTTGCGGCGAAGCCCAGGCGCCGATGCGTGAGCCCAGTGGCCGGCTGTTGTAATAGGTGTCGGACTCGTCATCCGCCAGGCGCGTGACAGGGCCTTCGATGCGGACCTGGCGCTCGAGCGGTTCCCAGAAAAAAAGCAGGCTCGCCTGCGGATTGGCGGTCAGTTCCTGACCCTTGCGCGACTCATAATTGGTGTAGAACACGAAGCCCCGAGGGTCGTAGCCCTTGAGCAGTACTGTGCGTGCAGAGGGGCGGGCCTGTGCGTCGGCCGTGGCCAGCGTCATGGCGGTGGGTTCCGGTACTTCGCTGTGCAGCGCCTGCTGGAACCATTGCCCAAACTGGTCGTAGGGGTTGGCCGCCACGGAGGATTCCAGCAATTCGAACTTTTGGTAGGTCTGGCGAATATCGGCGAGAGAAGTCATGAGGATTCGTGTGCTGCAGTTGTCGTGGAGGATCGCAAGGCGCGGGCCAGCGCCTGCAGTCTGGGGTCGTTGATGTTTGCCGCCACCAATGCGTCGGCCGTTTGCAGCACATAATCCAGGCAGCGGCCGTAGCGGCCATGGCCCTGATGCACGATGGCGAGTGTTTGTTCGAGCGAGAGCCCGGGCACGTAGCCCCGATCGGTGCGGTCCATGGTGAAGACCAGGCCCGGCACTACCCCGGTCTTGGTGTGGCAGTTCAGCCAACGGGGAATGTAGGCTGCGCTGGGCATTTCACGCGCCCAGAGCCGGGGCATGATTGCGGCCACCCGGGCTCCGGCGATGCGATAGGCGCGTCCGGTGCACGATCCTCCCAGGTCCAGGCTGAAGACCAGACCTGGGCAGTCGGGGGTACCACGGTTGATGCGCGACCAAAGGCATAGAGACCGGTGGTAGCCGTGGATGCGAGCTCTTCGGGCTTCGACGAAATCGAATTCAGGCCGCCAGATGAGCGAACCATAGCCGAAGATCCACACATCGGAGCGCCCGTTCCAGCCGCTGAGCGTCTTGTGGATGGAGGCTTCGTGCCAGGCCGCGTCGCGCACTCGCAAGGCCTCTGGAGGCGGCGGTGATTCACGGGAGGCAGCTGCGGCGTTCACGACCTTGGCAGATGAATGGAGGACGGCTTCCATTGTATGGGACTTCAGGATGTGGCGGCGGGCACGCGCTTAAAATGAGGGGGCTGCTTCCGCATTTTTGGACTGTGCTTCAATGCCCCTCTCTGACGACCCTCTGTTTCTCCCGGCGCAGGAAGCGCCTGCAACCGCCCCATGTTCCGATCAAGGATGCCGGGTTCCTGTCGAAAGCCTGCCTCAAGCCGATGTGGCGCGCCGGTTTGGCGGGCTGGATCGCCTCTATGGTGACGGTGCCCTGAGGGCCTTGTCGCGCCTGCACGTCGTGGTTGCCGGGATTGGCGGGGTAGGTACCTGGTGCGTCGAGGCATTGGCGCGCTCAGGCGTGGGGGCGCTCACGCTGGTCGACCTGGATCATATCGCGGAATCCAACGTGAACCGTCAGGTTCATGCGCTCAGCAGCACCGTGGGGCAGGCCAAGGTCAATGCCATGGCCGAGCGCGTTCGTGAAATCAACCCTTTCTGTCAGGTGCGCTGTGTGGACGATTTCGTGGATGCTGAAAATCTGAAGGGGATTCTGCTGCCCCCCGGTTCGGCCGCGCCGTCGGGTGTGGGCGTGGCGACGGCCGACGAGAGGCCCTGGACCAATCTGCTGATTGATTGCACGGATCAGGTCCCGGCCAAGATCGCCATGATCGTGCAGTCGCGCGCGTCGGCGTGGTCTCTGCTCGTGTGCGGCGGAGCCGGCGGCAAGACGAATCCGCTTGCCTTACGGTCAGGTGATCTGTCGGTCGCCGTCCACGACGCCTTGCTGGGCCGGATTCGCCAGGAGCTTCGCAAGCATCATGGCTATCCCAAGGGCGGGGTGGCCGGCGGCAAGCCCCATCGTCGCATGCCACGCATGGGCGTGGCCTGTCTGTGGTTCGATCAACCTGTGGTGTTGCCTGCGGCCTGGACACAGCAATCGGCTACTGTCAGTTCGCCGACGGCTCCGCAGGGGCTCTCGTGCGCGGGCTACGGCTCTGCCGTCACCGTCACGGCCACCATGGGCATGGCGGCTGCCGATTGGGCGATACAGCAGGGCCTGGCGCGGCTTTGAATGCTTCGTGAGTGCAGTGTCAGCTTGCCTCGCTGGCACTGGCCGCGTGCTTCTGTCGTGCCAGAAATTCGTTCAGGATCTGACCTGTATGAGTCGGGCTGGCACAGAGATGTTCGGGGCTGCCCTGTGCGACGACGCGGCCTCCCTGGTCTCCCCCTTCGGGGCCAAGATCGACGATCCAGTCTGCTTCGGCGATGACGTCCAGGTTGTGTTCGATTACGACCACCGTATGGCCTGCATCCACCAGGCGGTGCAGCACGTGGATGAGCTTTTCCACGTCGGCAGTGGACAGGCCCACCGTGGGTTCGTCCAGTACGTACAGAGTGTGCGGGATGCGGGATGCGCGGCCCGTGTGGATGACGCCTTCATCCAGATGGGCTTTGGTCAGTTCGGTTACCAGTTTGATGCGCTGGGCTTCGCCCCCGGACAGAGTAGGTGAGGGTTGCCCCAACGTCAGGTAGCCCAGGCCCACGTCTTGCATGAGCTGCAGCGCCCGGGAGATCTTGCGATGGGCCGCAAAGTGGCTCGCGGCCTCGTCGACTTCCATGCGCAGCACATCGCCGGCGCCGCGCTCGTGCCAGTGGACATCCTGGGTTTCTTGATTGAAGCGTGCGCCGTGGCATGCATCGCAGGGCACCTTGACGTTGGGCAGGAAGCTCATCTCGATGGTGCGCATGCCCTGGCCTTCGCATTCCGGGCAACGGCCCTCGCCGGTGTTGAATGAAAAGCGCGACGCCGTCCAGCCGCGCAGGCGGGCTTCGCGCGTGCTGGCGTACAGTTTGCGGATGTCGTCCCAGAAGCCGATGTAGGTCGCGGGGCAGGAACGCGGCGTCTTGCCGATGGGGGTTTGGTCGACTTCCAGCACGCGGTCGACGGCTTCCCACCCACGGATCTCGCGGCAGCCGTGCCAATTTGGAGTTGCAACGTGTCCGTGTCCGACCTTGGGGGCCAGATTGTCGAGCAGCACGTCGCGTGCCAGCGTGGATTTGCCCGATCCGGACACGCCGGTGATCACGTTGAGCCGGCCCAGCGGAATCCGGGCGTGTGCGTGATTCAGGTTGTGCAGGGTCGCGTCCAGGATGTCCAGAGCAGGGATGTCGCCCGAGACATCCCTGCGCTCGTTCATGGGGTGGACCAGAGGCTCACGCAGGTAGCGGCCCGTGAGAGACGCCGGGTTGTGGATGATGTCGTCGACTGTTCCTTGGGCCACCACCATGCCGCCGCGCGTGCCAGCGCCTGGCCCCACGTCGATGACATGACCTGCCCGGCGAATGGTGTCCTCGTCGTGTTCCACGACCACCAGGGTATTGCCGTTTCCCTCCAGCTTGGCCAGGGCCTCGAGCAGAATGCGGTTGTCGCGAGGATGCAGCCCGATGGTGGGTTCATCCAGGACGTAGCACACGCCTTGAAGATTCGAACCCAGCTGGGCGGCCAGGCGGATGCGCTGTGCCTCACCGCCCGACAACGTGGGGGCAGCGCGGTCCAGCGCCAGATAGCCCAGGCCCACGTCCATCATGAAGTTCAGGCGGCCCCGGATTTCGCTCAGGATGTCTCGTGCGATCTCGGCTTCGCGCCCCCGAGGCGAGAGCGCCAGGAAGAATCGTTGGGCGTCGCTGACGGGGAGGGCGGCCAGTTCGGCGATGGAACGCTCGTGCCATTGGAATGCCAGGGCCACCCGGTTCAGGCGCTGGCCGTGGCAGACGGTGCAAGGCTGCAGGGTTTCGGGAGAGCTTTCGAGCCAGGTGCTTTCTTCACCGGTCTGGTCCTCGGTGAACCCCACGATCTGCAGACCAGTGCCATAGCAGGCAGGGCACCAGCCATGCCGCGAGTTGTAGGAGAACAGGCGCGGGTCGGGTTCCGGGAAACTGGTGCCGCACTGAGGGCAGGCCCGCTTGATGGAAAACGTGAGCAGCGTCGGGTGGGAGGCCAGACCGGCCGCTCGCCGTGCCTCCAGCGTGTCCTGTCCCGGGGCCGTCAGCCCCGTCAGGACACGAAAGCTGCCATGGCCCAGCGTCAGCGCCGCGCGCACTGCGTCGCGCAGGCCGGCCTCGTCGGCGGCATCCACGATCAGATCACGCACAGGCAGTTCGATGGTGTGTTCCTGGAAGCGGTTCAGGCGGGGCCACGGGCTGACGGGGATGAAATCGCCGTCCACACGCAGGTGGCTATAGCCGTGGGACCCTGCCCATTTCGCGATCTCGGTGTAGTACCCCTTACGTGCCACGACCAGCGGCGCAAGGAGCCCGATGTGTCCACCGGCGTGGTCGCGCAGCAGCTGCGCCACGATTTGTTCGGGCGTCTGCGGAGCGACGGGGACGTGGCAGTCCGGGCACATCTGCGTGCCCAGCCGCACGTAGAGCAGACGTAGGAAATGATGGATTTCGGTCATGGTGGCCACGGTGGACTTGCGTCCGCCTCGGCTGGTGCGCTGCTCGATGGCGACTGTGGGCGGGATGCCATAGATGGCGTCCACATCGGGCTTGCCTGCGGGCTGTACGATGGCGCGTGCGTAGGCATTCAGGGATTCGAGGTAGCGGCGTTGGCCTTCATTGAACAGGATGTCGAAGGCCAGCGTGGATTTGCCCGACCCCGAAACGCCGGTGACTACGGTGAACTCATTGCGTGGGATGTGGACGTCAATGCCTTTCAGGTTGTGTTCTCGGGCGTTCAGAATGTGGATATCCTGGCTGGCAGGCGCACGCAGACGCACGGGAGCCGGTTCTTGCACGACCAGCGCCTGGCCGTTTAGTTGCCCGTCGTAGTCGGCCAAGGCATGCCCGGTGTGTGATGCCGTGCACCGCATGAGGTCGGCCGGGGTGCCTTGGGCGATGATCTGTCCGCCTTCGTCGCCACCTTCGGGGCCCAGGTCCACGATCCAGTCAGCCGCGCGGATGACGTCGAGATTGTGTTCGATGATCAGCAGCGAGTGGCCGGCTGTGAGCAGTTTTCGGAAGGCCCGCATCAGACGTGCGATGTCGTCGTAGTGCAGCCCGGTCGTGGGTTCGTCGAACAGCAACAGACTGCCCTTACGCACGCCCTTGGGGGCGTGGCCGCGCGCTGCTTCGGCCAGGTGGCCGGCCAGCTTCAGGCGCTGTGCCTCGCCGCCCGACAGCGTGGGGACGGGCTGGCCCAGCCGAACGTATTCCAGGCCTACGTCTGACAGGGGTGCCAGCCCCCACTGCACGTCGCGCAGACCTTTGAAGAAATCCAGGGCCTCGCTGACCGTCATGTCCAGCACATCGGCGATGGAGGCGCTGCGGCCCAGGTGTTCGATATGTACCTCGAGGATCTCAGGACGGTAGCGGCGGCCGTTGCAGTCCGGGCACCGCAGGTAGACGTCAGAGAGGAACTGCATCTCGACGTGTTCGAAGCCGGTTCCGCCGCAGGTGGGGCAGCGGCCGTCGCCCGTGTTGAAGCTGAAGGTGCCGGATGTATAGCCGCGTTCCTTGGAAAGGTCCGCCGCAGCGAACAATTTGCGGATCGCATCGAAGGCGCCGACATAACTTGCCGGGTTTGAACGTGCCGTCTTGCCGATGGGGGTCTGGTCGACCAGCACGATGTCGGCCAGTTGCTCAGCGCCCAACAGCGCCGTGTAGGAGCCAGGCGCTTCGGTTGGCTTGCCCAGGCGCTTGCGCATGGCGGGGTACAGCACGTCCTGCACTAGCGTGGATTTGCCGGAGCCCGACACCCCCGTCAGGCAGACCAGTCGGCCCAGCGGCATGGAGAAGTCGATGTTCTTGAGGTTGTTGGCCTGGACGCCCTGCAGCAACAGCCGGGGGGTACTGTCGGTCACAGCCATGGGGCGCGGAGCCTCGATGCGTTGGTGTCCGCCAAAGTAGCGGCCCGTCAGTGTGTCGGAGGCTGCAAGTGCTGCCGGCGTGCCATCGAAGACGATGCGTCCGCCCCGCTCGCCGGGTCCGGGGCCGATGTCCAGGATGCGGTCGGCCGCCACCATGACCTGCGGGTCATGCTCGACCACGACCAGTGTGTTGCCGTGGTCCCGCAACCGTTGCATGACTTCTACAATGCGGTGGATGTCGCGTGGGTGCAGGCCGATGGAGGGCTCGTCCAGTACGAACAAGGTGTTCACCAGCGAGGTGCCCAAGGCCGTCGTCAGGTTGATACGCTGGACTTCGCCGCCTGAAAGCGTGCGGCTTTGCCGGTCCAGTGACAGGTATCCCAGCCCGACGTCGCACAGGAAGCGCAACCGGGTACGAACCTCGTCCAGAAGCTCGGAAAGGGCATCGTCGAGCGTCTGCCCCAGTTCAATGGCTTCGAACCAGTCGCGCACCTGAGTGATGGGCAGCTCCATCAAATCGTGGAGCCCCAGCCCGGGCAGGGCATCGAGCTGGGTGCGCGTCCAGCGCACGCCAGGCGGCAGAAATCGAGGGTGGCCGGGGATGGCCTCTGCCGCCCGCCCCAGGCGCCAAAGCGTTGCGTCTGGCTTCAGGCGTGCACCGCCACAGTGGATGCATGGGGTGTAGCTGCGGTATTTCGACAGCAATACCCGGACGTGCATCCGGTAGGCGCGAGATTCCAGCCAGTTGAAGAACCGTTGTACGCCGTACCATTGGCGTTTCCAGGCCGAGGGGCCCCCCTTCCAGTCGGGTGCGCCCTGAATGACCCAATCCTTTTCAGCCGAGTTGAGCTGGCTCCAGGGGGTGTCCAGACGGATTCCGAGCTTGCCAGCGTAGCGTTCCAGATCATCCTGGCATTCTTTGTAGCTGGCTGTTTGCCACGGCTTGATGGCACCTTCGCGCAGGCTGCGGGATTCGTCCGGAACCACCAGGCCGTAGTCGATTCCGATGACGCGTCCGAAGCCCTTGCAGTGTTCGCAAGCACCCAGAGGCGAGTTGAAGGAAAACGTACTGGGTAGCGGTGCCGTGTAGGCAATGTCGCAGTGCGCGCAGTGCAGGCCGCTGCTGAAGCGCCATTGTTCTTCGTGATCTTCGAACATGGCGTGTACGCTGATATGGCCATTGCCTTGTCGCAGTGCGATTTCCAACGCTTCGTTGACGCGCGCTTCTTCGGCGTTGCTCAGGCGGAAGCGGTCTTGAACGACCTGCAAGGGGTTGTGTGCGGGACCGTGGATGCGGGTGTACCCCTGCTGCTCCAGAAAGTGCCGCACCTCGTCCTCGGTGAAGTTGTCGGGCACGGTGACCGGGAAGGTGATGACCAGCCGCGGGTCGCGCTCGGCGCACTGAGCCTGGAGCTGCTGGCGAATGCTCGTGGGATTGTCGCGGAGCACCGGGCGTGCGCACTGCCGGCAGAACAGATGGCCTGCGCGCGCATAGAGCAGCTTCAGGTGGTCGTTGAGCTCCGTCATGGTTCCCACGGTACTGCGCGAGTTGCGCACCGGATTCACCTGGTCGATGGCAATGGCCGGCAGGATGCCGTCGATGCGATCCACCTGTGGCTTGTCCATACGGTCCAGAAACTGGCGCGCATAAGGCGAGAATGTTTCCACGTAGCGTCGCTGCCCTTCGGCGTAGAGCGTGTCAAACGCAAGTGAGCTTTTGCCGGACCCGGAAACGCCTGTGATGACCAGCAACTCGCCGGTCTGGATGGTGACGTCGAGGTTCTTGAGATTGTTCTGGCGAGCGCCAATGATACGGATGGGAGCATTCATGAAAGTGATCATAATCCGGGCGCGTGGACCTGCGCTGGCGAACCGTGGTTCGGGTGGAATTGTTACCAGACTGGGCAGTCCTGGTGGCGTGAACCGTACCCAAGTCTGCATGAATTGTGGGGTCGCTTCGAGTATTCAGGGTGGTGTCTGTTAAAATGGTGTGTTTCGCTTTAACTTTCAGCTGCGACCCAGGAGATCTTCATGGCCGAAATCAAACGTACACGGCGCAACACGCTTGAGCGTCGTTGCCTTGGCAAGTCTTTCAAGCGCCTTTTCATCCATGCGCCCAAGAGCGTCTTCAAGATGCTCGAGAAGGTCAAACGCGTTTAAAAGGCGCGTTTTAAGATCGTATTGTTTTCATACAATTCGATCTTCGGGAAACCACGGATCAGGCGGTCCGTGGTTTTTTTTTGCCGGTATCATCAAGGCTCGGAGGCAATAAAGGAGTGCTGGGACATGGCGCGCTGGCGTCATCTGTTTTCGGTTGTCACCCCCACCTATAACCGGGCCCACACGTTGGGACGGGTGTATCGCTCGCTACAAGATCAGTCGTTTCAGGATTTTGAATGGGTCGTGGTGGATGATGGCTCGACGGACCATACCCGTGCGTTGGTGCAGGGGTGGCAACAGGAAGCCAGTTTCCCGATCCGTTACGTTTGGCAACCCAATCAACATAAAAAAACAGCCTTCAACAATGGGGTTCGCCATGCGCGCGGCGAGTGGCTGGTGGCCATCGACAGCGACGACGAACTGGACGCCAATGCGCTCTACTACATGTCGTGCGCCTGGGAACAGGTTCCACCCGCGCTCCGAGGGCAGTTCGTAGCAATCACTGGGTTGTGTGCGCGCGCCGATGGCCGTGTGGTGGGCGACATGTACCCGCAGGACGTCATGGATGTGAGTTCGTTGGACATGACGTTCCGATACCATGTGCGCGGAGAGAAATTTGGTTGTTTGCGCACGGATATCCTGCGGCAGTTTCCGTTTCCAGAAGACATCCCTGGCTTCGTGCCCGAGAGCCTGGTCTGGAATGCCATTGCGCGAGCCGGATATCTGACGCGTTTCGTGAATCAGGTTTTCCGGGTCTATCACGATTCGGGCGACAGTCTGTCGCATCAGGGGCGTGTGGCGGGAGGAAGTCGCCATGCATTGGGGCTCTGGCTGCTGGCGCAAGATACGTTGGAAAACTGCCTGCCGTGGTTCTGGCACCAGCCGCGGTCGTTTTTGGCGGCCGCCGCGCGCTACACGCGTTTCTCGTTGCACTTGCGGACGCAACGGCGACGCCCCCCTGTGACGCGGCGTCTCACGCGTCCGGTGGCGTGGGTCTTGGTGGCAGGGATGTGGCCGTTGGGGCTGGCCTTGTTTATTCGGGATCGTCTTCGGGATCGCCGGGCTCAGCCGGCGGGGCTTCTTCGTCCAGACCAAAGGGCAGGAGGTCACTCAACTCATTCGACCAGGCGACTTCCTCGCCCAGGGGATCAACCTTGATGAAGCGTGCGCCATCCTGATTTGACCGTTGGATGGCCCACAAGAATTTGCAATCGACCGGGTGGCCGTCCGCGAAGCTGAGGCCTCCTTGGCTACCCAGGATGCGAGTATCAGAGCCACCCACCTGGACGTGTGCCATGTCTTCGTCCGCATCGCGCGGATCGAGCGGAATTGCAAATAGAACCCATTCGAAGCCTTCGGCGGGTTCGGAGACAACTTCGGCCACGACGGGTTTTCCGAGGTAGGCGCAGAGCGCATCGGCTGTACGCGCCAGCAGGGCCATTTCGTCAGCGGTGAAGGTCAGGAGGGAGGCGGACATGCTGAAGCGCTCGTAAAGAAAGATTGATAGGATTTTACGGCCTACAATCGGCCTGTCGCGTGGCTGAATCCTTCGGCCCGCCGTTTTGACGGTTGCTCCATGGCACAGTACGTGTATTCGATGAACCGGGTTGGCAAGATCGTGCCACCCAAGCGTCAGATCCTGCGGGATATCTCCTTGTCATTCTTCCCTGGTGCCAAGATCGGTGTGCTGGGGCTCAATGGGTCGGGCAAGTCCACGCTGCTCAAGATCATGGCAGGCGTCGATACCGACATCGAAGGTGAAGCCGTCCCGATGGCGGGGCTGAAGATCGGGTATCTGCCGCAAGAGCCTCAGCTCGATCCTGACCACAGCGTGCGTGAGGCCGTGGAGGCAGGGCTGGGCGAGGTCTTCGAGGCCCGCCAACGTCTGGACGAGGTGTATGCCGCGTATGCCGAGCCGGATGCGGACTTTGACGCGCTGGCCGCCGAACAGGCGCGGCTTGAGGCGGTGATCGCGGCTGCGGCGACCAGCGGCAGCGATGATCTCGAAACCCAGATGGAAATCGCAGCCGATGCGCTGCGTCTGCCGCCCTGGGATTCGAACGTCGGCCATCTGTCGGGTGGCGAGAAGCGCCGCGTGGCGTTGTGTCGACTGCTGCTGTCCAAGCCCGACATGCTCTTGCTTGATGAGCCTACCAACCATCTGGATGCCGAATCCGTCGAGTGGCTGGAGACCTTCCTGCATCAGTTTCCGGGGACGGTGGTGGCAGTGACGCACGATCGCTACTTCCTTGACAACGCCGCCGAGTGGATCCTTGAGCTGGATCGTGGTCATGGCATCCCCTGGAAGGGCAATTACAGTTCCTGGCTGGAACAGAAAGAAGACCGCCTGAAGCACGAAGAGGCGTCAGAATCCGCGCGTCAACGTACCATCAAAAAAGAACTCGAATGGGTCCGCCAGAACCCCAAGGGTCGTCAAGCCAAGGCCAAGGCGCGCCTGGCCCGATTCGAAGAGCTGTCTTCGGTGGAATATCAGAAGCGCAACGAAACCCAAGAAATTTTCATTCCGGTGGCCGAGCGTCTCGGCAATGAAGTCATCGAGTTCCATGGGGTCTCCAAGTCGTTTGGTGATCGTCTGCTGATCGACGAGCTGAGCTTTCGGGTGCCGGCAGGTGCCATCGTGGGCATCATCGGCCCCAATGGCGCGGGCAAGTCCACGCTGTTCCGCATGATCACGGGTGCCGAGAAGCCAGATTCGGGTGAAGTCGCCTTGGGTCAGACCGTCAAGATCTCTTATGTGGACCAGTCGCGCGATTCTTTGCCCGCCAACAAGACCGTGTTCGAGGCGATTTCAGACGGCGCCGACCTGCTGACCGTGGGTCGCTTCGAGATGCCTTCGCGGGCCTATCTGGGGCGCTTCAACTTCAAGGGCTCGGATCAGAACAAGCCGGTAGGCAAGCTTTCAGGCGGTGAACGCGGTCGGTTGCACTTGGCCAAAACCTTGATCGAAGGTGGCAACGTGCTGCTGCTGGATGAACCTTCCAACGACTTGGATGTCGAAACCTTGCGCGCACTGGAAGACGCCTTGCTCGAATTCGCCGGCTGTGTGCTGGTCATCAGCCACGACCGGTGGTTCCTGGATCGGATTGCCACGCACATTCTGGCATTCGAGGGCGATTCTTCGGTCGTGTTTTTCGACGGCAATTATCAAGAGTACGAGTCCGACAAGCGGGCACGGCTTGGTGAAGATGCCGCGCGTCCTCATCGCCTGCGGTACAAGGCACTGCGCTAGGAGGCTGAAACATCTGTAGCCCTGGCTCACAACCTTGAAGATGAGGCTGGTATATAAATCATGGTGATGATGCCTGTGGGGGCATTGCAGGCTTGAAAACCAAGGAGATCTCCTCATGACCCTCGTGACCCTCAAGACCTTCGCGAAGTTGGGCATCATCGTGCTGCTCGCTGCTTCAATGGCCGGCTGTTCCGCTTGGGACAACATGAGCCATCGCCAGAAGACGGCGGTGGGTGGTGCCGGTCTTGGCGGGTTGGCGGGTGCCGTCATCACCGGCGGGGGTATTCTGGGTACCATTGGGGGCGCGGCCATCGGCGGCATTATCGGCGATCAGATCGGCAAGAATCCCTAAGCTCTACAAGGCGCAGCGCACGCTGCTGCAGCGGGTGGCTCTCGGGACAGCCTTGGGGGTGCTGTACACTGCCTCACTTCTTCCCCGGATCTTTGATCAGACAGCTGCCGCATGCTGCTTACCCTGCTGAATATCGTCCTGCCTGTTTTCGCCATTGCGGCCATAGGGTACGGCTTTGAGCGCTGCCAGGCGCAACCACCGGAGATGGGATTCATCAATCACGCCAACGTGATGGTGTTTTGTCCCGCGTTGGTCTTCTCTGCCTTGCTCGATAATCCGGTGGACCTGTGGCATGGCTGGCCGCTCGTGGTGGCCGGCGTGCTGATCGTGGTGATTCCTGGGGCGCTGCTGAGCCTGGTGCCGCATCCGACCCGGACGCGCGCGGGTTTTCTGGTTCCTGGCATGTTCCGTAATACGGGGAACATCGGCATTCCACTGATGATGCTGGCCTATGGCAAGAACATGCTGGGCGACATCGTCGTCCTGTTCGTGCTGTCGAACCTGCTGCAGTTTTCGCTCGGGTTGATGCTGCTATCTCGGGGAGGCGACCGTTGGATGTGGCTGAAGAACCCGAACATCTGGGCCGCGGTGCTGGGAGTCCTGCTGGCACCTTATCGCCATTGGATTCCAGGGTTCGTCGCGACCTCGGTGGATCTCACCGGACAGATTGCAATTCCGCTGATGCTCTTCGGACTTGGGGTACGGCTATCTCAGGACCGCATCGACCATATCCGCCTGGCCTTGAAGATCAATGTGCTGTATCTGCTGGCGGGTCTGGTGACCCTGCTCATCGTTTGGCTGCTGCTGCCGCTCACGCCTGCCTGGCTGCGGCTGGTGGCTCTGTCGGTGATGCTGCCACCGGCCGTGCTGAATTATCTGCTCAGTGAGCAATACCGCGTGGAGCCCAAGACGGTCGCCAGCGTCGTGCTGCTGGGCAATGTCCTGTCGATAGTGACCATCCCGTTGGTCGTCTGGGCCACGCTGACCTGGATCTGAGCGAGCGCTCGCGGAGCGCGCGCTCAGGCGCGAGGTGGCGGCGCCATTTTCAGTGCGCTTCGGCCTGCGGCATTTCGATCTTGACTTCCAGAACCTCGAGCGAGTCTTGGCGGTCCAGGTTCACGCGAATGTCTTCGGGGTTGATCTTGACGTATTTCGAGATCACTTCGATCAGCTCTTTCTGCAGCTGCGGCAGAAAATCGGGGCCGTGGCGCCCACTGCCGCGCTCATTGATCAGAATGAGTTGCAGCCGGTCTTTGGCGATGCTGGCGGACGATTTCTTCTGGCCTCGCAGAAAATCCAGGAATGACATGATCATTTCCCTCCGAACAGGCGCTTGAACAGTCCCGGCTTTTCGTAATCGACGTAGCGCATGGGCTTTTCGTCGCCCAGGTAGCGCGCCACCACGTCTTGGTAGGCGTTGGCCACGTCGCTGTCGCGGATATGGATGGCCGGAATGCCTTGGTTGGAGGCCTGCAGCACGATTTCAGATTCGGGGATGACACCGATGAGCCGGATGCGCAGGATGTCTTCGATGTCGCTGAGCGACAGCATTTCGCCCTCGGAGACGCGCTTGGCGTTGTAGCGCGTGAGAAGCAAGTGTTCTTTGACGGGGTCTTCGCCTTTTTCGGCCCGGCGTGACTTGGCCGAGAGGATGCCCAGGATGCGGTCGGAATCGCGAACGGAAGAGACCTCGGGGTTGGTGACCACCAAGGCATCGTCTGCGTAGTAGGCCGCCAGGAGAGCACCGGTTTCGATACCAGCGGGCGAATCGCAGACGATGTATTCGAAGTCCATCTTGTCCAGATCTTCGAGTACCTTGCCAACACCTTCGCGAGTGAGCGCTTCTTTGTCGCGCGTTTGCGAGGCCGGCAAAATGTACAGGTTTTCGAGCTGCTTGTCGCGAATCAGCGCCTGGTTGAGCGAAGCTTCACCTTGAATGACGTTGACGAAGTCGTAGACCACGCGCCGTTCGCAGCCCATGATCAAATCCAGGTTGCGCAGACCGACGTCGAAATCAATCACGACCGTCTTGTGGCCGCGCATGGCCAAGCCGGCCGAAAAACTTGCGCTGGTAGTGGTTTTACCCACGCCCCCCTTGCCGGAGGTGACAACAACGATGCGCGCCATGGTGGATGGTTTCCCCTCTATTCAAAATTCATGACATCGTAAAGCAAAATGCCGGCTTTCGATGGTGATGGTTCCCTTCGCCTGTGACCGAAGGTATCTGCAGGTGGCAAGAGCCGCGTAAGGCCCGGCTCGTTTTGCACGGGAGTCAGCGGTGCTCACCCGATTCGTTCAGCGCCCGAATGCGCAGCGTGTCGCCATCGAGAGAAATCTGCGCCGCCTGATTGTGCAGCGTTTCGGGTAAGCGTGTCTCGACGACCCGATAGACCCCGGCAATCGCGAGGAGCTCAGGGTCCAGCTGGGTGGTCAGAATCATGGCGTCTGTGCGGCCGTGAGCTCCAGCCATGGCTTTGCCGCGCAGTGGGCCGTAGACGTGGATGTTGCCGTCGGCAATGACTTCGGCTCCCTGGCTGACCATGCCCAGGACGATGAGATCGCACCCCTTGGCATAGATGCGCTGGCCGGAGCGCAACGGATGGTGAACCACCATGGTGTCCGGTAGCTCTGTGGGGCTGTCTGTAGCCGCGGCGGGTTCTGCAATGGCCTCGGCAGGCGCCGCCTTGCGCCGGGCTGCCGGCTTGGGCGCGGTCTTTTGTGGCGGTTTGGCCGTAGCGGGTCCTGCCGACAGATCCACGGGTGCCAGGCCAGCTTGAGTGGCTTGTACCTGCAGCGCGGGCGACGTCTGGACTCCGATCGGGTGCAGGTGGTACCCGCGCAGTGCGGTCACCAGGGCTTGCCAGTCGGGTGTTTCTTCGAGGTTCAAGGCGTCGATGACGACCGCTTCATTCTCGTAAAAAGCGCCGGCCTCGCGCATGCGCTCGTCGAGTGCAGCGATGATTTCGTCGGTATTCGACGAGTGCAGGACGGCGCGCAGCGCATACAGGGTTGCGCTTTTGAAGTCCAGGGCAGAGGAAGGTCGTGTCATGGTGCTTCAGGCCCAGGTGTCACGCAAGGTCGCCGTGCGATTCAGCACAGGATGTTCGGTGCTGGACGTCTCGCGATCCGCGACGAAGTATCCCAGCCGCTCGAATTGCCAACGGGCGCCTGGGGTTGCCCGGGTACCGGGTTCGAGCCACGCTTGAACCACACGGAAAGAGTTCGGGTTGAGCGCGTCGAGAAAGTTGTTGTCGCCCGCGTCGGGGTGGGGAACGGAGAACAGGCGGTCATAGAGTCGCACCTGCGCCGGGATGGCGTGTGCTGCGCTCACCCAGGTGATGGCCCCCTTGACCTTGACGCTGTCTGCCCCCGGTGTGCCGCTGCGGGTGTCGGGCAGGTATTCGGCATGGACTTCGGTGATTTCGCCTGCTGCGTTCTTCACGCAATCCGTACAGCGGACCACGTAGGCGTATTTGAGGCGCACGAGGTTGCCGGGGTACAGGCGGAAGTATTTCTTGGGCGGCTCTTCACGAAAGTCGTCACGTTCGATCCAGAGTTCTCGCGTGAGCGGGAACTGGCGCTTGGGACCCTCGGGGGTGTGCGGATTGCTGGCGGCCGAGCATGGCTCGGTGTAGCCCTCCGGGAAGTTCGTCAGCACCAGCTTGATCGGGTCCAGCACGGCCACGGCGCGTGGAGCTACCGGGTCAAGGTCGTCGCGCAAGGCTTGCTCGAGCACGCTGTAATCGATGCGGGAATCAGCCTTCGAGACGCCCAGCCGTTCGCAGAACAGGCGGATGGCACCGGGGGTGTATCCGCGCCTGCGCAAGCCCGCCAGCGTGGGCAGGCGGGGGTCGTCCCACCCGGCGACGTGGCCTTCTTCGACCAGCTGCCGCAGTTTGCGTTTGCTGGTGACCACGTAGCTGAGGTTCAGACGTGCGAATTCGTACTGGTGCGGCAACGGTTCGGCGAGCTGGCCCAGCTCCACCAGCTTTTGCAGAATCCAATCGTAGAAGGGACGCTGGTCTTCGAATTCGAGTGTGCAGATGCTATGGGTGATCCCTTCGAGCGCGTCTTCGACCGGGTGGGCCCAGGCGTACATGGGGTAGATGCACCAGGCATTGCCGGTTCGGTGGTGGGGAGCGTGGCGGATGCGGTAGAGCACCGGGTCGCGCAGGTTGATGTTGGGCGACGCCATGTCGATGCGGGCCCGCAGTGCCATGCTGCCGTCGGGGTATTTGCCGGCCCGCATGTCGCGCAGCAGGGCCAGTGATTCGGCAGCAGGGCGGTCACGCCAGCGTGAATTCGTGCCGGCTTGCGTCAGTGTGCCGCGCGTGGCCCGCATTTCGTCGGCCGATTGCTCGTCAACGTAGGCATGGCCCGCTTGCACCAGCGCTTCGGCAAATCGGTACAACGTCTCGAAGTAGTTGCTGGCGAAATACCGGTGTTCAGTGCCGTGGCTCACCCAGTCAAAGCCGAGCCAGCGCACCATGTCGGCGATGGCCTGGACGTATTCGTCTTCTTCTTTTTCAGGATTGGTATCGTCGAAGCGCAGATGGCAGACACCGTCGTAATCGTGCGCCAGCCCAAAGTTGAGGCAGATGCTTTTGGCATGGCCAATATGAAGATAGCCGTTGGGCTCGGGAGGAAAACGTGTGCGGATGCAGGCGGTGTCGAGTTCGCCGGCCTGGCGGGCTTCGGCAGCGCTGGGTGGAGGCGCCCAGCGTCGGTTCTGATAGCGTCCTGTTTTCAGGTCGTTATCGATGATGTTGCGCAGGAAATTTGAGGCAGGCGCGTGGTCGGTGGTCATGCGTGAGGGTCATAATCTAAACTAGCGCACATTATGACGCAAACGGCATGGGTTCTGTCGCTGACCCAGTTTTACTTGAGCCTGGGGTTCATGTTGTTGTTCCTGGCTCTCGAACTGGGGCTGGCGTGGGTGTTGTTCGGGCTGAGGCTGCGCGAGCGCCGAAGCACGGCGGCTCGGCTCGCCTATCGTTTTTGGGTGCGCGTGTTCGCACTTACACTGGTGCTCAGCTTCGGCGCCAGCCTGCCCTTGTTGCTGCAGATTGGTACTTTGTGGCCGCGCCTCATGGACCGTGCAGGTGAAGTCGTGGGCCCGCTGGTGGCGATGGCTATCTTGACCACCTTCGTATTCAAGTCCTGTTTTCTGGGTGCCATGCTCTATGGCCAGCGCTCTTTGTCCGATCGCGCCCACACGGTCGTGGTCGGCATGGTGGCGGTGGGCACGTCACTCACGGCGTACTGGGTATCCACCTTGCTGGCCTGGATGCAGTGGCCAGTTGGCACGACCCTGACTGAGGGTCACTACGAGGTCACCGATTGGCTCACTGTCTTGGGCGGTGCTTCGCCCTGGCTGTTTGGCATCCTGTGTACGGGTGGACTGGTTCTGGCAGGCACCCTGATGCTTGCAGTAACTGCAGTGCGCACCGATACGCGTCCCAGTGATGAAGGCGATCGCAGCGTGTATGTGGCCGGACTGTGGCTCGTGCTTCTGGCGCTGGTGCTGCAGACTGTCCTGGTGGCGCGTCTGGGCCACGTGCTCTTGCCCGTGCAGCCCGCGCGCGTGGCTGCAGTGCTTCCACAGTGGGATACCGGTACTCCGGGGCGTATCACCTTGCTGGCCTGGCCCAGCTCGGCAGATCACCGCAACGCGTGGGCGGTCGAGGGCCCGCAGGCTTCGGATTGGCTGCCCTCCGTCTCTGCGCACCAGGTCCGTGGCCTCAAGGATCTGGCCGGGGTGAGGCCCCCTGTGTGGCTGACCTACATGTCGGCGCGCTTGGCGGTGGCTTTGGTGGTGTTGTTGGGGGCGATCGCCTTATGGAGCCTCTGGCGGGGCTGGCGCCTGCGTTTCGAGCCCGACGGCCTGGCACCGTTGGCCCGTGTGCGTTTGCGCGCCTTGATGTGGGGGGCCGTGCTTCTGCAGGCGGTGGGATGGGGGCACCTCATGGTGGGCAGCCTCCCGTATGCCGTCTATGGCACCGTCACCTTGCGTGAGGTCGGGACCTTGCAGAATCAGGAAACACTGTGGGGTGGCCTGGGCCTGCACGTGGTGGTGTACGCTGCGCTGGCGGTCGGCTTTTATCAGCTTCTGCGCCATACCTCGCGTTTTGGGGTGGTCCCGGTGGCTCGTCATCGGGGGCGCGCATGATTGACTCTCTGGCGGCAGTGCTGGGGTTGGGGGCGCAGGACCCGGCATTCTGGATGCCGCTGGCGCTCATGGGCGTCTTCTTTGCCACAGTCATTGCTGGGGTGGTGCTGGACGGTTTCGATGTCGGGGTAGGCTGTGTTTCGCTGGTGGCGCCCAGTGCTTTGCGGCCTCGCATGTTGTCGCTGCTGGCGCCTTGGCGTGACGCCAACGAATTCTGGCTGTTCCTGGCGGTGGGTCTGTTTGCCGCCGCATTCCCGTACGCCTGGTCACAGACACTGGGGCGCCTCTATGTTCCCCTGTCGCTACTGGCCTTGGGCACCTTGCTGCGCTCGGTCTGCTTCGAATGGCGTCTGCGCGCGCCGGAACCGCAGCAGCGCCTCTGGCAGCTCGGATTTGGGGTGGGTTCTGTCATGGTGGCTTTTTCGCATGGTTATCTGCTGGCGCGCGTGAGTGTCGCGTACGAGAGCAGCCCGGCCTACACGGGCTTTGCCTGCCTCATGGGCGGGTGTTCAGTGGCGGCCTACAGCCTGCTGGGGTCATCCTGGCTGATGATGCGGGAGGCGGGCGAGCTGCGCATTCGTGCTGTTCATTGGGCACGGCGTACGCTGCGCTGGTGTGCTGTAGGGGCGGTGGGCGTGGCTGTGGTGCTCGACTTCTCCAATGCCGGTGTATTCCTGAAGTGGGGGGATGGCGAACACTGGCGGGCCGTGGGCTTCGTCTGGGGTGCCCTGCTGCTGTGCTTCGTCCTGACTGAGATGACGCTGCAACGCCTGATGAATCGCAGCTATCGGGCGACAGCCTTGCCTTTCACGCTGGTACTGCTGATTTTTCTCGTGGTGCTGGGCGGGCTTGCCTACAGTTTCTTTCCTTATCTGGTGCTCGATGAGGTTACCTTGTGGGACGCGGCGGCCCCGGTGGCTACCCTGCGCCTGGCGTTGTCGGCCACCGTGGTGGCCTTGCCCGTGGCCTTGATTTTCAACCTGTGGGTGTACTGGCGCATGCTTGGGCTGTCTCGCCCGCCCAGGCCACCCGATTTTCGCGGGTAGAATAGGGTTCATTGACTGGATATCGATACAGTATTTTATGGCGATACAAGCTGATTCTCTTTCTTCGTCTGCTGATGATGGTCGTCTGGTAGCCCCCGACGTCGAATCCTTTGCCGAAGACTCCATCGAGCGAGCCTTGCGTCCCAAGACCTTGGTGGATTATGTCGGGCAGCCCAGGGTGTGCGAGCAACTCGGGATCTTCATCGCAGCGGCGCGCCAGCGCGGCGAGGCGCTGGATCACGTCCTGTTGTTTGGCCCTCCAGGGCTGGGCAAGACCACGCTGGCGCACATTGTGGCGCACGAAATGGGCGTGCAATTGCGCCAGACATCCGGCCCTGTGCTCGAGCGTCCTGGTGATCTGGCTGCCATGCTGACCAACCTTGAACGCAACGACGTGCTGTTCATCGACGAAATCCACCGCCTGTCGCCGGTGGTCGAAGAAATCCTTTATCCCGCCCTTGAAGATTTCCAGATCGATATCCTGATCGGAGAAGGACCGGCTGCGCGCAGCGTGAAAATCGATCTGCAGCCCTTCACGCTGGTGGGTGCGACGACCCGTGCGGGCATGCTGACCAATCCGCTGCGTGATCGTTTTGGCATCGTGTCTCGCCTGGAATTTTATTCGGCGGATGACCTCACGCACATCGTGCAGCGCAGTGCCAGCCTGTTGGGAGCCGGGGCCAGCCCCGAAGGCGCCGCCGAAATCGCCCGGCGCTCGCGGGGTACGCCGCGGATCGCGAATCGCCTGTTGCGCCGGGTGCGTGATTACGCCGAGGTCAAGGCCGGTGGCAAGATCGACGTCGCCACGGCCCGTGCGGCCCTCGCCATGCTCGAAGTCGACCCCGAAGGCCTGGACCTGATGGACCGCAAACTCCTGGAAGCCATCGTGCATAAATTCGACGGCGGGCCCGTGGGGGTGGACAGCCTCGCGGCTGCCATTGGCGAAGAGCGCGACACCATCGAAGACGTGATCGAGCCGTATCTGATCCAGCATGGGTATCTGCAACGTACGCCGCGCGGTCGGATGGCGACCAAGCGTTGCTGGCAGCATCTGGGTCTCAAAGCCCCGGCCGCAGGCGCAGAACCCTCCTTGTTTTAGAGCAGGTCCTGTCCTACTTCGGCCGCAAAGCGCTCTGCCGGGCCGTTCCAACGCAGGCTGCCGGTTTCCAGCAAGTAGATGCGATCCGAATGCTTGAGCGAAAAGGTCAGATTCTGCTCCGCCAGCAGCACTGTCAGGCCGCTTTCCTGCTGCAGCCGAGTCAGCACGCTCGAGATGTCTTCAATGACTTTCGGGGCCAGGCCCAGGGTAGGCTCATCCAGCATCAGCAGGTGTGGTTTCTGCATCAGTGCCCGACCAATGGTGAGCATCTGCTGCTCGCCGCCGCTAAGGGTATGGGCGCTTTGACCCGCCCGTTCCCGCAAAATGGGAAACAGCCCGTAGACCCAGCCCAGCTGTCGTACACGCGCAGCCGCGTCCAGCGCGTGCCCCCCGAGTTCCAGGTTTTCGCGTACTGACATATACGAGAACAGCTCACGGGTTTCTGGGCACAGGGCGATGCCCAGGGAGGCAATGGCCGAGGGCTGGCGAGCCTTTAGCGTCTGGTCGTGGAAGCGGACGTCACCGGTGTAGTTCACGAATCCCAGGATGCTGTTGAACAGAGTCGTCTTGCCAGCGCCGTTCAGGCCGATGACGGAGACGAATTCCCCTTCGTGAACATCCAGCTCGATGTTTCTCAGGGCTTCGGATTTTCCGTAGTGCATCGAGGTAATGTGGGCCTGCAGCAGGGGCTTTCGGGCGAGATCGGTGGTGGCTGATGCTTGCCTGGGTTGCGCGGTCTCCAGCGACTTGCCGAAGTACACCTCTTTGACGCGTGCGTTCTGGGTAGCGTCTGACGGGCTCCCCTCGAAAATCTTCTGGCCTGCGTGCATGACCGAAATGCGGTCTACCAGTTCGGCAACAGCCTTGACGTTGTGATCCACCAGCACGATGGCGCACCCGGCGTCGCGCATGGAGAGGAACAGGGTAGAAAACTCGCTCGTCTCGCGCGGGGCCAGTCCAGCAAAGGGTTCGTCCAGCAGCAGTACCTTGGGGTTGGACGCAAGCGCCTTGGCCACTTCCAGGCGGCGCAGGTCGGCAAAGGGCAGGGATGCTGGGCGTTGATGCAGCACGTGATCGAGGCCCACACGGTGGGCGACCTCACGTGCCTGCTCATTGGTCTTCGCGCTGATGCGCCATTGGAAGAACGTGTCTGGCAGGAGTGCGAGCTGGATGTTTTCCAGGACAGTCTGGCGCCGCAAGGGCCGTGAGTGCTGAAAGACCATGGTCATTCCGGCCTTGGTGATCTCGTGCGTGGGCAGCCGTGCAATCTCACGCCCATCCAGCTTGACCGAACCGCTGTCAGCGCGGGTGATGCCCATGGTCAGTGTCAGGGTGGTCGACTTCCCCGATCCATTGGGGCCAATCAGGCCGAGGATTTCGCCACTGTCCACCGAAAACGCCATGTGGTCCACGGCCTGCAATCCGCCGAAGTGCTTCGAGAGTCCGGCGACTTCCAGTGTGGTCATGCGTGACGCTCCTCGCGCGTGTGGAACAGGCTGATGAAGCCGCCTGGGGCAAATAGCAGAACCAGGAGCCCCAGTACCGCCACGGCCGCGCCGCTGAGCTGACCGAAGGGGCGCAGGATTTCTCCGGCGACGATGAGAAAGATAGCGCCCAGGACCGAACCAATGATGGTACGCCGCCCTCCCACGATCGCCGCGATGATGATCTGGACCACCACCGACAGTGCCACGACAGTGCCTGGGGACGCCGTCCCAAAGTAGAAAACGGTCATGGCACCGGCGAGTCCCGAAAAAAGGGCGCTCAGCATGAATGCGAAAATCTTGAACTTGGCTACGTTGAACCCCAGCGTTCTGGCCGCGTCCGAATCCTGCCCGATAGCCTGCAGGATGAGGCCCAGCGGCGAATTCACGATCAGGCGCAGGATCAGTGCGGTGGCGGCCATGAGCCCCCAGGCATAGTAAAAGTTCCCGGCGCTGCTGTCGGTGAGAATATCGGGGAGGGCAAGGCCGATCTCGCCCCCCGTATAGTTGGCAAAGATCGTGATCAGGTCGCTCAGGATCAGCAGTGCGACCAAAGTCACCAGGCCGAAATACGGGCCTTTGAGCCGCAACGCCGGGCCGGCCAGCAGGAGCCCTCCGACAGCGGCGGCCACGATGCCTGCCGGTATGCAGGCCCAGACGGGCCAGTTGAGCAAGGTGTTGCACAGGCCGGCACCATAGGCCCCGAGCCCGATCAGGAAGGTCGGGCCGAAGTTGACCTCTCCCAGATATCCGAACAGCAGGTCCCAGTTCATCGCGTAGACGGCCACGTAGAACGCGAAGGTGAGCACCCCCAGGTAATAGCCAGTAGTGATCAGGGGTAGCCCTGCAAGCAGGATGAAGAAAAGCAGCGTCAGGGCCAGTCGCCAATTCGGGCGATGTGGTGTGGGCTGCAGTTCGTTGGGTGCACGGGGCATGGTCGGGTCTCTCGTGGGCTCAACGGCGTCCGAACAGGCCTTGCGGCCGCACGTACAGCACCAGGACCAGCAGGACGAGTCCGGGCAGCTCGCTGATGGCGGGGGAAATCAGGAACGCGGTGAGGGTACTCAGGACTCCGAGAATGTAGGCCCCCACCAGCGAGCCCAGGATGTTGCCGAGCCCGCCCAGCACCACGATGGTGAACGAAATTGCCGTGATATTGGTGGCCACTTCGCCACTGGCGCTGGTAAACGATGCGAGCAGGACCCCTGCCACGCCGACCACCAGTCCGTACAGGCCCCAGATGGCAACGTGCACGCGGCGGATGTCGTAGCCGACGATGGCCAGCCCTTTGGGGCTCATGGAGGCCGCCAGCATGGCTTTTCCCATGCGCGTACGGGAAATGAAGAGCCAGAGCGCGATGAGGACGAACCAGGCCACCCCACCGATCAGCAGACTGTTACGGGGCACGGTGTTGCCGCCGATTTGCACGACGCCGTGCAGCATGGGTGGGGTCGTGACGGGGGTGGCGCCGAACGTCCACTCCAGAACGCCTTGGATGATGATGGCGACCAGCAGTGTGGCAACCAGCTGAAAGACGTGTTTCTCTTCAGGGGGAATATGGCGGAAACGCTCGAGCGGCAGGATGACGAGCGCATAGAGCAGGTAGGTGGCCACGATCGCTGCCAGCACGCCCGTCAGGGCCGAGAGATAGACGCCCAGTCCCGTGTGTTGGGCCACGTACCAGGCCACCATGGCGCCCAGCACTACGAGCGCGCCATGCGCCAGGTTCAGAACACCCGAGATGCCAAAAATGGCGGCCATCCCTGCGGCACCCAGTGCGTAGATCGCGCCGATGACGAAGCTGCTGATCAGGATTTGTATGAGGAGGTCCATGTCCGGAGGGGGCGGAAGTGGGATGATGCGTGTCGGAATCCCGACCCGAAGACGAACCTCGGGCCGGGTGCGTCAGCCCCTCAGGGCTTTGGCGTGGGGATATAGCTCGGGACTTCGATCTTCCCGGTAGCCAGCCGTGTCGGCCAGATGATCACTTGCTTGCCGTTCTGCCACTGGAAGGCGATGACCGATGCACCTTTGGACGTGTCCGGATCAGCGACCAGTTCGTGCGCGAACGGGCTGTTCAGGCCATAGAAGTGGATGCGTCCCATTACGCCTTCGATGTTGGTACTGGCCAGGGCCTTGACCAGTGCGTCGCCCTTGGCTTTGCCGTGAGTACGCTTGAGGGCATCCGCCAGCGCGTACATGGCTTCGTAGGTGGAATACGCCCCGTAAGCTGGCTGGTTGATGTGGAAGCGCGCCTTGTAGGCGTTGTAGAAGGCCGCGGTCCGACTCGTGACGGCAGCGCCCGAGAGCCCGGCGCTCGTCGTGATCAAGCCGTCCGTTGCCCCGTTGGTGGCCGACCAGAAGTCGGATGAGCTGGCCGACGCGTTGATGCCGTCAAACAGCGCGGGAACTTGCTGCTGATGCCATTGGACAACGGGGGGTACGCTGACGTGCGCAACACCCGCCATGATCACGTTGGCCTTGTCGCTCTTGATCTTGCTGTAGATCGGAGTGAAGTCGGTCGTGCTGGGTGCGAAGCGTGTGTGGTTGACGACCTTGAAGCCGGCCTTGGGCAGGCAAGCCTCATAGGTCTTGTCCACGGCCTTGGTCCAGTCGGCGTCTTCACTCAGGATCGCCACCCGATTGAATCCGGCCAGCTGCGGGTTCTTGATGAGCGTGTCGTGGCCGATCTCGCACACTTGCTGCGCCTGGATCTTCGAGTTGAACCAGAACGAGAAGGTGTATTTGAAGCGGTCAGGCTGGGCGTGCGTACGGCCCGGGATTTCTGGTGACGCAGTTGCCGTGATGAGCAGGGGCGTCTTCAGGCGAGAGGCCCAGGGCATCAGCGCCAGCCCTACCTCGCTTTCGAAAATACCTACCACTGCTACGGAGTGGTCTTCCTGCACAGTGCGTTGGAAAGCCTGAGCAGCATTGGTCGCAGATTCTTGTGTGTCGTAAGGGTAGAGCTTGATGGGACGGCCGTCGATGCCGCCCTTCGCGTTGATTTCAGAGGCAGCCAGTTCGGCGGAGTTGAAGATGGACTTCCCCAGGATCTGGCTCTTGGGTGCCAGCACGCCGATGGCGATGGGTTCGGCCGCCAGGGCCTGTGGAACCGCGAGTGTGTAAGCCGTTACACCCAGGGACACGGCCGTCAGGGCCAGCCAGGGGCGAAGTTTACGGAGTCTCATTCTTTTGTCTCCTTGCCACATTGAACCATTGTGAAGTTCTGCCGAACGTGCGCGGTGTCTGGTTGGTTCAGTGAGCGCAGGAGTCGCGTTTGCAGCGGCAGTGGAGTTCTCAGTGTAGGGGGCGTGTTCTTACGCCAGCCTGAAAAACACTTGACATCTTGCTTTAAACACTATTTGCCGTGAATGAATTGGGGTTCGGGGTGTTTTCGGCGACGTACCATGGTCTGGATTTTCTGGTGGAGGTAAATCGTGACTGAAGGAAATCTGGCTGAGGTATCGCCTGTGGCCCCGTTGGCTGACCCTGATGTGGAGCTGACCCGCATCTTCAGCGCCTACACCATGTGCGGGACGATCTGGCTGATCTTTGCTACGGCGGTAGGAGTGCTGCTGGCGCTCAAACTGGTGTATCCGGAGCTTTTGAGCACGGCTCTGCCGTTGACGTTCGGGCGGCTCAGGCCCATCCATACCAACGATACCTTCTACGCTTGGGCGAGTCCGGCCATGATCGGGTTGGCCTTCTACATCGCGGCCAAGAGTTCGGGGGCCCGCCTTTACAGTACCAAGCTTGCGTGGGTGGTCCTCGTCCTGCTGAACGTCGCCGCCATCGTGGGGACGGTCGCCCTGGATCTGGGGTTCAACAACGGTGATCAAGAATATCGCGAGTGGTTGCCCTGGATTCGGATGATTCTGGCGCTGGCATTGGTGCTGACCGCCTGGAATCTGATCGGGACGGTGGCGCGGCGAGTGGGCAAGGACATCTATTTGTCGAATTGGTACACCATGGGCGGTACCCTGTGGACCATCATCATCTTCCTGATCACCCTGACCCCGTGGTATCAGCATGGACTGGGCCAGGTGGCGGTGCAGGGATACTACATGCACAACGCCGTAGGGATGTGGTTCACGCCGCTGTGTCTGGGGATTTTTTACTATGCCTTGCCCAAGGCCATGAACCGGCCCATTTACTCGTATTCTCTGGGCATCTTTGCGTTCTGGACCAATCTGGCGTTCTACCCGCTCTTGGGCGCGCACCATTTTCTATTCAGCCCGCTGCCCTGGTGGCTGCAGACAACCGCCATTGTCGCGAGCGTGGCCATGTTCGTCCCGGTCTGGGGCGGGAGCGCCAATTATCTGCTGACTATGCGGGGCCGCCCCGAGCGCCTGCATCGCGCCCCGGCCATGTTCATCCTGGTGGGGGTTCTCGGTTACCTCATCGGTTCGTCTCAAGGGACGATCGAGGCGTTCCGCTCCATGCAGGAGATCTGGCACCTGACAAACTTCACCGTGGGGCATTCGCACCTGACGATGTATGGCTTCGTGACCTTCGCGATCTGGGGTGGAATCTATGAGCTGCTGCCGCGTGCGACGGGGCGGCATCCCAACAATCTGCTCATGGGCATCCACTTCTGGCTGGCCGTGGTAGGGCTGGTGGTGTACGTGATGGCGCTTTCCATTGGCGGCACCATTCAGGGGTTGGACTGGGTGGCGGGCAAGCCGTTCATTGATTCCGTGGTGGACATGGCACCGTTCTGGCTATGGCGCACGGTGGGCGGGGTGCTGATGTTTGTGAGCCATCTGGTGTTTGCCTGGAACGTCTGGGACATGACCTATCGTCGTGCACCGGGCGCGGGACGCATGCCGGTCATAGCCGAGGTAGGAGTCTGAACTATGTACAAGTTGTTGGCGATTGCAGGGGGCTCTACCCTGATGTATGCCGTCTGGTCCGTCATGATGGCCATCCTGCCGGGTTTCGAGCTGGCCGCCGTGCCCCCCGGGGATGGTGTGAGCCAGCTTACGCTGCTGCAGCAGCATGGTCGGGATGTCTACGTGAGCGAAGGCTGTGCTTACTGTCACACCCAGCAGGTCCGACCTTTGCCGGTGGACCAGATTTTTGGGCGCCCGTCGGCTCCTGGGGATTTTGCCTACCAGACACCTGAGCTGTTGGGGTCGGAGCGTACGGGGCCCGATCTGACCAATGTCGGTGCGCGCCAGGCCAGTGATGTCTGGCAATACATCCACCTCTATGACCCGCGTGCCGTGGTGCCACAGTCGGTCATGCCGTCGTTCCGTGCCCTCTTCAAGGTGGTGGACCAGGTGCCGGCCGGTGAACAGGCAGTGCCGGTGCCCAAGGCCTATGCGCCAGCCCATGGCGTGGTCATTCCGACGGCCAAGGCCAAGGCACTCGTCGCCTATCTGTTGTCGCTCAAGCAGCCGCCACTCCCCAAGGGGCAGTCCACCGGCATGGCGGCTCCGGCTCCTGCCGCACCGCCTGCCCCCAAGGGCAGCACGCCGGCTGCGGCCACGGTAGCCAGCTTTGATGCCGCCAACGGTTCGAAACTCTTCGCCTCCACGTGCGCGGCCTGTCACGGGGCGCAGGGGGCAGGGGTTCCGGGCGTGTTTCCGCCGCTGGCGGGAAATCCGGTCGTCAACGACAAAGATCCCAGTGAGCACGTGCGCGTCGTGCTGCACGGCCTGCATGGTCGTGCGATCAATGGCACGACCTATGCGGCCCAGATGCCTTCTTTTGCGGCGCAGCTCAGCGATGCCCAGATTGCCGACATCATTGATCATGAGCGAACGTCATGGGGCAATCACGCGCCTACGGTGACAGCGAAGCAAGTGGCGGCGATTCGCGCCAAAGGAGAACAACCATGATGATGGAAGTCTGGGCAGCCCACTGGGTGGGTAATTTGCTGCTGTTGGGCGTGTTCGGGGTGGGCACGGTGGCGTGTTTCATCGTTGCGATCCGCATGTTGATACACCCCGGTGAACGGGCGCATGATCATCCCAAGTATTTGATTCTGCATGACGATCGGTAAAGGAGCCCTATTCATGGAAAACGAACCCCGCATCCGTATTTTTCTGGATGATGAGCCCGAGCCGATTGCAGAGTACGCACCTCCTGTGGCCGTCAATCTGGATACGCACGCATTGCCCGATGGCAAGCATCGCTTGCTGATCGAGGCCCGCAGCCACAACGGACGCGTGGGTGTGCGCGAAGTTCCTTTTCAGGTTCGCAATGGCCCCGGGATCACCCTCACCGGAATTCGTCCCGACGCCATCGTGCACGGCAACCTGAGTTTCACGGTCAATGCTTTTGGCGCTGAAGAGCCCTTTGAGCCGCGCCGTGCAGAGTCCCCGTCGCCCATCCCGGTCTGGCTCTGGGTGCTGTCGTTGGTCATCGTGGCCTGGTCGACCTGGTATGTGGCAGTCAATTGGGAGCCGCCCGCTCCCTATGCTCAGACGCCCACTTACGTGCAGGGTCGGATGTGGCAGCATTGACGGTGCGGCGCTGATGTGCCAGGCCCAATGCGGCGAGGGCGCGTAAGTGACGACAACCTCTGCGGGCTCTCAGGGCTCTTCGGCAACGCAGGCGATGACATCCAGCCCATAGGCTTCGCGCTTGCGGATTCCGACGCCGCTGATGCCACTCAGGTCATCCAACGTATGGGGTTGTTGCAGTGCGATGTCGCGTAGCGTGGCATCGTGGAAGATCACATAGGCGGGGACGCTGTGGGCTTTGGCCACTTGGGCACGCCAGGCTCGCAGGCGCTCGAAGCGTTGCTGGGCATCTTGCGGAAGCTCAGTTGCACGCGCAGCGGCAGTGGCAGATGATCGGGAGCCTTTGCCGTGCGCCTTGTGTGCAATGGGCCGCAGCATCAGTGCGCGCTCGCCTTTGAGCACGGCGCGGCTTGCGTCCGTCAGGGCCAGTGTGCCGTAGCCTTCCAGGTCCACTGTCAGCAAGCCAAGTGCCAGCGCCTGGCGCAAGATGCTGCGCCAGCCCTCTACCGACTGTGTTGCACCGACGCCGAACACGCTGAGTGTCTGGTGTTCGTACTGTTTCACGCGGTCCGTCATCTGGCCACGCAGAATATCAATGATGTGACCGCCTCCAAAACGCTGTCCGCGCTCGCGCCACAGGCGGTAGATGGTCGACAGCAGTTTCTGCACTGCGACGGTGCCATCCCAGGTCACAGGGGGCTCGATGCAGGTGTCGCAATGGCCACAGGGCTGGATCGTTTGGCCAAAGTAAGCCAGCAGTTGTTGTCGGCGACAGCCGACCGTCTCGCAAAGCGCCAGCATGGCGTCCAGCTGTCGCACCTGACGGCGTTGATGCAGGAGGTCACCCTCTGATGCGTCGATCATGCGGCGTTGCTGCACGACATCCTGAAGCCCGTACGCCAGCCACGCATCGGCCGGCAGCCCGTCGCGTCCTGCCCGGCCTGTTTCCTGGTAGTAGCCCTCGATGGATTTGGGCAGGTCGATATGGGCGACGAAGCGCACGTCGGGCTTGTTCACCCCCATGCCGAATGCAATCGTAGCCACCATGACGATGCCGTCTTCGCGCAGGAACCGTGCCTGGTTTTCGGCTCTTGCCTGGGTGGAAAGGCCGGCATGGTAGGGCAGTGCGGTGATACCGTTGCGATTGAGGAATTCGGCCGTGTCTTCCACGCGTGAGCGCGAAAGCGCATAGACGATGCCACACTCGCCCGCGTGGTCCTCGTGGATGAAGGCGAGCAGCTGGCGCCGCACCTCGTGCTTTTCGACGATGCGGTAGCAAATGTTGGGCCGATCAAAGCTGGCGACGAACTGTGGAGAATCCTGCAGGCTCAGGCATGTGACGATGTCGGTGCGGGTCGCTTCCGTCGCGGTGGCGGTCAGTGCGACCCTGGGGATGTCAGGCCAGCGGTCCGTGAGGATGCTCAGTTGCTGATATTCGGGACGGAAGTCGTGCCCCCATTGTGAAACACAGTGTGCTTCGTCAATCGCGAAAAGAGCAATCCGTCCCGCAGCCAACAGTTCCAGGCAGCGCGGCGTGAGCAGGCGCTCGGGCGCGACATAGAGCAGGTCCAGGTCGCCCCGCAGGTAGGCTTGTTCGACGGTACGCGCCTGACTGGCGGTTTGTGACGAGTTCAGGAACGCGGCGCTTACCCCCAGCTCCTGCATGGCATCGACCTGGTCCTGCATCAAGGCGATGAGCGGAGAAATGATGACGCCGACCCCTTCACGTACCAGTGCGGGAATCTGGTAGCACAGCGATTTCCCGCCACCGGTGGGCATGAGCACCAGGGCGCTGCCCCCTGCAACGATGTGTTCGATGATGGACTGTTGTTCCCCCCGGAAGGTTTCGTAGCCGAAGACCTCTTGCAGGGTTTTGAGGGCACTCCGTGGAGGGCTGGAAAAAGTGTGCGGACGAGTCGACATCAGGCGGTCAGAGGCGAGACAGTGCCTTCAGTGCATGCCGGATGCTTTCTGACACGCTCAGACCAGCAGGGATGCCGGCGGCTGCTTTGCGGGCTTCAGGGGCAGAATAGCCCAGCGCCTGGAGTGCATGCAGGACGTCTTCCGTTCCGCTGGGGGCCTGGCCGTCGGTATGGAGGGTGGGCGCAGCAGAGTCGAGTTTGCCGCGCAGTTCCAGCAGGAGCCGTTCGGCCGTCTTTTTGCCGATTCCCGGCACTTTGACCAGCCTGCCCGATTCCTGTTGTTCCACAGCAGCAGCGAGATCTTCCACGCTGAGCCCCGACAGCACCGCGAGTGCAGTGCGCGCGCCAATGCCATTGACCTTGATCAGGGCGCGAAATGCGCGGCGTTCAGCAGCGGTCGCAAAGCCGTACAGGACATGAGCATCTTCGCGGATGGCCAGGTGCGTGTGCAGGGTGACGGTCTGACCTACGGCCGGGAGCTTGTAAAGCGTGCTCATGGGTACGTCAATTTCGTAGCCCAGGCCTGCGGTTTCGATGCACAAGGTGGGCGGAGTCACTTCCCGCAGGATACCGGTGATGCGACCAATCATGGTGGGGTTCCTCTCAGGAGATGATGCGCCCGGTACGCAGGCGACGGGTGCGGTGAGATAGCGTGTCCGGGGCCAACGCCTGCAGACGGTTGGCCAGCGGGGCGCAGTGCGCATGGCAGATGGCACAGGCCAGGGCGTCGGCCGCGTCGGGAGCGGGCGTGCCGTCCAGAGACAGCAGGTGGCGCACCATAACCTGAATCTGCTCCTTGCTGGCGTGGCCCGCGCCGACCACGGCCTTCTTGATCTGCAGGGCTGTGTATTCCTGTACGCTCAGGCCAGAATCGGCCAATGCACACAGCGCGGCACCGCGCGCCTGCCCCAGCAGCAGCGTGGAAGCGGGGTTGGTGTTGAGGAAGACCTTTTCCATGGCCGCCTGATCGGGGCGGGCGTCGCGGGCCACCTCGCGCAGATTGTCGAGGATGACTTTCAAGCGTTCGGCCAGCGGCTGCGCAGAGGGCACCACGATGGTCCCGCTGGCGACGTAGCGCAGCCGCGCCCCCTGGGCTTCTATGATGCCGAAGCCCGTCCGTCTGAGTCCCGGATCGATTCCCAGGATGCGCATCAGTGGCGGAAATGCCGCGTGCCAGTGAAGACCATGGCAATGCCTCGCTCGTCGGCCGCGGCAATGACCTCGTCGTCGCGGATGCTGCCGCCCGGTTGGATGACGCAGATGGCACCCGCCTCGGCCACGACGTCCAGGCCGTCGCGGAACGGGAAGAAAGCGTCGGAGGCCACGGCAGAGCCCTGCAGGCTCAGGCCGGCTTTTTCAGCCTTGATGGAGGCGATGCGGGCCGAGTCGATGCGACTCATCTGCCCGGCTCCCACCCCCAGCGTCATGTGCTGGCCGCAGAAGACAATGGCGTTGGACTTCACGAAGCGGGCGACGTTCCATGCAAAGGCCAGATCGTGCATCTGTTGTGACGTAGGTGCCACGCGGGTGACCACCTTGAATTCGGATTCGTGGGCCACGCGGACATCGGGATGCTGCATCAGCCAGCCACCGCCCACGCGCTTGACGTCGAAGGGGTTGTGTTCCGGGCCTGTCTTGACTTCCAGTACCCGGACGTTCTTTTTGGCAGAGAGCACCGCGCGTGCGGCGTCGCTGTAAGCGGGGGCGATCAACACTTCCAGAAATTGGTGGCTGACGGCCTGTGCGGTGGCCTCATCCACGGGAGTGTTGAAGGCGATGATGCCGCCAAAGGCCGAGGTCGGGTCGGTCTTGAACGCCTGCTGATAGGCTTGCAGGGGGGTATCGGCGAGTGCCACGCCGCAGGGGTTGGCGTGCTTCACGATGACGCAAGCCGAAGTGCTGAAACTGCGCACGCATTCCCAGGCGGCATCGGCGTCGGCGATGTTGTTGTACGAGAGCTCCTTGCCCTGAGACTGGTGGTAGCCCGCCAGCAGGCCCGCGCCCACGTGCAGGTCGTGGTAGAACGCCGCGTCCTGGTGCGGGTTCTCGCCGTAGCGCAGCGCTTGTTCGCGCTGCATTTGCACAGTCAGCACGCGCGGCCAGGTTTCGCGCTCGGGCACAGCCTCGGGCGCGGGCTCCCGAGTGGCCAGGCTGGTCATGTAGGCAGCGATCGCGCCATCGTATGCTGCCGTGTGGGCGAAGACCTTGGCCGCGAGCTCCAGCCGCAACCCATACGAAGGTTGGTGGGTGGGGCCATCCATGTCGGCCAGCACGCGGGCGTAGTCGGCAGGGTCGATCACGACCGTCACGCCCCCCGCCGCCGACCCGTGGTTCTTGGCCGCCGAGCGCAGCATCGTGGGACCACCGATGTCGATGTTTTCGATGGCGTCCGCCAGAATGCAGTCTGGGCGGGCAATGGTCTGCTGAAAGGGGTATAGATTCACGACCAGCAGGTCGATGAGTGGAATGTCATGCTCTTGCAGCGTCTTGAGGTGAGCAGGATCGTCCCGTCGGGCCAGCAGCCCGCCATGGATGCGGGGGTGCAGGGTCTTGACCCGGCCATCCAGAATTTCAGGGGAACCCGTGTAATCGGCCACCTCGGTGACGGTGAGGCCGGCTTCATGCAACAGGCGTGCCGTGCCGCCAGTGGACAGCAGCGAAACTCCACGTTGGGCAAGTTCACGGGCGAATTCGACGATGCCCGACTTGTCGGACACGGAAATGAGAGCGGTCTGGATGGTCATGGTGGTGATGACAGTCAAAGGAAGAAGTGAACGGGTGCGGCTTCTGGCAGAGAACGTGCAAGGAGAGTGCGTGCAATCCCTGGATCAGATCTGGTGCGTCTGGAGCTTCTTGCGCAGGGTGCCCCGCGTGATGCCGAGCAAGTCTGCCGCGTGGGTCTGGTTCCCCTCGCTGCGCTCCATGGCAACTTGCAGAACGGTGCGCTCTACACAGGAATTGACCATGGATAGCAGGTCGTGCGGAGTGGAATCGCCGAGGTCGGCGAAGTAGCGATCCAGTTGGTCGCGAACGGCTTGTTCCAGAGGAGTGGCGGTGCTCATGTGGCGGAGTGCGAATCAGTGAATGGCGGTTGAAAGAGGAAGAACAGGGGCATCGGCCGGGCGGTCGTCCAGCCATTGGCGCAGGCGCTCGGATTGCTCGGCAGTGCTGTCTATCGTCATGATGCCGGTGATCAGGGCGTCGGCGCCCGGCAGATCGGCCAGATACCAGCTGATGTGCTTGCGCGCGCTGCGAACACCGGTGTGTTCTCCGTAGAAAGTGTAGTGGTCTTCGAGGTGCCCCAGAAGGTGCTCGCGCAGCTCTCCGTAGGTGGGCGGTGGCAGGTGCGTGCCATGTTCCAGGTAATGAGCCATTTCGCGGAAGATCCAGGGCCGCCCCTGTGCCGCGCGTCCCACCATGATGGCATCTGCGCCCGTGTAATCGAGCACCCAGCGCGCTTTCTCGGGCGTCGTGATGTCTCCATTGGCGATGAGCGGAATGTGAATGGCTTGGCGCACGGCACGAAGGGTGTCGTATTCGGCCTCCCCAGTATACAGGTCGCATCGGGTGCGACCGTGTAGCGTCAGTGCCGCAATGCCGCAGTCTTCGGCCAGCCGCGCGATGCGCACCGCGTTGCGACTGTCGCGATCCCATCCGGTTCTGGTTTTGAGGGTGACCGGAATCCCCAGGGGGGTGCAGGCCGCCACGACACGGCTCAGGATACGGGCGACCAGCGGTTCGTCTCTGAGCAGCGCCGAGCCGGACGCGACATGGCATACCTTCTTGACCGGGCAGCCCATGTTGATGTCGATGATGCGCGCGCCCTTGCGGACGTTGTGGATGGCTGCCTCGGCGAGCATCTCCGGGTCTGCACCGGCGATTTGCACGGCGATCGGGTCGGGCTCCCCAGCGTGATCCAGACGACGCGACGTTTTCACACTGTCCCATAGGGCCGGGTTGCTGGCCGCCATCTCGGAGACTGCATACGCCGCGCCCAGCGCCTTGCACAGGCGCCGATAAGGGCGGTCTGTGACACCCGCCATGGGGGCGACGCAGACGGGGTGGGGCAGGGTCCAGGTTCCGATACGCATGGAGGGCATTGTAGGGCGTGCGTAGCTCAGAGGCGCTGGCCTTGCATGAGCTGCCGGGCCAGCGGTTTTCTCAGGACGGGAAGCAGGTCGAGTGCACAGAGTGCCAGGCCGCAGGTATGACGCTGCAGCGGATTTTCTGTGGCGAACACTCGCGGCAGAACATCGGTGAGGCTCAGGGTCACGCTTCGATCCAGGCGCCTCTGGCGGGCGTAGTGTTCCAGGGCAGGCTGTATTGGCTCCCCTGGGTTGGTGAGCCATGGAGCAACGGCGTACGTCAGTTGAGCAGCATCACGCAGCCCCAGGTTCAGGCCTTGTCCCGCGACGGGGTGCAGAGTTTGTGCGGCATTGCCCACGGCTACGACGCCGATGCCCTGAAGGCTGGGGCCTGCATGCAGCGAAAGAGGGAAGGTGTGGCAGTCGCTGACCCGTTGCAAGGCGCCCAGCCGATTTCCGAATGCGGTTTGCAGCGCGTGGTTGAATTCGGCGGCTTGCAATGCCTTCAGGGTTTGCGCCCGCGCGGGCGAGACACACCACACCACGTTGTACAGATCTGTAGCTGCGGGGTGAGGTAGCAGAGCGAGCGGCCCCGTCCGCGTGAAGCGCTCGAAGGCGCGACCTGGGATAGGCGTCTGGGCGCGCACGGTGGCCAGCACGGCATGCTGGTCGTAGCCTCGGGCGATCCCCTCAGGCCGGACTCCGTCCGAGAGCAGGGCAAGGGGCGCCTGCAGCAGAGAGCCGTCCGCCCGCGTCAATGACACCGGCGTGCCTGGTCTTGGGCGTGGGGGGTGTTCAAGAATGCGGGTCACGCCGCTGTCGGCGACCGCGTGGTGCAGGGTCTCGAGCAGGTCGTCGTAGGCGACCACGCTGCCCAGGCGCGGCGTGTCGAGTTCGGACTGGTCGATCAACGTGCGGCCGAGATGCCCCGCCTGAGAGACATGGACGGTCAGGATGTCGGCTGCGTGTGCAGGCCAGGCGCCCAGGTCTTCGAGCCAGCGTCGGCTACCCTGGTTGAGCGCGAGTGCACGGGGGTCCAGCGATGTTCCTTCGGGGCGGGGGGCGAGCTGCGGCCCCATCAATACGATTCGGTCCGGTTGCGGCGCGACATGCGCCAGGCTCAGGGCCAATGCACACCCCACGGGACCTGAGCCCAGGATCGCAACGTCGTAAAGGGTGGAGGTCATGAGAATTGCAATGGTCGAAAACGACCATTTTAGAATGCTTTAAACTACCCGATCATTGTTGTCCGACCATCGTCGAGGGACGTTCATGGATTGGCTCACCTGGCTGGAACCCTGGGAATTCTCTCCCACGCTGGTGCTGATATTTCTGCTCAGCGGTTGGCTCTATGTGCGTGGCAGCAAGGTTCACCGGGTGGGTCGGGTTCGGCAGACGCTTTTCTGGTTTGGCTGGGTTCTTCTGTACCTGACTTTGCACACACAGGTAGATTATTTCGCCGAGCGGATGTTCTTCATCCACCGCTTGCAACACCTGGTACTGCACCACCTTGGTCCGCTCATCATCATGGGCTCCTATCCGGGTCAGGTATTGCGCGCCGGGTTGCCGCAGCGCTGGCGCAGCTGGCTGGCCCGCGCGCGCCACGGTCGTGGGGCGGTCCATCTGCTCGAGACGCTGGCCACTCATTCCATTCTGATCCCCATCCTGTTCGTGCTGTTCGTGCTGGTCTGGGTCGAGCCCACCGTACAGTTCTACTCCATGCTGGATTGGCGCATCTACCGCTTCATGAATTGGGGCGTCGTGGTCAGCGGTGTGCTGTACTGGAACCTCATCATGGACCGCCGCCCGCATCCTCCAGCCGGCATGGCGGCGGGGTGGCGGGTGCTCTCTCCAGTGTTCACGATGCTGCCGCAGATGATTGCCGGGGCTATCCTCGTGATCTCTGAACACGATATCTACCCCGTCTTCGATCTGTGTGGCCGGGCCATTCCCGGGATCACCGCCATGGAAGACCAGGTGCTCGGGGGGCTGATCATGTGGGTGCCAGCAGGCCTCATCGAAGCTTTTGGCCTGTTGTACGCACTGGGTACACTTCTGCGTTTATCGGAACACCATCGGCTGCCACTACCCAGACGCCCTGTGCGCCAGGTGGTGCGCGAAGCCTGACGAGGCACTCTTGATGCCCTGGGTTCGGCGCGCGGGCGGGGGGCTATGCCTTGGTGCGGCGCTCGCCCTTTCTCTTCCTGCCTGGGGGCAGCCCATCGGTTTGCCCAGCATGGGTGCCACGTCGGCTGCAGAGCTGTCGCCATCGGTAGAACATCTGCTGGGGGAGGCCATCATGGAAGAAGGCCGCCATGACCCCACCTACATTCCCGACCTGGACATCAACCAATACCTGACGAGCCTGGGGCGCCGGCTGGCCGCGCATGCGCCTCAACCGCTCACTCAACCCATCACGGTGTTTGCCATACGCGACCCCTCCATCAACGCATTCGCGTTACCGGGCGGGTACATCGGTGTCAATAGCGGTCTGGTGGTCGCGGCCCAGAACGAATCGGAAATGGCCGGCGTGCTGGCGCACGAGATCGGCCACGTCATGCAACGGCACATTGCCCGCGGGATTGCGCAGGCGTCGCAGGGGACCGGGATGATGGTGGCCAGTCTGGTGGGCGCCTTGCTGGCCGCCTTGGCCGGTCAGGGGCAGCTCGCCATGGGCGTTGCCGCCTTTGGGCAGGCAGCCACCATCGATCGGCAGCTTGGGTTTTCACGCAGCGCAGAGCAGGAAGCCGATCGTGCGGGCTTTCAGATGATGCGTGCGGCGGGGTTCGACCCACGTGGCATGCTCGACATGTTCCGCAAGCTTATGGGTGCGGCAAGCCTGAACGAAGGGGCGGGCAGTGTGTATACCTCTACTCATCCCCTGTCGATCCAGCGCCTGTCCGATATCGAAAACCGCTTGGCGGAGCTGCCGCCTGTCCATCCGAAGCCAGATCCCGAATTCTGGTTCGTACGGGCGCAGCTCGCGCTGATACAGGCCCGAGGCAACGATAGTCGCCGTAACCTCACTCAGTCCTTGCGGGCGCAGTCACGGGGCACTCAGGTGTTGCCACGGGCAGCGGCCCTGTACGGGTTGGCCTCTCTGGAACAGATCTCTGGCAAGCTGGAGCAGGCGCAGGCTGATCTGACTCAAGCGGCCGCCTTGCAGGATTCGCCGCAAATTGCCGTGCTGGGCATCCGCCTGGCGGCCGCGCGCAGTTCCGTCGCTGCGGTCGAGGCTGGCGCAACGGCCTGGAAGCGTTGGCCAGACAGCCAGGGCGTGGCGTACGAGCGGGCACGCGCCTTGCAGGCAGCAAAGCAGGATGCGGCTGCCGTCCCCTTCCTTCAGGCTCGGATCACCCAGTGGCCCGACGTGCCCGAATTCCAGAAGTTGCTGGCCGACAGCCTCAATCGTCTGGGCCGCCAGGCGGCCGCGCACGAAGCCTTGGCATCTTATTACGAGCAAACGGGCGCTTTGCCGACGGCGGTCGAGCATCTGGAGCAAGCCCGCCGTCTGTCCAAGGACTTCTACGCGCAGTCGAAGTTGGACGCCGAGATTCGCGAGGTTCGCGAGCGCTTGAAGGCGCAGCAGGCTTTGCTGGCGCCGTACAAGAAAAACACCAGCAGTCAGTGAGCTTTTGGTGGAGTGGGTGGCAAGCGTGCTTCGCGGGACACGACGGCCTCCTCGCCGATGAGCCCTGGCGGGCGGAAAATGAGCACCAGCATCAGGATTAGGCCGATCAGAATGGTTTGTGCTGCGCCTCCCTTCACCTGCAGGTCCAGCGGGAGTAGCGCCTGTGCCACGCTGCCGCTCAGCGTCCAGGCCGCCCACATCAGAACAGCTCCCAGAATGGCGCCCCGGTTGTTGCCGCTTCCGCCCACGATCAGCATGGTCCAGACCTGGAAGGTGAGAATCGGCAAAAAATCCTGCGGGCTGATGAAGCCGATGAAGCTTGCAAACAGCGCGCCACCCACGCCCATCACGGCCGATCCGATCACAAAGGATTGCATGCGAAAGCTGAAAGGGCTCTTGCCCAGCGAAGACGCAGCTTCCTCGTCTTCGCGGATGGCCTTGAGCACGCGGCCCCAGGGGGATCGCACAATGGCCTCCAGCGCTCCATAAATGATGAGGAGTGTGACCACGGTCACGGCTAGCATCAGCAGGTTGTTGGCCGCGACGGACTCCAGTGTGCCCGGGAGCGGTCTGGGGATACTGGCAGCGCCTTGGCTCCCGCCAGTGAGCGCTGCCGCGTTGAGTGCGACGAGCTGAAATATGGTGCTCACGCCGATGGTGACGATGGCCAGGTAGTCGGCGTGCAATCGTAGGGTTGGGATGCCCACGACGAAGCCAATGAGCGCGGTGATCAGCGCTGCTCCTACCAGCCCCACCAGGTAGGGGAGATGAAATCCGCCCAGATGCGTGCCGTAGTGGGGGCCACACAGGATGGCGAAGGTGTAGGCTCCCACCAGGAAGAACCCTGAAACCCCGATGTTGAACAGGCCCGTGTAACCCCATTGCAGGTTCAGGCCCAGGCAGACCACGCCGAAGATCAGCGCCTGGGTCAGGAAGAACACCAGGTACGAAGCGATCCCGGTCATGAGCGGTCTCCCAGCAGGCCCTTGGGGTAGAGAAGAAGGATGAGGAACATCAATGCGAAGCCGACGGCCGGCATGTAGGCGGCGCCGATGAAGGGCACCGACATGGATTCGGCCACGCCGATGATGAGCCCCCCCAGCACGGCGCCGTAAATGCTGCCGATACCGCCCAGGATTGCCGCTGCAAACATGGGCAGGATGAGATTGAAGCCCATATCAGGAGCGATTTGCACCGTGAGTCCGAACAGCACACCGGCAATGGCTGCCAGTGAGCCGCCTACGATCCAGGTCCAGCGGATGATCCGCGCCACGTCGATGCCCGTGATGCTGGAAAGCGCCGGGTTGTCCGAGACGGCTCGCATGGCTTTTCCCAAGCGCGTTCGCGTGAGAAACAGATGCAAAGCCACCATCAGGATCGCCGTCAACACGATCACGAAAACCTCGTCGGCTGTCATGCGCATGCCGGGGAAAATCTCGGTAGCAATGGCGATATTGCGCGAATAATATTCTGGCTGAGGCCCCCAGACGAAGATCACGACGTTGCGTAGCAGTAGCGACGCACCGAAGGATGCGATGACCAGGGTCACCTCGATTTCACGGCGCCGCAGCAGACGAAACAGCAGCCAGTCCAGCAACAGCGTCAGTCCCGAGGTCAGCACTGCAGCGACAATGATGGCCAGCAGAAAATTCCAGCCGAAGGTCAGGGGTCCCAAAGTGCTGCTGCTGGCGAACAGGCTAGCGAATACGAGTGCGAAATACGCGCCGAAGGTGAGGAATTCACCGTGTGCAAAGTTCGCGAAGCGCAGGACGTTATAGGTCAGCGTCAGGCCGATTGCGCCCAAGGCCAGCGTGGCCCCAAGAATGATTCCGTTGGCAAAGTATTGCAGCATCAGGTCAACCCCTTGCGGACGCCCAGGTAGAGCTCGCCTACCTCGGGGTTGTGCAGCAACTCGTCGGCACTGGCGCTGATTCGGTCCTGGCCCTGGGCCAGCACGTAACCGCGATCCGAAATGGCCAGTGCTGCCTTGGCGTTTTGCTCCACGATCAGGATAGTGACGCCCATGTCGCGGATTTCGTGAACTTTGTCGAAGACGATGCCCACCAGCTTGGGAGACAGCCCCGCCGACGGCTCGTCGAGCATGAGCATGCGCGGTTGTGCCATGAGCGCTCGGGCCACCGCAACCATCTGACGCTCACCGCCCGACAAAGTGCCTGCTGGTTGCCGACGCCGATTGTTCAGTGAAGGGAAAAGCGCGAACATGCGTTCCACGCCTGCTCGGACCGCCGCCTTGTCGCGTTGGATGTAGGCCCCCATTTCAAGGTTCTCCTGGATGCTCAGGCGAACGAAGACATTGTGAGTCTGGGGGACGTAGGCCAGACCTCGCAGCACCATGTCGTGTGCAGGCACCCCGGCCAGGCTGTCGCCGAACAAGGTGACTGCGCCGCCATGAACAGGCACCAGGCCGGCGATGGTTTTGATGAGTGTGGATTTGCCCGCGCCGTTGGGACCCAGTACGGTGACGATTTCGCCTTCGGCTACGGAAAGATCGATTCCTCGCAGGATGTCGACTTCAGCGGTGTAGCCCGCCATCAGTCCGCTCACTTGCAGTGCGTTTGCGGTCATGACGTGACTCCTCCCAGGTAGGCTTCCAGCACCTGAGGATCGTTGCGCACTTGTTCGGGTGTGCCTTCCAGGATGAGCTGCCCCTGTGCCATGACGAGCACCGGGTTGCACAAGGTCATGATGAGATCCATGTTGTGCTCGATGATGAGGAAGGTGATGCCCCGCTCGTTGAGTTCGCGCAACTTGTCCATGATGGTGACCAGCAGGCTGGGGTTGACCCCTGCTCCTGGTTCATCCAGCAGGATGAGTGCCGGATCGGCCATCAGCACACGGGCCAGTTCCAGCAGCTTTTGCTGTCCTCCGGACAAATTTCGTGCGAATTCTCCCGACAGCGTTTCCAGCCCCACGAAGGCCAGGATTTCGCGTGCACGGTCGCGGCAGGCGTGTTCTTGCGCCCGGACTGTCGGTCGGCGGAACCAGTTGTTCCAAAAGCGTTCGCCCGCTTGTCCAGCCGGAACCAGCATGGTGTTCTCGAGCACAGTCATGGCGGCAAAGGGGCGCGGAATCTGAAAGGTGCGGACCAGTCCCTGCCGGAAGATCCGATGTGGCGGGAGGCCACCTATGGGTTTCCCGTCGAAGGTGATCGAGCCCGAGGTGGGGCGATGGAATCCGGCGATGGTATTGAAAAGGGTGGTCTTGCCGGCCCCATTGGGACCGACCAGTCCGGTGATGGCATGCGGCCTGAGTGTGAAGGACACGTCGTCGACCGCGCGGACACCACCAAATTCCTTGACCAGGTGACTGACTTCCAGCATGGGTCTCTGTTTCCCGGAAGAGGTGTGACCCCGGGGTGCACGATGCCCCCGGGTGGCGTCCTGATCTACTGAATTTCCTTGCGCAGCGTGTTGATCTGGTCGACCGTGACTGTACCGGTGTTTTCAACCTTGCCCTTGACGACTGACCACACCACCATGGGCGCCGCAATGTCGCCGTTGGCGTCAAATTGCAGTGGGCCCGACGCTCCTATATATTGAATGGGTTTCTTTTCTGCAATCAGCTTGGCGGCCTTCTTGAGCTCATCTACCCCGGCGTAGATCTTGGTGCCGTTGGGGTCTGTCACCTTGCGGATGCCGTCCCGGATGTCGGTGCCCGTGGCTCCCTTGGCGTATTCCATGGCGAGCCCCACCAGGATGGTGCCGTCATAGGCGTTGGTGATGTAGGCCTGCGTAGGCAGCTCACCGTATTTTTTCTGGAACTCTTGCTGGAAGGTAGCTAAAGAAGGCGTTTTGGCCGAACCAGCGGCTGTCCCGTGGACGGCCTTCATGTATTGCGTGCCCACGTCATTGACGAATGGCTGCGACTGCAGGCCATCCGGGAACAAAAAGTTTCGGGCTCCACCGGCTGAAATCCACTCGCGCGCAATCGTGGTCCCGTCGCCCGGGTAGCCGATCAGAAACAGCGCGTCAGGGGTTGGGCTCAGCGCTTTGTTCACTTCCGAGCGATACGAAGCTTGTGCCGGGTTGTAGGTGACGTTTTCCGTGACGACTCCGCCCAGTTTCGTGAACGCGTGGGAAAATTGCTCGCTGAGTCCTTGCCCGTAATCGTTGTTCAGATACAGGATGGCCACCTTTTTCAGGCCTGCATCTTTGGCCACCTTGGCCATGGCAACGCCTTGCAGTGCGTCAGAAGGCGTAGTCCGGAACCAATAGCCCCCCGTCTTGCCTTCTTGCGCCAGCTTGGTGAAGGTCGGTGAGGTCGACGCAGGCGAAATCAGTACGACCTTGCTCGGAGCCGTCACCGAGGTCAGGATCGCAGCACTGACCCCACTGGAAAGCGCACCCACAATGGCGGGTACGTGCTGGATGTCCACGAGTTTCTTGGCGGCATCGACTCCCACGGAAGGGTTGGTCTGATCATCAAGCAGAGAGAGCTTCAGGGTACAGGCTTCGCCTCCTGCAGCGTTCAGGTCGGCGACGCCCAATTCTGCGCCCTTCGCGATCTGCTGGCCCAGAAGTCCCAGTGACCCGGTAAGCGACATGATGCTTCCGATGGTCGTGGTGCACGCAGCCTGAGCTGTTCCGACGCCGCATAGTCCTGCGAGCAGGGCTGCGGCGAGCATACGCTTCTTGAACATGGCAATACCTCCTTTGTGGGGAATAGGGTTGCCAACAGGGTGGTCATCGCGCAATTCGGCCAGTGAGCCAGCGGTGCGGGCATTTAGGGAAGCTGTGGGATGGACACTCCATGTGAGAAATTGTTCCGGGATCTAGGGAATCCCCTAATCAGTGGATGGTTCGTGAAGCGTTGGGAATGTCCAGCAAGGACGCCTCACGAGGGGCAGGAGAGGCGTGGTGCACGATAAGGCGCCAGCCGTCCGGTCCTTTCTGGTAGATGTTGGTGGTGAAGAAATTCAGCGTGTCGCGCCCGCGAGAAGTGTCCATCGTGATCTGCTCAATCAGGATGTGGACGGCGTTCATCACTCCCATGATGGCGTGCACTTGAGCGGGATGGGCTGTGATGGGACCGTTGGAAAAGATGTGCTCCCAGGCCTCCTGGATGGCGCGCGGCCCTAGGGTGCGCAGCCCCCCGGGGTGGACGCAGGCGACGTCTTCATCGTCTCCCCAGACGCGCATCATCAGGGCAACGTCGCCCTGACGCATGGCTTCGTAGAAGGCGTATTCGGCTTCTTCGGGGGTAGAGAACATGTGACTGCCTTGCGGGAGGGTGCGTCGGCGCGGCTCAGTGGTGGTCGTGAGCCTTTTCGCTGTCGCGTAGCGCGTATTGCGCACCGCAGTACTGGCATCGAGCCACCTTGTTTTTCACGACCTCGATGTAAATGCGCGGGTGCATGCTCCATAGCGGAGCGTTGGGGCCCGGGCAGTAGACTGGTAGATCGTCTCCGCTCACGTAGATGATGTCCTGCTGTTTGGCGGATTCTGGAGTGCTGCTCATGAAGATTCCTGTGAAATGGGCCGAGGGATGACGCCTGGTCTGTAGGCGTCAGACCTTGAAAAGCCAGTGATGGTACTTGGGGGTCTTGCCCGACACGGCGTCGAAGAACGCTTTTTGCAACTGGGCCGTGATGGGGCCGCGCTCGCCAGCGCCGATTTGCCTCCCGTCGATTTCGCGGATGGGGGTCACTTCGGCCGCCGTGCCGGTGAAGAAGGCTTCGTCTGCAATGTACAGGTCATCGCGAGTGAGGCGTCGGGAGACCACTTGCAACCCGAGGTCGGCTGCAAGCTGGTGGATGGAGGCGCGAGTGATGCCGGTCAGCGCGCACGCGATGTCGGGTTCATAGAGCACGCCGTCGCGTACCATGAAGACGTTCTCGCCCGAGCCTTCCGCCACGAAGCCTTCGGTATCGAGCAGGATGGCCTCGTCGTAGCCACCGTCCAGGGCCTCGGCGTTTGCCAGGATGGAGTTGGCGTATGTGCTTGCCACCTTGGCGCGTGGCATTGTCACGTTGACGTGCTGACGTGCGAAGGACGAGATCTTGACGCGAATACCCTGCTTGAGGGCTTCTTCACCCAGGTACGCTCCCCAAGGCCAGGCCGCGATGGCGACGTGGACCGAAGCCCCCTTGGGTGACACTCCCATTTTTTCCGAGCCGTAGAACACCAGAGGCCGGATGTAGCAGGATTCGAGCTCGTTGCGGCGCACGACTTCGGCTTGTGCCTCGCTGATCGCTTCGCGCGTGTACGGGATCTTCATCTGGTAGATGTGTGCCGAGTTGAAGAGTCGTCGCGTATGGTCTTCCAGACGGAAGATCGCGGTGCCGTGGTCGGTCTGGTAGGCGCGTACACCCTCGAAGACGGCGAGCCCATAGTGCAGCGAATGCGTCAGCACGTGGGTGGTGGCATCGCGCCAGGGCACGAGTTTTCCGTCATACCAGATGAAGCCGTCGCGATCTGCCATTGACATGATCATCCCCCAGTGTTTGGTGGGTTCATTGTAGCAATTGCACCGTGGGTGGCGATGCACGTTAAAATACTCCGTTCATGAACGCGCGGCGGCTGTCGTTGGCAGCCTGACTTTCGCGCCCCCTTTGATTCGAATGACCGATCCCACCACACACGATTCCACTGAACCCTCCGTCGGGTTTGACCAGTTCGGCCTGCACGCCGGCATCATGCAATCCATTGCCGAGGCAGGTTACAGCCTGGCAACTCCCATCCAGGCACGTGCCATCCCCGTGGCGATGGCTGGACGTGATGTCATGGGAGCCGCCCAAACTGGCACTGGCAAAACCGCGGCGTTTGCGCTCCCTATCCTGCATAGGCTGATGCCGTTTGCGAGCCACAGCGCTTCCCCGGCCCGCCACCCCGTGCGCGCCCTGATCCTGACGCCCACGCGTGAGCTGGCTGACCAGATTCACAGCAACGTCGAGCAATACAGCAAACATGTGCCGTTGCGCACGGCAGTCGTGTTTGGCGGAGTCGACATTCGGCCGCAAAAAGAGGCACTGCGCGAAGGCTGTGAGATCCTGATTGCCACGCCGGGCCGCCTGCTCGATCACGTCGAACAGCGCAACGTCAACCTGGGTCAGGTAGGCATTCTGGTGCTCGACGAGGCTGACCGCATGCTCGACATGGGGTTTCTCCCCGACCTCGACCGCATTCTGCGGCTGTTGCCGGCAGGGCATCAGGGGCTGCTATTTTCAGCGACGTTCAGTCCCGAGATCCGCAAGCTGGGTCGTGGCTTTTTGCGCTCTCCCGTCGAAATCGAAGTCGCTCCGCCCAACGCCACGGCCGATACGGTCAGCCAGATCGCTTATCCCCTCGAAGGCGAAGCCAAGCGCCGTGCGGTAGTGCATCTGGTGAAGTCTCGCCACCTGACACAAGTCATCGTGTTTTCCAACACCAAGATCGGTTGCAGCCGTCTGGCGCGCCAGCTCGAGCAGGACGGAGTGCGGGCTGAATCCATTCACGGAAATAAATCCCAGATTGAGCGCATGAAGGCCCTGGATGCCTTCAAGGCGGGCACCCTCGAGGTGCTGGTCGCGACTGACGTCGCCGCGCGAGGGCTGGACGTTGCAGGAATCCCTTGCGTCATCAACTACGACCTGCCTCATAATCCCGAAGATTACGTGCACCGAATCGGTCGAACGGGACGTGCGGGCGCCCAAGGGGAAGCCATTGCGCTCTATGCGCCCGACGAAGAACGCTATCTCCAGCAGATCGAACGACTCATCAAGGTCCAGATTCCCCGGGGTGAGCTCGAATTGCCGCGCGTTTCACGGCGCAATCCCGTGGGCTCCCGAAAAGGGCCGTCCTCGGGCTGGCAGCCCGCCGCCGCTCCACTAGACGATTTGTTCACCAAACCCTACGTCCCCTCTGTGTCCGGCCAGGCTGCCCCAGTGGCTGATTTTCGTTCGGCCGTGACACCGGCCCGTGCCGCCGTGGGGGTTCTGCTGGGTGGCAAAAAGTCCAGCTGATCGGGTCTTTGGTTGCGGGCAGAGTGGGTGGCTGCCTGTGTTATCAGGTGCGGCTCGCGAAGCGGTCCAGCAACCCTGGCCCTGCGTGCAGTACAGGCAGTGTGCCCGCCCCGTTGATCAGCCGCTCCAGCTGCTCGATGTGGGGTAGTTGAGTGCCCCAGAACCGGGTTCCCTGCCGGTCCTGTACCAACAGCGTGGGGAAGTCTTCCACGTCTTCATCCCCTAGCCATTCCGGGCTGTCTTCGATGTCGATCCAGATGAAGGTCCACGCCGGCAGGCGGGCTGCGAGGGACTCCAGCGCGGGCCTGTAGGCATCGCAGGTACGGCACCATGCGGCACAATAGCAGGCGACACGCAGCCCCCCATCTTGAGCCAGGCGCTCGCGCAATGCGTCAAGGTCGGTTGCCGGATTGAACAATTTCATGCAGACAATACTCGAAGGGTTTTCGTAACATTGTAGATGTTTGCACGGAGCATCCCATGACGCATCACGATCTCGCCCTGAGGGAATCCAGGGCTCCGAATGGCCTTGCGCTGGTGGGGCAGGCTTTTCGTCGCGCCTTCATCAGCCAGTTGCATCCGCGAATGCTCGCAGCGCTGTTTCTGCCTTTCCTCATCGCTTTTCTGGGGGCAGTAGTGCTGTTATGGTTGTTCTGGACTCCGCTGACGGGCTGGATGGATCAGGAGGCCTCTTCCTGGGGCCTCTTCAACACGCTGGATGGCTGGATGGTGACCATCGGCCTGTTTTCCCTCAAGCTGTGGCTGATTCCTTTGCTATCGGCGGGCTTGTTGCTCCCCATGGCCGGAATTCTGGGTCTGATGGTAGCGGCGATCTTCGTGATGCCCCTGGTGCTGGGGCACCTGGAACGGCGCAACTACCACGGGCTGTCGCGCCAGGGGCAGCATGCCACCGTGTTGGGAACCTGGAACGCCCTTTGGGTGGGACTGCTGTTCTGCCTCGGGTGGCTGTTCACTATGCCGCTCTGGCTGGTTCCGCCGTTTGCGCTCATATTGCCGATTTTTTGGTGGGCCTTCGCCTTGAACCGCATGCTGAGGGTCGATGCCGTGGTCGAACATGCGAGTCCGGCCGAACGCCGCCTGCTCTGGCGCCGTCACCGCCGACAGTTGTGGTTGCTGGCGGCAGGCTTGGCGGTGTTGAATCTGATTCCTTTGTTTTGGCTTGTCATGCCCGTTTTCTCGGCGCTGGTCTACGCCCATTTCTGCCTGGACGCGCTCGGTCGCTTGCGCGCCGAAACGGTTCTCGACGCCTGACCGTTCTCGCGGCGGGCCTGTGTGGCAGACGACAGGGTTGGTTCGATGTAGCATGAGCTCTTCCCGAATGTGCGCCTGCTCGGCTCTTCGGGTACGTCAAAATTCTGTCTGGAGTCGAGTTCATGGTCGTTGATTCCCGGTCTGTTTCGGTTCCCCGCGTTCGTCTGATTGCCATCGGCGACGAACTGCTCTCGGGGCGGCGTCAGGACAAGCATTTTTCCAAACTCATTGAGCTTTTGCAGGCGCGTGGCATGAAGCTGCGAGCGGCCGAATTCATTTCAGATGACGAAGAAGACATCGTGGCGTGCCTGACGCGCAGTTTTGCCACTACCGACATTGTGTTCTGCTGTGGTGGGATTGGGGCTACACCCGACGATCGTACCCGGCAGGCAGCAGCGCGCGCGCTTGGGGTTCCTCTGGTTCTTCACCCAGAGGCGGCGCGTCTGATCGGTGAGCGCTGCGCCGAAATGGCCGCCAAAGGGCAGGGCAGCGCCGACATGACCACTCCCGAGAACAAGCAACGTCTGCAAATGGGCGTCTTTCCTCAGGGCGCTGAAATCATCCCGAACAGCTACAACCGCATCCCGGGGTTCTTCATCCATGATCACAGTTTCATGCCAGGGTTTCCCGTGATGGCTCATGACATGATGGCTTGGACCCTCGATACCCGCTACGCACAATGGCACCACCGTGACGCTTGGGTCGAGCACTCGTTTCTGGTGTTTGGGCTGCCTGAGTCCCGTATCACGCCGGCACTTGAAGCACTCGAAGCGCGCTGGCCAGGCATTCGCATTTTCAGCCTTCCCAATGTGGGCGATGCCGGCGGCCACCCGTACATCGAACTTGGGGTCAAGGGAGCGCCAGAAGCGGCTGCTGAGGCCCTTGAGTGGCTGCGTGAGCAGGTTCAAAAGGTTGGGGGCCGGCTGAATCCGCCCGCCTGACGGCTTTGTAGGAGCAGACTGAGCACCGAAAAAAACCTTGCCACGCGCATCATAATTCCATAATATGGAATTGTGGCAATGCAACATGGTCTTTCTCATGGCACGTCTCTCAACTGCTCCTTCCCCCTCGCTGGGTCAGACCCCGGCCCTGGCTCCTGCTGCGCATCACGACGCTGTGACCATTCAAGTCCTGGATAGGGCCATGCGTATTCTTGACGTACTGGCGAGGCAGCGAGACCCGGTCACCCTGAAGGAACTGTCGACGGCAACCGGACTGCATGCGTCCACCACGCACCGGATTTTGGCTGATCTGTCGGTGGGCCGCTATGTCGAACGAGTCGATAGCGGCCTCTACCGTCTGGGCATGCGGCTGCTCGAACTGGGTTCGCTCGTCAAGGGGCGGCTGGACGTGCGGGCCGCCTCGCTGGCGCCCATGCGGGACTTGCACCAGCAGACTGGGCAGACTGTCAATTTGTCGCTCGCCCAGGGTGATGAAATCGTCTATATCGAGCGTGCGTGGAGCGAGCGCTCGGGGATGCAGGTCGTCCGTGCCATTGGGGGCCGTGCTCCTTTGCATCTGACTTCCACGGGCAAGCTGTTTCTCGCCACTTGGGATGCCCGCAGCGTGCGCAGCTACGCCATGCGCACGGGCTTGTCCGGCACGACGCGCAACAGCATCACACAGGTGGATCAGCTCGATCGCGAGCTGGCGCTGGTGCGCCGCCACGGGTATTCGCGTGACAACGAAGAGCTTGAACTCGGTGTCCGCTGTATTGCAGCAGGGGTGTACGACGATGCGGGAACTTTGCTGGCGGGGTTGTCGCTTTCGGCGCCGGCCGAGCGCATGCGAGACGACTGGATTCCTCTTCTGATGTCCACGGCGGCCAGCATTTCAAGCGCACTGGGATACGAGCCCAGACATTAATTTGCTGCGACGCAACAAAAATGCTTGACACCGCTTTTTATTCGGATAGAATTCTATTTGTGCGTTGCAGCAATTGCTGCAATTGAGAAGGTGCCGGGCATCGTGCCTCAGAGGAAACCTTCTACTTATTGACAAGGAGTCATCATGAGCGCAACCCCCCAAACCCTGCTGGCTGGTCAGAAGGCCGTCATCGACAACCTGTTGGCTGTTCAAGGCACGTTCTTCGACGGCTTCGAAAAGCTGGTCGACCTGAACCTGAAGGCCACCCGTGCTGCCCTGGAAGACGCGGCGCAAAAGTCTCAAGAAGCAGCCGAGCTGAAAGACGGCCAGGAACTTCTGGCCTTCACGTCTTCGCTGGTCCGTCCGGAACAAGCCGTGTCCTATGGCAAAGACGTCTATGAAATTCTGGCCCGCATGCAGGGCGACCTGAGCAAACTTACCGAATCGCAGCTGTCCCAGGGTCAGCAACAAGTCGCTGACGCGGTCGAGCAGTTCGCCCGCAATGCACCTACCGGTTCCGAAGGTGCCGTGGCGCTGCTGAAGTCCACGCTGGCCACTGCCACCAACGCGTACGAGTCCGCTGCCAAAGCCGCTCGCCAGGCCGCCAGTGCCGCCGAGTCCAACATTGCTGCGGCGACCAACGCCACCCTGAAGGCTGCTTCCGACGTGAGCAAAGCGACGAAGACCTCTTCGCGTGCCCGCCGTTCGGCAAACTGATGGGCAAGACCCCTTGTCGCTGAGGCGGCAAGGGGCCTGATGCCAGACCAACCCCGTTGCTTCGGCTCCGGGGTTTTTTATTGACCGAAATTTTTTTCCACCGATGCGCCACAGAGCGCGGTTCCTCGTATACTCGCTCAAACGTCGCGCAGCCCTGTCGAGGTCGTGTGGGTCCGTTCGTGCTGATTTATCGACCTGAGAGAGTCCTCACCGATGTCTTCCGTGCGCCGCTCCTTCCTGTTCTTCGGGTTACCGGCCCTGCTGGTGCTGTGTGCTGCCGTCTGGTGGTTCAGCCGTTCGGTAGCCGCGCCAGCACCTTCGGTCTCCAAAGCAGATGCGCCCGTTTTGGTCCATATGACGCAGGTCCGGTCCAGTGACGTCCCGATCCGGGTTCAAGGTATTGGGTCCGTGCAGCCCTGGTCCACCGTCACGGTTCGGTCCCGCATCGACGGTCAGCTCGAATCCGTGGGGTTCCACGAAGGCGATCAGGTTCATCAAGGGCAGTTGCTGGCGCGGCTTGATGATCGCGTGCAGAAGGCGCAGCTCGCGCAGGCTCGTGCCCAACAGGCGCGTGACCAGGCGCAGCTCGACAACGCGCGCCGTGATCTGAAGCGCTACACCCAGTTGGTCAGCCAATCGGCCATCGAACGTCAGACGCTGGATACGCAAAAGGCGCAGGTGACGGCGCTCGAAGCGACCCTTCAGTCCGATCAGGCGCAGGTCCAGTATGCCCAGGTGCAGCTCGATTACACGCGCATCGTGTCGCCTCTGACCGGACGCACGGGCGTCTTGCAGGTGGACCCTGGCAATCTGGTGCATGCGACCGATGCAGGAGGGCTGGTGGTCATCAACCAGATGGACCCCATTGCCGTCATGTTCACGGTGCCCGACACCGCGTTTGCGCAAGTACAGTCGGCTGCCGGCCTGGCTTCGGCACCGGCGCAAAAAGGCGTTTCAGCGCCTGCTGTACGTCCCTTGCCCGTCGAGGTCTATGCCCAGGGTCAGACCCAGCTTCTCGGGCAGGGCACGCTGGAATTGATCGACAACCAGATCGATGCCGGTAGCGCTACCCTGCGTCTGAAGGCACGTCTGGACAACTCGGCAGAACGACTCTGGCCAGGTCAGGCGGTCGATGTCCGACTGATTCTGGGGGATCGCGCCGGTGCCCTCGTGGTGCCCGATAGCGCGGTTCAGCGGGGGGCGGACGGTTTATACGTCTATACGGTTCAGCCAGACGATACGGTCAAGGTACAAGCGGTATCGGTACCGGTGTCGCAAGATGGTCTGTCCGTGGTCTCCAAGGGGCTGAAGGCCGGGCAACGCATCGTGGTTGACGGCCAGTACAAGCTGCGCCCGGGCCTGAAGGTGGCCGAAGCGCCGGCTGAAAAGGCGCAGGGCGGAGCCTCATCGTGAGCATTTCGGCGCGTTTCATCCGGCGCCCCATTGGCACGTCGTTGTTGGCCCTGGCGCTGTTTCTGGTCGGAGCTGCCGTTTTCAATCTGCTGCCGGTGGCACCCCTGCCTCAGGTGGATTTTCCTACCATTCAGGTGTCCGCCAAGCTACCCGGTGCAAATCCGGAGACCATGGCCACCAGCGTGGCTCAGCCCTTGGAGCGGCAGTTTTCGACGATTCCCGGGCTGGCGCAGATGAGCTCCACCAATGCGTTGGGGTCTTCGAACATTACCTTGCAGTTCGATCTGAGCCGTAACATCGATGGTGCGGCGCTGGACGTGCAGACGGCCATCAACGCGGCGGCACGCCAGTTGCCTGCAAATCTGCCCAGTCCCCCCACATTTCGCAAGATCAACCCGGCGGATTTTTCCATCCTGATCCTGTCCGTGCAATCGGACGTGCTCCCGATCACCGTCGTCAACGACTACGCGGACAACATTCTGGCGCAGCAACTCTCCCGCGTTCAAGGCGTGGGGCAGGTGAACATCTTCGGGCAGCAGAAGCCTGCCATCCGTATCCAGGTTGATCCACGCAAGGTCGCGGCGCTGGGCCTGGATCTGGAAGCCATCCGAGGGGTCATTGCCAACACCACCGTCAGCCAGCCAAAAGGTACCATCGACGGACCTGAGCAAAGCTATACCGTCTACACCAACGATCAGATTCTGGACGCCTCGCCCTGGAACGACGCCATCATCGCGTGGCGCAAGGGCGCCCCGGTGCGTGTGCGGGATATCGGCCGCGCCATTGCGGGGCCCGAAGACGCCAAGCAGGCGGCCTGGGCGTACGCTGGCGCGGGCGCCAATGACTCCGATCGGGTCATGGGGGGGCGCTCTCTGGTTGTGGGCGTGACCAAAGAGCCGGGCGCCAACGTCATCGACACCGTGGCACGCATTCGCGCCGAGCTGCCCAGCCTTATGGCCTCGATGCCGGCCAGCATTCACGTCAGTACGCTGGTCGATCGCACGCAGAACATTCAGGCCTCGGTGCATGAGGTGGAGTTCACTCTGCTGCTATCCATTGCGCTGGTAGTCGGCGTGATTTTCATGTTCCTGCGCAACGTGGCTGGCACACTGATCGCGAGCGTGGCCGTGCCGCTGGTGCTCATGGGCACTTTTGCGCTGATGTACCTGGTTGGCTACAGTCTGGACAACCTGTCGCTGATGGCGCTGACCATCTCTGTCGGGTTCATCGTCGACGATGCGGTGGTCATGCTGGAAAACATCTGGCGCCACGTCGAAGAAGGCATGAAGCCCATGGAGGCTGCCCTGAAGGGCGCAGAAGAAATCGGTTTCACCATCGTGTCGATTTCCGTGTCCCTCACGGCTGTCTTCATCCCGCTGTTGTTGATGGGGGGGATCGTTGGCCGCCTGTTTCGCGAGTTTGCCGTCACGGTCACGATGACGATTGCGGTGTCGGTGCTGGTGACGCTCACGTTGACCCCCATGCTGTGTTCGCGCTTTCTGCGCGATCTGCAGCAGGCGCGTCATGGGCGGGTCTATCGCGCTTTCGAGCGTAGCTTCGACCTGCTGTTGCAGGGGTACAAACGGGGCCTGGACGTGGTGTTGAACCACTCGTTCATCACCTTGTGCGTATTTCTGGCGACGGTAGTGGCTTCTGCGGCTCTGTTCATCGTCATCCCCAAGGGCTTTTTCCCGCAACAGGACACCGGTGCGATCTTCGGCATTGCCGAGGCTTCTCAGAGCAGTTCTTTCGAGGCCATGAATGACCGCATGATGGCGCTGGCCGACGTCTTGCGGAAAGACCCTGACATCACCGCGTTTGGCATGACGAGCAACGCGCCGACCTTCAATAATGGGCGTTACTTCATCAGCCTGCGTCCACGCTCCGAAGGTCGTACGGCGTCTGCCGACGAAGTCATCCGCCGTCTTCAGCCTCAGTTGGCCAAAGTTCCGGGTGTGCGGCTCTTCATGCAGGCAGGGCAGGACATCAATGTCGGGGGGCGCCTGTCGCGCACGCAATATCAATACACGCTCACCAGCCCCGATCTGAATGAGCTGAACGTCTGGGCGCCGCGCTTGCTGGAACGCTTTCGCACGCTCGCGCCCCTGACGGATCTGGCCACGGACCAGCAGAACCGGGCCAATACGGCAGTGGTGACCATTGACCGGTCCCGGGCGGCCATGTTTGGCATCACGCCGGCCATGATAGACAACATCATCTACGACGCACTGGGGCAGCGTCAGGTGGCGCAGTATTTCACGCAGATCAACAGCTACAACGTGGTGCTGGAAATCACCCCGGAATGGCAGAGACACCCTGACGTGTTCTCGCACCTGTACATCACGTCGCCACTCACAGGAGCGCAGGTCCCACTGTCCAGCCTGGTCAAGGTCGACACGTCCAAGCCTGGCTACCTGTCGATCAACCACCAGGGGCAATTCCCCGCTGTGACCATTTCCTTCAACCTGGCACCGGGCTACGCCCTGGGTCAGGCCGTGGATGCCATCAATCAGGCCAAGGCTGCCATGGCAGTTCCGTTGTCGGTGCAGGGCTCATTTCAAGGCACGGCACAGGCGTTCCAGGAATCGCTCGCCACGCAGCCGTATCTGATTGCTGCGGCATTGGTGGCCGTCTACATCGTGCTGGGGTTGTTGTACGAAAGCTATATCCACCCGCTGACGATTCTGTCGACGCTGCCGGCAGCCGGGGTGGGCGCCTTGCTGATCCTGATGGCCAGCGGGTTCGACCTGAGTGTGATTGCGCTCATCGGGATTTTGCTGCTGATCGGCATTGTGAAGAAAAATGGCATCTTGCTCATCGACTTTGCCATCGTGGCCGAGCGCGAGCAGGGGCTATCACCGCGTGAGGCCATCTACCAGGCCTGCCTGTTGCGGTTCCGCCCTATTCTGATGACCACCCTTTGCGCCTTGTTCGCCGGGCTGCCGCTCATGTTGGGTTCGGGGGCCGGGTCGGAGTTGCGCCAGCCTCTGGGCTACACCATGGTGGGCGGCCTGATTCTGTCGCAGGCCCTGACCCTGTTCACAACGCCAGTCGTGTATCTGTACCTGGATCGCGTGCACCACCATTACATACGCGGCCGTGCGCTGAAACAGGCGCGCAAGTTGCGGCGCCTGAGGGCAGCACAACGGTCTGCGTAGTGTTCTAGTCTCGTGCCACGGCCGTCAGGCCTGCCACCAGCTGATCGATGAAGAACGTATAGAGCACCGCGATCGGGATACTGGCGATGAGTGCCCCCGCCAGCAACGGGCCCCAGTGGAACACGTCACCACGAATCAGCTCTGTGGGCACGGCAATGCTGATGGTCTTGTCAGCCGAACGCGTCACGAACGCCAGCGCGTAGATGAATTCGCTGCTCGACAGGGTGAAGGCAAACACGATGACCGTCAGAATTCCGGGCAGGGCCAGTGGCAGCACCACGTGCATGAAGGCGCTGAATCGGTTGTGGCCGTCTATCATGGCCTGTTCTTCGATATCGCGCGGGATACCCTTGAAGAAGCCCATCAGCAGCCAAGTGCAAAAGGGGATCGTGAAGGTTGGGTAAGCCACGATCAGCGCCCCCATCGAGTTCTGCAGCCCCAAGAATGCGATGACTTTGGAAAAAGGGATGAAGAGCAGGGTGGGGGGGACCAGATACGTCAGAAAAATGCCGATACCCAGGCTTTCACCCCAGCCCCCTGCGAGGCGTGCCAGCCCGTAGGCAGCAGGTACCGACAGGACCAGCGTGATCAGGACGACGGCCACGCCCACGTAAAGCGTGTTCAACAGCCATTGCACATATTGGGTCTGTTCGAACAGCAGGCGCAGGTTGTCCAGTGTGGGGAGATGATGAAACCAGAACGGGTTGACAGAAGGGGTGAAGATGTCGGCCTGCGTCTTGAAGCTCGTGATGAGCATGACGTAGAACGGCAGGGCCGAAAAGATCACGAACAGAAGCGTGCCCACGTAGAGTGCGCTCTTGCGCCCCAGGTGCCGTGGGGCTTGTGTGGTGGGGGCTGGAGTGGATGTCATGGGTCAGATCTCCCGGCGTCGGATCAGCGACAAGATCAGGATGGAGACGGCGGCCAGCACAGGCAGCAGGAATAGCGCCGTGGCTGCGCCTCGCCCAAGCGCGCCGCCTTGCACGCCGGTGAAGAAAGCCAACGAGGGCAATACCTGCGTCGCGTTGGCGGGGCCGCCGCGCGTCAGGATGAAGACGGTGATGATGTCCGAAAACACGAAGACGAAGGTGAACAGGATGGTCACGCCAAACACCGGAATCAGCATCGGCAGGATGATGTGAAAAAGGCGGCGGAAGTAGCCGGCACCATCGATCTCGGATTGTTCGATGATGTCGCGCGGGACCCCGTTCAGCCCTGCCAGAATGATGACGGTTGCCAGAGGCAGCAAGCGCCAGACATTGACCAGAATGATGGAGAACAGGGCAAGGCCGCTACGCCCCAGCCAGTAGGTGTTGGAGAAGTCGCCGAATAGCGCGCCTGGGTGGCCGAGCAGGCCTGCGCCTCGAAGAATCCAGTCCAGCGGGCTGAAGGTGGAGTCCAGCATCCACAGCCAGGCGATGGCCGACAGTGATGCAGGGGCGGTCCAGGGAAGCAGGATCAGAAACCGTATTAGCCATTTGCCCCGAACGGGGCGTACCAGTAGCTCGGCCTGGATCGTGCCCAGCACCAGTACGCCGACCAGGGTACTGGTGGTGATCACGAAGGTGTTGCTCACGGCCCGCATGAAGTCGGGGGTCGCCAGCAGTGCCGTGAAATTGCCCAGCCCCACAAAGTGCATGACGGGGCTGCCGGTCGTGACGTCGTTCAGGCTGTAGACGATGGCCAGCACTACGGGCACGCCCAGCAATAGAACGATGTACAGGATGGCCGGCAGGACCATGCCCATGGCAAGCAGGGTGTCACGCTGATCCAGCGTCAGTCGGTGTGTCGTCGCCATGGTTCAGCCCTTGACGCGCAGGCCGCTGCGCGGGTCGAAGCGGCGAATTTTATGGGGTGGCACGTAAAATGTAGCGGATTGACCAGGCGCAAGCTCCTGAGAGAAGCGTTCGGGCAGCTTGAGAATCAGGTCGGTCTGTGTTGCGTTCAGCGATGCATAGATCAGTGCGTCCGCCCCCAGTGCCTCGATCTGTTGAATGGTGATGGTCAGAGGGTGCTGGTCTGCCGGTGCCGCTGCATCGTCTGTGGGCAGCCATGCGTCTTCGGCGTGGAAGCCAATCAGCCAGTCTCCTTCGGGGATCAGGTTCATCGGTGGCGATCCCATGAACTGCGCGACGAACGTGTTGGCGGGCTCGTGATAGATTTCGTGGGGCGTGCCGATTTGTTGCAGTTCCCCGTGGTTCATGACCGCGATGCGCTGCCCCAGGCCCATGGCTTCGATCTGGTCGTGTGTGACGTACAGCGTCGTGATGCCGGTTTGCTGGTGCAGGCGCTTGAATTCTCGGCGGGCCGAGTGCCGCAGCTTGGCGTCCAGATTGGACAGCGGCTCGTCCATGAGGAACAGGCTGGGGGTACGTACCAGCGCGCGCGCCAGGGCGACACGCTGGCGTTCGCCGCCCGACAGCGCACGTGGCTTGCGACCCAGGTAGCCTTCAATGTGAAAAAGCTTGGCTGCCCATTCGACCTTTTCTTTGATTTCGGCCGCCGACATATGGCTGGCTTCGAGAGGGAACGAGATATTGCGCCCCACTGTCTTGTGCGGATAGAGGGCGTAGCTCTGAAAGACCATCGAAATATTGCGGCTGCGTGGGGGTTCTTCATTGGCCACGCGGCCGTCGATACGGATGATGCCGCTTGTGGGGCGCTCCAGCCCCGCGATGGTGCGCATCAGTGTGGATTTGCCTGAGCCCGAGGCCCCCAGCAGCACCAGGAATTCCCCATCGGGAACCTCAATATTGACGTCATTGACGGCTTTGACCCGACCGTGGTCGTAGGTGGTGCACAGGTGCTCGATGCTCAGGCTGGCCATTGGGCCTCCTTTAAAATGAAACGTGTCAGATTTTCTTGCCGCCGATCAAGCCTCGGCCACGCCATTGGGCGTAGATGGATTGGATCTGTTTGGCGGCTTCGTCGACCGCCTGTTCGGGCTTGAGATCCCCCCGGGCAGCCTTGGCCATCATGTTGGGTAGAACGAAGGTGTTGAAGACTTCGCCCACGGCAGGGTTGGAGTAGCCCGGATGGCCCAGGTTCGTCGTCCATTTGGTGGCCGGGATGAGCGGTTTGAGCTTGCCATCGGCTTCGCCAGGGAGCTTGAACGGGTCGTTGGTGAACCAGGCGTCGTTCAGGTCCTTGAGCGTCTTGGCGTCCTTTACGGCCGGGTAGGTGCGGTTGCCGGTGGGAACGGGCGTGCCGAAGTAGCTGGGCGAGTTGTACAGCTTGCTGTAGTACATCGCCTGGTCATAGTTGGCTGCCAGATGCAGGATGAACCGCTTGGCCGTGTCTTCACGGGCCTTGGCGAATTTGGGGATGATGTAGTTGTACAGCACGTGCACGTTGGCCCAGGCGTCGCCTGTCGGGCCGGCCAGGGGGCCGGTAAAGAACACGTCTTTGGCGATGTCGGGTTTGGTTTCTTGCGCCGACCGGTAAGCGGAAATCGAGTTGACGATGTACGAAGCCTTGCCGGCAATCAGATCCTGATTGTTCGATGCGGCGTTCCAGGCAAAGATGGCGGGAGTCATCGTGCGATGGTAGAGATCCGACATGTACTTGACAGCCTCGATCGCAAGTTCGCGATTCTTGCCGGTGCCCAGGATGACGTTGTCTTCGGCGTCTTGCACCGAGGCTCCCCAGGACCACAGCACAGAGCGCGCCACCATGTTGGAATCCAGCTCTTGCGACATGCCGATCCCGACTTCTATACCCTGTTCCTTGCGGATTTTTTCGCCGATGTCGAGCAATTGCATCCAGGTGGCCGGGCCCGTGTCCATGCCCGCTTTTTTCCAGAGGCTGTAGCGATAGTCGCCGCAATCGACCGTCCAGCCGTGGCAGAACGCATACCACTGCTTGACCACAGGGTTATAGGACACTCGCTTGATGATGTCGACGATGGGGCCGAACTGCTTGGCGGCTTCTTCATTGACGTCTGCCATGTCCACGACGTTGGGCATGAATTGCGCAGCTTCCGGACCAAGTTCGATGATGTCGTGACCGGAATTGGCCGACATTTCGGAGGTCGTGGCCGTGACCAGATCCGCGATGTTGATGTGGTCGACGGTGACCTTGACCCCGTTGGCCTCGCCCCAGGCCTTGGCAAAGGCGTCAAACCATTTGTCGTAGGTAGGGACGAAGTGGCTCCATTGCAGAATTTTGAGTGTTTTGTCGGCGGCGAACGCGTTCAGTGGAAAAAGGGGCGCGCCAATGGCCGCCAGCCCTGCCAGGCCACCGGCCTTGAGGACGCGGCGTCGACCGGCGGAATAACGGGACGGAGATTGGGTGCGGTCCTGACCGGGGCCGCGAGACGAATGCGACATGACCTGCCTCCTTGGGGAAGGGCGGGAGTAGGTCGTCAGAAGAACCACACTCGGCGGCGCTACTCCCCTAGTGGGGAAGAGAGCTTGTTGCGACGTGATCAACCAGGCTCGTTACCGCGGGAGGCGAGTTGTCACCTCTCTGGAACCTGAACAGAGTTTAATGCGGATTTTTTGGAACGCAATAGCCGACAAACCCAGAGCTGGAGGGGCTCTCAGGGGAGTAACAGGGTTTTCACCTAATGAATTCGGGCTTCTCTCGAGCCCTCGGGTCCACCGCCCGCACCTGCCGTGGAAGATCTCAGCGTGGATTGCCGGCGCGCGCCTGCATGGCCTGCACGCATTCGCGGACCAGCGCTGGGCCCCGATAGATCAGCCCTGTGTAGAGTTGCACCGCATCTGCACCTGCCTGAATTTTCTCGGCCGCCTGATCGCCAGCCTCGATACCCCCTACACCGATGAGTGCCATCGAGGGTCCCAGCCGTTCGCGCAGACGACGGATCACTCTCAACGACATTTCGTGCACAGGGGGGCCGGACAGGCCTCCCGCCTCGTGTTCGTGGGGCAGGCCGTGCACGGCGTTTCGCGAGACCGTGGTGTTGGTGGCAATGATGCCATCCACTTTGTGACGCATTGCCGTGTCGGCGATGGCGTCGATAGCAGCCCCGTCAAGATCGGGTGCGATCTTGACGGCCAGTGGGGGGCGTCGCCCATGTTGGTCAGCCAGGACCTCGCGCCGCTCGCGAAGGGATTCCAGGAGCGCGTCCAGCGCCTCGTGATCCTGCAGGCTTCGCAGGTTGCGCGTATTGGGTGATGAAATATTGACCGTGATGTAGTCAGCGTGGGGGTAGACTCCATCGAGGCAGGCGAGATAGTCATCGACTGCCCGATCAATGGGCGTATCCGCATTCTTGCCGATGTTGAGGCCCAGGATTCCGCCCTGACGACGCCATTGACTGCGCTGCACGTTGGCGACGAAGGCATCCAGCCCGTCATTGTTGAACCCCATGCGGTTGATGAGGCAACGCGCGCGTGGCAACCGGAACATTCTGGGGGCCGGATTACCTGTCTGTGCGCGGGGCGTGACGGTGCCGACCTCGATGAAGCCGAAGCCCAGCATGGCCAGGCCATCAATGCAGGCGCCGTTCTTGTCCAGACCCGCCGCCAGGCCGACCGGGTTGCGCAATTTCAGCCCCATGACGGTGCGAGGGAGCCGCGGCGTGTGTCCGTTGGTCAGCAGCCGGGTGGCGCGACAGTGCTGCAAGCGATTGAGCGTCTGCAGCGTCCATTCGTGTGCTCGTTCCGGGTCCATGGAGAACAGCGCACGGCGGGCCATGGGGTAGGTCTGAAAGAAGAGCGACATGGCAAGGGGGCAGGCGGCTGGGTGACTGAAAGTGTGCGGTCCGATTTTTACACGCAGGGCAACTTTGCCGCGAAGATCGAGACAAAGGTCAAGGCCGGGTGTGATCAGCGGAAACGTCGTCGGCAGCTTCGACCCAAATCCCGTTGCGCAGGATCTGGTGTGGTCTGAATCTGGACTTGTATGCCATTTTACGGCTTTCTTTGATCCAGTACCCCAGGTAGAGCCAGGGCAGATCCAGGGTGTGGCAGTAATCCAGCTGCCAGAGGATGCCATAGGTGCCCAGGCTGCCATGAAAATCCGGGTCGTAGAACGTGTACACCGCCGAAACGCCGGACTCGATACGGTCCATGATTGCCACCATGCGCAGCGACCCATCGGTGTCGCGGAATTCAGCCATTTCGGAACGCACCCGGCTGGTGAGCAGAAATTGCGTGTATTGTTCCCGGTCGTCCTGATCCATACCCGCCCCGGGGTGGCGCTGCCGCTGGTAGCGCTGGTAGAGCTCGAAGTGGGTGGCGTCCCAGTGCAGCAGTGTGCGGTTCACCGTGAGGCGATCATGCAAGTGGCGCCAGAGCTTGCGTTGTGTGCGGTCGCGCACGAATCGACGGGCGTCCACGCGCAAAGGAATGCAGGCCTGGCATTCGCCGCATGAAGGGCGATACGTGAACAGGCCGCTGCGACGAAATCCCTGCTCGATCAACCGTGAGTACGCTGCGTCGTCGACCAGATGCGCAGGAGCGGCGACTTCCGAGCGTGCCATGCGCCCTGGCAGGTAGCTGCAGGGGTAGGCCGCCGTGGTGTAGAACTGCAGATGACGGAAGATGGATTCACCAGGTTTGCTCATGACCAACGCGCGAAAGACGGGGCCAGTCCATTGTGGCACCAGTGTGTGTCGAAAACCAGCAAGAGTCCGGTTTGGAGCGCGGGTTCAGGGGTGCCGCACCTCGGCTTCGGAGATGAGCGTGCCATCGGGCATCAGGCGTCCACGTCCCCAGGGGGGTGAGGGCTGGTTCACGCCTGCCGCGAGCTCGGCTAGAAAATCCTGACGAGGGATCGGCCTGGCACCCAGGCTGGCAAGGTGGGGCGTTTCTTGTTGGCAGTCAATCCAGCTCACGTCCCAACGGCGTAGATAGTTCACCAGATAAGCCAGGGCTACTTTGCTGGTATCGGCCACGAGGCTGAACATGGATTCCCCGAAGAAGCAGCGCCCGAGACTGACACCATAGAGTCCGCCCGCCAGTTGGCCGTCGATCCAGGTTTCGATGCTCTGGACTCGGCCTTGCTGGTGCCATTGGCCGTAGGCGGCGACGATGTCCGGGGTGATCCAGGTCCCCTCTGCCTGTTCCGTCCAGATTTGCGTGAGCCCAAGGTGGGCTGCGCCGACGCCAATCCGGGGTGCACCGCGTTGCGCACAGTGGGCAATGACCTCGGGGAATGCGCTGTTGAGGGTCACTTGCAGAGCAGGCCGACTGGTTGCGCGTCCGAATTGCCGAATGCGTTTGGCCAGTGATCGGCTGACGTGCAGATCCGCGCAGCGCAACACCATGCGGGGGTCCGGGCTCCACCATAGGATGGGGTCTCCGGGGCTGAACCATGGAAACAGCCCCTTGTGATAGGCCTCGTCCAGGCGTGCGGCAGACAAGTCACCGCCAGCGGCCACCAAGCCGGATGGCGTCGCGGTGACCGGGTTGGGCAGCGGCGTGTCAGGTTCAACCCATGAAATGGACATTGGGTGAGGTCAGTCTGGAAACCGCAGATCGATCGCGTAGTGATGGGTAGGGAAGCGGCCGCCGGGCCTGTCCTGCAAATAGTGTTCCAGCGTCGTGCTGACGGAGCGGAATGACAGCTCTTGCCAGGGGATCGCGTCCAGTTTGAAGAAGGCGGCTTCCAGGGTCTCGGGCCCGGGATCAAGCGTCGGGTCCAACACTTCTGCAAGATAGTACAGGTGCACCTGGTTGACGGACGGCACGTCGATCACGGTGAGTAGTGATTGAATGCGGATGCGGGCCCCGGATTCTTCCTGGTTCTCGCGCGCGGCCCCTTGTTCCGTCGTTTCGCCCAGTTCCATGAAGCCGGCCGGGAGTGTCCACTTGCCGTATCGAGGTTCGATGGCCCGGCGGCAGAGCAAGACCTGATCATGCCAGATAGGGACCACTCCTACGACATTGCGCGGATTCTGGTAGTGCACTGCGCCGCAGTGCTTGCAGAGATCACGTACCCGGTTGTCGTCGGGCGGGACTTCGTGCGACAGCGCATGGCCGCACTGGGAGCAGAACTGCTGCGCACGGGGCGCGGGGTGATAGAAGGAGGGGGCAGGGGAGGTCATGCGGGAATTTTAGCGTCTGGTTGGGGATTCGGGATGAATCCTGAGGACTCCCGTATGCGCTCCGCCGGGAGCGAGTTCCAGGGTACAAGGGGCTCCCCTTCGAGGCCGACGTCGAGCGCCTCGGTTCCTTGAGCGGTGCTGTGCTCCAGCGCATTCAGCAGGGAACCATGAGGCGTATGCAGGTGCTCCAGCAACTGAGGGAGGTCTCGACCGTCCACCATCCCGACACCTAGGACCGACTGGGCGTACAGGCGGCCTTGTTCGTCCAGCCACCAGTGTGTGATCGAGCCGAAGGCCGTTCCTGTGTGGGTGGCCAGGCATAGGATTCCGGCTGCATCGGGCGTGGTCCGGAGTATCCAGGGAGCGGCGTCCAGCCGTACGTAGACTCTTTGCGGGCCATTCTGAAAGTACCAGCGGCCTGCCGAATCGGCGGTGTAGTTTCGGCCGATGAAGGCATTGATCTGAGGGCTGGTGATGGGTTCGCCGACGTTGTCGAGCCTGGTCCCGTGACCACCGGGATGCAGGTGCCAGATTCCGCGCGGCGAGAGCGACAGCCAGCCATAGACGTCCGGTACATGCGGCCAGCGGACCATGGCGGCCAGAACTTGTTCATCCATCAGAAGACCTCGCGTCTCGGGGAAGTGATCCGCCTGCATTTGGGGGATGCGTGCAACGCCCTGTCCGCCATTTTAGGCGACGCCCCCGGGCGTAGAATCAAAAGTATGCCAACGCCAACGCGCCGACTCACAGGATGCCTCATGGATTCACCTCATGCCTCCGCCGCTCACCGTCCCCAGCCTGACGGCGTGGCCTTGCAAGCCTTCATCGATGAAAAATGGGACGACGAAATCGTACCCGCTCTGACTGACTATATTGCCATTCCGGCCAAGAGCCCGGCTTTCGACGCCGATTGGGTGGCGCACGGGTACATTGATCAGGTCGTACTCAATGCGGTGGGGTGGTTGCAGGCGCAGGCGGTGCAGGGCCTTACGGTGGAAATCCTGCGCTTGCCAGGGCGTACACCGGTCATCTATTTCGAGGCACCGGCCACGCGGCCAGACTCTGGCGAGGCTGTACTGATGTACGGTCACCTGGACAAGCAGCCCGAGTTTTCAGGCTGGCGTACCGGCCTGGGTCCCTGGACCCCCAAGTACCTGGATGGCAAGCTTTTTGGCCGGGGCGGGGCGGATGACGGCTATGCAGCGTACGCGTCGTTGACGGCCGTGTTGGCCTTGGATCGCCAGGGAGTCCCACGCCCGCGCTGCATCGGTCTGATTGAAACCTGTGAAGAATCGGGCAGTTACGATCTTCTGCCCTACGTCGATTCCCTGCGTGAGCGCATGGGGCAGGTCGCCCTGGTAGTCTGCCTGGATTCGGGTGCAGGAAATTACGATCAGCTCTGGATGACGGCTTCGCTTCGCGGGCTGGTGACCGGCACGCTCGATGTACAGGTGCTGGATGAAGGAGTGCACTCCGGGGATGCCAGTGGCGTGGTGCCGTCTACGTTCCGCGTCATGCGGCAGGTGCTGGATCGTCTGGAGGACAGCAAGACAGGTCGTGTGCTGCCGTCACAGTTTCACTGCGAGATACCCGCTGAACGAGTCGAACAGGTGCGCGCGGCAGCTCGCATCCTGGGTGATGAAGTCTGGCGACGTTTTCCCTGGAGCTGCAGCACTGACGGCGGCCTGGTTCTGCCCATGACGACCGACCCCGAGCAGGCTACCCTGAACCGCACCTGGCGCCCGGCGCTGTCAATCACGGGTGCCGAGGGTCTGCCGCCTTTGGCCAGTGCCGGCAACGTGCTGCGCCCGCGCACGGCGTTCAAGCTGTCGTTGCGGCTGCCTCCTTTGGTGGATGCGGCCAAGGCGGCGCAGTCATTGAAATCACTTTTGGAACAGGATGCGCCTTATCGGGCGAAGGTTACCTTCCGGCCTGACGTGGGTATGGCCAATGGCTGGAATGCGCCGCAAACGGCGCCGTGGCTGGGTGTGGCCCTGGAGCGGGCCTCTCAGCAGCACTTTGGTGCCGCCTGCGGCTTTATGGGCGAGGGCGGAACCATCCCGCTCATGAATCTGTTGCAGCAGGGGTTTCCGAAGTCGCAGTTCATGATTTGCGGCGTACTGGGGCCCAAATCGAACGCGCACGGGCCCAACGAGTTCTTGCATGTGCCCTACGCCAAGCGCCTGACGGCGTGCGTGGCGCAGGTCATTGCCGCCTTGCCCTAAGAATTGCTCTGGCCTTGGCCCGGGATTTCATCACGGAATACGGGGTGCGCGCCGTGTGGCAGGCTGCGCCAGTACTGTGGGGCCGCCGTAACCTGTGCGCCCAATTCTTCGGCCGCGTGCCAGGGCCAGCGGGGGTCCCACAGAATAGCCCGTGCAATCGAGATCATGTCGGCCTGGCCCGAACGGATGATGTCATCTGCCTGCCTGGCGCTGGTGATGAGGCCTACCCCACCTGTCGTGAGGCCTGACGCTTTGCGGACACGTTGTGCAAACGGGACCTGGAACGACGGGTGCGGCGAGATCTTTTGTTGGGGCGAGAGTCCACCCGTCGAGACGTCGATCCAATCGCATCCTTTTCCCTTGAGCGCTTGCGCCAGCGCCACGGTCTGGTCCAGGTCCCAGCCGCCGTCCACCCAGTCGGTGGCCGACACCCGGATGCCCAGGGGCTTGTCGGGCCAAACCTGACGCACGGCGTCGTAGATTTCTAGCGGGTAGCGTAGCCGGTTCTCCAGCGAGCCTCCGTAGAGGTCGTCGCGCTGGTTCGAGATCGGTGACAGGAACTGGTGCATCAGGTAGCCGTGTGCGCCGTGCAACTGGATGGCGTCGAGCCCAAGCCGCTTGGCTCGCTGTGCACTGCTGACGAAGCAGGACCGGATACGCGCCATGTCTGCGTGAGTCAGTGCATGAGGGGCCGGATCACCGTTGTGTGGGGCGACCGCCGAGGGCGCTGCAGGCACCCAGCCACCTTCTTGCGGGTGGAGCAGCATTCCGCCTTTCCAGGGCACCTGGCACGAGGCTTTGCGGCCCGCGTGGTTGAGTTGCACGCCAATCGGGATGTTGCTCCAGGCACGTACTTCTTCGAGCACCTGCCCCAGTGCGCCTTCGTTGTCGTCCGAGTACAGTCCGAGGCACCCGGGTGTGATTCGCCCAATGGCTTCCACGGCCGTGGCTTCGAGCAGCAGCATGCCCGCACCGCTCAGTGACAGGTTGCCCAGATGCGTGCGGTGCCAGCTGCTGGCCGAACCGTCTTGAGCGCTGTATTGGCACATCGGGCTGATGACGATGCGATTGTCCAGCTGCAGCGAGCCAAGATGAAGGGGAGTGAAGAGGGTGGGTGTTGTCATCCGCAGTACCATCCGAAAAAGCCAAGGCTCTACATTATCAGCAAAAGCGACGGCATTCGGCTTGGGCTTGGGCTTGGGCTTTGCAACGAATCCAGGGCCTGACGTAGCAGGGTGCCAAAGCGGAGCCCTGGTCTCGAGCTTGGCTAGTGTGGGGTGAGCAGCCAGGGGTGGCTGGCGAAGTGCCGAGCCTCGAAGGCACGGATCTCGTCGGCGTGCATCAAGGTCTGGCCGATTTCGTCCAGGCCCTGAAGCAGGACTTCGCGCCGATAACTGTCGATCTCGAATTTCCAGACCTCTCCATCCGGCGCCGACACGGTCTGCTGGGTGAGATCCACGGTCAACGAGTACCCGGGGGTGCTGGCCACGGTTTGGAAGAGGTTATCGACGATTTCCTCGGGCAGCGTGATGGGCAGCAGGCCGTTCTTCACGCAGTTGTTGGAGAAAATATCGGCGTAGGACTGAGCGACCAGGACTCTGAATCCATACTGCTGCAGGGCCCAGGGCGCATGCTCACGGCTGGAGCCGCAGCCGAAGTTTCGTCGGCCCAAAAGAATCGAGGCCTGTTGATACCGGGCCTGGTTCAACATGAAGTGTGGATTGATTGGACGTTTGCTGTTGTCCATGCCCGGCTCGCCGTGGTCCAGGTAGCGTAGCTCGTCGAACAGGTTGGCACCGAACCCGGAGCGCCGGATGGATTTCATGAACTGCTTCGGGATGATGAGGTCGGTGTCGACATTCTCGCGGTCCAGGGGGGCCACCACCCCCTTGTGCGTGGCGAAGGCTTGCATGGTGGTGGCCTTTATTCCGGCAGTTTCTTGCCTGTGGTCTCGGGCAGGAACCAGGGCAGCAGGATCCCAAGCAGGTAGACGGAGCCCATGGTCAGTGCGGTGTTGGGGATGCCGCCGAAAGATTTGATCAGGGTGCCTGCAATAATGGGGAATACCCAGGCGATCAACCGTGCGCCGTTGAATATCATGCTGATTGCTGATGTACGTACGGTGGGAGTAAATAGTTCCACCGGGTAGATTGCCATCCACGCAAAAGCGCAGCCCAGTGTGAAGAAGCCATTGATGGGTGCGAGGATGGCCATCCCCTCGACCGTGCTGGTCAGCTTGTAGGTTGCGACGGTGACCAGCAACGAACCGAGGAAAGTCAGGCACATGAAGAGCCTGCGCCCCAGGAGGTCGATGATGAAGCCCGAGAGCATGTAGGCCACGATGGCGCCGATGGTATAGGTAATCGATACGCGGGAGCCCCATGCTGCAGGGTCTGCGACGCCTTCTGCTTTGCCGAGCGTCACGGTGTAGGTCAACAGCCAGCTTGAGATGGCCCACCAACCCACTGTGGTGACGGCCGACAGGATCATGGTCAGGACAGTTCGCCGCAGCGCTGTCGGCTCTGTGAACAGCAGCTTCAGCGTGAATGGGCGCTTGTCGTTATCGGCGGATTTCTGTGTCGCGGAGCTTTGCCGGGCTTTATTGCTCGTCGCGTTCCAGCGCTTTTCCCGCACGGCCTGCTTCCATTGTTCGGATTCATCCAGTCCGCGTCGGAGATAAAGCACCCCCAGAGCGGGAAGTGCGCCCACAGCGAAGATCAGGCGCCAGGTTTCCTGGCCCAGTGGGTGAATCGAGGACAGGGCGTACCAGATGACGGCGGCTACCAGGGTTCCCCAACCGAAGCCGGAGTGCAAGAACCCCAGGCCTTTGGCGCGCGCCCGGTCCGGCCAGGTCTCCGACACCAACGCGACGCCGGTTCCCCATTCACTGCCCATCGCCAGCCCCGTCAGGAACCGCAGTGCACACAGAACCAGGAACCCATTTGCGAAGACGGTCAACCCGGAGAACATGGCATACAGGAAAATCGACCACATCATCATGCGCTTGCGCCCGATGTAATCGGCCAGCACGCCGCCGACGATGCCGCCCAGTCCCCATCCCAGCAGGGTGATGCCGATCACGCCGCCCGCATAGATGCTGGTGGAGGCAGCCTGCGTCGGGGTCAGAATGGAGTGCATCATCGGGCCGAGCACGACGATGATCGCCATGGCTTCGTAGCCGTCGAATATCCAGCCCAGGAAGCCCGCCTGCAGCACCTGCCAGTGCTTGCGGGTCAGGCCATCGTGCCAGCGCCCCGAAGGCGCTGCGATAGCCGATTCCTCTATCATGTGTGTCTCCTGAATAGTATTGTTTGTATTTCGTGCCGACGCAGGACGTGCAGCTCGCTCCTGTGCGTTTGGTGTATCGTCCGATACACGCAACAGTCTTGACGTCACGGTTGCCGCACAGGCTCGTGCATCAGCCCAAAGCGGCCGATGACCCCTGCGACGGGATAAATATTACGGAACCGGGCGGGATTTGAATATTGATGGATCTTCACGCCAGGCATCGTTTTCTACGATGCCTGGAAGCGGCGTCAGCTCACGGGAGGCGTGTGGATGAGTCAGAAGGAGCGGAACCCGATCTCATTTGACCTCGAGTCCCTGCAGGTGTTTCTCGCAGCGGTCGAAGAGCACAGCATTTTTGCAGCAGCACGGCGCAACCACATTGTGGCGTCCGCAGCCAGCAAGCGAATCTCGGTTCTGGAGGAGCGCGCTGGAACGGTGCTGCTGTATCGGCACAGCCGTGGGGTTCGGCCCACGCCCGCCGGCGAAGCACTGTATCACCACGCCAAGCGCCTGGACGAGCACCTGCGCCGCATCTCGGACGAGCTCTCGGAATATGCCAATGGGGTACGGGGTCATGTGCGCATCCATGTCAATCTGACTGCCATGGTTCAGTATTTGCCCCGGGATCTCTCGTCCTTTTTGCAGGAGAACCCCCAGATCCGTCTTGATCTGGTTGAGAAGACCAGCGATCAGGTGGTGCAGGCCGTCGTGTCGGGTTTGACTGACATTGGGATCTGTTCTTCCGCCCCTGATCCGGCCTTGGATCTGGATGTGCTGACGTATGGGGTGGACCAGCTGGTTGTGGTTCTGCCGTCCGACCACCGGTTTGCACGGCGCCGGGGCGTGCGCTTTGAAGAGATTCTGGACGAGGACATCATCAGCTTGACGTATGGCACGTCGATTCACAAGTTGTGTACGTCTGCCGCCGATCGGCTAGGGCGTACCTTGCGTGTGCGCATGGAAGTGACGGGTTTCGAGGCGGTGCGCAACATGGTTGCATCCGGGTTGGGCGTCGGAATTCTGCCATCGCCCAGTGTTGAACCCTACCTGGGTGTCATGCCGTTGCGTATGGTTGCGCTGAAGGAGCCGTGGGGCAAGCGTCCGTTGAACATTGTGGCACGCCGCTTTCGGGTATTGCCGCTACCGTCTCAGTTGCTGATTCGGCACTTGGCGCGTTGCCGCGGGCTGGTGGTAAATGATTATTTGTAAACGCTGGAGGCGCAAGCCGGAATCGAACCGACGTACACGGATTTGCAATCCGACTACGAAAGTCCTGGAAAGCGTGTGTTTAAGCCATTCTAGCATTTTTAGTTGTTCCGCAAACGGCACCAAAAATGCGTTTTTAGACCAGCATGAATAAAGGCTTTCCGATTTTTTGCGGAAATAATTTCAGCGGGTGGCGGTGACTTTCTTGCCCAGTCTGTGACGCACGTATCTGCGTGTTGTGCGCTCTGATGTGTGGCCCAATTGATCGCGTGCAGCACCCATACCGTTGGTGTACTTGACCGGCATTACCCCGTCGGGGCTGAATGCTACAAGCCAAGGCGAGATTGAGGTCTTCCAGGATACGTTGGCGTCCAACCAAGAGATTTACTCGCCAGTCATCCAGTGGATTCTGGAAGCGGTGCAGTTATCCATTTTCGGCGAAATCGATCCAGAAATCACGTTCGATTGGAATCCGCTCAAGGTTGTTGCTCCCACCGAAGCCGCAACGATTCGAAAAACGCAGGCCGATACCGATAACGTGTACATCGATGCGGGCGTGCTCTTGCCTGACGAAGTGCGCGAGCATCTGGCTGCCGAAGAGGATTCCCCGTACGCGGCGTTGGATCTCTCGCGGGAACTGCCTGAGCCCATGATGGCGCACGCTGGCGAAGGACCGGATGAGGAAGGGTTGAGTCCGCTGGAGGAAGAACCGCAGGAAGAGGAACCCCCTTCCGCTCAGGACGCTGCGGAGTTCGAGGAATCGAAGCATCCACGCGATCAGGACGGCAAGTTCGAAGCTGGTTCTGGGGGCGGCGTAGCGTCAGCGGGAAAGAGTGGTGGTCGGGCCAGTAAATCTGGGACGCTCATTGATGCTGGAAATGACCGCAAATTGTGGCCCGCACACATCCAGGCGCTAAAGCTGCCGCCGGCTTGGACCGATGTCCGGATCAGCCAAGACCCAGAGGCCGATCTGCAGGCCGTAGGCAAGGATTCCAAGGGGCGTGCGCAGTACGTCTATTCGCAGCGGTTTCAGCAGTCTCAAGCCGCTGCAAAATTCGGACGCATCAGTGCGCTGATGAGGGAATACGATGGAATGGCCGCTCAGGTTATGAAGGATCGACAATCCTCCGATCGGGCGGTCAGAGCCAATTCCGATTGCATGGATTTGGTCATGAAAATGGGCATCCGCCCGGGGTCTGAATCAGACACGAAAGCGGCGAAAAAGGCTTATGGGGCAACGACTTTAAAAGGCCAGCATGTTAAAATAGAAGGGTCAGAAGTGACTCTTTCATTCGTCGGAAAAAAGGGCATCCAGCTTGATCTTCCAGTGCGTGACGAGGCATTGAAAGCCATGCTAATCGAACGCAAAAAGCGAGCAGGTAACACAGGGAAGCTCTTCGCAGGCATTAGCGAGAAAACGCTCCTGGGCTACTCTCACTCACTTGATGGCGGCCACTTCAAAACCAAAGATTTCCGCACGCATGTTGGGACCTCCACGGCAATGAGGGAGGTGGCCGGAATGGCATCACCCACGAACGCGAAGGAGTATCAGAAGCTGACCAAAGAGGTCGGTAAGCGCGTTTCAGCCGTTTTAGGAAATACGCCCACCGTTGCGCTTCAAAGCTACATCGATCCTGCTGTATTCGCCCCATGGGAGGCTGCAATTGGAAAATGAACTGCCTAATGTGCATTTTGGCTGGCCTGAAGCGCAGCCTGTGGATTGGCGCAACGCTTCCGACGATGACCCGGATGACGAAGAGTTGAAAGAAACTCCACCGTTTGTCATTGCAGTCCTTGGATACGATCCAAAGGATATTGACTAAAAGTCTTCTTGTGCTTCTCGGGCCAGCCACGCGCTGGCTTTTTTATTGCCTGCCATGAAACTTCGATCTCCAACGGGTAAGCCGGTCAAGCTCAAGCCGGTTCATCCGGATGGGTTGTGTCCCTCGCAGTGGTGTAACTGGGGTCACCGGTAGTGTTTCGGGTTTAGGGGTTTGGGTTGCATACCTGACCCAACCTGAGGAACCACCGATGACCAACGACATGATGCAACTTCAAGGGCTGCTTGAGAAGAGCGCCGACGCCGACGTGCTGCGCGAGATGATCGGTTTTGCCAGCCAGCGACTGATGGAACTGGAAGTGCAGGCCCGCACGGGCGCGGACTATGGGCAGAAGAATCCAGCCCGACTGGCTCAACGCAACGGTTACCGTGAGCGGGACTGGCAGACCCGCGCCGGAGCCGTGGAGCTGCGCATCCAGAAGCTGCGCCAGGGCAGCTACTTTCCAAGCTTTCTCGAACCACGGCGCATGACCGAGAAGGCGCTGACCGCCGTAATCCAGGAGGCCTACATCCAGGGGGTGTCGACCCGCTCGGTGGACGCCCTGGTGCAGGCCATGGGCGGCACGGGGCTATCCAAGAGCGAGGTCTCGCGGCTGTGCGAGGAGATCGACGGGCGCGTGCAGGCCTTTCTCACCCGTCCCATCGAGGGCGACTGGCCCTACCTGTGGATCGATGCCACCTATGTGAAGACGCGCCAGGAAGGCCGCATCGTGAGCGTGGCGGTGATCGTCGCGATGGGCGTGAACGCTGACGGCCGGCGCGAGGTGCTGGGCATGGACATAGGCGCCTCGGAGGCCGAGGTGTTCTGGAAGGAGTTCCTGCGCGGACTCGCCCACCGGGGCCTGCGCGGTGTGAAGCTCGTGATCTCCGACAACCACAGCGGCATCAAGGCGGCCGTCTCCAAGGTGTTCACAGCCTCCTGGCAGCGCTGCCGCGTGCACTTCATGCGCAACGCCCTGTCCTACGCCGGCCGGCGTGGCAAACGGGTGGTCGCCGCCTTCATTGCGACCACCTTCGCTCAGGACACGGCCGCTGCCGCCCGCGAGCAGTGGCGCCGCGTGGCCGATCAGCTGCGCCCCTCCGTGCCCAAGCTAGCCGCGCTCATGGATACGGCCGAGGAGGACGTCCTGGCCTACATGAACTTCCCGCCCGCGCACCGCACCAAGCTGCACAGCACCAACCCCATCGAGCGGCTGAATCACGAGATCAAACGCCGCACCGAGGTCGTGGGCATCTTCCCCAACGAGGCGGCGGTTCGGCGCCTGGTCGGCGCCATCCTGTGCGAACAGAATGACGAGTGGATCGTGCAGCGCGCTCGTTACATGCCCCGCGAGGCGCTGAACGAAATCCTTGATCACCCTGCCGCCGACCTGCCGGCCGTGGCAAACTGATAACCGCAGCGCAAACCCGCCCGAGCTCTACTGAGCCCGAAGTTACACCACGCGGGGGGGACACAATCAAAGATATGCGTTTGCGGAAATCCGATGTTGCGGTAAATGCCTGTAAACCCGCATCAAACCTGGAGGCGCAAGCCGGAATCGAACCGACGTACACGGATTTGCAATCCGCTGCATAACCACTCTGCCATTGCGCCAACAAGCGGCTCAACCACCGTGCGTGTCAAGCCAAGTCGGCCATTATACGATACTTTGCAATGGCACCATTCTGATTGGGACGGCGCAGGCTAAGATAGGTCGTTGCAGCTTTTTTGCAGCATTACGGGTGGATCATGGGCAGCAATTTATCGATTGTCATGGGCGCAGTCTGGCTCTACGTTATTTGGCGTTTTGTCTGGCCGCTGCCCATCGGGGCAGGGGGGCGGGTGCTGCTGGCCTTGGTGCTGTTTCTCGCCGCCGAATATCACTGGGTGACGGGGCGCTATTTTGGGACTTTGGCCTCCCCCGAGCTGCCGCAAGCGGTCCTGTTGGTCCTGGCCTGGGCCTTTGGTGCATTCCTTCTACTGGGCATGCTGGTGTTGTTGCGTGACGTGGTGGGCAGCCTGGTGTTCATCGTGGCGCGCGCACCGGGGCGTGTCATCCTGACGGGGCACGGGGTGCAGTGGTTCGTGGGCGCACTTGCTCTCGTTTTGGCGGCGGTGGGTGTCTGGCAGGCGGTCAAAGTTCCTGACGTGAAGACGGTAAACATCACGCTGCCGAACTTGCCGCAGGCCTTCGACGGATATCGCATCGTGCAGCTGACTGATCTGCATGCCAGCCGGTTGCTGCCGCAGTCCTGGCAGGCCGCCGTGGTCGCTCGTGCCGATGCCCTGAAGCCGAACCTGATCGTCATCACTGGCGACCTGGCCGATGGCGCCCCGGCACAGCGTGCACAGGATGTCAGCCCTCTCAAGAACCTGACAGCGGCGGACGGCGTGCTGGCGATCCCTGGGAATCACGAGTATTACGCCGATTATCGCGACTGGATGGTGGCCTACCGGGCGTTGGGTTTGCACATGCTGGAGAATCAGCATGTCTTGATCCAGCACGATGGCGCTACCTTGGCTGTCGCTGGCCTCACGGATCGGCAGGCCGGAGCCTTTGATCTGCCGAAGCCTGATCTCACGGCTGCACTGGCGGGTGTCCCGCCAGGGACAACCACCATCCTGCTCGAGCACCGGCCTGGCGATGCGGTTCAGAACGCGCAAGCGGGCATTGCGTTGCAGTTGTCGGGTCATACTCATGGCGGCCAGATCCGCGGGCCGGATCTTCTGGTGAAGCGTGCCAACAACGGGTTCCTTTCCGGTATCTATCACGTGGGACCCATGGTGCTGTATGTCAGCAATGGCACCGGCCTGTGGAATGGTCTGGCAATTCGCTTGGGTCGGCCGTCGGAAATCACGCAGATCGTGCTGCACTCTGGGCGCTGAGGGCATCCTTTCGCGATATTCTGGAGGCTGGCTCTAGTGGGAAGTGGCATGGAACATGAAGATTTTCTTTCTGAAGTCCTGCAAACGGTGCCTCGCGCGCAGTCTGTTGAGGAACTGACCCGTCCGTTGCTTGATGCGCTCAGTGTCGCCACGAAGTTCGAGACCACTTACCTGACCACGATCGATCTGGACGCTGGCATTCAGCATGTGCAGTTCGCGCTCAACAAGGAGGCCCTCCAGATCCCGGAAGGCCTTGATGTTCCTTGGCGAGACACACTGTGCAAGCGTGCACTGGATGAACACCTTTCGTACACCGATGATGTCTCCGGGCATTGGGGGGACTCAGACGCTGCGCGTGCGCTTGGGATTCAAACCTATCTGAGCGTCCCCGTGCGTACGCAAGAAGGCGAGTTGCTGGGCACTCTGTGCGCCGCAAGCATGGATCGAAAGCCGCTGACTCAGCGCGCTCAGCCCTTGCTGCAACTTTTTTCTTACCTGATTGGCAGGTGGGTCGAGCGTGAGCTCCTGGTCGAAAAATTGCGTGTGGCCAACGCTCAATTGGCAAATCAAGCGCTGATTGACGTGCTGACCGGCTTGCCTAATCGTCGAGCGGTCGTAGACGAGCTTGGCCGGCTGCTCGCCCGTGCCAAGCGCGACGGCCAGAACGTCATGGTGGGGCTGATCGACCTGGATGGCTTCAAGGCCATCAATGATACGTATGGCCACCTGGCCGGTGATCGGTTGCTGGCGCAAGTAGCGCAGCGCATGCACGAGACTTTGCGTTCGGCTGACCTGCTGGGGCGCGTGGGGGGTGACGAGTTTGTGGTTTTGGCACCCGGCCCTTATGAGCAGGCCACGACAGAGGCAGCCAATCAGGCGCTGCAGTGTCGCCTTGCCGAGGCTAGCATTGGAACCTACGATATTGGTACGACCAGCATTGATTACGGCGGTGCCAGCGTCGGGGTGGTCGCGATCGACCCGCTCGAAGTGGATGCTGAAGGCGCATTGCGCCTGGCTGACAGCCTGATGTACCAGGTCAAGAAAGCACGCAAAGTCGGGCGTCAGTGATTTCTTCTGGCGGGTCAGGTGTTCCATCCGGTCGGCAAAGGGGCCTTGAGGGCAATCGTCAAAGTGGGGAATTCCCTGCACACTCGTCGTGGTTCTGAATCGGGCCTTCCTTTTTGCGCGTTGGTGTCGGTATCGATGGCTGCACTGCTGTGTCTCGCACTGAGTACCCTTTCGGCCGATGCTCGCGCCGATACCGCGCAACCGGCGTGCGCTCCGAGTGCTCCGCCAACGGCCGCTTATCTCGAAAAAATCCATGAACTTGGCCAGATGCTGGGCATCACGAACGATTATGGGTCGAAGCACGGCATGATGATCGAGCCCCAGGCCGCGCGTGTCGTTGTGGCCGGGAAAGACATCTACGGCTACGACCTGACGCTCGCGCCTGCAGCTGCCGACGCCTATCGGCGCATGATTGCTGCTGCCGCGCAAGACGGGGTTTCCATCCAGGGGGTATCGGGTTTTCGCAGCGCGCAGGATCAATATGACATCATGGCATCAGACCTGCGCAAAGGGGCCTCGCTGGCCCACGTCCTGGCGCGGAACACCCCACCCGGCTACAGCCAGCACCAGACCGGGCGTGCGATCGATCTTGCAACCCCTGGCTCCGAACCTGTCACCCGCGCTTTTGCGAGCACTATCGCCTATCGGTGGTTGGCAAAGCACGCTGCCAGTTTCGGATTCTCGATGACATATCCCGCTGGCAACTCGCAGGGAATTGAGTTCGAACCTTGGCACTGGTACTACGACACTGTGGAGTGTCATTGATCTTCTGATCAGCGTCTGCAAACGCAAAAGAGCCCAGACCGGAGTCTGGGCTCTTTTTGAATCTGGAGCGGGAAACGAGTCTCGAACTCGCGACCTCAACCTTGGCAAGGTTGCGCTCTACCAACTGAGCTATTCCCGCGTTTCTTAGCCAGAAGCTAAGCTCTGCATTATATGACGTCTTGCTACGCTCGTCAAACTGGCTTCGTGTTTCTCCGGGCTAGGGGGCTTCCTGGAAGAAGCCCGTCACCGCACGAAATCAGGCAGGAAGCGAACTATACGGGATGGCTTACTTCCGTGTCAAATTCGGTGGTGCTGGAAGCAGGGTATGCTTACGCCTTCCCCTTCCACAGAGGCTTTCTGCCGTGCCGTTGACCTTCGTCGAGCAGGATTTACAGCCCTACAACACGCTGGGTTTGACGGCGCGTGCACCGGTGTCCGTGCTGTCTGACGAGTCTGAGCTTGCCGAGGTGTGTCGCGAGGTTGCAGCATGTCCAGCCTCGCAAGCACCTTTCATTCTGGGCGGCGGCAGCAACGTGGTGATGGAGCCATGTCCTCAGCACCGAGTGCTGCGTGTGGCCCTGCGCGGAGTGGGCTTGTGGCGCGAAACGGCGACCCACTGGATCGTGGAGGCGGCGGCTGGCGAATCGTGGCACGGATTCGTATCGTACTGCCTAGCTCAGGGCTGGGCTGGGCTCGAGAACCTGGCCTTGATTCCAGGCACTGTTGGTGCGGCTCCGGTGCAAAATATTGGCGCCTACGGGGTGGAGCTCGCCGAGCGCCTGCATTCTGTAGTGGCCTGGGATTTGCGGGCTGGCTGTGCCTGTGAGTTGTCTGCCAGCGATTGTGGCTTTGCCTACCGTGACAGCCTTTTCAAGCAGGCGGGGCCGGGGGGCTGGTTGATCACCCGGGTGCGGGTGGCTTTGCCCAAGCGCTGGTCCCCTCGGTTGGGTTACCCCGATCTGCGGAGACATCCGTTACTGCAGGTGGGCGACCCTGCGCAGGCGCAAGCGGTTGTCAGTAGCGCCCATGAGGACGACTGTAAAAAGGACCTGACGCCGCAGCGGGTGTTCGACGCAGTCTGCGATATCAGGCGCCACAAGCTGCCCGACCCGGTAGTGCTGGGCAATGCCGGCAGTTTCTTCAAGAACCCCATGGTTCCTGCGGCTCAGGCACAGCGTTTGCAGGTGCGTTTTCCGGGGCTGCGGATGTATCCGCAGCCTGACGGTTTCGTGAAGCTGGCGGCCGGGTGGTTGATCGAGCAGGCGGGCTGGAAGGGGAGATGTCTGGGGCCTGTCGGTATGCATGATCGCCAGTCGCTCGTGCTCGTCAACCATGGCGGCGCTACGGCCGACGATGTGCACGCGCTGGCGAGTGCCGTGCAGGCTGATGTCCGGCAGCGCTTTGGGGTGGCGTTGGAGCAGGAGCCCGTCAGTCTGAACTGACTGTCGTGGCTGACGGCAAGCCGCGAGACACTGCCGCTGCGACCGTATTCAGGCCAGCACGTCCTGCATGTCGAAGAGGCCGAATTCTTTGCGCGACAGGTAACGTGCAGCGCGCAGGCTACCTTGCGCGTAGGTGGCGCGGCTGCTGGATCGGTGCGTGATTTCGATGCGTTCGCCAATACCGCAGAAGTACACCGTGTGGTCTCCCACGATGTCGCCGCCCCGCACGCTGGAAAATCCGATGTGCCCGTCTTGTCGCACGCCCGTGTGGCCATGGCGGGACCAATCGGCGACGTCGTCGAGCGCGACTCCCCAGGCTTGCGCCACAGCGCCACCCATGGCAAGGGCCGTGCCGGAAGGGGCGTCGACCTTATTGCGGTGGTGAGCCTCGAAGACCTCGACGTCGTAGCCTGAGTTGAGCAGTTTGGCCGCTGTTTCCAGCAGTTTGAGCGTGACGTTGACACCCACGCTCATATTGGGTGCAAACACGATGCCCACTTTTTGAGCGGCCGCGCGGATGGCTTGTTTGCCTTGCGCGTCGAACCCGGTGGTACCAATGACGCATTTGACGCCGTGCTGCACGCAGGCCTTCAGATGGTTGAGCGTGCCTTCAGGGCGAGTGAAGTCGATCAGGCAATCTGCTTGGGACAGGGCCTGTAAATCGTCTGTGACAAGAACCCCGGTTTCACGGCCCAGGAACGCGCCTGCATCTTGTCCGAGGGCGCCTGAGCCCGTGTGGTCCAATGCGAGGGTAAGGGTCAGGTCTTCGGCTTCGAGCACAGCCTGAATCAGCATCCGCCCCATACGGCCGGAGGCTCCTGCGACGGCGATTCTCATTGCTGCTGGCCTCCGGGTGCTGGTGTTGGCTGAGCCGGTACCGGGGCCGGCATCGCGGGGACCGGAATAGCGCTTGGCGCCGGAGTGGCTGTGGTATCAGTGGGTGCAGCCGTGGTGTCAGTGCCTTGAGCGGGTGCTGCGACGGCTGGCGGGTTGGCCTTGGGGGTGCCTTCTTTCTGGATGGCTTCGCGCCCGTTGTCGATCTTCTGGAATGGCTGGCGGTCGGGTTGTGCGTCGCCCGACCAGCGCACCAGTTTGTCGTCCTTGAACCAGACCGTGAACTTGCGCAGTTCGTCCTTGCCGTAGCCTGGCTGGTTGTAGAAGGGGTAATCCCAGCGGTCGGCGTGGAAGGCGTCTTCAAGGGTAGGGGTGCCCAGGATGAACTTCACTTGGTCGCGTGTCATGCCGACTTCGAGCTGTGCCACCTGTTCCGAGGTGATCCAGTTCCCTTGTTGCACTGTGGCCCGGTAAGGGAAGCCCCAGTTGGTCGAACCGCACCCTGCCAGAGCTAGGGTCAGCATGCCCGTGACCAGGCATAGTTTCACTCTGTGAGATTGGGTACTCGCTCGGATACGCACAAAAGCCCCCATAATTCGGATGAGCGGTCTGCAGTCTGCAAACCCCAAAACCGCTATCATAAAGGGAATTCGCAGAGACGCGCGTGTAAGGGCCGGTGTCGGATGGCCGCTTGGCCGTTGTTGCCGCTTGCTTTCCAGTGCCTGACCCGGGATACTTCAAACATGAACGACCAAATCGAGCTCAAGAACATGGGGCTGAAGGCGACTTTCCCGCGCCTGAAAATCCTTGATGTTTTCCGCAAAGCTGAAACGAGGCATCACAGTGCCGAAGACGTGTACCGTGCGCTCATCGCCGAAGACGTAGACATCGGCCTGGCCACCGTGTATCGCGTCCTCACGCAGTTCGAGCAGGCGGGCATTCTGTTGCGCAGCCAGTTCGATGGCGGCAAAGCCGTGTTCGAACTCAACGACGGGGATCACCACGATCACCTCATCTGCACCAATTGCGGTCGCGTGGTCGAATTTTCCGACCCCGAAATCGAAAGACGCCAGCAACGGGTAGCCAAGGACAACGGCTTTGCACTTGAAAGCCATCATATGATGCTTTACGGCATTTGCCCCAAATGCCTGGCAGCCAAGAAAGCCTGATCGCTACGCCGACGACAGCCTGAGCATTTCGCGTGCGTGTTCACGCGTGGTCGCCGTGATTTTGACCCCGCCCAGCATGCGGGCGATTTCATCGGTCCGAAGTTCGTCAGACAGGCTCTGGATCTGCGATGTCGTTTGGCCTTGTTCTGTCGACTTGCTGACCTGAAAGTGCTGACGCGCGCAGGCCGCCACCTGGGGCAAGTGAGTCACGCACAAGACTTGGTGACGCAGCCCCAGTTGATGCAGCAATCGGCCCACGACCTCGGCGACCGCGCCACCAATGCCGCTGTCCACCTCGTCGAAGATCAAGGTTGGGACCCGCGCTGCTTCGCTCGCGATCACGGACAGCGCCAGTGAAATTCGAGCCAGCTCACCGCCCGAGGCGACGCGGATGAGCGGGCGCGGCGTGACGCCCGCGTGTCCGGCAACCAGGAATTCGATTGAATCGATTCCGTGGGCAGTCGGTTTGCTGGCCGTGAGATCCACCCGAAACGAGCCGCCTTCCATTGAAAGCGTTTGCATGGCTGCAGTGACCTGTTCTGACAGACGCTGCGCGGTGACTGCACGGGCTGATGACAAGCTCTTTGCGCATGCCAGGTAGTGTTCTTCGGCACGTGCACACGCCTGTGTCAGGGCGTCCAGATTCTGGCCGGCCTCGGCTTCTTGAAGCAAGCTGCGCGTTTGTTCGTGCAAGGCGGTCAGGGCCTCGGGTTCTGTGTGGAAGCGCCGTGCAGCATCGAACATCCGGCTCATGCGGGTATTCGCCTCAGCGAGTGCGTCCGGGTCCAGTTCCAGCCGATCGGCGTAGGCGTTCAGCCCTGATACGGTTTCGCTGCACAGGATGCGGGCGGATTCCAGAGTCTGGTAGTGCTCTTCCAGGCTGGGGTCGTGACGCAGGAGGGCCTGCAGGGCTTGTTGCGCCACGTGCAAAGCCTGGGCGACGGACCCGGATTCGCCATCCAGTGCCTCGACGGCCTGTTGAGCGCCTTCTAGCAGGGCTTCGGCATGCGCAAGGCGCGACTGTCGGGCACACAAGTCTGGCCATTCGCTCTCCATCGGTGCCAGATCGTCCAGAAAGGCGACGTCTTGCGTCAGGCGGCTGATGCGTTCAGCCTGATCCGCCTCATGCGTCTGCGCCTGCTGCAGCCTGGCCTGGGCGTCACGCCATTGGTTCCAGGCTTCTGTCAGGGCCTGAGCCTTATCGATATGTCCCCCTTGCGTGTCCAGGAGCAAGCGCTGTTGGGCGGTGTCCAGCAGGCTCTGATGAGCGTGTTGCCCATGGATGTCCACCAGCAGGGCCCCCAGATCGCGCAGCTGCGTGAGCGTGGCCGGCAAACCATTGATATAGGCCTTGCTGCGACCCTGGGCGTCGATGACGCGTCGCAGGATGAGTTCTGGGCCTTCCAGTGATTGCTCGGCGAGCCAGGACTGTGCCGCAGCGGGAGCTTCGAAGATTGCGCTGATGTCGGCACGAGATGCGCCTTCGCGCACCAGGCCTGCGTCACCTCGTCCCCCCAGGGCCAGCGATAGGGCGTCGATCAGAATCGATTTGCCTGCACCCGTTTCACCTGAAAAGACGGTGAACCCGGCCTCGAAGCCGAGCTCGATCTGGTCGACGATGACGAAGTCGCGGATGTGCAGGGCGCGCAGCATGGGGATCAGTCGGGTTCGTCCCATGGGTGCAGCATGCGATTCCAGTTCAGCTTGCTGCGTAGCGTTGAGAAGTAGCTGTATCCCTGGGGATGCAGAAACCGGACTCGGTAAGGGCTTCGACGCACGTCGATGCGATCACCTTCCTGACAGTTGGACAGGGCCTGCATGTCGAAGTGCACGCTGGCGCCCGATTCGACCCGCCCCAGGGCCAGGATGGTGATGCTGAGCACACTGTCTTCAGGAAGCGTGATCGGCCGGTTGGACAGCGTTTGCGGTGCGACGGGAACCAGTACCAGTGCCGGCACCTGCGGGTGCACGATGGGCCCACCCGCCGACAGCGCGTAGGCTGTGGAGCCCGTGGGTGTGGCAATGATCAGGCCGTCGGCGCGTTGGCTATGCATGAAGGCCCCGTTGCATTCGACGCGCAGTTCTATCATGCCGCCGCGCCCCGCACGGTTGATGATGACGTCGTTCAGTGCCATGCCCGAAAAGATCTGCTCTTCGCCGCGCATGACCCGACCTTCGAGCAAGATGCGTTCGTCCTGAACGAAGGCGCCGTTGAGCACGCTGGTGATGGCCTCGTCTGCGCTACCCAAGGGGATGTCGGTGATGAACCCCAGGCGGCCATGGTTGATGCCGATGAGCGGGACGTCAGTGGTGGCCAGTTGCCGTGCGGCGGCCAGCATGGTGCCGTCTCCGCCCATGATCACGGCCAGGTCGGCGCGCTCGCCGATTTCGATGAAGCTGGCCTGTTCGAAGTCGTCTACCCCTGTACGATGCCCGGTCTCGGCTTCGATCAACACCGTACACCCGGCCGTCCGCAGCACCTTGCCCAGCCGGCGTAGTGGGGCATCCATGCCACTGTCCTGATGCCGTCCGACCAAAGCGACCGTGTGAAAATGCATGGAAGGGGGTGCCTCGCGGAAATAGATGGAATAATAGGGGGAGTATCTGATTATAGGGGGATGATTGCAGCCGTGCCGGTGGGGCAGGCTGCAAACGTCCTGCACTCTGGACGAACGGGTCATGGATGATCGAGCCAAGGCATTGCTCAAAGCGCTGGTAGAGCGGTACATCTCGGATGGACAGCCGGTGGGTTCGCGCACGCTGTCCAAGGTGTTCGACTTGTCTCCGGCCACCATCCGCAACGTGATGGCCGACCTCGAAGACCTCGGCTTGATCCACAGCCCGCATACGTCGTCGGGGCGTGTTCCCACGCCGCGCGGTTATCGGCTCTTTGTCGACAGTCTGCTGACCGTGCAGCCGTACGAGCTCAGCCCGGATCTGCGGATTACCGGCAGCCTGCCTGCCGCTGAGCCAGGGCGTGCCGTGACGGCAGCGGCGACGCTGCTGTCCAATCTTTCGCAGTTTGCCGGGGTGGTGCTGACGCCCAAGCGTACACAGGTCTTTCGTCACATCGAATTCATCCGTCTTTCCGACAAGCGTGTGCTGCTCATCATCGTGACGCCCAATGGCGACGTACAGAACCGCATTTTGTTCGTGCCGCGCGAATACGCTGAGGCCGAGCTTCTCGAGGCCTCCAATTTCTTCAATCACCATTTTTCGGGCAAATCTTTCTACGAAGTGCGCATCGCATTGGCAGCAGAGCTGGCGTCTTTGCAATCCGACATCTCCCGGCTCATGCAGCAGGCGGTGGATGCCGGTATCGGCACGCCCGATACGGCTGACGAGTCCGTGGTGATTTCGGGCGAGGGCAAGCTGCTCGACATCTCCGAAATGACGGCCGATATGGACCGACTGCGGCGCCTGTTTGCGCTGTTCGAGCAGAAGACTGATCTCCTGCATCTGCTGGATGTGTCCAGTCAGGCGCAAGGGGTGCAGATTTATATTGGCGGGGATTCCCGCCTGGTGCCGCTCGAAGAAGTCTCCGTCATCACGGCGCCTTACAAGGTCGACGGCCGCGTCGTAGGCACTTTGGGTGTGATCGGGCCGACTCGCATGGCCTACGAACGGGTGATTCCTATCGTGGACATCACGGCGCGCATGCTGTCCAATGCCTTGGGCCAGGCGGCCTCCTGAAGACCTACCTACCTACCTACCTATTTATGAGTCGATTCCTTTCTGAAGCGCCTGATCCTCAGGCTTTGGACCCGGATGTTGCTGGGCCGGGTCGTGGTCCGGTGGGCGTATTGCTTGTCAATCTTGGTACTCCGGACGCTCCCACGCCCGCCGCCGTGCGCCGCTACCTGGGCGAATTTCTGTCAGATCCGCGGGTGGTCGAGCTGCCTCGCTGGCTGTGGCAGATCATCTTGCGCGGTCTCGTACTGACGCGCCGCCCTTCGGTCATCGCGCCCAAGTACCAGTCCATCTGGATGGAGCGGGGCTCCCCCCTGCTGGTGCATGGAGAAGATCTGCGTGATGCCGTCGCCGCTTCCTTGGGAGCACGAGGGCTGCCCGTCCGGGTTGCCTTGGCCATGCGGTATGGGCAGCCCGCCATTGCTGACGAGCTGCGCAGCCTGCGGGCTGCGGGCTGTGGCCGCATTCTCGTGGTCCCGCTGTATCCGCAGTACGCTTCGAGCACGACGGGGACCGTCGTGGATGCCGTCAACGCCTGGATGGCACAGCTGCGCCATCAACCTACATTGCGGTTCCTTGATCGCTTTCATCAAGCACCGGCCTATCAGGATGCGCTGTGTCGCGCGGTGCGTGCCCATTGGCAGAAGGTCGGTAAGCCTGATCGCCTGCTGCTGAGTTTTCACGGGCTTCCTCAACAAGCGGTGCGGGCTGGCGACCCCTATTTCAGGGACTGCATGCAGACTGCCCAGGCGTTGCGCGAACGGCTGGGCGAGGACGGCGGCCTGTTGCATGTGGCGTTTCAGAGCCGCTTTGGGGCGGCGCCCTGGCTGCAACCCTATACGCAGCCCACGCTGGAAGCGTGGGCCAAACAGGGCGTGGGAACGGTGGATCTGATGTGCCCGGGGTTCGTGGCCGATTGTCTCGAGACCCTCGAAGAGATCGACATGGGATGCCGCGAGGCATTTCTGGCCTCGGGCGGGCAGAATTTTCGCTATATTGCCTGCCTCAATGCCGACCCCCAATGGTCTGCCGACTTCTCGGCACTGTTGGCCGAGAATCTGGGCGGCTGGGTCTGACCGTGGCCTGAGACATCCTCATTCAGGGGCTTGAAGGATCTGTCATCACCCCCATATGGGAGGTGTTCGCATTTCATTGTTTTTGGAGATTTCAGTATGTCGGCACCACAGGAAGACCTGGACCCCCAGGCTCCATCCGGTTCCCAGGCGCAGGATGCCGCGCCTGAAAACACCGTACCGCAGGCCACGCCTGATACTGCGACCCCTGTTGCGCAGGGGCCGGGTGAAGACCTCGCTGCGTTGCTGGCAGAGGCTCAGGACAAGGTCGCGGATTATCACGACCAGCTGTTGCGTGCTCATGCCGAAGTCGAGAACGTGCGTCGCCGTGCCCAGGAAGACGTCTCCAAAGCACGAAAGTTCGGCACCGAGTCCTTTGCCGAGAGCCTGATCCCGGTGCGCGACAGCCTCGAGGCGGCACTCGCCCATGCAGATCAGAGCCTTGAAGACTGGCAGAAGGGGGTCGAGTCCACCCTGCGTCAACTCAATAACGCGTTCGAGCGCAACCAGATGCACGAAATCGCGCCGGTACCGGGCGAAGCCTTCGATCCGCATCGGCATCAGGCGATCTCGACGATTCCTTCCGAACACGCCCAAGGCTGCGTGGCTCAGACTTTGCAGAAAGGCTATCTGATCGCTGATCGCGTGTTGCGCCCGGCGCTGGTCATGGTCTCTGCCGGCCAGTCATAGGCTCTGCGGTGGCCTTGAAAATTTACGGGCTGCCTCCACCTGAACAACAACGGCAGGAATACCTGCCCCCTCATTCAAATATCGACAGGATTCACTAACATGAGCAAGATCATCGGGATCGACCTGGGCACGACCAATAGCTGCGTCGCCGTGCTGGATGGGTCCAAGGTCCGCATTATCGAAAACTCCGAGGGCGCACGCACCACGCCTTCCATCATCGCCTACATGCAGGATGGCGAGATCCTGGTCGGTGCACCAGCCAAGCGTCAGGCAGTCACCAACCCGCAAAACACCATTTACGCCGCCAAGCGCCTGATCGGCCGCAAGTACGACGAAAAGTACGTGCAAAAAGACATCAGCCTGATGCCGTTCAAGATCGTCAAGGCCGATAACGGTGATGCATGGGTCGAAGCCCAGGACAAAAAGCTGGCGCCTCCCCAGGTGTCCGCCGAAGTGCTGCGCAAGATGAAAAAGACGGCCGAAGACTATTTGGGCGAAGAAGTCACCGAGGCTGTGATCACGGTACCGGCCTACTTCAACGACAGCCAGCGGCAGGCCACCAAGGATGCCGGACGGATTGCCGGGCTGGAAGTCAAACGCATCATCAACGAGCCCACCGCCGCAGCCTTGGCCTTTGGCCTGGACAAATCCGAGCGCGGCGATCGCAAGATTGCGGTCTATGACCTTGGGGGTGGTACCTTCGACGTGTCCATCATCGAAATTGCCGATGTGGATGGCGACAAGCAGTTTGAAGTGCTGTCGACCAACGGCGACACGTTCTTGGGCGGTGAAGACTTCGACCGGCGCATCATCGACTACATCATCACCGAGTTCAAGAAAGAATCCGGCACGGATCTGTCCAAGGATGTACTGGCGCTGCAACGCCTGAAAGAAGCCGCTGAAAAGGCCAAGATCGAACTCTCGTCCACGCAGCAGACCGAGATCAATCTGCCGTATATCACGGCCGATGCCTCGGGTCCCAAGCACTTGAACCTGAAGATCACGCGTTCCAAGCTCGAAGCCCTGGTCGAGGACCTGGTCGAGCGCACCATCGAGCCGTGCCGCATCGCCATCAAGGACGCTGGCATCAAGGTGTCCGACATCGACGACGTGATTCTCGTGGGCGGCATGAGCCGCATGCCCAAGGTGCAGGACAAGGTCAAGGAGTTCTTTGGCCGCGACCCGCGCAAGGACGTGAATCCCGACGAAGCCGTGGCAGCCGGTGCAGCCATCCAGGGCTCCGTGCTCTCGGGTGATCGCAAAGACGTGCTGCTGCTGGACGTGACCCCTCTGTCCCTTGGGATTGAAACCCTGGGCGGTGTCATGACCAAGATGATCAAGAAGAACACGACGATCCCGACACGGTTCTCGCAAGTGTTTTCCACGGCTGACGACAATCAGCCGGCAGTGACCATCAAGGTCTATCAGGGTGAGCGCGAAGTGGCCGCAGGCAACAAGGCGCTGGGTGAATTCAATCTGGAAGGCATTCCGCCGTCACCGCGTGGCCTGCCGCAGATCGAGGTGACCTTCGACATCGATGCCAATGGCATTTTGCATGTGTCAGCCAAAGACAAAGGCACGGGCAAGGAAAACAAGATCACGATCAAGGCAAGTTCTGGCCTGAGCGAAGACGAGATCGAACGCATGGTGAAGGACGCCGAGGCGAATGCCGAGGAGGATCACCGCGTGGCCGAGCTTGCACAGGCACGCAATCAGGCCGATGGTCTGGTGCACGCCACCCGCAAGTCGCTCAGTGAATATGGCGACAAGCTCGAAGCTTCCGAGAAAGAAGCCATCGAGGCTGCCGTCAAGGAACTGGAAGAAGCTGCGCGCGGGGACGACAAGGCGGCGATCGAAGCCAAGGTTGAAGCGTTGTCGACGGCCTCGCAAAAGCTGGGCGAGAAGATGTATGCCGACATGCAGGCCAAGCAGGCTGCAGAAGGTGCTGCGGGTGCAGCACCTGACGCGGCAGCGGCGCCAGCACAGGATGATGTTGTGGACGCGGACTTCAAGGAAGTCAAGCGCGACTGACGAGGGAGTCTGCATTCAGAGGCGCCATACGCGCGTTTGGATGCAGTCCCCAACGTTTCGCACCTGCCCGGTGCCGGCTGTAAGCCGGCCCGGGCTTGTGCCCTTTAATCAGCAGCGCATCAAGCGGGTAATCGATATTCATGGCAAAACGAGATTTTTACGAGATTCTGGGCGTCGCCAAGAACGCGTCGGATGATGACATCCGCAAGGCCTACCGCAAGCTGGCCATGAAGTACCACCCGGATCGCAACCCTGGCAGCAAAGAGGCCGAGGACAAATTCAAAGAGGTCAAAGAGGCCTACGAGATGTTGTCCGACTCAGAAAAACGGGCTGCTTACGACCGCTTTGGTCATGCAGGAGTGGACCCGAATGCTGCGGGTGCAGGCATGGGCGGTGCCGGGGGCTTTGCGGACGCGTTTGGCGATATTTTCGGTGAAATCTTCGGTGGCGCGGGTGGCCGGCGTGCAGGCGGTGGACCGCAGGTCTACCGCGGTGCAGATTTGAAATATTCGCTGGAAATCAGCCTCGAACAGGCCGCCAACGGTTTCGATACCGAGATCCGCATTCCCAGCTGGGACCCCTGTGGTACCTGCCACGGCACGGGGGCCAAGGCCGGGACCAAGCCGCGGACCTGCCACACCTGCGGTGGGAGCGGCGCGGTACGCATGCAGCAGGGCTTTTTCAGTGTGCAGCAGACCTGCCCTACGTGTCATGGCACAGGCCAGGAAATCACCGACCCTTGCCCCGAGTGTGATGGGGTGGGACGCATCCGTAAGAACAAGACCCTGCAGGTGAAAATCCCGGCAGGGATTGACGATGGCATGCGCATTCGTTCCTCCGGAAACGGTGAACCCGGCGTCAATGGTGGTCCTGCAGGCGATCTCTATGTCGAGATCCGGATCAAGCCCCATGGGATCTTCCAGCGCGACGGTGAAGATTTGCACTGCGAGCTCACTATCCCGTTTACCAAGGCAGCGCTGGGTGGTGTGCAAGAGGTGCCCACGTTGTCCGGACGGGGCGAGATCACGATCCCTGAAGGGACCCAGACTGGCAAGACCTTCCGCTTGCGCGGCAAGGGCATCAAAGGTGTGCGGTCAAGCTATCCGGGTGATTTGTATTGTCACGTGTCGGTCGAGACGCCAGTGCGCTTGAACGACGAACAAAAGGCGTTGCTGCGTCAGTTCGAGACGTCGCTGAGCAGTGGCGGTGATCGCCACTCGCCCAAGAGCGAATCATGGACTGATAAGGTCAAGAGCTTTTTCTCCTGAACCGCTTGCACCTCAAGTCGTACATTGCCCTCCGGATATTCTGGAGGGCAATGTGTTTACCGGTGGTCGTGTACCGGCGCAGCAGCCACTGCAACGGTTAGTTGGTCGGGCTTGATCGTGTCGTGCAGTGCCTTGTTCACCTCGCCGGCCGTGAGTGCCTTGAGCTGCGTGATGATGTGAGTCTGCCACGCGAAGCTGCGTCCGGTATGTAGATAGTCGCTCCAGCGGCTGCTCAGGTAAGCGTCACTCGAGCGTCCCAGTTGCAAGTAGTTCAGCAATGACTTCACGCCTTGGTCCACCTGCGCCTGCGTGAATCCCGTCTGGATTGCCGCCGCGATCGTGTCTTGCATGGCGCGCTCCAAGGCTGGGGCGTTCTGCGGCGCCATGCTGGCAAAGAAAACCCAACTGCCTGAGGGCTCCCAGGATGAGACGCTCAGGTTGCTGCCCACGCTGTAAGACAGGCCGTCCTTGACGCGCACCCGTTGCCACAGGCGTGAGTCCTCCGATCCCCCCAGCAAATAGTTGGCAAGCATCAGCGCCGGCCAGCGAGGATCCGTATCCTGCAGCTTGACGGGCAGAATCGCCCGGTAGTTCGCATTGGATTTCCCTGGAGTAGGAATATGGAACACCTTGGGTTTCATGGCGTACCAGGGGTCTGGGATCCGCTGATAGGCGGGCGCCGACTGCCAACCCTTGAGGTCTGCCTTCAGGTGCGTGGTGACGGCGGAGACGTCAAAGTCACCCACGACGGACAGCGTGATGTTGCCGGCACCATAGAATTTGGCGTGAAATTGCCGTAATGCGTCGGCAGTCAGCGCCTTGGCCCAGGCCAGTGTCTGTTCGGGGGTCGAGGTATAACGGATGTCGTCTGGTTTCCAGGGCTGGTCGTAGCGGTCCAGCGCGTTGCGCACCAAAAAGCTGGGGTTTGAGGCTTGGTTTTCGACGTTCACCATCAGGCTGCGTTGAATTTTGGCGAGTTCGGCGTCAGGGAAATCCGCCTCGCGCAGCAAATGGAACGTGAGGTCCAGCAGATTCGGAAACTGGGTCCGGTTGCTGCTCAACACCGCCGTGACGACGTTGCCTTCGCCACTGAACGACAGCTCTGAATCGAGCGTGTTGAGCTTGTCGTCGATCTGTTGGCGGGTCATGTCGGGTGTTCCGCGTGTCAGCATCGCTGCCGTGACTTCAGGAATCAGGTTCAGACCCTTGAACTGATCTACCGAACCGAAGCGCAGCTGCAAGACCGCGTGCACACGTTCCCCGGCCGCTGGTTTCGGTAGTAGCGCAAGCGACACCGGGCCGTTTTCGAGCTTCAGCGTGCTGCGTTGGGTGGCGGTGTCGATCGCCTGCGGGCTGGTGTCAAAGGCGGCCACTGCCGGGCGCTTCGTTCCCGTCTTGAGCTTCTTGAGCCAGTCCGTGAGGTCGGCGGCCGGCGCTGTTGGTGCGTATTTTGGGTTGGCGGTGGGCAGGTACTGGCCACTGGTTCGGTTGCTGGCCAGCAGCCAGGCCTGCAGCTGTGTCTGGACATCCTTGAGCGTTAGAGCTTGCACGCGCAGCTTCTTGATGAAAAAGAGCCGCCAATCGCCCTGCGCCACGCCGTCCGACAGTGCGTCGGCGAGGTCTGCCGACTGGTTGTAAGTCTGCTTCCATTGGTTCAGCCAAGCTGTGCGGGCGCGGGTCAGTGACGCTTCATCCAGCTTGGACACGCCACTGGCCTCGAGCGTGGTTTCGAGCGCGTGAAGTGCCGTAGGGACGTCGGTGCCGGGTTGCAACTGAGCCCCAAAGATGGCGTATCCCGGTTGTTTCATGGGGCGTGCGAAGCCAAACACGTTGCTGGCCTCTCCACTTTGCACGAGGGCCTGGTAGAGAGGCCCGGAAGGACTATCCGACAGCATGTCGCTGCCGATCGACAGCGCGGCAAAACTGTCGCTCGCAGCCTCTGGAATATGGTACTGCGCCACGATGATGGGGCTTCCTCCAGCGCGGCGCAGTGTGACAGCGCGGGCGCCTTGTTGCACCGGTTCGACGGTGTATTGCTTGGGCAGCACGCGCTCAGGCTTCGCCATGGGCCCAAAGTCGCCGGCGATCCACTGCAGCACTTGGCTGGGTTGGAAATTCCCGGTGACGATGAGCACCGCGTTGTCAGGCTGGTAGAAACGATGGTAGAAGGCGCGCAGTTGCGCTACGTCCACGTGCTCCACATCTGAGCGCGCTCCTACGACGGCTCTGCCATAGGGGTGCCAGACGTAGGCTGCGGCGTCCGTTTGTTGCAGAAGTGTATTGAATGGGCTGTTGTCGTCGCGCTCCATTTCGTTGCGGACTACGGGCATTTCCGCATTGAGGTCCGCCTTGGTGATGGAGGAATTCAGCATGGCGTCCGCCTGCCATCCCAGGAACCATTGCAGCGTCTGGGGATTGCTGGCGAAGGTAGCGTAGAAGTTGGTCAGGTCGGTCGTGGTCGAGCCGTTGGCCGCCAGTCCTCGCTTGGCAAATTCGGCCAGCGCATTCGGGTGCTTGGGCGTGCCCCGGAACAGCAGGTGTTCCAGCAAGTGAGCCATGCCGGTCTCGCCAGGCCCTTCGTTGCTGGAGCCCACCTTGTAGCTCATGTTGACGGTGGTCTGTGCGCGGGAGTCGTCCGGTGCCAGCAGCACGGTGAGGCCATTGTCCAGCTTGTATTCCGTCACCCCCTGGATGAGGACGACTTCCTGGATGCCTTTGGGAAGAGGCGTTGCTGCAGTGGGGGTCGCAGCCGGCTTTGTGGCGGTGGCAGCGGGCGGTGTGGCATCCGGCTTTGCTTGTGGCTTGGCCTGGGCAAGGCCTGGGAGAGTCAGGAGAGAGGCCAGGATCAGGAGAAAAGTCTTGATACGTATCATGGAGTACAGGCTCGTGAGGTTCCAACCGGGTGGACGTCACCGTTAATGTAGCGTTCAGGCGCGGTTCGTGCCGAGCAGATCCCAAAGGGACGAAGCCTGTTAGACGGGTGGGCCGGTGCTTAGTTCCAGCACGATAGACGGGCAGGCCGCTTCCCCGATAAGATCGCAGGGATGGAAATCCGTCAATTGCGCTATTTCGTTTGCGTGGTGGAGCAGGGCAGTCTGGGCCGGGCCGCCCGAGAATTGAATCTGGTGACCTCTGCCTTGAGTCAGCAGATCAGTCGGCTGGAGTCCGAGCTTTCCACCCGATTGTTGCAGCGTACACGCACCGGTGCCGTTCCCACCGACGCGGGTATTGCATTCTTTCGGCAGGCGCAACTGGCTTTGCGCAATATCGACGAAGCAGCGCGTGCTGCTCGCCAGGCGCGTCTTTCGGGTTACGTCAGTGTCGGCCTGGCGCCGACGACGGCCTCGGTGATGGGGCTGCCCTTGGTGCGCGCCATGCGTGAGCGCTACCCGGACGTGCGTTTTCATCTGGTCGAGGCCCTGTCGGGGCATTTGGCGTCCATGCTCAACGCGCGTCAGTTGGACCTTGCGATCCTTTTCAACGACGAAGCGGCCCATAAGTGGAGCGTGACACCGTTGCTCGATGAGGCACTCTATGTGATTGCCGTGCCTGGTTTCCCCGGCTTTCCGCAGGGCCAGACAGCGACCCTGTCCAGCCTTTCTGGCTTGCCGCTTGCCATGCCCACGCGCCTGCATGGTCTGCGCAATGTGCTGACGTCGGCCGCAGATCATGCTTCGCTGGGCCTGAACGTCACCCTGGAGATCGATTCTCTGGCCATGCTGATGGACGTCGTGGGCGCAGGCTTGATTGCCACGATTCAACCCGGGGCCGCTATTCGCCGGATGCCCTCCGCCAGCCTGCGGATGGCGCAGATTTCCGATGCGGGCTTGTCGCGTCGCAATTTGCTCGCCAGTTTGTCCGACGATGAGCTGTCGCCCGCCGCCCTTGCCGCGCGAGTGGTCATGCGTGACGTGGTGCGCACGCTGGTCGCGGGTGGCGAGTGGGTGGGAGCCACTAGCCTTCACGATTCGTGAAGATGTCTTGCGGAATGTGTCTCTAGCGCCGGTCTGTATCCGCTCGTATGCTGGGGGTATTCCACTCCTGGGTGACGGACATGCTCGATGTGCTGGTTATAGGAGGCGGCAACGCCGCCTTGTGCGCTGCGTTGATGGCGCGTGAGGCGGGCGCCAGCGTGCTGGTGCTGGAATCTTCGCCCAAGGTATGGCGGGGGGGGAACTCGTCGCACACGCGTAATCTGCGTTGCATGCACGATGGGCCTCAGGACGTGCTGGTTGAGGCCTATCCCGAGGAAGAGTTCTGGCAGGATCTGTTGAAGGTCACGGGTGGCAAAACCAATGAGCAACTCGCCAGGATTGCCATTCAGGCCTCGTCTACGTGTCGGCCGTGGATGCGCAAGCATGGCGTGCGCTTTCAGCCGCCCTTGTCAGGTGCGTTGCACGTGGCGCGTACCAACGCATTTTTTCTGGGAGGCGGCAAGGCGCTGGTCAATGCCTATTACCGTAGCGCCGAGTCCCTGGGTGTTCAGATTCGCTACGAATCTCCCGTCACGCGGCTGGAACTCAAGGGAGCTCATTTCTGTGCCGCCTGGGTGGGTGACGAGCGTATCACGGCCCGCGCGTGTGTGGTGGCGGCTGGCGGCTTTGAATCCAACCGTGAATGGTTGCGCGAGGCCTGGGGTCAAAATGAGGCGGGCGAGTGGCCCGCCGATAATTTTCTGATTCGGGGCACGCGCTTCAATCAGGGTGTCCTGCTGAAAGACTTGCTCGGCCAGGGTGCCGATCGCATCGGTGATCCGACCCAGTGCCATTCTGTTGCCATCGACGCGCGCGCCCCGCTTTATGACGGTGGTATTTGTACCCGCATCGACTGTGTGTCTCTGGGCCTGGTGGTGAACCGTGAGGGTCACCGGTTTTACGACGAAGGCGAGGATTTTTGGCCCAAGCGTTATGCCATCTGGGGACGTCTTGTGGCGCGGCAACCGGGACAGATTGCCTATTCGATCATTGACCGCAAGGCCGTCGGGCACTTCATGCCACCCGTCTTCAAAGGAGACCAGGCGAACACCTTCGAAGAATTGGCACAGCAGGTGGGCCTGGACCCCGCCGTGTTTGCGTCCACCGTCAAAGAGTACAACCGGGCCTGCCGGGTGGGGAGCTTCAACCACCAGGTGCTGGATGACTGTCACACCGAGGGCCTGACCCCGTCCAAGACACATTGGGCTCGTCCTCTGGATACGCCTCCTTTTTATGCATACGCCTTGCGTCCAGGCATTACTTTCACCTACCTTGGCGTTCGGGTTGACGAGCAGGCTGCCGTGCATTTCGGTGGCGCGCCCAGCGACAATTTGTATGCGGCGGGCGAGGTCATGGCGGGCAACGTGCTGGGACAGGGATACACCGCCGGCGTGGGCATGAGCATTGGTACGGCATTTGGCCGCATTGCAGGCACTCAGGCGGCAGCGGCAGCACTCGGCCGCACCGCTTCGCTGGCCGCATAAGGAAAATCGATGGATACCCTTCAGGACCTCACGAATTTGACGCATGATGCCGTCTCGACGCTGATGCTTTCTCCGGAAGAAGAGGAAGTCCAGCGCGTCATGACGATCTGCAACGCCTGTCGCTATTGCGAAGGATACTGCGCCGTGTTTCCAGCCATGACGCGTTTGCTGGAGTTCAACAAGGCCGATATCCACTATCTGGCCAACGTCTGTTTCAATTGCGGCGCCTGCCTGCATTCGTGCCAGTATGCTCCCCCTCACGAGTTTGGGGTCAACGTGCCGCAGGCCATGGCGGCGGTCCGCCCCAAGACGTATGCCGAGTTTGCCTGGCCACGCGCGCTGGGGAAGCTCTATGAGCGGGCAGGCTTGACCATGGCACTGGCGACGGCGGGTGGTTTGGCGCTCTTCCTGGTGCTGGTGCTGCTGGTCAATCAGGGGTCTTGGCTCAATGCTCCCCTGGCCGGCAATTTTTACGCGATTTTCCCGCACAATCTGCTGGTCGTGATGTTCGGTGTCGTCTTCCTGTACGCCATCGTGTCGCTGGGTGTAGGCGTCACTTCTTTCTGGAGGATGATCTCTCCGGGAGCAGTGCCACACGCGACGTTGAGCATCGCGGGCCTGCAGGCAACCGGCAACGTGGTCACGCTGAAGTACCTCGACGGCGGGCATGGTCTGGGCTGCAACGACGAGGATGATCGCTTTACCCTGCGGCGACGCGTGTTCCATCACTTCACCTTCTACGGTTTCGTGTGTTGTTTCATCGCGACCTCGTTGGGGACGATCTATCACTACTTTCTGAACGATCCAGCTCCCTATCCTTTCTTCAGCGCGCCAGTCCTGTTTGGCACCGTGGGCGGCATCGGCCTTTTGATAGGGCCGGCCGGGTTGCTGTGGCTCAATGTCCACCGCAACCCGCAGCATCAGGTCAAGGCTCAGGAGCCTATGGACCGCGGCTTCATCGCCTTGCTGCTGCTGGTGAGCCTCACGGGTCTCGCCTTGTTGATGTGGCGCGACACGCCTGCGATGGGCCTGCTGCTGGCGATCCATCTGGGTGCCGTCATGGGATTCTTTCTGACAATGCCCTATGGAAAGTTCGCGCACGGGATCTTTCGGTCTGCGGCTCTGCTGAAAAATGCGGTGGACAAGCGCATGGATGCAAAAGCCACCGCTACGGCCTGACGGCTGGCGGTCATTGGCAGAATTTCGGCGGGTCGCTGCGCAGATCCACGGCGCCTCGATCGCTGGACCAGAGCGCATCGCCGGCCGTACAGGGCGGACGCAGCCGGTACGCGGGTCCCCAGGCGGTAGTCTCGATCTCGTCTGCGTACGCGCCAGGCGGCGCTGCGGATGCAATGAGGGGCTCGGAGCGGCTCCGGGGACTTTTCTCGGCGGTGGTCAGCAGCTGCGCCGTGCGGGCGAGCGACACACGCCAGCAGCTCCCGGTCTCCTGTTTCCGCACGCCCATGAGCCCGCGCAACGCGCAAGCCGCCATCAGGTAGCCCGTGGCCTGGTCGAGCGCCTGGACGGGGAGGGGGCAGGGTCGAGGCTCTCTATCGCGCCATGCAATCCCGGTGCTCATCTGCACCAGGCTGTCAAAGCCACGCCTCATCCACCAAGGTCCGCTCCAGCCCCAGGCCGACAGGCAGACGTCGACGAGGCCGGGCCGCAGGGCCTGACGCGTGGCGGTGTCGAATCCCAGACGGTCCAGCGCGCCAGGCCGCAGGCCGTGGATCAGCACGTCAGCTTGTCCCAGAAGAGCCTGGAATTGGCGGCGGCCTTCGGGCTCACGCAGATCGAGTGCCGCGCAGTGCTTGCCTACCGTGACTTCAGGGACCATGCCGGGTTCGGTCCAGTCAGCAGGGTCCAATCGCAGCACGTCGGCGCCGTAGGCGGCAAGGAAACGCGTGGCAGCGGGCCCAGCCAGCACTCGTGTCAGGTCAAGGACCCGCACCCCTTCCAGGGGGCGTCGGGGATTCGTCCAGGCCGCGCAGGGACGGCCGGATTTCCCACCCGGCGTATGGTGGACTAGCGGTTCGGCCGCAATCGCCCGGCCTTGGGGGTGATCCTTCCAGTCTGCGGGGGATCGCAGTATTGCCGCACATGCCGCCTGTTCGACCAGAGCGTCTTCCAGTGCCTGTGCTCGCCAGAGCCGCACGCGGGCCGCCGTTTCCTCGCGCGATGCTGCTTCAGGCAGATCCAGTACGGCCCGAGCCCTTTGGCGATGGTGGGGCGCATTGGCGTGGATGCGTATCCAGCCATCCTGGGCTCGGTAGTCACCCGTCATGGGAGAACGCACCTTCGGGAGCGTCCAGCCTTCAGGTTTCAGGCTGTAGCCGAACCACCAAGAAGCCTGAAGCCGGTCCAGGTGCACGTCGGGCAGTTGCGGAAGATCCATCCCTTCAGTGAGCAGCAAGGCTGCGCCGCCCACTGTCGCGCAGGCAAGGTCGCTGACCGGGTAAGGGCTGTCGAGCGAGCCGCTGCCGTTGATTCGCAGGCGATCGGCAGTACACAGCGGCAGATCGAGTGCCGCAAGGATCTGTTGCAGCATGATGCGGCCTGTTCCGTAGGACTCGTGCAAGTGTCCTCCCGACGCCGCGTCAGGCGCTTGAATGAATGAGTGGGATGTCGTCGTTCTGAGGATACACCCGGGGGGCTGTCAGGAAACGTGCATGCCTGCCATGCCCATGTAGGCCTCCACCATGCGCGGGTCGGCCAGAAGCTCGCTGGAACTTCCGGTCACCGTGATTTTTCCTTGCTCGACGACGACGGCTCGTTGGGCGAAGCGCAGGGCCGCACGCGCGTTCTGTTCCACGACCAAGATGGTGAGCCCTGATTTGAGCAGACCCGAAAGGGTTGCGTAAAGCTCGGAGATGATCTTGGGGGCGAGCCCTGTAGAGGGTTCGTCCAGGAGCAGCAACTTGGGTTTCCCCATCAATGCGCGCGCAATAGCGACCATCTGTTGTTCACCGCCCGACAGGAGGCCACAGCGCCCGTGGACCAGAGGTTCGAGTTTCGGGAAAATGCGCAGGACTTCTGTGATCCTGCGGGTTCGTTCAGTGCTTGACTCGCGGGCAGCACCCATTTCCAGGTTTTCGCGCACTGACATGTCGGGGAAGAGCTGACGGCCTTCAGGGACGTAGCCTATGCCCAGCTTGCAGCGCCGGTAGGTAGGCAGGTCGGCCAGGGGGTGTGAGCCGAAGGTTACGGATCCCTGTCGCGTTGGAATTTCGCCCATGATGGCACGCAGCAGCGTCGTTTTTCCGGCGCCGTTGGCCCCGACTACGGCGACGGTATCCCCTGTGTTCAGGCGCAGGTCGATGCCAGAGATGACCGGGACCTTGCCGTAGCCGGCTGTGATGGATTCCAGTCGCAGACATTCAGTGGTGGTCGTCATCTTCAACTCTCATAGTCCGCGCCCATGTAGGCGTCGATTACCCTGGGGTCGCGCAATACTTCGTGCGGTGTTCCCTGGGCGATTGTCTTGCCGAAGTCCAACACCTGTGCGCGGGCCGCCAGATCCACGATGGCAGGCAATACGTGCTCGATGGCGACGACGGCACAACCGTCGTTCATTGCTCGACGTAGTGCCGTGTGGACGTGGTTGATTTCCTGTATTGTCATCCCCGCCATGGCCTCGTCGAGCAGCAGGACTTTGGGTTTGAGCGCTAGCGCCCTTGCGATTTCCAATAAGCGTTGCAGGCCTGGTGGCAGTGTGTCAGGTAGCGCGTCCCAGTGTTCGATCAGCCCTGTCTCCCGCAAAACTCGGGCCGCGTTTTGGGTGGCCGCTTTGTGAGATATCTTGCCTGATGATGCGGCGGCCAGGACGGTTTCCCACACCGTCAGCGACGCGAACAGGCGGCTGGACTGAAAGGTCCTCGCCAGTCCGCGCTGGGCCAGGGCATAAGGTTTCATGCCGCGTGTGTCTTGGCCTCTGTACTGCGTGGTTCCAGTTCCAGACAGGTAGTTCGACATAAGGCTGAACAGGGTGCTTTTACCGGCCCCATTAGGGCCAATGATGGCGAGCATTTCTCCCGGGTGCGCTTGCAGACTGACACCGTCCACGGCCTTCACGCCACCGAATCGGATGCCAAGATCTCGGCAGGACAGGACGGCAGTGTGTTGAGGGGTGCCTGTGGGTGGCGTAGCGTCATCGAGTTGGCCGGTCCGAGTGGTTGGTGGAGGGCTCCAGATGGGTACGCGTTGCCACCAGCCCAGTTTCTGGAAAAAGGCCGTGATACCGCCGGGCATCACCACCGCGATGAAGATCGTGAGTGCGCCCAGGATGACCTGCTGTTCGGTCGGAAAGCGCGCCCACAGGAACGTGCCGATCAGGGAAATGAGGATGCCGCCGATGACGGGTCCCCATACGGTGCCGATTCCACCTGCAAGCACCATGAGCACCGTTTGAAGTTCGATGCTGCCGTTGAAGGCGCTGCTGGGGTCCAGGTAGCCTATGTTCCAGACGTACAGTGCACCGCCGATGCCGCCAAATGCCGCACTCAGGCAGAGCGCCTGAAGTTTGGCACGGAAGGTGTGGATGCCAGAAGACTGTGCTGCCAGGTCGTCGTCTCGGGTGGCCATGAGCCGGAGGCCGAGCCGCGATCGGCTGAGAATGTATGTGATGAGAATCCCGCAGGCCGCAACGAGCACCATGACGAGTGCGCTTTCGTTGGGTGACTCTGCAGGCAGCACGGTTGTCCCCATGGGGCCACCCGTGATGGACAGGCTGCTGGCAATGATCTGCAGGATGCGGGCCAGGCCGAACATGCCGAGAGCGAAGAAGATACCGTGCAGTCGAAGCATGATCCAGCCCAGCAGCAGGGCAAGGGCTGCCGTGACGATGGCTGCCAGGATAGCGGCGATGTACCACTCCGCCTCGAGGTGGATCATGGCCAGTGCGGCCACGTAGGCACCAAAGCCAAAGAAGCTCACTTGGCCAAAGGAGACGTAGCCTGCAAAGCCGCTGATGATGTTCCACCCCAGCGACAGCAGGATGAACAGTGCGATCGTGAAGAGGGTTTGGGCGTAGTAGCCGGACCCGTTCAGCGCGACGAGCAGGCCGGCCAGAACCAGCAGGGCCAGAGCGGTTGGCTGGAGAAGCTTGCCTTTCATACGCGTCCCACCTTGCCGAAGAGTCCTTGTGGACGAAAGATCAGAACGCCAATGAACACGATGTAGATGACGGCGCTTGCAGAGTTGGAACCCAGGTAGTATTGAGTGAAGACCTCGGCGATGCCGAGCAGTTCGGCTGCGATCAGGGCGCCCATGTAGTTCCCGAGCCCACCGAGGGCGATGATAGTGAAGGCCTGGATCGTAAGATCACCGCTGCCAGTCGTTTGAAACGGAATTAGCGTGATGACTAGCGAGCCTGCGGCGCCTGCCAGTGCCGCGCCAACGCCGAAACTGATGATACGGATGAGTCGGCCGTTGAGGCTGCAGCAGGCGGCACCCAGCCCTGACTGGGCCGTGGCGCGCACTGATTTTCCGACCATTGTGTGGGTGAGCCACAGGTGCAGCGCCAGCGCCGTGCAGAATGCCAGGATGGATGCTGCAACCAGTGCCTGTGGCAACGCGATGCGGCCGATCTGGAACGATCCCTGCAGAAAGGGCAGCGACTGGAATTGCGAGCCCCAGATGAGGAAGCTCGTGTTAGCGATGACGTATGACAAGCCGAAAGTTGCAAGCAACGTGCGCAGCTCTCCCAACGACCCTTTGACGGGGATGTGTTCCAGGATGAGATACTGGACCGCTACGCCCACCAGAAACAGCAGCCCAGCCGCCAGAGGAAACGCGATGATGGGGGAAATTCCATGGGCCGAGAACAGGGTGAAGGCCAGCAGTCCTCCTACGATGATCATGTCCCCGTGGGCGAGGTTTACGACTTTCATGACGCCATAGATGAGGTTCAGGCCTGTGGCCATGAGCAAGTACACTCCGCCCCACAGAAGCCCCAGAAGTAGCAGGTTGATGATCGTGATCCACATGTCTCGGTCGATCCCTGTAGTGGTGTGAGGTCAGGGCCAGGCTTTCGATGGCCTTTGCCCCGACTCTGGCTTGAGGCTTACTTCCAGCCGCCGTGTGGAAGAATTGGCGCTGCTTCGGCGTCCTCTTTGGGCCAGACCAGTACCTGCTTGCCGTTCTGCCATTGCAGGACGTAGCTCCGGTAGCCCGTCTGCAGTCCCGTGGGGCTCAGCTTGAAGTGCCCGACAACGGTGTCTTCGGACAGTTTGAGCATGGCGTCACGGATCTTGGTCTGATCCAGGCTGCCCACTTCCGTCACTGCCTGGCCGAGCAGTTTCATGCTGGCATAGGCCACCGCTGCATGGTAGTCCGGTTCAACGTTGAATTTATCCTTGAACGACTTGACGAATTCAACGTTGCCCTTGGTGTGCAGGGAAGGAAAGTAGAGCGTGGTACCGAAAATCCCGTTGGCTGCGGACCCGAGCGACTTGTAGAACTCAGGCTCCACGGGCCCGATGCTGAAGGCGAACATCTTGGCGCTCACGTTCTGCGATTTTGCAGCCCGTACGATACCTTCGGCGTCTGCCAGATACGTGGCGCCCACGATCACGTCAGGGTGTGTGTTGCCAGCCTTCAGAACCAGAGCACTGAAATCGGTCGTGCTCGGATCGTAGGATTCCTTGAAGACGATCTTCATGCCGAGCTTCTTGACCTCAGCCTCGATCCCGCCTGCGAGCTGTATTGGAAACTGCGTGTTCTGGATGAGCAGTGCGACCGTCTTGTAGCCTTTGGAGGCCGCCAGATCGAGCGCGGGCGTCATATATTGTGGCGTCTGCGTGATGGCCTGAATCAGGTAGGGGTACTTGCCAGAGTAGTTCTCCACATTGGCCGCCAGAGATGGCATGACTTTCTTGGCGCGATTGACGATGGGGGCCACGGCGGCCGTCAGGTCCGTCTGGTAGGGGCTCACCAGCAGATCCACCTTGTCGTCCGTCAGCAGCTTTTGGTAGAGCTGTACGGCGGTAGAGGGGTTGCCCTGGTCATCATATTTGATCAGGTCCAGCTTGCGCCCCAAGAGGCCGCCCTTCTGGTTGATCTCGTCAATGGCGAGTTGATAGCCCCGGAGTTCGAAAATGGCCGGTGGTGAGTAGGGGCCCGTCTGGGTAATGGAGAGTCCAACCTTGATGTCGGGCTGTGCCGCGTAGGTACTGCCTGCGCCTGCGACGGCCAAGAGCATTGCCCCTGCGATGAGCCTGAAAGGGTGACTACTGGGTGGAACGTCGTGATTGGTGAACATGGTGCCTCCGTGATTGCAGGAGAGTGGAAGCTGGACCTGCTCAGGACCAGCTTCGTGGAGAGTTGCGAGTTGTTTGATACGGCTGAAGAGATCCTCCCGAATGTGAGATGCGGCTGCTGCTCATGGGTGGGTGTTGGCCGAACGGGACGCACGTTCGGCCTGGGTTGCGCGCAGAGTTTTCTCAAGCCCTGCCCGCAAGTCGTATTGGGGTGCGTAGCCGAGTTCGCGGCCGGCCCTGGAAATGTCGAGTGCACCTTTCCTGGCGGTCCGGAACTGTCCACCATGTCGGTACCAGCCAGCTGCTGCATACAGATCCGCCCCTGGAACCAGCTCGCTCACGATGCGCGCGGCGTCAGCGATCGTAGGGGCCTGGCCTGTGGCGATGTGGTAGGCGTCGAAACGGTGGTTGGCCTTGTCCAGCGCGAGCAGTGCCCCGGTCACGGTGTCGTCGATGTACACCTGATCGACGGCCAGGTCACCGCCCTCAGGCAGATGACAGGGCATCCCGTCAAGGGCGGCGTCGATGAAGATCTTCGGGACGCGGGCCCTGGGAAGATCGGGGCCGTAGACCCAGCACGTCCGGATGTTGACGCATTCCAGCCCATAGCGGTCGGCATAGATGCGGCCATAGTGCTCGGCGGCGAGCTTGGTGAGTCCGTAGATACTGTTGGGTTTCTGTGGGTGATCTTCCGTGATGATGTCACTGGTGAAGTCGCCGTAGGTCTCTTCCGTGCTGATGTAGATCAGTCGCTTGACGCCGTGCAGCCGCATGGCTTCCAGGATGTTGATGGTGCCTTCTGTGTTGACTCGCAGGGTCTTGATCGGGAGGTTGGCGGCTGGCGCAACGCCTACGATGGCCGCCGTGTGAATGACGGCTTGCGGTTCGTAGGTGCGGAATGCATCTACGACCTGACTCCATTCGCCGAGATCGGCGACGACCAGGGTCAGCGAGGAGTTTTGCCGCGCCAGCTCGGCGGCCACCGCAGAGAACCCGAGATCGAGTCCAATCACCGCATCCCCACGAGCCAGCAGTGCCTTGACGATGGCGAATCCTAGCCAGCCGCTTGCACCTGTCACGAGAATTTTTTTTGCCATGGTGAAATCTCGTCAGTCGTCCGTAGGCGGGGTTGTGATCACCAGAAACACCAGTGTTTCCGTGCCCGTGCAATGCAGTTCATGTACCACCCCTGGCGGGATGAAGGCGACGTCGTTGGCGTGCACGACGTGCTTTTCACCATCGGTGATCAGCACGCCCTCGCCACTCAGGAAGTGATAGATCTGTTCCTGAACCTTGTGGACGTGGCTTTCCACGAAAGCTCCTGGCTCATAACAGGAAATCCGGTGATCGAAGAATTTGCTGCCGCTCAGCTCCGGTGTGACGATGGCCTTGGAAAGTGCCTGATGGTGATGTCCGGGGTATTCGGTCCAGAATAGTTCTGCAAGATTCCTGACCTTCGCGGGTTTGTGGGAGGTGGCTGACTTGCGGTTGTGAGATGTGGCCATGTGGGTCTCCTTGTTGCATCAGGTGTGATTACAAAAAACCATGTGCGGATATCGACCTGGCGCCGTCGGCTTTGAGGCGGTGGCGAGCGTCAGTTCGTTGGGGCTATTTCGCACCCGGCTCGGTGAGGCCAATGCGGGCCAGCGCTGCATGGCTGGACAGGATGGCGGGGAGAATGTCGGGTGCGATGATTTCCATCAGGATGGGTCCGCAGTAGCCGTGTGCCTGCAGGGCGTCCTTCAGCAGCTCGAAGGGCACGTTCCCCCTGCCGATTGGGTCATGGCGCCACCCGCTGCGAGTTGTGTCTGAGCAGTGCACCAGTTCAATTCTGGTGTTCAGTTCTGCGATACCGGTGGATGGAGATTCTCCGGCGAAGTGCGCGTTGGCCACGTCGTAGCAGGCACATAAGGTGCCGTCATTCATTTCGTCCAGAAACTCCCGGATGTCCCGGCAGTGCGGCAGCGCGGCGAAAGGCACGTTTTCGATGGCCAGCTTTACGCCAAGGTTGCGAGCGAGCGGGATCAGGGCGCCGATCGTGTCACGCAGTATGGCGTGGGATCTGGTGGGGGGGCATGGCAGTAGCGGATTCACCCGCCCAGGTACCGTGACCAGCCGGGGTGCGCCCAGGTCCGCTGCAAGGATCAGAGCCTTCTGGAAGAGCGCGATGGTGTATTCGCGGGTATAGGCGAAGGGGCTGGCGAGATTGGTGTCCAGGCTGGGCAGGTTCAGCGACGTGAAGGACAGCCCTTCTCCTCGCATGTAGGCCTTCAGTTCTCGTCGTTCGCTCTCGGACGCTTCCACGTCCAGGTGGGGCGGGTTGATGACGCCTTCGAACTGACGGTACCCATGAGGTACGAGCTGTTCCAGACACGCTCGGAGTGAATGGCTCCAGATGTAGCCGTAAGTGTTGACGCTGGCGGATTGCATGGTGGACATGAGTGCTGCCTCACTCTTGGGGCGGGTTTGATGCCCGTCTCGTACCGGGTCGCGCGGCTGCCACCAGTTTTCCGGCGCGGCGGCCCGAGACGAAGGCCCAGGCAATGTGATGGCCGTGCCCCTTGAGCAGCAGCCCCCCTTGGCCGGTGGACCCCACAGCGTACAGTCCGTCGATCGGCTGCTCGTGTGCATCCAGGACGCGGTGCGAGGTGTCGACCTTCAGACCACCCTCGTTGTGTACGAAGACCGAGCGCACCGGACCCAGCGCGATGTACGGACCTGTCATGGCCTGGTGCCCTAGCGCCTCCTGCAACAGGGGCTCCCGCATTTTCAGGTGCGATGCTAGTGCCTTGATGGAGTCTGCGCGGGCGTAGATGTCCTTTCGATTGCGAGCATAGTCCGCCAGGTAGGCATAGGCCACTCCTGGCGCGGTTGAGATGAAATCTGGCCAGGCTGAGAACCGCTGCGCAATCTCTTGCCCGAAGATGATCCAGCCACGATTGCCGAGTTCGTCAGCCAGGGCGTAAGCCAGTTTCTTGGGTTCGTCGTGTACGGCCTGACCATTTTGGTTGACGAGGACGGCTCCGGCCTCGAAAAGCGATAGCGAGGGCGCGAGCGCAGTTGTCAGAAACTGCATGAGAAATGGCCGCAGGATCGCCGGCGGCAGATGGCCCATGGACCATTGCATAAAGACGGCCAATGCCCGCCACGGTGGCAAGCGGCGGACCAGGGTTTCTTTCTGAGGTGGGATGAATCGGAGTTCGGGGCCGAGCGCCAGGTCGCCGTTGAGTACCGTAGCACCCAAGGCCTCGGCCATTTTCTGGCCATCACCGGTCGCCGTCATGTTGATGGCCTCGACCTTGGCTTCCCGCGGGCCCATGAAGCGTGCTTTCAGCTCGGGGCTGTTCGTGAAGTCACCGGCGGCCAGAATCACACCATTGATGCCGCGAAAGAGCTGGGTCTGGCCATCGCGTTCGACGCGAGCACCGATGACGCGCCCCTTTTCGGTCACGAGTTCGATGACGCGGGTGTTGCAGCGGATGTCCACTCCGTCCCGCCGTGCACGCTTTTCAAGGTGATAGATGTAGGAGCGCGAATTGGGTAGCACGTTGTGCATGCGCGGCAGCCGGTGTGGTGGCTCCGGCATGGGGCCCATGAATCGGACACCTGAATCCAGCAGCCACTGGAAAGCGGCGGGCACTTCGTCGCACAGGATCTTGCGCAGTGCGTCGTTATCGGGTCTGTCCATGCCGCCCGCGAATTTGGGCATGTCTTCCCAGTGCTGCTGAGGGTTGTCCTCAATGCCCTGGGCTCGCTGGTGTGGAGTCTGGGTTGCCGAGATGGAGCCGATTGACCACGCGGTGGATCCACCCAGACGCGGATTCTTCTCCAGGAGCGTCACCGAGGCACCTGCTTCACGCGCTTCGATGGCGGCGGCGAGCCCCGAGCCACCGCCGCCGATGACGAGTACGTCGAAGACTGCGTCTTTGGGATCGTCAGCCATGTCAGGCCGTCCAGGGTTTGCCGAAGGCTGGTTCGGGATAGGGGATCGGCGGCAGCTGCCAGGTTCCTGTTGATGGCGGACGAACTTCTCCATCCACGTGTACGTCGATCACGCAGGGCCGCCGGTTGCGGATCGCCTGTTCGACGGCGGGTGCCAGATCCTCGCTGCGCGTGACGGTGACGCCGTCCGCGCCGCAAGCACGTGCCCAGACTGCGAAATCCGGGTTGTAGCGCTGCCCACCGGGCCCCTGTTTGCCTTTGTAGAATGCGGTGCCGAGCTCGCGGCCCTTGAACAGGCCGTATTGCAGATCGCGGATTGCACCCCAGGCAAAGTTGTTCCAGACGATCCAGATGCACGGGAGCTGGTATTCAACGGCGGTGGCCACCACGTGCGGGGCCATCATGAACCCGCCGTCGCCTACGACGGCGACGCACGGCCGGTCTGGTGCGGCAAGCTGCGCTCCGAGCACGCTGCAGACCCCGAATCCCATCGACGAGTAGCCCCAGCTGTTGAGCATGCTGGCTGGCCTGCGCGGTTCCCAGAACTGCATGAACCAATTGTGGTGCACGCCGGAATCCAGGGTCAGGATCACGTCGTCCGGCAACGCTTTGCGCAGAGTACCCACTACGTATTCCGGGCGAATCGGCGTGGTGATGGCGTTGAAGTTGGGGGCGATGAAGTGGTTCCACTCGGCTTGCCAGGTCGCAATTTCTTCGCGCCACGTCGCGAATTGCTCGCGATCTGGTGCACCCGATGCGGTAAGCGCGCCCAGAAGCTGTTCACAGAAGGTTCGGGCATCGGCAATCAGACCGAGGGTAGGGGGGTAGTTACGGCCCATTTCGGCAGGGTCCAGATCGACCTGGATGAGCTTGGTGTGAGGGAAGTTCCAGGAGTAGCCGGGCTTCCAGGTGGACGAAGATCGATCGTCGAAGCGCGTGCCAACGCAGATGATCAGATCGGCGTGCCGGCCCGCCTGGTTGGCGGGATATCGGCCATTGCGTCCGATGAAACCCAGTGTGAGCGGGTCGCCAGCTGGCACGCATCCCATGCCATTGGGTGAGGTGATGACGGGGATGCCCAGTCGGGCCTGCAGTTCGGTCAGCACCGGCCCGGCGCCCGAGAGTGTGGTGCCCTGGCCGATGAAGAAAGCCGGGCGCCGGGATTCAGTCAGCAATTTCAGAGCAGTCGCAAGGTCTGTCATGCTTGCAGCTGGGCGATGTGACCCGAAGGTGGGAGCGGCCGTGGGCGTTTCGACATCATCTTCTTCTTGGAAGACGTTGTAGGGGATGTCCATGTTCACCGGGCCCGGGCGGCCGGTGAGCATGGTGTTGAAAGACTGACGCAGTGCCAGCGGCAGCATGTCGACCCGAGAGGGCTGGAAACTGCGTTTCACGACCGGGCGCAACACCTGTGCGAAATCGGCTTGGTTGTGGGCGTAGAGTTCCTGGAACGGCGCACGGTTGGCCTGAGAAGTCGGCACATTTGCCGTGATTGCGAGGAATGCCGAGGAGTCGGACAGCGCCGTCACCAAGGACATCACCAGATTTGCCGTGCCTGGGCCGGTGGAGGTCAGGGTGGCGACCGGCTCGTGGCGCACCCGAAAGTACCCGTCTGCCATGTGGCCTGCACATTGTTCGTGCCGTGGTGACACGAGCTGGATCTCGTCTTTGCGTTCGTACAGCGCGTCAAGGATGCCGACATTGCCGTGCCCACAGATACCGAAAACGTAGGGCACTTTTTGCTTGATGAGATAGTCGACGATGACTTCTCCACCTTTTCGCTTGGTCATGATCGTTTTCCTGGACGAGTGTTGGGGATGAAAGTGGCGACGCGCTCTTCGCTCATTTCGCGCATGGCGTAGTAAGGTCCTTCGCGTCCGAAGCCGCTGGCCTTGGAACCCCCGTAGGGCATCATGTCCACGCGGGAGCTGGGGGTCTCGTTGATGTGGATGCCGCCAGCCTGGATCTCATGGATGAAGTGAAAAGCATCGTCCAGCCGATTGGTGAAAACTCCGGTGGCCAGACCGAAGGGTGTGGAATTGACGCGTGCGATTGCTTCGTCGTTGGTGGCAAAGGAGGCGAGCGACATGACCGGCCCGAACACTTCCTGGCATCCCAGGGGCGTATCGGCGGAAACGTTTTTCAGGAGGGTAGGTGCGATCACGCTGCCGTCACGGCCACCCCCTGCGAGGCAGGTGGTGCCGTTACGTTGCGCCTGTTCAATCCAGTTGGCGACACGCTCCGCAGATTGCCTGCTGATGACGGGGCCAACCTGCGTGGCAGGGTTGCTTGGGTCCCCAGCCGTCATATTTTTTACGATGGGCACGAGCCGGCTTTCTACCGCGGAAAAGATCTTTTCATGCACCAGCAGGATCTGGATGGAGGTACATACCTGGCCTGCTTTGCGATAAGCCGCGTTGACGATTTTCGGAATGGCAAAATCCAGATCTGCGTCTTCGCACACGATGCCGAATGCAATCGACCCCAGTTCCATCTGCGTACGCCGTAAACCGGCTCTTTTCTGGATGGCGCGTCCAGCCTCGGTGCTGCCAGTGAATGCGTAGAACTGCACCTCTGGTTCGTCAAGCAGTGCATTGACGACTTCGGCTCCGCCGTGCAGGACCGTTACCAGCCCCTTGGGCACTCCCGCTTCGAGGAGTGCGCTGGCAAGCTCGCAGGCGATGAGTGGTGTATGAGGTGAGGGCTTGAGCACGATGGCGTTGCCGGCTGCCAGTGCTGGCGCCACTTTGTGCACGACGGTATTCAGGGGGGCGTTGAAAGGCGTGATGGCCGCCACGACTCCCAGAGGGGCACGGAAGGTCCAGCACATTCTGCCCGCCTGACCAGGAGCGCCGTCAACCGGGATGAGAGTGCCCGAAAAGCGTCTCGCCTCTTCGGCGGAGAGCCTGAGCGTCTGAATGGTGCGCCGGATTTCTCCGGCGGCGTCGCTCAGGGTGAAGCCGGCCTCGGCGCAGATGATCTTTTGAAGGCGCTCGGTGCGTTCGGCCAGGATGGTGGCGGTCGCGTCCAAAAGTTGGCCGCGATCGTGCGGACTCAAGGTGCGATTGGCCAGAAAGGCCTGTTTCGCCGCCTGCACGGCGGTGTGGACCTGTTCCGCCGATGGCGTGCTGACATCCACGATCGGCTGCTGGCTGAACTTGTTCAGCACCGTAAAGCTGGGTGCCGATCCTTGTGTCCATTCGCCCGAGATGAGCAGGCTGCGGCCTGCTTTCAGATGTTGAGCGACCTGTGCTTCCATTGACGTCCGCCTTGTTCGATGAGTGGATAAGGACAGGATAAGGAGGCGGGCCGTGAAAGGAAAATACTGTTTTTTGAGGAAGGGTATAAGTGAAACAGAGGGACGTGTCCGGGAGCGGGGATTCTTCAGTATAGAAGCTTGATGGTGGGCCACTGCCGCGTCTTGGCCAGCCAGCGAATGGTGTTCTTGATTTCGGAAGCAATCAGTGCGGTGGCGGGCGAAAGCATCTCGTGTGAGATGGTGTAGAGGTAGTTGCGGCGGTTGATTCGAGCGTCTGAAATGGACAGGGCGCGCCACTCTTTGCCTCGTTCTCCCTCAAGCACGAGTGCTGAAATGGGCTTGATGGTGGCCCCCATGCCGCCATAGACGCAACTCATCAGCAGAGATAGCGAATCGATCTCGGCGACCACGTGCGAGGTGATGCTGCGGGCTTCGAGTTCGCTTTCGATGCGCTGGCGCAAGCCGTGTTTGCTCGTGGGCAGGATCAGCGGTAGATCGGCAGCTTCGGCCAGCGTCAGTGAAGTCTGGTCTGCTGGTACCAGCGGGCTGGCCTTTGGAAGCAGCACGAACAACTCTTCTTCGAGGACGGGTACGGCGGTCAGATCGGGTGCCACGTTGGCTTTGAAGAGGATGGCGATGTCGAGCTGCCCCATGCGCATCATCTGTCCCAGATGGCCGCTCATCCCTTCTACGACATTGAGCAAGATGCGCGGATAGCGCTCCCGGATGCGTCGTACCAGTGGCAGGCCCAGGGCGGAGACGGTTGTGGCAGCGAGCCCCACAGTGACCATGCCGTAGGTTTCCATGGTCTCCTGCCGAGCAATGGACAGGGCCTGGTCGAGCTGCCTCAGCATGAATTTGGCGTGGTGATAGAGAGCCAGACCGTTATCGGTGGGCGTAACCCCGCGGGCCGAACGCACCAGCAGCGGCTTTCCGACTTCGTCCTCGAGTTTGGTGAGCTGCTGGCTCAATGCGGGCTGTGCGATGAACAACTGCAGAGAAGCCTTGGTCATGCTTCCGCTTTCGATCGTCTGGACGAAGTATTGGAGCTGCTTCAGATTCATGACTGTCTCCGCGTGGCTATTGAATTCATTATGGGCCATCCAGGCGCGGGGTGGTCAGCCCATAAGATTTGCCTATGCCCTACCTTGAAAAACAGTATTTCATCAGGAAAGAAAGAAACCCCTATCATCAAGGCATTCTTTCATATAAGAAGTAGTTCCCTGCAGAACGGCAGCATCCTGCACATTTCATTCATCGGAGACAAACCATGAAAAACAGCAAGCAGATTACGGGTGCGACAGTGTCGCGCCGAGCGGTGCTGAAATCTGGAGCGGCATTGATCGGCAGCACCGCATTGGGATTCAGCCCGTGGGCATGGAGCGCCAGCGCCGACACCCTCAAGATTGGTCATTTGACGCCGCTCACGGGGTTTTTGGGCGCTCTGGGCGGGTACGCCGTCAAAGGGGTGCAACTGCAGGCAGAACAGATCAACGCCGCAGGAGGGCTGCTAGGGCGAAAAATCGAGGTGATCTCGGAAGACTCCGTCAATCCTCAGGTCGCGTCGACCAAGGCGCAGCGCCTGATCGAGCGCGACAAGGCAGTGGTGCTCCTGGGCGAAATCAGTTCGGCCTCGGCGCTGGCCATCTCTCAGGTGGCTGCGCGCAACAAGACACTGTATGTGAACACGGGGGCGCGATCCGACACGCTGCGGGGCAAGGACTGCAATCGCTACACGTTCCACTCGGACATCCCGGTTACGGTCTTGGCCAATTCGGCCGGACTTGCGCTCGACCGTGCCGGGTTGATCAAGGGTAAAAAGCTCTTCGGGCTGACGGCCGATTACCTGTTCGGGCACGACCTTTCCAAGGCTGTCAATAAGTTCGTTGCAGCGCACGGTGGCACTATGGTCGGCGACGCCTTGGTGGCAACGGACGTGACGGATTTCAGCCCCTATCTGCTCAAGATCCGGCAAGCCAACCCGGACGTGATTGCCTGCAACCTGGCTGGAAACCAGGTGACCAATTTCATCAAGCAGTATTCCAGCTACGGTTTGACGATCCCGCTGGCCGGGTTCAACCTCAACGTGGCGGATGCCTGGGCAGCGGGCCCTGGCAACCTGACGGGGATCTGGCCGACAGTGTGGCAATACAAGCTGAATACGCCGGACTCGCACGCGTTCGTGAAGGCCTTCGAGGCCAAGTATCACACGCAGCCCGAGAACCATGCCTGGGTGGAATATATCTCGCTCAAGATTTTGGCCAAGGCCATCACAGAGACAAAATCGACCCAGACCGACAAACTCGTGGCCTATCTGGAATCTGGCGCAAAGTTCGATATTCTGAAGGCGCGCGAGGCGTATTACCGATCCTGGGATCACCAGCTCATCCAGGAAGCCTATACCTATTCGGTGCTACCCCCGGATCAGGTCAAGGGGCCGCACGATTTCCTCAAGCTGGGCAATGCGGTGCCAGCGCCCGATCAGCCGCTTGAAGTGCTCTACCCGACCAAGGCCGAGAACACCTGCCATATGTGATGTTTCCGCACACGCCTGCGAGACGAGCCTGATCGCCCTCGCAGGCGTGATCCGTGCCTCTGCTTCTTTATTTCACGGTCAATCATGCAGCTTCTCTTCTTGCTTGAGCAGGTCGTCAACGGCCTGGTCCTGAGCGGATACTACATTCTGGTCGCCCTGGGACTTTCGCTGATCTTCAGCGTGGGCGGGGTGGTCAACCTGGCCCATGGTGCTTTCTACGCCATTGGGGCCTATGTCTCGTTCGAGCTCATGAAGTACGTGGGGTTTGGTGGCAGCATCATCATCACTCCGGTACTTGTGGGCCTCCTGGGGATTCTGTTCGAACGATTCCTGCTGCGACGTTTCTACACCGCAGACCCCATTCTGGGGTTGTTGGTCACATTCTCTCTGGCCATGGTGGTAGAGCAGGCAATTCGCATGATCTGGGGGTCTGCACCCTTGTTCCTGAGCATGCCGGCCTCGTTCAAAGGGGCGGTGATTTTGGGCAGTTTCCTGTTTTCCAAGTATCAGATCTTTATTTTGCTGGTGGTGCTGGTGTTGATGGCAGGGATCTGGTTGCTGCTGAACAAGACTCCGTTTGGCCGTGTGATACGTGCCGGCGTCCAGAAGCCGGACATGGTAGCGGTGCTCGGAATCCGCCTCCAGCCCTACCTGACCGGGATCGTCATGCTGGGTGTGGCCACCGCCGCCTTGGCCGGCGTTCTGTTCGCTCCTATTGCGGTAGTTGAGCCGGCGATGGGAACCGACATCATGACGATTGCCTTCGTGGTGGTCATCATCGGTGGCCTGGGCAGTTTCTGGGGTGTGGTGCTGGCGGGGATACTGGTGGGAGTGGTTCGCGGCGTCACCATTTATTTTGATTCGGCAGCCGGTGAGGCGTCCATGTATGTGTTGATGTTCCTGGTGTTGATGTTCAGGCCGCGCGGCCTGCTGGGCAAGCGCATCGAGCGTTTCGAATGAGGGGCCCGAACATGATCCGCAATTATGGACCGCTCTGGGTCGGCATCATGGGCCTGATCGTGCTGCCCGTCGCCTTTCAGGTTCTGGGGTTGACGCTCGACAGCGCCACGCTGGTGGTGATTCTGGCGATGGCCGCCATGGCGTTGAATCTCCTGGTCGGGTACACGGGACTCGTGTCTTTTGGTCATAGTGCATGGTTCGGCATTGGTGGCTACGCCGCTGCACTGGCCCAGATTTACTGGTTTCCGGATCAGATCCTCTTGCCCATTGTGTGCGCCATCCTCTTTACGGCGGTCCTGTCGGCCGTGGTGGGGTATCTCATTCTGCGCCGGCGGGGTGTCTATTTCGCGCTGCTGACTCTCGCGCTCTGTGCCCTGACGTTTTCCGTGGCCTTTCGCTGGACAAGCGTGACAGGCGGGGAGGGAGGGCTGGGAGGCCTCAGACGCGGCGCCATCGGGCCTTTTGCACTCGATGGTTACCTGACCTATTACGTGTTCACTGCGATCGTGGCGACGCTGGTGCTGTATCTGATGCTGCGAGTCGTGCGCTCACCCTTTGGGCACGTGCTGGTGGCGATCCGCGAAAATCAGCAACGCGCGACTTTTCAAGGCTATACCACCGAGTACTACAAGCTCATTGTCTTCGTGCTGTCGGCCTGCATCACGGCGTTGGCTGGCTCACTGCTGGTTTTTCTGCACCATATTGCGGCAGCTGAATCGACGACAGTCGAGTTTTCAGGCGAGCTGCTGGCCATGGTGGTGATTGGCGGCATGCATAGCCTGTTGGGGCCGGCCCTTGGTGCATTGTCCTATCAGCTGTTCCGGGAACTGTTCTCCATCTACACCAACAACTGGCTCTTGTGGTTCGGCCTGATTTTCATGGCCTTCGTGCTGTTTTCGCCGACGGGGTTGACCGGCATCTGGGCCAAGCTGCGCGACATGATCCGGCCATTGCCCACCGACAGTGCCGCCATGAGCAAGCGCAAAATATACGAAGGCTTGCCCTTGCCCGCATTCCTGCATCCGGCCGCGCACGCGGGAGACGTTCTCCAGGTGCGCGATCTGAACGTACGCTTTGGCGGCATCCATGCGGTGCATGACGTGAGCCTGACAGTTCGCTCGGGCGAAATCCACGCGCTGATCGGACCGAATGGGGCCGGCAAGACCTCGACCTTCAATCTGATCTCGGGCATGTTCGCACCCACTTCTGGGCACGTGCTATTACACGGCCGCGAGATTCAGCACGAGCCCGCGCAGACCATCTGTCGGTTGGGCCTGACTCGGTCCTTTCAGATCACCAATCTGTTCAAAGGACTCACCATCTACGAAAACCTGCGCTTGTCGCTCCAATCGTGCAGTCCAGGCCGCTTCAACCTGTGGCGGGACAGCGATGATTACGCTCGTGTTCACGCCGAAACGAAGGAGCTCATGCGGTTTCTGGGGCTGGAGGGGATGGAACAGGTTCGGGGTGACCAGCTGTCCTATGGGGGGCAGCGTCTGGTGGACCTGGGGATCGCGCTGGGCGTCAAGCCGCGCCTGTTGCTGCTGGATGAGCCGCTGGCCGGTCTGGCTGCGGCGGAGCGTGAACGGGTATCGCGCTTGATTCAGACGATAGCGAGCAATATTCCTGTCCTGCTCGTTGAGCATGATATCGACCGGGTGCTGGCGATCTCGCATCAGGTGACCGTCATGAATCAAGGAGAAGTCCTCCTCACCGGAGATCCTGAGACGATTCGGCAGGATCGGCAGGTTCAGGAAATTTATACCGGTACGGGGACGCCGGCCGTCACGGGGCGCTCGGTGGGAGCCGCCGCTGAGCGGCCCACACTGCTGCATTTTGACCAGGTCGATGCGTATTACGGGAAGAGCCATATCCTGCAGAAGGCCTCTCTCGATGTTCGCGAAGGTGAAATCGTGGCCCTTCTGGGACGCAATGGCGCTGGCAAATCCACGCTGCTCAAGACCATGGTGGGTCTGGTGCGCGCAGCGTCTGGTGCCATCGAATTTTCCGGCCAAAACATCGCGGATATGGCTGCCCCTGATATTGCCCGCATGGGGATCGGGTATGTGCCGCAAGGCCGTGGGCTCTTTGCAGGGATGACCGTGGCCGAGAATCTTGCGTTGGGAAGACAAGCCCGTCCCACCGACGGCCGAACAGGGGTCGTGTGGGACGAAGCACGAATCTTCGAATATTTCCCCCGCATTCGCGAGCGGATGGATGTCGAGGCCGACTACCTTTCTGGGGGAGAGCAGCAGATGGTGGCCGTGGCCCGAGCACTTTCGGGCAACGTCCGGCTGTTGCTCCTTGATGAGCCTTTTGAAGGCCTGGCACCCGCTGTGGTTCAGGAACTGTTCACGGTTTTCGACCAGCTGCGCCAGCACCTGTCCATCGTCATTGTGGAACACAACCTGGACCTGGTGCTCGCTTTGGCCGATCGCGTCTACGGACTCGAACGCGGCTCCGTGTTCCACGAAGGACCTGCCGAGGCATTGCTGACGGATTTGGATTATCGCAAGCAGATACTGTGGCTTTAAGCGGTGTTCTCGAGCGGCCCTTTGGTTTTAGTTGATCTTTTTTCCGGTGGAGGTTTTCCATGAGCACGGCTCTTGTATTTGGTGGTTCTCGGGGTATAGGTGCGGCCTGTGTGCAGGCACTTGTGCAGGATGGTTTTGATGTGGCGTATACCTATGTCACAAAGCCGGGCCACGCCCCCGATTTATCCGGGCAGCAGCGCTGCATGGCCTACGCGGCAGACGTGCAAAGCCCGGAGCAGGTCGCGGCCGCTTTCGAAGCCGTGAAGAAAGACTTTGGCGAGGCTCCTGATTGCATCGTGGCCAACTCGGGTATCAATGTGCCGCCCAGCCCATTGGCGCAATGCAGTACAGACGATTTCCGGCGGCTGGTCGAGGTGAATATCGTTGGCGCGTTCAACGTGTTGCGCGAGGCGGCCCGCAATGTGAGGGACGGTGGCACGATCATCGCGCTGACCACTTCTCTGGTGCGTTGTGCCGTACCTGGCATCGGACCCTACAGCGCGAGCAAGGCCGCGGTCGAGTGTCTGGTGCGCTCGCTTTCCAGAGAGCTTGCACCGCGCAACGTTCGCGTCAATGCCGTGGCGCCCGGGCCGGTGGATACGGACCTGTTTCGTGCAGGCAAGGGGCCTGAGGCCTTGAAGCGATCGGCTGCACTGAGCCCCTTCAATCGGGTGGGTGAGCCTGCCGAGATTGCAGCGGTAGTGAGCTTCCTGGCGTCGAGCCGGGCGTCCTGGGTGCATGGGCAGATCGTGCAGCCCAACGGGGGGCTGGTGTAACCACTGCCGTTCACCGACATTCCAGACGTGTCGGGCTTGCGACACTAGGGGAGATCACGATTCCCCTTTGGGCCGGCGATGAGTTAGGCTTGCGGTCAGCTTACTGAGGGCAAGGACAATTATCGTACAATCGGGAAGCCTCATCGGCTGGCAGGAGGGTGGCCGGTGCCCGATATTTAAGTAAGAACGAATTCTGGAGACTAGAGGCCATATGAAGTCGCGACAATTATTTGATCGTGGGGTGGGTTCCGTACTGGTTGCGGCGTCCTGTTTGTTTGCCGGGTCTGCGTTTGCCGCTGACCCCCCAGCCATCAAGGGAGACGCTCAGGCGGGTGCTCAGAAGGTGTCCATGTGCATTGGGTGCCACCAGATACAGGGCTACAAGACTGCGTATCCCGAGCTCTATCACGTTCCCATGATCGTGGGGCAAAATGCCCCCTACATCGTCGCGGCACTCAAAGAATACGCGGATGGTGCGCGAACCTTCCCGACCATGGGGGCTATTGCGCGGTCTTTGTCTCCGCAAGATATGGCCGATGTCGCAGCCTACTATTCCACTCTCAAATAATCAGGAGACACCATGCGTAAGTTCTGTATTGCCGTGCTGGGGTGTGGCCTGATGATTGCGGGTGCTGCTCAGGCTGCCGACCTTGCGGCAGGCAAGGCTGACTTCCAAAAATTCAACTGTTCGTCGTGCCACGGGGCAGATGCCAAGTCGCCCATTCTGCCCACATATCCCATTTTGGCGGGCCAGCACCAAGACTACCTTGCTCACGCGCTGGTAGCCTATCAGCGTGGTCAGAAAGGCGAGCCAGCCTCTGCCAATGTACGCAAGAACGCCATCATGGGCGGCATGGCCATGCAGCTCTCGGCGGTCGACATCGAAAACATCACGGCGTGGCTGTCTACCTTGCCTTCGCCGTTGTCTGTGCATCCGGCCGAATTCAAATAGGCGTGTTGCATCCTGGCCTATCGGGCAGGCCAGGTGTCTTGCAGAAAAAAGCAGCGGCGTGAGCCGCTGTTTTCAGTCATGGGTCGCGTGTCGGCGAATCAGGCTCAGATAGTGGTCGTTGTCGAAAGACTTGCCCAACCGTTGGGCCTCCCAGACGACCTCGCCCAGCGCTTCCATGATCACGTGGGCGGCTTCGTGCTCAGTGTGGCTGCGCAGCAATTGCTGCCAGGCAGCTCGGATGCCGGGAGGGTGGTCGATGGACAGTTGCTCCTGAATGGCCAGGTGCATCGACAAGTGCAAGAATGGGTTGGTGCGCCCGCCTTCTACGGGGTAGTCTCGCGTGGCCGCATCAGGAGATTCCAGGTCTTCATGGTATTCCGGGTGCTGCGCAACCAGGTCGGCAGCCATGGTTTCGAGTGGGGTGAGCACGCCACCTTCGCGGCGCTTGCGCCACGCCTGAGTGAAAAAGTCGCGAACTTGTTCTTTGGATGGGGTGAAAATGGCCATGGTGCGTCGAGGGTTTCGGAAGCAGGTCGTAGGGCGAGCCAGTGTTCCATTTTATCGGTCTGTCCAAGTTTTTTTGTGATCGAGATCTACTGAAGGAGCACTGACTTGCGGTGAGTGGCAGACTTTACGTTAAACTCTTATATAAGACTCGACCCCTTTTTCTCATACCAATCATTCCGGAGTCACTGGAGCATCCATGTCTTATCAGCACATCAAGATCCCGGCCGGCGGGCAAAAGATCACCGTCAACGCCAATTTCTCCCTCAACATCCCTGACGAACCCATCATCCCCTATATCGAGGGTGACGGTACGGGCCAGGACATCACCCCGGTGATGCTGAAGGTCGTGGACGCTGCGGTGGCCAAGGCCTATGGCGGCAAACGCAAGATTCATTGGATGGAACTCTACGCGGGCGAAAAATCCACGAAGATCTATGGCCCTGATGTCTGGTTGCCTGAAGAAACCCTGGAAGCCGTGCGTGAATACGTCATTGCCATCAAGGGTCCGCTGACCACGCCGGTGGGCGGCGGCATTCGATCACTGAACGTGGCGCTGCGCCAGGAACTCGATCTGTATGTCTGCCTGCGCCCGGTGCGCTATTTCAAGGGTGTTCCTTCGCCGGTGCGCGAACCGGAGAAGACCGATATGGTCATCTTCCGCGAAAATTCCGAAGACATCTATGCCGGTATCGAATTCGAAGCCGAATCCGACAAGGCCCGTCAGATCATCGAGTTCCTGCAGGACAAGATGGGGGTCAAAAAGATCCGCTTCCCGGCGACGTCTGGCATCGGCATCAAGCCGGTGTCTCGCGAAGGCACCGAGCGTCTGGTGCGCAAGGCCATCCAGTACGCCATCGACAATGATCGTCCAACGGTCACTTTGGTGCACAAGGGCAACATCATGAAGTACACCGAAGGCAGCTTCCGCGATTGGGGCTATGCCCTTGCGCAGCGCGAATTCGGTGCACAGATGATCGATGGCGGTCCGTGGTGCAAGTTCAAGAATCCCAAGACGGGTCGTGACATTACCGTCAAGGACGTGATCGCCGACGCCTTCCTGCAGCAGATCCTGCTGCGCCCGGCTGAATACGACGTGATCGCGACGCTCAACCTGAACGGCGACTACGTGTCTGACGCGTTGGCAGCCCAGGTGGGTGGCATCGGTATTGCTCCGGGAGCCAATCTGTCGGATTCTGTCGCCATGTTCGAAGCCACTCACGGTACGGCGCCCAAGTACGCGGGCAAGGATTATGTCAATCCGGGTTCAGAGATTCTGTCTGCGGAGATGATGTTGCGCCATATGGGCTGGACCGAAGCGGCTGACCTCATCATCAGCAGCATGGAAAAGTCCATTTTGTCCAAGAAGGTCACGTACGACTTTGCCCGTCTGATGGCAGGTGCGACGCAGGTGTCGTGCTCCGGTTTTGGTCAGGTGATGATCGACAACATGTGAGTGTTGCCAGCCTGATCCTTCGAGGTCTGAAAGAGCCTCGCTCTCGCAGGAGAGTGAGGCTTTTTTCTGCCTGCGGGCTTGACTGAATATAGGGTATCTCCGGCCTGCTCCGCTAGTGAAACCTGTTGCGACCAGCCGATTTCGCGGCGTAAACTGAAAACGGCTCGGGGGAGTATAAGTGTCTTTTACGTCTGGATATTCCTGTACGCGATACTATTTTCTGGTGGCGTGCGTCGGTACCAATTTCTGACAAGGAATGAAATGAATAGTCAACTCCGCAAGCTGCTCGCCGCCTCTGGCGTCAGCGTTTTTTGCCTGGTGGGGATGACGGCTGCTCGGGCAGCCGACCTCACCGTGCGCATTGCATGGTATATGCCGCCGCACACTGCGACCGCTGATCAGGGGCAAGCCTTCGCCGATGCCGTCACGAAGTTGAGCCATGGCAAAATCAAGGTCGAAACTTATCCTTCCGGGTCTTTGCTGAAAGAATCCAATATCGCCCAAGGCCTGAGCAATAACACCGTCAATGCAGCTATTTTCGGCATGCACTGGTGGTCCAAATACGAGCCAGCACTAGAATGGGATACTGTTCCGTTCCTGGCGGATGATGCCGGGGCCTTGCTGAACGCATTGCATGGCAAGCTCGGTCAGGACGTGAATACTCTTCTGAACAAGCACAACGTCGAAGTCATTGGTTGGGGCTTCTACGGCTATGCCGAAAGCTACGTCAACACCAAGAGGGCGATCAAGACTCCGACTGATTTGAAGGGCCTGAAGATGCGCTCCGAGGGCAAATTATCAGCCAAATTTCTGGCGGCCCAGGGAGCCACGCCGGTTGCCGTGGATTCGAGCGAGGTCTACACGTCCCTGCAAAGCGGTAGCCTGGATGGTGCCGTGTCGGGTCTGTCCAGCATCGTGTCGCGCAAATGGTATGAAGTCGGCCATTACATTACGGCCATCCATTACGTGCCGCTGGTCTACCCCATCCAGGTCAACGCAAAATGGTGGAAAGGCCTGACCCAGGCACAGCGTGACATCATCGCCAAGGCTGCCGTGGGCACGGAGTCTCAGGCGGTTGCCGATATCGAGAAAGAATTCAACGACGACATCGCACTGTCAAAGAAGCATGGCAACGAGGTCTATCGTCCGACGGACGCCGAGCTGCAACAGTGGAAGGACACTGCAGGCGTCCAGGCTCGTAAGGACTACATTGCCGAGGTGGGTGCGCCCGGCCAGCAGATATTGAGCGACGTGGACGCTGCACTTAAAAAATAATCGGTTGGGGGACAAGCCCGGGTGGGTGCGAGTACGCCTGCCCGGGTGCGTACAGGAGGATTCGCTTGGTTGATGATCAGACTTCGGCGGCGAGGTCGCAGCGCTGCGCGCAGGTTGTGCAGAGATGCGGCCAGCGCTTGGGTAAAGTGGTGGGCTATGTGTCCGCATTTCTCATGGTCGTCATGTCGCTGTCGATCATTCTGGGTATCGTCATGCGCACCGTGCACATCGATAATTCCTGGACTTACGATGTCGATCTGTTTTCGCTCATCTGGGTGGCTTTCGTGGGAGCTTCTTTCACCGCGTTGCGCGGCGAGCATGTCACCTCGGGTGTTGCTCTTGAAAACATGCTCCCGCGGTGCGCTGGCCTGATGCTCGTGCTGCGCTTCGTCATTATCTCGGCCTTTCTGGTCGTGTTCACCATTTCCGGATTCGAGCAGTTCCTCAACAGTGTGCAGACACATGAGACGACGCTGGACGTCATGAGCTGGCCTGTCTGGATTCCTCACCTCGCCTTGCCCGTTGGCACGATCCTGTGGCTGGCTTTCGAAATTCACCACTTCGTTCGTGGGCTGGTTGCGGGGCGGGCCTGACATGATATTCATCATTACACTGGTGTCGCTGGGTGTCCTCCTGCTCCTGGGGGTTCCGATTGCCGTGTCGCTGCTGATCAGCGGCACTGCGGGTTACATGATGACGATAGGCGTCGGGCCTGGCATGACCGCCTTGGCGCAGCTTACATACACCGATCTCAATTCTTTCGTGATCATTGCAATTCCCCTGTATATCCTCATGGGGCAGATCATGCTGAAGGGCGAGTCGGGCCGTGATCTGTTCGACTTTGCCCAGCGGGTCGTGGGCCGTTTGCCGGGCGGGCTCGCCGTTGCAGCCACTGTGGCCAGTGCCATCTTTGCTGCCATCTCGGGTTCGTCGACAGCAACTGCGGCGACGATAGGCTCCATCAGCATTCCCGAAATGTGTGACCGTGGCTACGACAAGCGCATGGCCGCCGGTGTTGTGGCCGTAGCGGGGACACTGGGGATCCTGATCCCGCCCAGCATTTCGTTCATCCTGTATTCTCTTGTGACGGACGCGTCCGTTGGCAAGCTGTTCATGGCCGGCGTGCTGCCTGGCATCATGCTGGCGTTCATGTTCTGCCTGTATTCCATCTACTGGGCATGGAACAGGAGCAGGCGCGGCAGCATTCAGCAGTCAATCGCCCGCGAACACGTGCCATTGACCTGGGGCATGCTGGGCAGCCTTCTGATGATTCCGCTCATTTTGGGTGGCATTTATACCGGATGGTTCACGCCCACCGAGGCAGCGGGTGTCGGCGTCATCTACGCGTTCTTCCTGACCACATGCTTTAAACGTACGCTGACCTGGCCTCGATTCGTCGATGCGTTGCGTGACAGTGTAGTAACCAGCTGCATGATTCTGATGCTGATTGCTGGCGCCGGTGTGTTCGGCAACACGCTCTCGCTGCTGCGAGTGCCCCAGGATTTTGCGATGTGGCTGGAAGGCCTGCAGCTTAGTCCCTGGCAGTTCATGATCGCGGTAAATCTGCTGTACCTGGTCCTCGGCATGTTCATGGATGCCTCCGCCGCCATTCTGGTGACTGTTCCTATCCTGCTGCCTGGCCTGGAGGCGCTGCACATCGACCTGATCTGGTTCGGTGTGATTCTGGTCATCAATATGGAAATTGGTGCTGTGACGCCGCCGGTGGGCATGAATCTGTTCGTGGTGAAGGGCCTGCGTCCCGATTACACGATCCGCGACGTGCTCGTAGGGTCGCTGCCCTATGCGGCTCTGGGTTTGGTAGGGCTGGCCCTGGTCGTGATTTTCCCGCAGATTGCTTTGTGGCTTCCGAGTATGGGTGTGCGGTAGGCGAAACCCGGCGCTCTGACAAGGATGATTCGACGGTTCAGAGTCTAGAGGCTTCAGGTTGATTTCTAGGGACTTCCCTAAGTGATATTCAAATTGGCTGCGGGCATAATGGTGCCCATGCAGGTGAGGAGACAGCCCTGCTTGGGCACCAGCGCACAAAGACGGCGCTTTCATTTGTGGCAGTACCCATAAAAACGAGAATTTGGTGGAGCCGATGACAAGAGTCATCGGCTCCTTCCATTTCTGCCGTATGCAGCATTCCACCACGCGGGCGTCCGCCTGCTGCTCAGTGGCCCGCGCTGCCTGAAAACACGTTCAGCACCAATACGCCCGCCAAAATCAGGCCGATTCCTATGACCCCGGCTGCGTTCAATGCCTGATTGAAGACAAAATAGCCAATTGCGGCGATGGCCACGATGCCCACTCCCGACCAGACTGCGTAGGCAATGCCTACTGGGATCGTCCTGAGCGCGAGGGCCAGCAGGTAAAACGCGATCCCATAGCCTACGAGCGTGATGCCTGAGGGGCCTAGGCGCGTGAACCCATGCGAGGCCTTCAGCGCCGTGGTGGCGACGACTTCGGCGGCAATGGCGATGGTCAGATAGAGCCAGCTCATGCGGGATGCGTATTGCGGATATGGGGCTTCGAGAGTGGCTGCAACAGAGCCGTCACGGCTCCAGCGCCACCGTCTGGTTCTGCGCACTCGACCCAGGCCTGCACCGCCAACAGTCGGCACAGATGAATACGAGCCGCCTGCTTGAGCACTGGGGTTCCGTCTCGCGATCCTATGCCCTTTCCGTGGACGATGCGCACGCAGCGAATGTCGTGTTCTGCACAGGTCGCGATGAAGCGGTCCAGGCGCTCGTGCGCCTGTTCTTCTGTGCTGCCATGCAGGTCCAGGATGGCTTCGGGGAGCCATTTTCCCTTGCGCAGGCCCCTCAAGAGGTCGGTGCCACAACCGGTCTGGAGAAATTCCCGCGCGTCCGGATCCATCGCTGTCGGGATGCGGCGGTGGCTGCGTGGTGGCGGCGCCTGTGTGCTGGCGTCTTCGCCTTGTGCCTGAGTACGCCGCATGCGCAGGATCGCCTCGGGCTCGCGGCGCAAACGCGTCCGTGCGCGGCTGCCATGGCGGGCCAGAGGTTTGACGAAGCGCATGGCCTGCTCGAGGAGCACACGATCGGCGGGATCTAGCGAAGCCGCCGCGGGTAACCGCGGCGCGTCTGCGCGCTGTCCCGCGGCCTGTCCCGTTTGAACGGCCGAATTGGCAGGAGAGCGCTGCACTCTTATCTTGGCTGAGGTGCGCGTCGCTGTGGTGTCTTTGCCCCCAGTCACTGGCTCCTGAGCCGCCTTGGCCCGCAGCTGGCGGAGGTCGGCCAGCGTGGCCTTAGAGGTCTTCATTCTCCAGCCAGCGTTGTGCGTCCAGCGCGGCCATGCAGCCGGTGCCAGCGCTGGTGATGGCTTGGCGGTAGACGTGATCCTGAACATCGCCTGCGGCGAAAACGCCGGGCACCGAGGTCATGGTGGCCATTCCCTGCAAGCCACCATGGGTGACGATGTAGCCGTTTTCCATGGTGATCTGGCCTTCGAAAATGGTTGTGTTGGGCTTGTGCCCAATGGCGATGAAAGCGCCCAACGCGGCCAGGTCTTCCGTGTTGCCTGTCTGATTGTTGCGCAGCCTCACGCCAGTGACGCCCGATTCGTCACCTAGCACCTCTTGCAGTTCGCTAAAGAGCTTGAGGCGCATGTTGCCGTGTTCGACTTTTTCCATCAACTTGTCCACCAGGATAGGCTCCGCGCGGAATTTGTTGCGACGATGGATGAGGGTGACGGTCTTGCAGATGTTGGATAGATAGAGTGCCTCTTCGACGGCCGTATTGCCGCCCCCCACTACAACCACGTCCTGGTTCTTGTAGAAAAAGCCGTCGCAGGTCGCGCATCCGGACACCCCGCGGCCCATGAAGCTTTGCTCGGACGGCAGGCCCAGGTATTGGGCTGACGCGCCTGTGGCAACAATCAAGGAATCGCAGGTGTAGGTTTCACCGGTGTCGCCCGTCAGGACGAAGGGGCGTACGGAAAGATCTACCTTGGCGATGTGGTCGAACACGATGTCGGTGTTGAAGCGCTGGGCGTGTTCAAGCAGACGCTGCATCAGGTCGGGCCCCTGGACTCCGGCCACGTCAGCGGGCCAGTTGTCGACTTCGGTAGTCGTCATGAGCTGACCTCCCTGTTCCAGACCCGTGATCAGCACGGGCGACAGGTTGGCGCGGGCTGCGTAGACGGCGGCCGTGTAGCCGGCGGGTCCTGAGCCCAGTATCATCACTTTCGCGTGTTTTGCGGTAGACATCACAGAAAATCCATTCATCAATGACCCCGCAATTATAATGACGCGATGGCAAGAATTCCGGCACCCTCGTCCCGCTCCTCCCGCAATGTGCGTAATGGCCCTTCGCCCATGCAGTCACGCCTTTCAGGCTTGCTGCGCGAAGCCCGCTGGATCCTGATGGCGGTCGTTGCCGCTTGGCTGGTCCTGGTGCTGGCAACCTGGCATAAATCCGACCCGGGTTGGTCGCATTCCATCTATAGCGGACCCACGCTGAACTGGGGCGGCACATTCGGTGCCTACGTGGCCGACCTGCTGCTGTATCTGTTTGGGGCTTCTGCGTGGCTTTGGGTGCTTTGGCTGGGGCGGCGTGTCGCGGCTGGTTTTTATCGCCTGACGCGCGTAGTCCTGCCAACCAAGGTCCCCGAGCTCCTTCCGCGCGTGCGCTGGGAAGTCGGCATAGGCTTCACCTTGCTGTTTTTGGGCTGCATGGGGATTGAAGCATTGCGGCTCAAGGACTGGGGGGCGGCGCTTCCTGCTGGTGCGGGGGGGCAACTGGGGCGGCTCCTGGCAACAAGTCTTGCCGAGCTCATGGGAAGTGCAGGCAGCACCTTGCTTTTGCTGGCGTTCATCGTCATGGGGTCCAGCCTGTTTTTCGGTTTTTCCTGGCTGACGGTCTCCGAGCGCGTGGGACTCCATCTGGAGCGCGGCGTGCGCGGAATCCTGAATCTGAAGAATGCCTGGCTGGATCGCCGGGTGGGGGTCACGGCCCAGGCAGAACGCCAGGAACTGGTCGAAACGCGTCAGACCCAGCTCGTGCATGAGCAGCCTGTGCGAATCGAGCCGTCGGTCACCTCGGTGCCCAAATCACCTCGTGTCCTGCAAGAAAAGCAGCAGACCCTGTTCACTGCCAAAGACGATCCCGACATGGCGGGGCGGCTGCCGGCGCTCAGCCTGCTCGATCCTGTGGAGCAGACAGGCGAAACCGTTTCTCCAGAGACCATTGAATTCACGTCCAGGCTCATCGAAAAGAAGCTGTCCGATTTTGGCGTCAGCGTCACGGTCGTGTCGGCACAGGCGGGGCCGGTCATCACGCGGTACGAAATCGAACCCGCTACAGGGGTCAAAGGAAGCCAGATCGTCAATCTGGCCAAGGACCTGGCCCGCGCACTGAGCCTGGTGCGCATCCGAGTGGTGGAAACCATCCCGGGCAAGAACTTGATGGGGCTCGAGCTGCCCAATCCTCGTCGTCAGATGGTCAGACTCTCTGAAATTCTGGGGTCTCAGGTCTACCATGCGAGCAGCTCGCTGCTGACCATGGCCTTGGGCAAGGATATCGCGGGCAACCCGGTGGTGGCAGACCTTGGCAAGATGCCGCACCTGTTAGTGGCCGGAACGACCGGGTCCGGAAAGTCAGTAGGCATCAACGCGATGATTCTGTCTCTGCTCTACAAGGCAGATGCCAGCCAGGTGCGCCTGATCCTGATCGACCCCAAAATGCTGGAGATGTCGGTGTACGAAGGCATTCCGCATTTGCTGGCGCCAGTGGTGACCGACATGCGCCATGCTGCCAACGCCCTGAACTGGTGCGTGTCCGAGATGGAAAAGCGCTACAAGCTCATGAGCAAATTGGGCGTGCGTAATCTTGCGGGCTACAACACCAAGATCCGTGAGGCGCAGAAGCGCGAAGAAACCATCCCCAACCCGTTCTCGCTGACGCCTGATGCACCGGAGCCGCTGGGCACCATGCCCATGATCGTGGTCATCATTGACGAGCTGGCCGATCTGATGATGGTGGTGGGCAAGAAGGTCGAAGAGCTCATCGCCCGGCTGGCGCAGAAGGCCCGTGCAGCGGGCATTCACCTCATACTGGCAACCCAGCGGCCTAGCGTCGACGTGATCACGGGGCTCATCAAGGCCAACATCCCCACTCGAATCGCGTTTCAGGTGTCCTCAAAGGTCGATTCGCGCACCATTCTCGACCAGATGGGGGCCGAGGCCCTGCTGGGGCAAGGTGACATGCTCTATCAGCCACCGGGTTCCAGTGTCCCTACGCGGGTGCATGGGGCTTTTGTGCATGACGATGAGGTTCACCGTGTGGTCGAAGCGCTGAAGGCCGAGGGTGAGGCCAATTACGTTGATGGCGTGCTCGATGGCGCTCCTGGCGAAACCGGTGATGGCGTCAGTTCGGTCACCGGGTTTGCCGATCAGGAGTCCGATCCTTTGTATGATCAAGCGGTGGAAATCGTCTTGCGCAATCGCCGTGCGTCGATTTCTTCCGTGCAGCGCCACCTGCGGGTGGGGTATAACCGAGCTGCGCGACTTCTCGAGCAGATGGAGCGCTCAGGCTTGGTGTCTGCCATGCAGCCCAATGGCAACCGCGAAATCCTTGCGCCAGCCGGCGGTGCGACCGATGACGAATAACAGTCTTTGGCTTGGGGCGCGACCTCGCGTGCGTACGCACAGAAGTCCTTGGGGGTCGCCTCAACATTTTCGGGATTCATGATGAAATTTGGTGAGACAGGGACATATAAGAGTATTGATGGCGCCAGGATCTCGGCGCGTCGGTTTCTGGTGTGCGCCGGAGCCACTCTGTTGGCGATGTTGTTCGTGGCGCTGCCGCAGCGGTCGTTTGCGGCCAGCGCACAGCAGCAGCTGCAATCTTTCGTGGATACGATCCACTCTGCCACGGGCCAATTCCAGCAGGACCGTTCTGGCGACGGGGCTGGCGGGCAGCGCTCTCAAAGCGGCACGTTTGCGTTTCAACGCCCTGGAAAGTTCCGTTGGCAGGTGACCAAACCTTATGCGCAGTTGATCGTGTCTGATGGCCGTCATGTCTATCAATACGACCCGGATCTGGATCAGGTGACGGAGCGCACTGCCAGCCAGGCCGTGGGGGCTTCTCCAGCGGCGTTGCTGTTTGGATCAGGGTCGCTCAGCGATGCCTTCACGCTCACCAGCCAGCCGGACCATGACAACCTTCAGTGGCTGCGGGCCACACCCAAGACCTCGAATGCAGGTTTCACTCATGTGGACATCGGCTTTTCAGGTGGGATTCCCGTGCGGCTCGAGCTGCTCGATGCGTTTGGCCAGACCACGCGCATCACACTGAGCCAGATGGTCACCAATCCCACCATTGCGGCGGATCAGTTCCAGTTCACGCCTCCCAAAGGGGCAGCACTGGTGAAGATGAATGAATGAGCACCCAGGGTGATCTGCTCGGAGCCGAGCCGTTGTCTTTGTCCGGACCTGCCTCTGGGCAGGGGCGCGCTCGCCACGCTGGGCACGGCACTGCGCCTGTGGGATCTCCCCTGAGTGCTCCTCTGGCAGAACTTCTTCGCCCCAAGTCTCTTTCCGAAGTCGTCGGTCAGTCTCATCTGCTCGGAGAAGGCCGGCCATTGCGCCTGGCTTTTGAATCTGGAAAGCCCCACTCGATGATCTTCTGGGGGCCGCCCGGCGTGGGGAAAACCACACTGGCGCGATTGATGGCGGATGCCTTCGATTGTGAATTCATCGCGCTGTCGGCCGTGTTCTCGGGCGTGAAGGACATTCGGGCGGCCATGGAGCAGGCGCAACTGCATCAGCACCGGGGTCGCCAGACCATCCTGTTCGTCGATGAAATCCATCGGTTCAACAAATCGCAGCAAGATGCGCTGCTTCCGTATGCTGAAAGCGGGCTGGTGACGCTGATTGGCGCCACCACCGAGAACCCGTCCTTCGAGGTGAATTCAGCGCTGCTCTCGCGAGCCCAGGTCTACGTTCTCAAACCGCTGACGGAGGACGAACTGCGTCAGTTGTTCGTGCGTGCGCGTGCGCAGGTGTTGGGTACCTTGCAGTTCGACGATCTTGCGATCGATACCTTGATCGGGTATTCAGATGGCGACGCCCGGCGGTTTCTGAATTTGCTGGAGCAGTGTCATACAGCTGCGGATGCGGCGCATGTCGCTCGCGTCGATGCTGCCTTCATGCAAAACGCGCTCACGCTCAACAGCCGACGCTTCGACAAGGGCGGCGACAATTTCTATGACCAGATCTCGGCCTTGCACAAATCGGTGCGCGGATCACACCCGGATGCTGCCTTGTATTGGCTGTGCCGCATGCTCGATGGGGGGGCCGATCCCCGTTACCTGGCACGTCGTATCGTGCGCATGGCCTGGGAGGACATCGGCCTTGCCGACCCCAGAGCCCTGCAGATTGCCAATGAGGCAGCCGGTACCTACGAGCGTCTGGGCTCGCCCGAAGGTGAACTCGCGCTGGGTCAGGCCGTGATCTATCTGGCCGTGGCCGCCAAGAGCAATGCGGGATACATGGCCTACAACCGGGCTCGTGCGTTCATCAAGCAGGACCGGAGCCGCGAGGTGCCAGTGCATCTGCGCAATGCTCCCACGAAGCTGATGAAAGAGCTGGGGTATGGGCACGACTATCGTTATGCGCACGATGAGCCCGAGGCCTATGCGGCGGGTGAGACCTATCTGCCTGAAGGCGTGGCGGAGCCGGGGTGGTATCAGCCCACGCCGCGAGGACTGGAGGCCAGGATCGCCGAAAAGCTGGCCCATCTGCGTCAATTGGACAAAGACGCCAGCTGACGCATCGGTCACTGGCCGCGAATACAAGAATGCAGGCGGTTTGTCGTGGCGGTCACCACGCCCCATGATGTTCCGGCACCTGTGCCACCAGGGTCATCATCACCAACAGCAGGCCCCCCCATCCGACGTAAGCCCAGGCGTGCGCCAGCCCCGGGTTGCTTGCGTTCGCAATGACGGCAGTGGTGATGGAGATGCTGACGATCGCACCGATCTGCATGGCCATGGTTCTGAGTGCAGCGAGTGTGGGTGCCCGGTCGGGTGCCAATTGAAAGCCTGCGTTACGGCTGGCGGGTGACAGCCAGCCCGCGCCGAAGCCGATCAGGGCGGCTGCAATGGCAAGCCAGAGATAGGGATGCAAACCCCACGGGGGGACCGCCAGCATCACGGTTCCCAGGCCGATCGTGGCCAGCCCGGCGTAGATGGGCGAGTGGTAACCCGTCTTGCGCAAGGTCAGGACGGCCAAGGCTGACGAGGGCAGGGCGATGAGCCCTTCAACGGTCAGGATGGTGCCTGAGCCCAGTGCCGAGATCCCGTATCTGGACGCGGCATAGAGTGGGATCAGCGAGATGATCCCGACCACCGTCCCGCCTCCGAAGTTGATGAGGTTCACGTTGCGGAATCCGGGTCCGCCCATGAGATAACCGGGAATGAAGGGTTGCGCCGTGACCCGCGAGTGACGAATGAACAGGGCAAAGGCAATCAGTCCGAGAACCGTTGGCAGTACGACGTCCGGTAGCCAGGTCGACTGGTGCCCACCGCCGCTCAGCCCGTTGAAGGCCAGCATCAGGCATAGCATTCCGGCGCCAAGCTGCGTCATTCCCTTGAAATCCATCGGCTCACGCTTTTGTTTCTGCTGGATGTCGACTGGAACGAAGTAAAAGGTCAGCAAGGAGAGCACGATCCCGATTGGGACGTTGACGAAGAAGATGCCGCGCCAGGACCAGTAGGTGACGAACAGCCCGCCGAAGATGGGCCCTATCATGGCGCCGATCGGGAACATGCTGCCGAAGAGGCCCAATGCCCGATCTCGATCCGAGCCCAGGTGAGTCACGATGAGTCCCGTGGCCGCCGGGTAGAACCCCGCTACCCCCACGGCCTGGACGAAGCGCAGGGCGACCAGCGTGTAGATGTCGTTGCTCAGCCCGCAAGACAGCGAAGCCAGCGTGAACAGAATGATGGAGCCCTGGAAGACACGGCGGTGGCCGTGCTGTTCGCATAGCTTGCCGGCGACAGGCACAAAAAGCAGCATGCCCAGCGCGTAGATGGTGATGGTCCACGCGACCCACGAAATGGGGGCGTCCAGGTCTTTTTGCAGCGTGTCCAGTGCAGTCGCGACGATCGTTTGATCGATCGCATTCATGAGCAGTGCGACGACTGTCAGAAGAAATATGACTAGTGGGTGTTTCTTGCGTGAGGCCCGGAGGTCTTGGGTGGTCGGTGTCACGGAGCGTGGGCCTGCGGTCGAGAGAGGGCGAGCTTGAATCAGTTCGTCGTTCCAGTAGCTTACCCCATTGAGAAATGGCGCCTGGCTTCCTTGGTTTCTGATCGGTGCTTGATCTATATTTAGCGCTCTAATATTATTGAAAAGCCCTGCAGTCTCTGTGCTCTTTGGGCGCGCCGCGTGCGACGCGGTTGTTATTGCAGAGATCTTCAGAGAGGTGGTTTTTAAAACTCGAATGATCGATAACCGTGATGGAGCCTGTCAGCATGGATGATGCCACTCAAACCTGTCGTGAAGACTTGGTGCTTGCCAACCATATCCTGGCGCAAAACAATGTGCTGGATGGTTTTGGCCACGCCAGCGTCCGCAACCCCGTGAATCCTGAGCGATTCTTTCTGTCGCGGTCTCTGGCACCGGGAATCGTCACTCTGGACGATCTGGTCGAGTTCGATCTGGATTCCAATCCAGTCTCCTCTGAGACACGCAAGCTGTATCTTGAGCGCTTCATCCATGGCGAGATCTATCGGAAGCGACCGGACGTGCAAGCCATCGTGCACAGCCATTCGGCCGCAGTGGTGCCTTTCACGGTCTCTTCGGTTCCGCTGCGCCCGATCTTTCATATGGCCGGGTTTCTCGCGGACGGCGCTCCCGTTTTTGACATTGCCGAACGGTTCGGGGCCACGGACATGCTGGTGACTTGTCAGGAGCAAGGGGTGGCGCTCGCTGAGTCGCTGGACGCAGCTGCGGTCTGTCTGATGCGCGGGCATGGCTTCGTGTCCGTGGGAACGACAGTGCAGATTGCGGTCTATCGTGCCATTTACACGCAGCAGAATGCCGCCTTGCTCGAAACAGCCCTCAATCTGGGTGGGCCGATCCACTTTCTGGCTCCCGAAGAGGGGCGGCTGGCCGATCACTCCATTCAGACCGTCATGCAGCGCCCCTGGGGCCTTTGGAAGGCACGCGCAGAAGCGTCGCAGCAGTAGCAATTTGCGAACGCCAGCCCCGGTTGCTTGAAGTCCATGGGCTGGACGTCTCTGGACTTCGTTTCGGGTATTCCGTTTCGGGTTTTCGGGTATCCCCTTACTTGAATAATTATTATTAGATCACTAACATTATTGAATCACCCCACGGTCGATGCAGCTATGGGGTCACCCAACGGAACATTCTCAAGAGGCAAGCCGGCCATGACCCACGATGAAAACGAGTTGCTGTGCAAGGTAGAGGGTGATGCGCCGATGGGCCAGCTGATGCGCCAGCACTGGTTACCGGCGTGCCTCAGCGAAGAAATCAGCGAATCGGATTCTGATCCTGTCCGTGTACGGATGTTGGGTGAAGACCTGGTCGCGTTTCGCGATAGCAAAGGTCGTGTGGGCCTGATGGCAGAGCACTGCCCGCACCGAGGTGCATCCCTGTTTTATGGTCGCAACGAAGAGTGTGGCTTACGCTGCCTGTACCATGGCTGGAAATTCGATGTGGATGGCAAGGTGCTCGAGATGGTGTCCGAGCCAGCGGGCAGCGACCTGCCGAGCAAGGTGCACCATCTTGCCTACAAGACGCATGAGTGGGCTGGCATCGTCTGGGCCTACATGGGCTCCCTGGATCAGGTGCCGGAATTCGTTCCGCCTCCTTGGGCACCCAGCAAAGATGTCCGGGTCAGCATTGCCAAAGTGATTGTGCCCTGTAACTGGGCACAGATTCTGGAAGGCAATATCGATTCTTCGCATAGCTCAAGCCTGCACTCGTCCGACATGGTGGCGGCGCGCGTCAGTGGCAGCGAGGCGACCGACAAGAAATGGCTACGCCCGACGACTGACAAGGCGCCGCGCCTGCAGATCGAACACACCCCTTATGGGTTTCGTTACGCGGCCATCCGGCGTCCCATCACAGGCGCGGACGAGAACGACTACATCCGTTCTACCGTCTTCATCGCTCCGTCGTCAGCGCTGATTCCACCCAATAACCGGTACAACGTCGCCAACATCAACGTGCCTATGGATGACACGCACACGGTGTTCCATTTCATTGCCTGGGGCAACCCGCAAACCACTCCTGATACCGAGGCCTGGCGCCGGTTCCTGGGGCAGAGTATCGGCTCGGATCTGGATGTGCTGTACCGGCCTTACCGCAATGCGGAAAACAGGTTCTGGCAAGATCGGCAGGCCATGCGTGCCGGCAATTTCACCGGCATCAAAGGGTTTCCCAATCAGGATCTGGCCATGTGGACCAGTCTGGGCCCCATTGCCGACCGTAGCGCCAAGGGTGAGACCTTGGCGGCAGGGGATCTGGCTGTCGTAGAGTTTCGGCGCACCATGATTGAGGCCGTCAAGGCGTTTCAGTCGGGGAGGCCCGCCATTGGCACTGGCGAGGCTCATGTTCGTGCCTCGGTGTGTTCATTTCAGGGGATCTTCCCGAAGAGCACCGATTGGCGGACCTGCGACGTGCATCCGGTCACCGGGGCGGATGCCCTGTAGCCAAGGTCCGTTCATTGACACTACCCGGAGAACACTGTGGCCAAACTGGCACTATCCATCGCCATGGGCGATTACGACCGGAATCGTCCGCTTTTCGACGGCGACGTCCAGATTGACGGGGTCGACCCGACCTTCATGTTGCTGAGTCCGGAAGAGATGTTCTTTCGAGCCTTTCGGTATCAGGATTTCGACGTCAGCGAAATCTCATTTTCAAGCTACCTGGTCAAGGTGGCTCAGGGGACAAGTCCCTATATTGCATTGCCGGCCTTCCTGTCGCGGGCCTTCCGGCATACGTCGATTTATGTGCGTAAAGACAGGGTCCGGTCGCCCGCCGACCTGAAGGGCAAACGGATTGGCATTCCCGAATACCAACTGACCGCTATCGTGTGGGCACGTGCGCTGTTACAAGACGACTACGGGGTCGCCCCTTCTGATGTGCATTGGGTACGGGGTGGTATCGATCAGCCTGGGCGGCTGGAGAAAATCAAGCTGACGCTTCCTCCCGGTGTCGAGCTGTCGGATGCCCCTGCCGACACCACGATCTCCGACATGCTGGATCGAGGGGAGCTCGATGGTTTTATCGCCCCGCGCGCGCCGTCCGGGGCTGCACAGCACAACCCGGATATTGCTTGGTTGTTCGACGATCCCACCGCAGTGGCAAAAGATTACTACCGCCGTACCGGGATCTTCCCGATCATGCATCTGCTCGGGCTGCGTCGCTCATTGGCAGATCAACACCCCTGGCTGGCGGGGGCACTGCTGAAGGCATTCGAGCAGTCCAAGGCCCGTGCGCTTGAGAAATTGTCGGATACGTCGGCCACCAAAATCACGCTGCCATTTGTCGAAGAGCAACTCAAGGCGGCTCGAGAGTCGCTGGGTGAGGATTTTTGGTCTTATGGCGTGGCGCCCAATCGCAAGACGCTTGAAACCTTCACACGACACCATTTTCAGCAAGGCCTCTCGAGCCGTCTCGTCTCCGTGGATGAGCTGTTCCATCCGAGTACCTACGAATCCTTCAAGATCTGATTTTCAACAGGTTCCTTACCATGCAGGTGCTCGACGATGCGCTGTCCGTCCAGTCGGACCCACAAGGCTTGATGACGCTGGCGCTGACCATCACACAGAAATATGCCGTAGCGCGCGACATCTACGCTTTTGAACTGGTGGCTGCACAGCAGAAGACGCTCCCTGCGTTTACGCCGGGTGCCCATATCAGGGTGCGTACCCCCAATGGCGAACTGCGAAAGTATTCGCTTTGCAATTCGCCCGACGATGCGGGACGCTATGTCATCACGGTCAAGCGTGACGCGCATGGGCGCGGCGGGTCCGTCAGCCTCGTGGATGACACCGTGCCAGGACAGACTCTGTTGGCTCAGCCACCGGACAATGCCTTCGCTCTGGTCGAAGATCCTCGGCGCTTGATCTTCATTGCGGGAGGGATCGGCATCACACCGATGCTGTCGATGATCCGGTCGTTGGGCGACGACTCAACGATCCCTTGGTCTCTTTATTACCTGACTCACGATGAGCAGGGGACGGCTTACCGTGAGCTGCTCTCTGCGCCATCCTATGCTGGGCATGTGACCTTGCATCACAGCGGGAGTCGCCACGATCATTTCGACCTGTGGCCTGTGCTCGAGAAGCCGAATCAGGGGCATGTGTATTGCTGCGGGCCGCGTAAGCTCATGGTAGACGTGCGTGACATGTCGGGACATTGGTCCAGCAGCCGCATTCACTTCGAAAGTTTTCTGGAGGGCGGTGAGAAGAAGCCGGATGACAGGCCCTTCACGGTCACCCTCTCGCATTCGGGGCGCACACTTGCGATTCCCGTGGGCCAGTCCATCCTGGAGGTGTTGCGCAATGCGGGAGTGAACGTCCCATACTCTTGCGAGAGTGGGACCTGCGGCACGTGCAGGACACACTTGCTGCAGGGCGATGCCGATCATCGCGACATGGTCCTCATGCCTGAAGAAAAAGGCGACCAGATCATGGTGTGCGTCTCTCGGGCTAAATCCGACAACCTTGTTCTGGATTGGTGAATCTGACCATGGCACGAACTCCTGTTCAATTGCGTATCGGCGTCGTTGGTCTGGGGCGTGCATTTTCCTTGATGTTGCCGACCTTTCTGGCCGATTCACGGGTCCGTCTGGTGGCAGCCAGCGACCCACGCGAGGCGGCGCGTCGACAGTTTGCGTCGGATTTTGACGCACCTGTTTATTCGGATGTCGCCGATCTGGTCGCCGATGAGGCCGTCGACGTTGTGTATATCGCAAGCCCCCATCAGCTTCACCGGCAGCATACGCAGCTTGCGGCATCGGCAGGCAGGCATGTGTTGGTGGAAAAGCCCATGGCACTGAATCTGGCGGATTGCCATGCCATGATTCAGGCGTGTCGTGAGGCGAAAGTACAGCTGCTTGTCGGGCATTGCCACAGCTTCGACACCCCCTATCTGCGCGCACGCGACATGATCGCGAGCGGGCGCCTGGGGCGCGTCACGATGATCCAGGCCCAAAATTACACCGACTATCTGTACCGCCCCCGGCGACCGGAGGAATTGGTGACGGCTGAAGGCGGTGGCGCTGTGTTCAGCCAGGCAGCCCATCAGGTCGACATTGTGCGTTTGCTCGCCATGCAACGCCTGGTTCGGGTGCGTGCCGTGCTGGGCAACTGGGATCCTCGGCGCCCTACCGAGGGAGCCTACAGCGCACTGCTCTGGTTCGATCAGGGCGCTTATGCTTCCATCAGCTATAACGGATACGGCCACTTTGACACCGACGAGTGGATGGGGTGGGTGGGTGAGATGGGTGCACCCAAAGATCCCAAATCGTATGGTGAGGCGCGCCGCCGGTTGCTCGCCATACGATCAAGCGAAGAAGAGGCGCACCTGAAGGCGGCCCGAACCTATGGCGGAGCCGATTACACTCCTCCTCGCGTGTCTCGGGAGCCTCGATCGTTTCAGCACTTTGGCCCCATTGTTGTGTCGTGTGAGCACGGAGACATCCGGCCGATGTCGGATGGGCTGAATGTGTATGCCGATCAGCAGCACAGCTTCTTGCCTCTGGAGCCCGCGGGCGTTCCGCGAGTAGAGGTCATCGATGAACTGGAAAGTGCGGTGACGGGTCATCAGCCGCCAGTTCATTCGGGTGAGTGGGCAATGGGTACCACCGAGGTCTGTCTTGCCATGCTGGAATCGCATCGCACGCGGCAGGACATAGCCCTGCACCATACCTGATATCATGTCAGAGGCTTACTATTCATCGTAGAAAACATGGCAGACAAAGGGAAGAGCCCCGGGAAGAGCCCCGCTTTGGAATACGCGCCAGACATTGATCCCGAGGATCGGTTGGCACACTTGATCCGCTATGCAGCACGTTCCCTGGTCCGTGGCCTTCAGATGCGTTTGGCAGAGCATAACGTTCTGTTTGGGCATTGGGCGTTTTTGCGCATTCTCTGGGAAGAAGACGGGCTCACTCAGCACGAACTCAATGAACGCGCGGGCCTCATGGAGCCCACGACGTATTCCGCCCTGCGTGCCATGGAATCCTTGGGATACATCGAACGCAAGCATCTACCGGGCAACCGGAAGAATCTGTACGTCTTTCTGACCCCGGCTGGCCGGGAGCTGCAGGACAAACTTGTCCCGCTGGCTCAAGAGGTCAATAGCGTCAGTACGCGTGGCCTGTCTGATGAAGATATCGGGGCGTGCCGTCGGGTGTTGCTGGGCATCGCCTCGAACATGGATCATGACGAGACGCGTGCTGAAGATGCAGGGCGGCGGCTGCCGTCCACGCGAGAACTATCAAGCTGGATCAAGCAGGCTGAATTGCTTCGTGCCAATGAGTAGCGTACCCGCAGCCACTGCGCGTTGATCTGGCCTCAGCTAACCCGCCCCTTGATGTGTCGCTCCAGGCTCCATAGCGTGATGGAGCCGCCCATTGCGACGATAAAGAGAATTGAAATCATGGCCATCATCTCGGCGTATCGTCCCACGCCGTAGTAGTCCATGATGACCTTGCCCATTCCGTTCTTGGCGGCAAAAAGTTCGGCAAATATCACGTTGACGACGGTGAGCCCAAAACAGAGCCGGATGCCTGTCAGTAGCGGCAACGAGACTGCGGGCAGGTAAACCCTGGTGAAGGCACGCCAGGGCCTGACGTTAAGCGAACGGACGACCTTGGCGTACACGGGCTTCATGGTGCGGATGGCCACCATGACGTTGATCAGGATCGAAAAGATGCCGCCGATGAACCCCATGGCGATGACAGAAGAATGGCCCAGGCCCAACAGCAGCAGCAAGATGGGGTAGATGATGATCTTGGGGGTGGCGCCACCTACCACCACCAGGGGGCTGAATACCGTGTACCAGTAGGGGCTTCGGCCGATGAGCACCCCCAGGATCGTGCCCACGACGACTGCCAGTGCGAAAGCCGCTGCCGCGTTGCCGAAGGTTGCCTGTACCGCGGGTCCGAGTTCGCTACCGATCCCGCTGAAGGCTTCGAGTGTCTTGAGCGGAGCGGGTACCGCGAAGATCAGCGCAGAAGCCAGCTGCCAGAGCAGGCAGACGGCGATGGCGACGAGAATCATCCCACCCAGCACGGCATAGGAGTACTTGGCCTGTTGTTGGGTGCCGCTAGCCATTGCTGATTTCTCCTCGGATGCGCTTTTCCTCATAGGCAAGAATGGCCGTGATGACCGCAGCCAGCGCGACGATAATGGTGACGTACGCATACATCTCGTCGATTTTGAATCCATCGTAATCGTAGGCAACCCGGAAGCCCAGGCCTATGTTGCCCACCATGAATTCCATCACGATCACGCCGACGAATGAGTAGATCAGGCAGAGCTTGAAGCCAGCGAAAATCAAAGGCGCCGATGCGGGAAACACCACCTTCCAGAACCTCCGAGAGCCCTTGCAGCGGAAACTGGCGCATACCTTGAAGTAGATGTCAGGCACCTGTTGGAAGGCTGCCCAGCTGTTGAGGATGACGGGGATCACGCCCATGGCGGCTGCGATCAGGACAATGGGGGTCGCCCCCAGACCGAACACAACCAGCAAAAACGGGTAGAACAGCACCAGGGGCATCGCGTAGGTGCCCACGAGATAGGGCTCCAGCACTCGACCCAGCAGCGGCGTGCGCCACAGGCCAAAGCCAATGGGGACACCTGTTGCAATCGCCAGCGCTACGCTGAGCATGACCTCCCAGGTCGTACGCCACAGGTCCGGGAATACTTTGCCAGAAATCACGAGTTGCCAGAGAACTTGCGCTACCTTGGTCGGCGCAGCGAGGATGACGACCGGAACCAGTCCCAGACGGGTCACTGCTTCGAGGACGGCCAGAAGGGCCAGGACCAGGAGGGCAATAGTCCAACGCGGCCTTAAGGACCGTGGTGTCTGCTTGTTCATGCTGTGATCCTCGACCTCAGGCCATGTGCTCGGCGGTCGCCTGTGTGGCTTCCCATTCGGCGCGCATGATGCTCCACAAATGGCCGGTGTACTGGGAAAATGCGTCGGACCCGAGGATGGAAATGTCTCTGACCTCCGGGAGATCGATGTTCATCGTCTCGATGATGGCACCTGGCCGGCTGGACATGACCCAGATTTCTTGAGAAAGAAAGACCGCCTCATTGATGTCGTGTGTGATGAAGAGGATGGTTTTTCCTGTTTCGCTCCAGATGCGGCGCAGTTCGGTGCCGATGAACATCCGGGTTTGAGGATCGACTGCAGCAAAGGGCTCGTCCATCAGCAGGATATCAGGGTCCAGCGCCAATGCGCGCGCAATGGCCACGCGCTGACGCATGCCGCCCGACAGCTCTTTGGGGTAGGAGTATTCGAACCCTTTGAGACCCACCAGATTCAGGGCTTCTTGAGAGCGCTCCCGGCACTGCTTTTTGGGAACGTCCTGCATTTCGAGCCCAAAGGACACGTTTTCCAGAGAGTTCATCCAGGGAAAGATGGATTCTTCCTGGAAAACCATGCCCAGCGACGGATGAGGCGAGTTGATGGGTTTTCCCTTGAGCAGCAGCTGCCCGCTGCTGATCGAATTCAAGCCCGCGATCATGCTCAGCAGGGTGGATTTTCCACACCCGCTGGGGCCCACTACGGTCACGAAGTGCCCCTCGGGAACGCTCTGCGTAACCTTATGGACCACCTCGATGCGCTGCGTGGAGCCGTCTCGCTGGCGTACGGAGTACGCCTTGGAGACTTCCTTCAGTTCAAGGAATTCCGTACTGGACATCTTGGCTTCCGTCAAAAGGGCGTGCGCAGGTGTTCAGGCAGGTAGTTTTGGTGCACCAGCTTGCTCATGTCGATTTCTTTGTCGATCAGGCCGCTGTCCTTCATGCCTTTCATGACGGTATTGAATGCGGCAGTATCGATCTTCATGTCCCAGACATCGTTTTTCAGGTACGTCTTGATACCTGAGAGGAGTACAGCCTTTGAAGACTTGTAGTGACGTGTGCCGATTTCTGCAGCTTTTTCAGGGTTGGCCTTGATGAATGCCACGGCCTCGTCAAGCGCCATGAACAGCCCTTTCACTGCAGCGGTGTTTTTCTGAGCAAATTTTTTATTCACTGCGATGCCTTCCAGGTAGTAGTGCTTGATGTAATGGCTGGGGTCCAGCACCACCACGGCATTGTCGTTGTGAATCTTTTCGCTCAGGAACGGCTCCATGGCCCAGCCGGCCGTGATGATGCCCCCCTTGACGGCGGTCCAGTTGTCACCCATGCCGCCCACAGAGACGAACGACACGTTTTTGACCCCGGCGCGGTGGATGCTTTCTTCGGCCAGCCATTGCGAGGCAGAGCCCGCCTTGCTGTAGCCAAGCTTTTTGCCTGACAGCCCTTCGGGAGAGGTGATGCCACTTGATTTGCTGGCGATCCACACCATGACGCTTGCCGATCGAGCCCAGCCTTCGACGAGCTCGATGTTGGGGTCTGTGTGGGCTGCGAGAATGGCCGCCGGGGTGCCGCCTTCAGCCATGTCCACGTCGCCCGTCGAGAGCAGGCGCAAGGTACTGCCGCCACCGCTGCCACTGATGTATTCGACGCTGATCCCGTGCTTCTTGAATAGGCCGTTGTCTTCGGCAATGTAGGTGGGTAGGGTGGACAACAGGGCGCTGCGGTGGCTGACTACGAAGCGAATCTTTGTTAGATTGGAAGAGTCTTGGGCGTAGGCACTCGCGGGCGCGAGTGCCGCCATGAAACAGCCAAGAATCAAGCTGCCGGCTACAGCCCAGGTCTTCGCCGACCGGAAACCTCTGATTTGCGTGTCCATGTCTCTGTCTCCACTGATTAGGTGAATTATTGTGCTGTAGCGGATGCGCTGAAAGCGCGTCCGTGATGGGCGACTGCAGGTGTCGCAAGACAGGACGCGGAGACCGACGATCCTGATGGAAGCGAAGGCTCCTGAAAACATCGCAACGTGAACGCTCAGCCTTGTGGGGAGGGGTCTCTGCGTCTGACTTGTTGATCTCGCTGTGGAATCATCATATTCGTAGAGATCTAACTACAACAACAAGTAGAAACCCTACACGAAAAGTGACTTCCTGCTTTTCCGTCGACGAGGTGATGTGCGCCCATTGTGCACTGGAATATCAGGGGGTGTCTGCGGTGCCGGGATAGAGGTTGATGCGGGCGTCGACCAGGCAGGCGTTGGGTGTCTCGGGCTGGATATTCAGCCGAAAGGCCGGGATGTAGTCCAGCGTCAGATGCAAGGTATCGCCAATTGCCAGCGTGCGTGGACCACCCATTCTGGGTGGAAAGTCCAGCCTGAACACGCCTTGTGTGCAGTGCAATATGGTTTCGCCGGGCCGCAGGGCAATGGCCTGGGCACTGCGACGCAAGTCGACACAGCCGTGGGCATGTTTACGTCGCAGCATCAGGTTGAAATCGTGCGCCGGGCCGCCCAGCAGTTCGGCGGTGTAGGGAGTTTCGCCCGCAAAGTACAGCCGTGATCCAGGCCCCATGTGCGTGACGCCCCCGGTATCGGTACGGGTCAGCTGGATGGCGTCGCCGTCGGTCATCATCAGGATGCGATCGTAGCCGCTCCAGATAGAAAACGGCCCCGATGTGTTGATCTCGGCGGCGCTCACGCGCCAGATGCAATCATCCGGGTTTGCGCTGTCGGGGTGGATGGCCAATTGTCGGGTGAGGCCACCGCCGTTTTTCCAGGGCTGCACAGGCGTTTCTTGTGCAGTGAGGATGCGAATCTGATCATGCATGGCAGAGGAGGGAGGCGGCTTGGGTGTCGCGCAGTCTGGTGAGTGGAGGATGCAGCCTCTGAATTTAATACAATACGGCCCTTGATCCTCCGATTTCCTCTTTTTGACATCATGCTTGATACCAACCTGCTTCGCAAAGATTTGGACCACGTCGTCCGTACACTCGCCCGGCGAGGTTTTGCCTTCGATGCAGACCGCTATCTCGCGCTGGAAAATCGCCGCAAGTCCGTTCAGGTCAGCACTGAGGAACTGCAAGCGCGCCGTAACGCCTTGGCCAAGCAGATTGGTCAGCTGAAATCGCATGGAGAAGACGCCTCAGGCCTGATGGCTGAATCCCAGGCCATTCCGGATCAACTCAAGGCGCTGGAGCAGGATCTCGCGACGGTGCAGCAGGAGCTGCGCAACTGGTTGATGACGATCCCGAATCTGCCGGATGAGAGCGTGCCGGACGGCAAGTCGGATCAGGATAATGTCGAGGTTCGGCGCTGGCTGCCTGGGGTGGCCGATGCCGACGGCAACCCGGCGGGCCTGGGATTTGAGCCGCGTGACCACGTGGATCTGGCTGAGCCCTTTGGTCTTGACTTTGAATCGGCACGTTCGCTCGTAGGGGCTCGTTTCATGATGCTGCGAGGCCCTATTGCGCGTTTGCATCGAGCCTTGGCGCAATTCATGCTGGATCTGCAAACGGGCGAGCATGGCTATCAAGAGTGCTACACCCCTTACATCGTCAATAGTGAAACGCTCTTTGGCACGGGGCAGTTGCCAAAGTTCAAGGACGACATGTTCTGGGTGACGCGGGGCGGCAAGGGAAGCACGCCGGATGACGATGGTCAGGCGGAAGAGCTCTATCTGATTTCCACGGCCGAAATCCCCTTGACGGGCACGGTCCGCGAGCGCATTGTCGACGCCGCCGATCTGCCGATTCGCCTGACCGCCCATACACCATGTTTCCGTTCCGAAGCGGGAAGCGGTGGGCGTGATTTGCGGGGCCTGATCCGGCAGCATCAGTTCGACAAGGTCGAGATGGTACAGATCGTTCACCCCGAGCAATCCTGGGCCACGCTGGAACAGATGGTGGGGCATGCCGAACACGTGTTGCAGGCGCTGGGCTTGCCGTATCGCGTGGTGCTGCTGTGCACGGGAGACATGGGGTTCTCGTCGGCCAAGACTTTCGATCTCGAGGTCTGGCTTCCGGCTCAGAACACCTGGCGCGAGATTTCGTCAGTGTCCAATTGCCTGGACTTCCAGGCACGCCGCCTGCAGGCACGTTTCCGGCCAGAAGGACCCAAGGCCAAGCCGGAGTACCTGCACACGTTGAACGGCTCTGGCCTGGCCGTGGGTCGTGCCATGGTCGCCGTGCTGGAAAATTATCAGCAGGAAGATGGCAGCATCGTGATTCCGTCGGTATTGCGGCCCTACATGGGTGGTCTGGAGGTGATTCGCGCTGCTTGATAGGTCTGGGTCCTGCACGGCAGCAGCCGTCCGCCCGGTGGGTTGACCCGTTCTATGCTAAGATGCGCGACTTGATCACGGTCGTTCCCGGAGAGGTGGCAGAGTGGTCGAATGTACCTGACTCGAAATCAGGCGTGCGGTTTCCCCGCACCGTGGGTTCGAATCCCACCCTCTCCGCCAGCTTGTCAATAAGATCAAACAGATACGGCATTCGGACTTGAGCTCTGGATGCCGTTTTCTTTTGCCTCTGCGGCCTACGCGGCGATCAAGCCGCTGCGAATGGCAAACACTGAAAGCAATGTGCTGCTGGTCCAGGGGTCTCCCCAGGATCACGAGGTGGCCGACATCCTTGGTCAAAAGCCTTGTACCCGCCCGCTGAGGCGAGCTTTTCGTTTCAGGTTTCCGCCATTTCCTGCTTGGCCACAATCGCCAGGGACGCGGAGCAAGAGAGGCGCCGGGTCTCGGAAGCGCTTTGGCTTCATTGTGAAAGTGCACTTCGACGGCTCTCTGCGCGGTATGTGCATACCACCCGGCACCTCGGCGAAAGCATCACAATGGACCAGATATCCACAGCTCTGAACAGGACAGGAGACAAATGATGGCCAAGAAATTATTGATGCTGGTGGGCGACTACGTCGAAGACTATGAAGTCATGGTGCCGTTCCAGGCCTTGCAGGCCGTCGGGCATCGCGTCGATGCGGTGTGTCCGGGAAAAAAGGCAGGCGAATGGGTCGCGACGGCGGTGCATGATTTTGACGGTGCCCAGACTTATAGCGAAAAGCCTGGGCACCGCTTCGTGGTGAACCGGGATTTCGATACGGTGGATGCGGCAGCCTACGACGGACTGGTCATCCCCGGGGGGCGTGCGCCGGAGTATCTGCGCATGGACGAACGTGTCCTGGACATCGTGCGGCACTTCCAGAGCGCGAACAAGCCGATTGCGTCTATCTGCCATGGGGCGCAGATCCTGGCAGCGGCCGGTGTGCTGAAGGGACGCACATGTTCCGCTTATCCGGCCTGCGCGGCGGAAGTCCGCCTGGCGGGCGGTCAGTATGCTGACATCGCCGTGGACCAGGCGCATACGGACGGCAACTTGGTTACGGCACCGGCCTGGCCCGCGCATCCAGCCTGGATCGCGCAGTTCCTGGTCGTTCTGGGCACACGCATACAGCACTGATTTCCCAAGTTGGCGCCAGTCTCTACAATCAGGAGATGAAGCGCCTGCTCGGGAGCCTGTGCCATGTGCGAAATCTTCATCCGGGCCAATCCCCGGTCCTACAACAGTGAAAGCCGCTCGCTGCGCCTGCATGGTGTGGCGACCAGCGTGCGCCTGGAACATCTGTTCTGGCATGTGCTGGAGGACATCGCTCAGCGTGATGGCATGCGGGTGACTCAGTTGATCGAGCGCCTGTACGACGAATTGCTGCAGTATCGGGGCGAAACAGGCAACTTCACTTCGTTCTTGCGGGTCTGTTGCCTGCGCTATCAGATGCTGCAGGTTGATGGCCGGATCCCGGCGGATGCGGGTGTGCCGCTACGTTCTCTGGACGCACGCGCGGTGTTGCGAGACCTGCCGGATCTGTTGTGCGAGAGCCAGGCGGATCGCAGCGCGCCCCACCACTTGGTGTCGGACTCAGCGCCCTTTCTGGGTGTCCTCCGAGAGTAGCTGCTCGAGTTCCTGGGCCACTTGGCGCGTGGTTTGAAGGAGCTGCTTCTCGTCTCGAAAAACCGCGTACTGCCGATCCAGCAATTCGCGGTCGTAGCGTCGGAAGCGCTCGATCACGTGGCGCGTCTCGTGCGCGGACAGGCCCAGCCCCTCCATCACATTCCTGGTCAGTTCCAGGCTCGAATACAGCGTCTCCCGCACGCTGAGCTTTACGCCCAATTCGCGCAGCAGGTGAGCATGATGGCGGTTGCGGGCGCGCGCGTAGATCTCCACACCTGGGAAATGGCTGCGTACGAGGGTGGCCACGCGCACGGAGTCTTGCACGTCATCGATTGCCAGCACAAAGATCTTTGCGTCGGCGACATGAGCTGCGCGCAGCAGGTCGAGCCGCGAAGCATCGCCGAAGTAGACTTTGGTGCCGAAGCGGCGAATCGCGTTGACTTCGTCCAGATCCGCGTCGAGTGCCGTAAACGGGATGTTTTGCAGGCGCAGCATGCGTCCCACGATCTGGCCGAATCGTCCGAAGCCCGCAATGACGACTGCCGTTCCCGTGTCGGTGATGGTGTCGAAGTCGGGCACCTCGCCACGCTTTGTGCGGACGTTCAGAACTCGATCGTTGAACATCACGATGAATGGCGTCACCACCATGGAGAGCGTCACGGCCAGCGTGAGCAGGTCGGCCGTTTGTTGCGGAAACAGATGATACGCCGCAGCGGTGGCGAAAATCACGAAGGCGAACTCTCCCCCCAATGCCAGCACCACAGTGAAGTGGCGCGGCGCCGGCACCGGCAGGCCGAAGGCACGAGCCACGCCATAGAGCACCAGCGCCTTTACCGCCAGGAAGCCTATCGTGAGGCCCAGCACTTGCAGCGGGATGGCGGCGAGCAGGCCCAGATTCACCGACATGCCCACGGCTACGAAGAACAGCCCCAGAAACAGGCCCTTGAAGGGCTGGATGTCTGCTTCGAATTCGTGCCGGTACTTCGAATCGGCCAGCAGCATGCCGGCGACGAAGGCGCCAAGTCCCATCGAAAGGCCCACGAGTTCGGCAGCCAGGCTTGCGCCAATGACGATCAAGAGTGCCATGGCCGTGAAGATTTCAGGCGTGCCAAAGTGCATGATGAAACCGAATGCCCAGCGCAGAACATATCGGCCACCCAGGAACAGCAGGGCCACGACAATCGCAATGACCAGCAGCGTAGGCACGAGGCCGGTGCCAGGCGCACCACCCGCTCCGCCGGAGAATAATTTGAGCATGGCGAGCACCGGGATGGCCGCGATGTCCTGAAACAGCAACGTGCCAAACGCCGCACGGCCATGGTGCGTCGTGAGTTGCTTTTTCTCGGCCAGCATCTGCAGCACGAAGGCTGTAGACGAGAGCGAAAGCCCGAACCCGGCAATGAGCGCGGGCACCCAGGCCACGCCGAGCGCACGGGCGGCCAGCAGCAACAAAGCCGTTGTGGCCGCCACCTGCAGCGCCCCGATCCCGAACACGGTGCGTCGCAGTGCCCACAAGCGGGATGGCTGCAGTTCCAGTCCGATGATGAACATCAGAAGCACGACGCCGATTTGCGAAAAACTCAGCAGTGCGTCCACCCCGGTAATGAGCCGCAACCCCCATGGCCCGATCAGAACACCAGCAATCAGATACCCCAGGACCGAACCGAACCCCGACTTGCGCGATAGCGGCACCGCTACGCAGGCGGCAATGAGGAAAACAAGGACCTGGGGCAGGAAGGTCATGGAGGGAGGCTTGAGTAGTGCTTGTGTGAGATTGTTGCATGGCCGCGGGCCGTTCTCACCCCTTCCCATAAATAAATAGCTAATAGCTATTTTATTGCGGCTCGAACCAGGATTACCGTAATTAAGGATCACTGGAGTGAATCTGTTTTTTTAGGACTACGGCCGCCCTTGTGGGGTACGGACAGGTGCTGGTAATGTCAAAAATTTTCGTCATTCATGAGAACAACGCGTGGGTGGAACCCCTGCGGGATGCGTTCAAGGAACTCGATCTGAGCTACGAAGAGTGGTTCCTGGACGAAGGGGTGCTGGATTTTTCCAGCGCGCCACCTGAAGGGGTGTTTTACAACCGTATGAGTGCGTCCTCGCATACGCGTGGGCATCGCTATGGGCCGGAATACACGGCAGCGGTGCTTGCGTGGCTGGAATCCTACGACAGGGTAGTGGTGAACGATAGCCGGGCCTTGCGGCTTGAGGTCAGCAAGATCGCACAGTATGCCGCGTTACGGCGGTATGGCATACGCACCCCGCGCACGCTCGCCGCGGTGGGCACCCAGAATATCGTGGCAGCCGCGCGCGAGATGCCGGCGCCCTTCATCACCAAGCACAATCGAGCGGGCAAGGGCCTGGGTGTGCATCTGTTCCATGACGTCGCAAGCCTGGAGCGCTATGTGGCAAGTCCGCAGTTCGAGCAATCGGTCGACGGTGTGACGCTGATCCAGGAGTATATCCAGGCGCCCGAGCCTTGCATCACGCGGGCGGAATTCATCGGCGGCAAGTTCTTGTACGCCGTGCGGGTCGACACCTCCCAGGGTTTCGAGCTTTGTCCGGCTGACGTCTGCCAGATTGGCGATCTGGCCTGCCCGGTGGGTGGCGAGACCGCGGTGACGCGTCCGCGTTTTGAGGTCATTGCGGGGTTCCAGAGCCCCGATCTGGATCGCTACCAGCACTTCATGCAGGATAACGGCATCGGCGTGACAGGCATCGAATCCATTGTTGACGAACACGGTGTGCGCTATACCTACGACGTCAACACCAACACAAACTACAACAGCGAAGCCGAACAGAAGGCGGGGCTGTATGGCATGCGGACGCTCGCGGCGTATCTGGGTCGTGCATCCGGTCAGTTGCCGGTGCGAGAGTTTGCCGCGACAGCGGCTTGAAATCAGGAGCGAAAGTCATGGGTAAAACGTTGACGCTGACCGCATTTGCGGTGGCGTTGGGCTTTTCTGCGCTGACAGCAGCGCATGCCGATGCCGTCAGCGACATCCAGGCCAGAGGTACGCTGGTGGTAGGGGTGAAAGCGGATTACCGCCCCTTCGGGTATCTGGACGCTTCGGGCAAGATTGTGGGGTTTGGCCCCGATCTGGCGGCCGACGTAGCCAAGCAGCTGGGGGTCAAGCTGCAGATGGTGCCGGTCGTGGCCTCCAACCGCGTGCAGTATCTTCAGCAGGGCAAGATCGACATCATTCTTGCGACGCTCACGGACACCCCGCAGCGCGACAAGCTCATGGACATGGTGGACCCTCATTATTATGGTGCGGGCGTCAATATCCTGGCGCCTAAATCGGCCGATTTCAAGAGTTGGGATCAGCTGCGCGGCAAAAAGGTGTGCCTGATCCAGGGCACCTTCACGAACAAGGATTTGCAAACCCAATATGGTGTCCAGGGGCTCGCATTCCCAGGTACGGCCGAGGCCTATTCAGCCTTGCGTAACGGCTCGTGTGCCGCCTTTGCGTATGACGACACGGCCATCCAGGGTGAGCTGCTCAAGCCGCAATGGAAGGATTACGATATGCCGCTGACCTCCATCTTCTTTACGCCTTGGAGCATAGGCGCCAAGAAGGGCGAGAATCACTTCGCGTCCGTGCTGTCGAAGATGGTGGTGGGTTGGCATAAGTCAGGCAAGATCCTGGATCTGGAAAAGAAGTGGGGCATCAAGCCCATTGCCTTTGCGCAGCAGGAACACGAAAAGTACAGCAAATAGGTAGACGTGCCCGCGCCTCGCGGCGCGGAACATAGGGTCGTCAATGCAGAATCTCTGGGACTGGTTTCACTGGCTGTACGAGACCACGGGGATCAATTTGTCGATTTTTTACGACCCCTTTGATCGTGGGCGCTTTTTTGCGGGTCTGCTCATGACCTTGCGCCTCTCGGTTATCTGCATTGTATTGAGTGTCGTCATCGGTATTGTGGGTGCCTGGCTGCAGGATTCACGCTCGAGGCTGGTGCGCACGCTGGTCTATTGGTACATCCAGTTTTTCCGCAATACACCGCCGCTGGTGCAGCTCTTTTTCTTTTACTTTGGGCTAGGCAGTCTGCTCAGCACGACGGGCGCATCGGGGCAGCCTGTTCCCTTGGTCAGCAACATTGCGTGGGCGATCGTCTCGCTCTCGTTTTTTGCGGGGGCCTTCAATACCGAGATCTTTCGCTCGGGGATCCAGGCGGTGTCGCATACCACGATCGAGGCGGCCGAATCGTTGGGTTTCAGCCGCCTGAAGACGTATGGGCTCATCGTATTTCCGTTGGCCTTGCGCATCAGCCTGCCGGCACTGGCCAATAATCTCATCAACCTGGTGAAGACCACCACACTGGCCTATGCGATCGCGGTCCCCGAGATGCTCTACGTGACGAGTCAGATCTGGTCCGATGAGCTCAATGTGACTGAACTCATGAACGTGCTGCTGGTTTGCTACGTCCTGCTTGCCGGAGCGCTGGCCTTGCTTATGCGGCGTTGGGAACGTGCCTTGCAGTTGCCGGGGTTTGGCGCATGAGGTTCAGCGGCCGCACAGATCTGCCTGTTCTGGTACCTGAGGCGGTGCGCGCGCTGGGGCGCCTCTCTGTCCCGGGTGAGTCGCAGCCCTTGCGGCTGACAGGTGCGCTCGGAGTGGGCTTGCTCGTTCTGTTCGTTGCTTCCTGTGGAGTGGCTCAGGCCCAGTCTGGAGCACAGGGTGCTTCGGCATTCGCGGCGCTGTGGAAGTGGACGCCTCTGCTGGCGCGTGGCTTCTTGCTGAATCTTGCCATCAGTGCCTTGTCTATGTTGATTGGGACGATACTGGGATGTTTGCTGGGCTTTGGGCAGATTGCCTTGTCCGCCTGGGTCCGCAAGCCTTCATGGCTCGTGACCCAATTCTTCCGTAACGCACCCTGGCTGGTCCTGCTCTTTTATTGCATGTACCTGTTGCCGTTTCGGGTCACGGTTCTGGGTGACTCGATCTCCATCCCCGGCTGGGTCAAGGCTACCTTCGGCTTGTCGTTGCCAGTGATGGCGAATGTGTCGGAGATTTTGCGGGGGGCAGTTCAGTCCATCCCGACCGGCCAGTGGGAGTCGGCTGCGTCGCTCGCATTTACGCGTCGCTGGACGCTTTGGATGGTCATCTTGCCGCAGTGCATCAAGCGGATGTTGCCGCCCTGGATGAATCTGTATTCCATCCTGACGATGGCGACCGTGCTGGCATCCATTGTAGGGGTCAATGAACTGCTGACGCAGACGGCGCGTGCGCTCAGTGCGGAAGACCAGCCAGGGTTGTTGCTGCCTTTCTATAGCTACGACCTGCTGTGGTTTTTCGCCTATTGCTATCCCATCGCGCGTCTTACGCTGCATCTGGAGCGCAGATATGCCGTCCATGATTGAGAGCTCCGACACGCCGGCGGTCGTGACCCTCCAAGACGTTTACTTGTCTTTTGGGGCGACCGAGGTCCTCCGGGGCGTGTCTCTGACCGTGGCAAAGGGCCACGTAGCCTGCATCATTGGGCCTTCGGGTGCGGGTAAGTCGACTTTGCTGCGCTGTATCAACGGCCTGGTGGGAATAGACCGAGGTAGCATCCGGGTGGGCGATTTCGACGTCCAGTCGCTCCAGACTGAGGCGCAGAAGATCGCGTTGCGCAAGTGCGTCTCCATGGTGTTCCAGCAGTACAACCTGTTCCCGCACAAGACTGCCTTGCAGAATGTCATGATGGCGCCTGTCCATGTGTTGCGGGAAGACCGTGCCGAGGTCCGGACACGTGCACTCGCCTTGCTGGATCGAGTGGGGTTGGCAGGAAAGCTCGACAGCTACCCGGGCGAGCTGTCAGGCGGGCAGCAGCAGCGCGTGGCTATTGCGCGCAGCCTGGCCATGCGGCCGGACGTGATGCTGTTCGACGAGATCACGGCGGCTCTGGATCCCGAGTCCGTCAAAGAGGTGCTGGACGTTGTACGGCAACTGGCGCACGATGGCATGACCTGTATCCTCGTCACGCACGAAATGCGCTTTGCGCAAGAAGTGGCTGATGTCGTGTATTTCACCGACGGCGGCAGAGTGGTCGAATCGGGTGCGCCGGCGGCGCTTTTCGGGCATCCCGTGAACGAACGCACGATAGCGTTCCTGTCACGGGTTCTTTAGGTTCATGGAGGCCCTGGGCCTTGATCCTGCTACTCTAAAAAATATGCGTCATCCACTTCATCCTGCTCTGGTTCATTTTCCCGTCGCCTGCTGGTCGCTGGCGACTTTTGCAGACTTTGCAAGCCTGCGTTCGGGTTCAGGCAATTCCTTATGGCACTGGTCCGCCGGCTTGCTGTCGGTCGGTTGCCTGACCGCCTTGGCGGCCATGTTGGCCGGCCTGTTCGAATTTCCACGTGTCCCGAACGGTGTGGCCCTGCGCGACACTTTCCTGCACTTGAGCCTTATGCTCGTGGCGTTTGCACTGTATGCGTTCCGCTTGGGGCTGCGGATGTATCATTTGCGGCCTTTGCCCCCTGACGCGCTTTCGCTTTCGCTTGATGCAGCGGCGTTCGTCGCGCTCCTGGTTGGCGGCTGGCTGGGTGGGCGGCTTGTCTTTGGTTACGGTATCGGCCGGTAAACCGACTGGCGATTCGCACGTCCGTGTCTCCGGGTAGCTGGTACGGCGGTGGCCTGGTCGGGCCCGGTGTGTCTTCCTGTTACCAGTGTTGCCAAGGATGCCATTGACCGCGGCGTGGCGTTGTGTTTTCCTCATTGATGCAAATGCTGGAGGTGCATCATGCGTCATAGTTGGGACATAGGCTTGAAGGCGTCGGATGTGACGCCGGAGTCTGTCTGGAAATCTCGTCGGCGGTTTTTGGGTGGAGCGACTCTGGCGCCGTTGGCCTTGGCGGCGCCTGCGCTCGCTCAGGCTGATGACGATGCACCGACAGGCGCGTTGCTTCCCGCGCCCCGGGATGCCAAATGGTCTACGGACGAGACCGTCAACAGTTGGCATGACATCACCACCTACAATAATTTTTACGAATTTGGCACGGGCAAGAGCGACCCGTCTCAGTACGCAGGCAAGATGAGCCTGAGTCCCTGGAGCGTGCAGATCGATGGTGCCGTGCGCAAACCCATGACGCTAGACATCGCCGACCTGCGCAAGCTGGCACCGCTTGAAGAGCGGGTCTATCGCCTGCGTTGTGTCGAGGCGTGGTCCATGGTGATTCCCTGGACGGGGTACTCGCTGTCCCATCTGCTCAGCCATGTCGAACCGACCGAAGACGCCAAGTATGTGGTGTTCACGACGGTGGTGCAGCCCAAGGCGATGCCCGGTGTACAGGAAGGCATCCTCGATTGGCCGTACGTCGAAGGGTTGCGGATGGACGAGGCCATGCACCCGCTCACGCTGCTCACATTTGGCTTGTACGGGCACGAACTCCCGGCACAAGATGGCGCACCCATGCGCGTCGTCATCCCCTGGAAGTACGGTTTCAAATCGGGTAAATCGCTGGTGCGAATTCATCTGCAGAAAGAGCAGCCGGTCACGAGCTGGATGCGGGCAGCGCCCCAGGAATACGGGTTCTATGCCAATGTGAACCCTGCCGTGCCGCACCCCCGCTGGAGCCAGGCGACGGAACGCCGGATCGGCTCAGGGTTCTTTGCGGCGCGCATCCCCACGCGGCCCTTCAATGGCTATGAAAAATACGTGGCCGCCCTTTATAAGGGCATGGATTTGCGGCGTAACTTCTGACGCGGCGATCAGCGCGCAAGCTTGTATTGCAGGTGAGCCCGGATTTCGGGCCATTCGCCGGCTGTGACGCTGTACATCACCGTGTCGCGCACCGTGCCGTCGCGCCGCAGGGCGTGATGGCGCAAGACGCCGTCACGCTTTGCGCCCAAGCGCTCGATGGCGCGTTGTGACGCTATGTTGAAGTTGTCGGTGCGCCAGCCCACGAGCGCCGCTCCCAATGTCTCGAACGCGTGTTGCAGCAGCAGAAACTTGCACGCGGTGTTGACGTGGGTGCGTTGGTGGGACTTGCCGTACCAGGTGTAGCCGATTTCCAGCCGGGCGATGGCTGGCACGATGTCGTGATAACGCGTGGTGCCCAGTACGGTGCCGCTGGCCGCGTCCAGCACGGCAAAGGGCAGCATGTGTCCGTTGGATTGACCCTGCAGCGCGTGGTCTATGTAGGCCGGCACCTCGTCGGGCTCGGGCACGGACGTGACGCGCAGTTGCCAGAGTTCACCGTCGGCGGCGGCTGTCCTCAGGCCTTGGACATGGGAGGGTGACAGCGGGACCAGTCGTACCCCGTGGCCGTCCAGGGTGATGGGGCTGGGCGTGTGGGTGAATGAGGTGCTCATGGCAGGGCCCGAGATCGTGGGAGTAGGAAGTCAGTGTAACCGGGGCGTCAGGGAATCGCTGTATGCTTGAATGCATCGATCATCTTCCCGGAGGAAGCATTATGAGCACGCAATCGTCCACTGAAGTTCATGCCAGCCCTGTGCTGAGTCTCAAAGGTAAGGTGGCCCTGGTGACGGGGGCGGCCAGCGGCCTTGGAAAGCGGATTGCCGAGGTCTTTGCCGATGCAGGGGCAAACATTGTGATCGCTGACCTGAAGCTCGAGGCGGCACAAGCGACCGCCGATGCCATCGCAAAGAAAGGTGTCAAGACGATGGCAGTTGCCATGGACGTGACGGATGAAGCCGCTGTCGATGCAGGCTTCGACCAGGTGCAGAAAGCGATGGGGTACGTGGATATCGCTGTGAGCAACGCCGGCATTCAGATTGTGGCCCCGATTCAGGACTTCAAGTTTTCTGACTGGAAGAAACTCCTGGCCGTGCACCTGGATGGCGGGTTCCTGACGTCGCGTGCTGCCGTGCGCCACATGATTGCCTCCAAACGTGGCGGCTGCATTCTGTTCATGGGGTCGGTGCACTCCAAGGAAGCCTCCAAGCTCAAGAGCCCGTATGTCACCGCCAAGCATGGCCTTGAAGGCCTGGCCAAGGTAATCTCAAAAGAAGGTGCGCAGTACGGCATTCGCACCAACGTCATTTGCCCGGGATTTGTGCGTACGCCGCTGGTTGAAAAGCAGATTCCCGAACAGGCTCAGGAATTGGGAATCACCGAAGAACAGGTCATCAAGACGGTCATGCTCAAGGATACGGTCGATGGCGAGTTCACCACGGTCGACGACGTGGCTCAGGTGGCACTGACTTTTGCTGCTTTCCCCAGCAACGCCTTGACAGGGCAATCCCTGGTGGTGAGCCACGGCTGGTTCATGCAGTAATCGCCCCTCGCGACAGGCAGGTATGGCCTTGCGGGGGACCTGCCGCGAGGCATAATGGCGCAGTTTTCTGACTCCACGAGACGACGTATGGCCAAGTCGCAGTTGGCAGGCGGGCGCCGCCATGCCGAATATAAAATTCCCGGCGGCAAGCTGCTAGTGGTTGATCTGTTGGTCGAAGATGGCCATTTGCACGACGTGCAGCTGTCGGGGGACTTCTTCCTGGAACCTCCCGAGACCCTTGATGCGATCAATGCGGCCTTGGTGGGGCTTCCCGCCGATGGCGATGCAGCCAGCGTCGCGCAGGCCCTGGCTCCGGTGATCACCGCAGACGTGATGCTGTTTGGCATTACCGTGGATGGCATTGCCGTGGTTATCCAGAGGGCGCTGGCATGAGCACTGTGACCCGGACCCGCTGGACAGACTACGACTGGCAGCTGATCCATACCGAGCCACAGTCGCCGCTCATGCATCTCGCGCTTGACGAGGTGCTGCTCAACGAGGTGGCGGCCGGACGTCGAGCCCCCACGGTGCGCATTTGGGAATGGTCGGCCCCGGCCATTATTCTGGGCATCTTTCAATCAGTCAAAAATGAGGTCGACATGCAGGCCGCCCAGCGCTTTGGCGTGCAAGTCGTGCGTCGCATCAGCGGCGGCGGGGCGATGTTCGTCGAACCCGGCAGTGCCATCACGTATTCCATCTATGCGCCCAAGGCACTCATTGCAGGGATGAGCTTCCAGGAGGCCTATGCCGACATGGATGCTTTTACGCTGGAGGCCCTCAAGACCATGGGTATCGAAGCCTGGTATCAACCGCTCAACGACATCACCTCGGCCGATGGCAAGATCGGCGGAGCGGCTCAGGCGCACCGAGGCGGCGGCGTGCTGCACCATGTGACCATGGCCTATGACATGGATGCCGACAAGATGGTCGGGGTGCTGCGCATTGGGCGCGAAAAGCTGTCCGACAAGGGGACCAAGTCGGCCAAAAAGCGCGTGGACCCGCTGCGCCGCCAGACGGGCCTGGCACGCGAGGTCATTCTGGATCGCATGATAGAGACCTTTCGCCAGCGGTATGGCTTGCAGGCAGGGGCTCTGACAGCCGGCGAGCTTCAAGCGGCAAATCAGCTGATAATCGAAAAATTCGATACCCCTGCCTGGCTGAACAAGGTCCCTTGATTCGGGTGCTCGTTGGCCTCGCGACGTGGCTATCGCTATCGGACGACTTTGAGCACCATCATTGTGCCGATGCCCATGAGTGTCATGACCAACGATCCGCCGACGTGGATGACCATCGAGGTGGCCATCCAGCCATAGCGGCCTTGCTGCAGCAGGAGTGACAGCTCGGCCGAGAAGGTAGAAAAAGTCGTGAGCCCGCCGCAGAAACCGGTGATGATGAAAAGTCGCATCTGTGGTGAGAGCCCGGGATGCGCGCCGAACCATGCCACGGCGAGCCCGATGATGTAGCCGCCCAGCAGGTTGGCGACCAGGGTGCCAGGGGGCAGGGTGGGGAACAGTGCATTGAGGCTGGTTCCCAGCCACCAGCGGAGGATGGCACCGACGCTGGCACCTAGTGAGATGGCGATGAGGGTGGTGGGGAGAGTGGGCACGAGGTTCCTTGTCTAAGTGAGTGAACCGGCTACCCAGTGGGCATGAAAAATGCCTACAACCCGGGTGATCCGGTAGTTGTAGGCATCATCAGCCTGCGAGCAGGCGGTTCATGGAGGGATGCCATCTCCATTCAGCATAAAAATATTACCAGCCAGTTGCCGCCGCCGGCAAGAGGCGTTTGTCTGAGAGGTGTGGCCTGGACAGCGTCCGCGCGAGATACACTGCGAACAGCCATGAGAGTGCGGCACGTGCCGGCAGGCCCAGTGTCGTAGACTTTTTGAAGGAACGGTTCTTATGTTGATGGTCTTGTCCCCAGCCAAAAAGTTGGATTACGACACTCCGGTGCGCACCACACTGCAGTCTGTGCCGGTGTTCCGGGAGCAGACGCTGGCGCTGGTTCGCGTGATGCAACGCCAGTCGCCGGCGGATTTGTCGCGCCTGATGGGGTTGTCCGAGGCGCTGTCACGCCTCAATGCCGAGCGCTATGCTGCTTGGGCCGACGTGCCTGATGTCGCGCAGGCTCGACAGGCGGCCCTTGCCTTCAATGGCGACGTGTACGAAGGCTTGCAGGCGCCCGCGTGGTCGGACGCACAGTTTTCGTGGGCACAAAAGCATCTGGCCATCCTTAGCGGACTCTACGGGGTGTTGCGCCCCCTGGATCTGATTCAGCCCTATCGGCTCGAAATGGGCACGCGTCTGCGTACGTCGCACGGCGCGACCTTGTATGCGTTTTGGGCGAGCCAGATCGCGTTGGAACTGAATCGACGCCTGGATGTGTTGCCGGGTGAACGGGTGCTGCTGAATCTGGCCTCCGCGGAGTATTTCAAGTCGGTCGACCGTGGCTCGCTGCAGGCGCGCGTGGTGGAGTGCGTATTCCAGGATGAGAAAAATGGCGTCTGGAAGGTCATCAGCTTCTATGCCAAGCGGGCGCGTGGCCTGATGGCGCGTTATGTCGTGGAGCACCGAGTGAAGTCGGTAAATGCACTTCAGGCCTTTGACGCCGAAGGCTATCAGTACGCTGCACAGGAATCGACTGCCGACCGCCTGGTTTTCCGCCGTGCGGCGCAATGAAGAGCGCGCCGGACAAAATCAGCCCTGTTGAGCCGCAGCTGTTCCCGGCAGCGGCTTGTCGTCGGCCTCGATTTTACACGTGTTTTCGCGGATGACCTGCGCGGCCTGCGTCATTTGCCGCAGCGGGTAGGCAATAGTGGCCAGTCCACCCTCGGTTTCGATGACTTTGGGGGGGCTGGCTTCGTAGCCCCGCAGCAGGTCTTGTGTGGCCTGGATGGCGCGCGCGATGCCTTTGGGTTCGTCGTCCATTTGGGCCAGGTTCGGAATGACGGCGGCGATCTGCGAAGCCAGGGTGTGGTTCTGGATCAGGAGCCGGTTGAGCTCCGGGACATGGCGCTGCTTGCGCACGGGCTCGTCCATCATCCGGTAGAACGCCGCCGTAAAATTGCTGAAGGCCAGGTGAACATTCTTGCGGGCCAGGCTCCAGCGGATCTGTGCTTCTTGCTCGTCGGTGCCGGGAACTCCGGCCCGGATGCCCCGTACTGTTCTGACGTAGTCCAGGCCGCTTTGCAGGAACGCAAGATTGGCCTTGCGCAGTGCCCCGGCCAGGGTATCCAGGTTGTGGCGCTCCCAGGAGGGGAGGATGTAGCTGCAGCCCAACGCGAGGACGCTACCGATGGCAGTGTCCAGCAGCCGTTCACCAACGACGGCAGTCGAGCCGGGGATCAGCAGGTGAAAGGCCATGAGCACCAGCGTGGTGTTCGAAAGCGCCGACAATGTGTAGTTCACCTGAACTAGCCCATAACCCAGGATGCTGCAGGCGATCAGGATGAAGATGTACAGGGCCTCGTTCTGAACCACGGCAAAGATGACGAGCGCCATCCCGCAACCCAGCAAGGTGCCCATGAGCCGCCAGCCGTTGCGCTGACGAGTCAGCGCGAAGCCCGGCTTCATGATGATGAGTACGGTCAGAATGATCCAGTAACTATGGCCTGCCATGCCTGGGTCCAGTGTGCGGACGATGGGGGCGTGCCCCATGACCAGCCCGATGGCCATGGCGATCATGGCGGCAGCGGCCACCCGCAACGCATATCGAAAATGGATCGACTGCATATTCAGGTTGCGCAGCAGGGTGTCAGGGCGCCACTTCTGCTGGGTGAGGAATCGGTTCAGCGTCTTGTTGGCCGCGGTATTGTCGGAGGCTACCGCGACCTGACGGTGAGTGTGATCGGCCATGTGATCGACGCGGTTGGTCACGTTGCGCAGCCGTCGCAAGACCTGAACCAGCAGCGCGTAGAGTTCGGGGTCGGATTGTGCGGTGCCCGCGTCGCGCAAGGATTGCAGTTCGAACTCGAAGGCACGCAGCTCAGCCTTGACGCTGTTGCGTATGCGGGTGTGGCGGTTGCGTGCCACATTGAGCGCCAGACCCGCAATGTTGTTAGCCAGCTTGTTCATGGCGTCGCGCGCAAACAGCAGGATGTCGCTGTCGGGTAGTTGCTGGCGCAAGGTGGCGTAATCCGTATGGGTGGCCACCATGCTGTCAAGCAGCCCCACCATGTCCACGAACAGGTTGAGCAGGCCCTGCCGCAGCCGGTCCCCCCGTGATTGCGTGCCTTGTGGCAGCTCGCGCAGCACCATGTCGCGGGCGACTTGATGCGCGTCGGTCATGGCGGTCTGCGCGCGAATGAGCTGACGATAATTGTCTTCGATGTCCAGGTGGACGTCGTAAAAGCGTGCACGAGCGGCGATGTAGTCGGCGGTCGCAAAGAGCGCGACGGAGAGCGCCTGCTGTTCTTCCCGGTGCCAGAGAACGCGGTGGGCAATGGCGCTGTAGCTCAGGTAGAAGGTGCCTCCCAGAAACGAAATCAGCGTGTAGCTCCAGACTTCAGCCGGGGCCATGGGTGTGCGCATGGTGAGCGTCATGATGAGCAGGCACGCAAAGCCCAGAAGCCCTCCGTGCTTGCCGTAGACCGTGAGCATCGAAAATGCGAAACACAGGGCGGGCACGACTACCCAGATGGCGAGCGCGTAGCTGGAGGCCAGGCCTGTGATGGCCGTGGTGACCGAGCACAGACACAAGGCGGCGACCATGCCGTTGATCCCGTATCGGCGTGGGCCTCCCGGTTGATCCAGGATGGCGACGCAGCCCGCCCCAACGGCGGCGATGAACCCCCCCGACACCCACGAGAATATGCCCCAGAGCACCAGCGCCGGCAGCAAGACTCCAACGGACTGCCGCAGGCCGCCGAAAAAGTAGTGGCTGTAGAAGAAGCGCTGCAGCTGTGAAGTGGTGGAGGTCATGCAGCCGGTATCCGCACTGATGCGATGAATTTTGATAGTACCGGAATTTCAGTGGCACCCTGGAAGCCAAGGAACATGCGGATTGACAAGCAGATCGCACAAACAGAATAATGGCCACGAGGGTTTCGGGTGTGTCTGAAGCCCGCCACGCCGCGCAGTTTCAGAAGTTGTGACGCGACAAAATTTCCAACGTTCACGAACTTGAAGTCGTGTCTTTGGGTTTGTGCAGGTTGCGACAAAAGGTGGAGGTCAAAGCATGAAGCTATCTTCTACGGGTAAATTGGCGGTTGCACTGGCGCTGGTGGGCGGTGCGGGGCTGGCGTTCGGGCCAGGAGCCTGGGCAGCCGGTACGGTGAATGTCGGTTTATCCACCACCATGAGCGGCGCCATCGGCCCGCTGGGTCAGTCGAACAAAAATGGCATCGAACTGGCCATTGCAAAAATCAATGCCGAAGGCGGCCTGCTGGGCAAGCAGATCAAGCTGCTATCGGCAGAAGACACGGCAAAACCAGCAACGGGCGTGACGAACGCCCGTAATTTTGTGCTTTCGGACAAGGTCAAGGCTCTGTTCGGCCCTGTGAGCAGTGCCGTGGGTTCAGCCGAAGCCGGAGTGGCTGCACAATACAAGGTGCCGATCTTCTACTCGGTATCCAATGACGTAGACCAGACGGGCCGGTCATTTTCCAAGTATGTTTTTCAGGTGGTTCCCAGCACCTTCATGGAGCCCCACGCAGTGGCTTCTTACATTGCCAAAGAAGGCAGGGAAAAAGGCTGGAAGACCTACTACACCGTGAGTCCTGATTACAGCTTCGGGCGTACGACGGTCGACGAATTCCTCAAAGGCATGAAAGCCAATGGCGCCAGCGTCGATCTCGTGGGTCAGCAGTGGCCGGGCCTGGGGTCCAGCGACTTCAGCCAGTACATCTCGGCGATCATGTCCAAGAAGCCCGACTTCCTGTTCGTGGGCCAGTATGGGGGCGACCTGGTGACCTTCACCAAGCAGGCTGAAGGCGCGGGGCTCTTCAAGGCGGCCAGCGTGTATGCGGGGTACTGGATGGGCGCCTTGCAGGCTCTGGGTGCCAGTGCGCCAGCCGGGGTCATCAGTTCGGATCGCGCGGCACCGTTTTATCTGTCGCCCTCTGAAGACATGAAGTCATTCACCAAGGAATACCACAGCAAGTTTGGCGGTTGGCCGCCAAGCTGGGCCATTCTTGGGTACTCCGCAGTTGAAACCTGGGCGCAGGGCGTGAAGAAGGCAGGGTCGTTCGATGCCGACAAGGTCGCAGCGGCACTCAGTGGCGCCACCATCCACAGTGCGTTGCGGGGTTCCTTCACGATTCGTGAGTGTGACCATCAGGCCGAGGTCCCGGAATACATGGGGGTGCTCTCCAAGGACGTGAATGCCGAGTACGGCATCCGCACCATGGATCACGTCGAAAAGATCCCGGGATCAAAGATCATGATGACGTGCAAGGCCAAGCTGGCTCTGCAGAAATCATAAAAACTTCATAAAAGCCAGTCGCAACAGCCCGTGCCGTATCGGGCTGTTGCCAGTGCGTTCGGCATCTTGTCCTGGCCTCGATTCTCATAGGGTGGCTTCTTGACTCTGGCTGATTTTTTCACGCAGTTCTTTGGCGTGGTGACTAGCGCGAGCCTGCTGTTTCTGGTGGCGTCGGGGCTGACGCTGATTTTTGGCGCCATGCAGATCATCAACATCGCGCATGGCAGCTTTTACATGTTTGGCGCCTTCATCGTGGCCTCGTGGGTAGGGGCCAGCGCCGGCCACTCCGAACTCGCGTTCTGGCTCGCCATCATCGTGGCGCCCATCCTCGTGGGGGTGCTGGGGGCACTGACCGAAATCCTGGTGTTGCGCCGACTCTATGCCAGCGAGCACCTGCTGCAGTTGCTGGCCACGTTCGGTCTGCTTTATCTATTTGAAGGCATCGCCCTCACGATCTGGGGAGGCAACTTCCGCTCTGTATCCATTCCTCCGTCGCTCCAGGGGCATCTGGCGGGGGTGGCAGGGGCCGTGCCTGTTTACGATCTTTTCATCCTGGCTGTGGCCATCGGGGTGGGGCTGTTCATGTGGTGGCTGTTGCAACGCACTCAACTGGGGTGGCGTATCCGCGCCGCTGTCGAAGATCCCGAGATGCTGGCCGTTTCAGGAACCAACGTCAGTCTGCTGTTCACGGGCGTGTTTGCCCTGGGCGCCGTGTTGGCGGCGATTGCGGGGGTGATCGTGGGCCCCATCCAATCCGTGACGACCGGGCTGGATACGCAGATTCTGATCGAGGCCTTCATCGTGGTGGTCATCGGAGGGCTGGGCTCCATTCCGGGGGCAGCCATTGGTGCCCTCATCATTGGCCTATTCAAGACGGTGGGGGTTTTGTGGGCTCCGAGCTTTGCCTCGGCGTCGATCTATCTGGCGATGATTCTGGTGCTTATCATCCGTCCTACCGGTTTGCTGGGAGTGTCTGAACGGTGACTGCTGCCTCTGATTTGATTCACCATTGCAAGTTCTGGGCGGTGCCGCTGATCCTGGTCATTGGATCGATCGTGATCTTCGGGCTTTCGTTCATGTTTCCGCCCGAATGGCTCTTCTTCCTGCAAAACGTCCTGGTGCTGGGGCTTTTCGCCGTGTCCACCAACCTGTTGGTGGGCTACGGGGGCCTGGTATCGTTTGGTCAGGCTGTGTTCTATGGGCTCGGGGCGTATGTGGTCGCGTTGGGCTGGTTGCATCTGCACTGGCCATTCTGGGTTCTGTTCATCCTCAGCCCGATCGTCGGGGCGCTCAGCGCATTGGTCATTGGTGCTTTGGTCTTGCGTACCAAGACCTGGTACTTTGCGCTCCTGACCCTTGCCTTCTCGCAACTCTTTTTCACCATTGCCAATCAGTGGTATGGCTTCACGCGTGGGGCCAACGGCGTGTTCGGGTCCATGATTCCCATGGGCCTCCTGGACCCGCAGGTGGGCCTCTGGTTCGTGTTGATCATTTGCCTGGTGGCACTGTTGCTGCTCTGGATGATTACGGTCTCGCCGTTTGGGCTGACGCTTCAGGCCTTGCGTGAAAACTCCAAGCGGCTCGAGGCGCTGGGCGTCAATCTGTATCGCTATCAGTTGTATGCCTTTGTATTGTCGGGCGCATTCTGCGCCTTGGCGGGGGCGTTGTTCGTGGTGCGCAGCCAGTCGGCCTATCCCGAGTTGCTCGAATGGACACAGTCTGGCGAGCCTATTCTGGTGTCGGTGATTGGTGGCCTGCATTACTTCCTTGGTCCACTGGTGGGGGCACTGATTTTCGTCTTCACCCATGATTATCTGGTGGCGCACAGCAACGCCTGGGAGCTCATCCTGGGCCTCACGCTGCTCCTCATCGTGCTGTTTGCGCCCAATGGCCTGCTGGGTGTGGGCCAGGGTGCCGGGCGCGCGGGTGGTGTGCGGGCCTTGCTGTCCTCTCTCCTGCCGAAAAAGAGGCACTCGTGAGTTTGCTCGACGTCACCGAATTGCGGAAAACCTTTGGCGGCTTCCATGCAGTCGACGGAGTGTCGTTCGCGGTCGAAGAAGGCTCCATCCACGCGGTCATAGGCCCCAATGGAGCAGGCAAGACGACCATGTTCAACCTGATTTCGGGGCATTCGCATCCCAGCGCCGGCGCCATCCGCTTCGCGGGGGATGATGTCACGCAGTCGTCGCCAGACGCCATGGTACGGCGCGGCCTCACGCGCGCGTTTCAGGTGACGACGATCTTCCCTAAATTGACCGTCCTTGAATCCGTAGAATGTGCAATCAGCGCGCGCCGTCACCAGAGCGCCAGCCTCTGGCTGTGGAATCGCCCCACTGCGCGGGCCGAGGCGCTCCAGCTTCTTGAAACCGTGGGCCTGGCCGAACTGGCCGACGTCCAGGCCGCCACCATGTCGCACGGCGACCAGCGCACCCTCGAAGTCACCCTTGCACTGGCCACCCAGCCCAAGCTATTGCTCCTGGACGAACCCACGGCGGGGATGTCGCCCTTCGAAACCAAGAAGATGGTTGAACTGGTGCGCGACCTTACCCGATCTCGCGGCCTGACCGTGCTTTTCTGCGAGCACGATATCGGCACCGTGTTCACGATATCCGATAAGGTCACTGTGCTTCATCGAGGCCAGATCATCGCCGACGGCGCACCTGATGCCGTTCGAACCGACCAGCGAGTCATCGACGTATACCTTGGGCGGCGGAATTCCTGATGCTGAAGCTAGAATCCATCCATACCTATTACGGTCACAGCCACATTCTTCAAGGGGTCAGCCTGGAGGTACAGGAAGGCGAAACCGTCACCTTGCTGGGGCGCAACGGCGCGGGCAAAACGACCACCTTGCGCAGCATCATGGGCCTGACTCCCGCGAGCGAAGGCCAAATTCGTTTTGCAGGCGCAGACATCACGCGCGACAAGACCTTTCGCATCGCGCGCGCTGGGCTCGCCTTCGTTCCCAGCGGGCGGCGAATCTTCAGCGAACTCACCGTACGCGAAAATCTTTTGCTGTACCTGCGCCAGGCAGCCGGCAGTACCGATGGCTGGGGCATCGACCGTGTCTACAAGATCTTTCCCAAGCTCGCCGAACTCGATACCCGCAAAGCCGGCTTTCTGAGTGGCGGCGAACAGCAGATGCTCAAACTGGGTCGTGCGCTGGTGGCCAATCCAAAGATGCTTCTGCTTGACGAACTTACTGAAGGCCTGGCCCCCGCCATCGTCGATGATCTGGGCGACTGGCTGCGTCTGCTCAAGCGCGAAGGCTTCAGCATGCTGGTGTGCGAACAAAATGCCCTGTTTGCACTGGAACTCGCCGACCGAGGCTACATCATCGAAAAAGGCCAGATCCGCCACGAAGGCCTGGCAACCGACCTGCGCGGCAGCCCCGAAATCATGAAATACCTGGGCATTTAAGGTCATCGCAGCCTCTGGGATATCGTGCTGCAGGCGGCTGCTGCAGGGGCCGCTGACGTGATGTGGAACGTCGGGAGTGCCAGGGGTCGCTACAGCGCTCACCGTGCTGGAACCGTGTTGGCGGCCCCACGATGCCGACCGCTTATCAAATCCCCAATGACTCCTCTCTGCCCGGGCCCTCGCTTGCGGCAAATGTTGCAATGCATTAAATTAATCCCCTCGGTCTGCCGCATCTAGGCAGGCCGATCAGGTTACCAACCGGGCGACGTGCCCGGTTTTCAAGCCTGTCCAATGCTTCGCAGACCGCCACAAGCGACGTCGGAAGCGTCCGTTTCTACCTCCCGCGCTTTTAAAGCGCTCGTGTCTTGTGCCAAGGGGTGCAGATCGGTCCTGTGGGGTATCCGGGCAAAGCGGTTCCGTGAATCGCCAAGCGCCAGATATGTCGTGGATCACCGGTCATGGCCCAGATCATTCTCCGATCGCTTGGTGTGAAGCACTGGTTACGAAAGGAACCCATCATGGAACTCAATGGCGCCGACATCGTCGTGCGTTGTCTGATCGAGGAAGGCGTAGACCATGTATTTGGCTACCCTGGCGGTGCCGTCCTCTACATCTACGACTCCATCTACAAGCAAGATAAATTTCAGCACATCCTCGTGCGACACGAGCAGGCGGCAGTTCATGCGGCCGATGCGTATTCCCGATCTTCCGACAAAGTAGGCGTCTGCCTGGTGACCAGCGGTCCTGGCGTGACCAATGCCGTGACAGGTATTGCCACAGCCTACATGGATTCGATTCCCATGGTCATCATCAGTGGCCAGGTACCTACCCATGCAATCGGGCAAGACGCTTTTCAGGAATGCGACACGGTGGGCATCACGCGGCCTTGCGTCAAACACAATTACCTTGTGCGCGACGTCAAGGATCTGGCCGAGACCTTGCGCCGCGCCTTCTACATCGCGCGCTCGGGGCGTCCTGGTCCCGTGCTGGTCGACATCCCCAAAGACGTTTCGGTCGCAACCTGCAAATTCATGCCCAAGCGAGGCCCGACGCAGTTGCGTTCGTACGCCCCTGTTACCAAGGGTCATCAGGGGCAGATCAAGAAGGCTGTGCAACTGTTGCTCGCAGCCGAGCGTCCCATGATTTATGCGGGCGGCGGTGTGGTGCTGTCCAATGCCTCTGACGAACTGCGCAAGCTGGTTCGCGTCACGGGTGCGCCTTGCACCACTACGCTCATGGGTTTGGGGGCTTATCCGGGCACCGACGAAAAATTCGTGGGCATGCCGGGCATGCACGGTACATACGAAGCCAACATGGCCATGCAGAACAGCGACGTGTTGATTGGCATTGGCGTGCGTTTCGATGATCGTGTGATTGGCAATCCGCGCAATTTTGCGCAGGTGCCCCGCAAGGTGGTCCACATCGATATCGATCCGTCGTCCATCTCCAAGCGGGTGAAGGTCGACGTGCCTATCGTGGGTGACGTCAAAGAAGTCCTGCAGGACCTGATTGGTCTGTATGCGCAGGCGCTGGCCGAAGAGAGCGGCACCGAACATCGGCTGGACGATTGGTGGAAGCAGATCGACACCTGGCGGGCCCGCAAGTGCATGGAGTACGAACACTCCGATTCGGTGATCAAGCCACAGTTCGTGATTCAGAAGCTCTGGGAAGTCACGCGCGGCCAGGCTTTTGTGACGTCCGACGTGGGGCAGCACCAAATGTGGGCGGCTCAGTACTATCCGTTTGCGGAGCCGCGGCGCTGGATCAATTCCGGTGGTCTGGGCACCATGGGGGTGGGTTTGCCATTCGCCATGGGGGTGCAGATGGCCAATCCAGGTCGTGACGTGGCGGTGATCACCGGAGAAGGCTCCATCCAGATGAACATCCAGGAGCTCTCTACCTGCAAGCAGTACCGGCTCACTCCCAAGATTCTGTGCCTGAACAACCGCTATCTGGGCATGGTGAGGCAGTGGCAGCAGATCGAATATGGCTCCCGCTATTCCGAGACCTATGTCGAGGCCCTGCCTGATTTCGTCAAGCTGGCCGAAAGCTACGGCCACATCGGACTGCAGATCGAAAAGCCGGCAGACGTCGAACCGGCGCTGCGCGAGGCATTCACCAAGCACAAAGACCGCCTGGTGTTCATGAATTTCATCACCGATCAGACTGAGAACGTCTGGCCCATGGTCAAGGCTGGGAAGGGCTTGACTGAAATGCTGCTGGGTTCCGAGGATCTGTGAGGAAAAAATCATGAAACACGTCATTTCCGTATTGCTCGAAAATGAACCTGGCGCGCTGTCGCGCGTGGTCGGGCTGTTCTCGGCCCGGGGCTACAACATCGAGACCCTGACCGTGGCTCCGACTGAAGATGCCACGCTGTCGCGCATGACGATTGTCACCGTGGGCTCGGATGAGATTGTCGAACAGATCACCAAGCACTTGAATCGCCTGGTCGACGTGGTGAAGGTAGTGGATCTGTCGGAAGGGCCCCATGTCGAACGTGAGCTCATGCTCATCAAGGTGCGCGCGGTCGGTAAGGAACGCGAAGAGATGAAGCGCATGGCCGAGATCTTTCGAGGCCGCATCATCGACGTCACGGACAAGACCTACACCATCGAGCTGACCGGGGTGCAGGACAAGATCGCGGCCTTTATCGGTGCGCTGGACCGCAGCGCCATCCTGGAAACCGTCCGTACAGGCGTTTCGGGGGTGGGGCGTGGCGAACGCGTCCTCAAGCTCTGAGTCCCTCATTCAAACCCCTCATTCTTTAGAATCACAAAAATCTACGGAGTACACAATGAAAGTTTTTTACGACAAAGACTGTGACCTGTCCCTCATCAAGGGCAAGCAAGTCGCCATCATCGGTTATGGTTCGCAAGGCCATGCGCATGCGCTGAATCTGCATGATTCGGGTGTGCACGTCACCGTGGGTCTGCGCAAAGGCGGTGCTTCCTGGCACAAGGCCGTGAACGCAGGCCTGGAAGTCAAGGAAGTTGCCGAGGCCGTCAAGGGCGCCGACGTGGTCATGATGCTGTTGCCTGACGAGCACATTGCCCAGGTCTATCGCAGCCAGATTGCCGACAACATGAAGGCGGGTGCCGCGCTGGCGTTTGCGCACGGGTTCAATATCCACTATGGCCAGATCGTGCCGCGTGCCGACATCGACGTCATCATGATTGCGCCGAAGGCGCCAGGCCACACGGTGCGCAGCACCTACACCCAAGGCGGCGGCGTTCCGATGCTGATCGCCGTGCATCAGGATCATTCCGGCAAAGCCCGCGACATCGCATTGTCGTACACCATGGCCAATGGTGGTGGTCGTGCCGGCATCATCGAAACCAGCTTCCGCGAAGAAACCGAAACCGACTTGTTCGGCGAACAGGCGGTGCTGTGTGGCGGGGCAGTCGAGCTCATCAAGGCCGGCTTCCAGACGCTGGTCAATGCCGGGTACGCTCCTGAAATGGCTTATTTCGAGTGCTGCCACGAACTCAAGCTCATCGTCGACCTGATCTACGAAGGCGGCATTGCCAACATGAACTACTCGATTTCCAACAATGCGGAATTTGGTGAGTACGTCAGTGGCCCGCGCGTCGTGAACGACGAGTCGCGCGCTGCCATGCGTGACGTGCTGCACGATATCCAGACGGGTGTGTACGCCAAGAAGTTCATCCTGGAAAATGCGGCAGGTGCGCCAGAACTCTCTTCACGTCGCCGTCTGACGTCCGAACTGCAAATCGAACAGGTGGGCGGCAAGCTGCGGGCCATGATGCCCTGGATCGCGGCACATAAGCTGGTAGATCAGAGCAAGAACTAAGCAGTGACGTTTGCGGAGCCCGTCCCAGAGAAGGGCTTTGCAGCAGTGGGGGCCAGGTCTCGTTGGGACCTGGCCCTTTTCCTTACCCTGAATTAGGTTATCCTTGCGCCTATCATGAGAACTCCTCCTTATCCGCACCCGCTGATCGCCCGAGAAGGCTGGCCCATGCTGGCAGGCAGCGTCGTCGTATCGCTGCTCGTGGGGTTGTGGTCCGGCTGGATCGCCATCCCGTTCTGGATTTTCACCCTGTTCGCGCTGCAGTTCTTTCGCGACCCGGTGCGCGAAGCGCCCGAGGGCGATGGCCTGGTCCTTAGCCCTGCCGATGGTCGTATCGTCTGCGTTGAAGATGCGGCCGATCCTTATGCGGAAGACCGGCCTGCCGTGAAGATCAGCGTCTTCATGAACGTCTTCAACGTGCATTCGAACCGGTGTCCGGTCGACGGTGAAGTGCAGTCGCTGACGTATTTTCCGGGCAAGTTCTTCAATGCGTCGCTCGATAAGGCCTCCCTGGAAAATGAACGCAATGCCATGGTGCTGCGCACGGCCGATGGCCAGCTCGTGACGGCTGTACAGGTGGCAGGTTTGGTGGCCAAACGGATTCTTTGTCACGCGCGCATTGGCCAGAATTTGTATGCCGGGCAACGCTATGGCTTCATCCGCTTTGGGTCGCGCGTGGACGTATACTTGCCCCCAGGCTCCCGCCCCAGGGTGGCCATTGGCGACAAAGTTCATGCGACCCATACGGTGCTTGCCGAACTGCCTGTCGTCTCACAAGAAGATGAATCCCGTGTCTGAATCCTTACCTGATGAGCCTCAGCGGCGTCGCAGCATTTACCTGCTGCCAAACGCCTTTACCACCGCCAATCTGTTCGCTGGCTTTTACGCCGTTGTGCAGGCGATGAACCACAATTTCGAGGTTGCGGCCATTGCCGTGTTCCTCGCCATGGTGTTCGACAGCATGGATGGCCGGGTGGCGCGCCTGACGCATACCCAGTCTGTATTTGGCGAACAATACGATTCACTGGCCGACATGATGTCTTTCGGCATGGCCCCGGCCTTGGTCATGTATGAATGGTCACTCCGTGGTCTGGGACGCTGGGGCTGGCTGGCGGCGTTCGTGTATGTCGTGGGTGCCGCTTTGCGGTTGGCGCGTTTCAACGCCAATATCGGCAAGATCGACAAACAGTATTTTCAGGGCTTGCCCAGCCCGGCTGCAGCAGCGCTGGTGGCGGGTTTCGTGTGGTTGTCGGTCGACAACAAGCTGTCGCTTTCCGATGGTTTCGTGCCTTGGGCCGCCTTTGGGCTGACGGTCTACGCGGGCATCTCCATGGTGTCCAATGCACCGTTCTTCAGTGGCAAATCCTTTGCCCTGGGGCGCAGCGTGCCGTTCTGGGTCATGATCGTTCTGGTGGCAGTATTCGTGTTCGTCTCCAGCGACCCCCCAGTGGTGCTTTTTGGGCTGTTCATCTTGTATAGCGTATCGGGCTGGCTCACCTGGATCTGGCGAGTGCGGCGCGCGCGTCGGCTGGGGCAGCGTATGCGAAATGGCGCTGATGCGTCCGATGATGACGAGCCGTCCTGACGCCATCAGGCGCAGGGTGGGGCGATCCGCTATAATGTGACCCGCGCACGCAATCGCGTGCGCTTTTTTCTCACCCACGGTTGCACGCCTCGGTGCTGCCGCTTGTATCAGAGGTTCATTGCATGTCTGTTGCAGATATCGTCAAGTCTGACATCGTTGCGCAATTTCAGCGCGTCGCCGGTGACACCGGTTCTCCTGAAGTCCAGGTCGCCTTGCTGACCGCTCGTATCAACGAGCTTACCGGCCATTTCAAGATTCACACCAAAGATCACCACTCCCGCCGTGGCCTTCTGCGCATGGTGAGCCGCCGCCGCAAGTTGCTCGACTACCTGAAGGGTAGCAAGCCGGATTCGTACCGCGCGTTGATCGAAAAACTCGGCCTGCGCAAGTAATGCTGCGGGGTCTGCAAGGCCGCAAGGCCTGGCTCCCCCTTGTTTGAACCGTGTATGCCGCGATTTGAGGCGCGGGGTACACGGTTTTTTCGTAAGTAAAAGGAATAACCAATGTTCAACAAAGTGAGCAAGTCGTTTCAGTACGGTGCCCACACGGTGGTGCTGGAAACGGGTGAGATCGCCCGTCAGGCCTCCGGTGCGGTGCTGGTGTCCGTGGATGACACCGTGGTGCTGGCGACGGTCGTGGGGGCCAAGACGGCCAAGCCGGGCCAAGACTTCTTCCCGCTGACAGTCGATTATGTTGAAAAGACCTACGCTGCCGGCAAGATTCCAGGTGGATTCTTCAAGCGTGAAGGTAAACCGTCTGAAAAAGAAATCCTGACATCTCGACTGATTGATCGTCCGCTGCGCCCATTGTTCCCGGACGGCTTCTACAACGAAGTCCAGATCATCATCCATACCCTGTCGGTCAATCCTGAGATCGACCCTGATATCCCTGCCATGCTGGCTTCTTCTGCCGCATTGGCCATCTCGGGTATTCCATTCAACGGCCCGGTGGGCGGCATTCGTGTGGCGTATGTCAATGGTCAGTATGTCGCAAACCCCACGACGTCACAGCTGAAAGAATCCGAGCTGGATCTGGTGGTCGCTGGAACGGAAACGGCTGTGCTGATGGTCGAATCCGAGGCCAAGCAGCTTCCTGAAGACATCATGCTAGGTGCCGTGGTGTTTGGCCACGAGCAGATGCAAGTCGCCATCAGTGCGATTCACGACCTGGTCGCTGAGGCCGGCAAGCCCGAATGGGATTGGCAGCCGGCGCCGGTCAACGAGGCACTGTCCACGGCTGTCCGTGCGGCGGCCTTCGACGAGCTCGAAGCGGTCTACAAGATTCACGACAAGCAAGAACGCACGACGGCGCTGCGCAAGACCTATGCCGATGTCAAGGCCAAGCTGGCCGAACATGCAGCAGCGCGCAGTGAATCGGCGCCTGACGAAGTTGAAGTCGAAAACCTGTTGTTCGCGCTCGAAGCTGAAATCGTGCGCGGCCGTATCCTGCGCGGTGAGCCCCGGATCGACGGGCGCGACACGCGCACCGTGCGTCCCATCAGCATCCGTTTGGGTGTGCTGCCGCGTGCTCACGGCTCAGCCCTGTTCACGCGTGGTGAAACGCAATCGCTGGCGGTCACGACGCTGGGGACCAAGCAAGACGAACAAATCATCGATTCCATCATGGGTGAATACCGTGATCGTTTCATGATGCACTACAACATGCCGCCGTTCGCCACTGGGGAAACCGGGCGTTTTGGTGTGCCCAAGCGCCGCGAGATCGGTCACGGTCGTCTGGCCAAGCGCGCCCTGTTGGCCTTGCTGCCGCCGCCCGAAGAATTCCAGTACACCATTCGCGTGGTGTCGGAAATCATGGAGTCCAACGGTTCGTCGTCCATGGCGTCGGTGTGTGGGGGCTGCCTGTCGATGATGGATGCCGGCGTACCCATCAAGGATCACGTGGCGGGTGTGGCCATGGGCCTGATCAAGGACGGCAACAAGTTTGCCGTGCTGACGGACATCCTGGGTGATGAAGATCACCTGGGCGACATGGATTTCAAGGTGACGGGGACCGATCATGGGGTCACTGCGCTGCAGATGGACATCAAGATCCAGGGCATCACCAAGGAGATCATGCAGATCGCCCTGGCCCAAGCGCGCGAAGGCCGTTTGCACATCTTGCAAAAGATGCGTGACGCCATCAATGGTTCGCGGACCGAGTTGTCGGATTTTGCGCCGCGCATGCTGCAAATGAAGATCAATCCCGAGAAGATCCGCGACGTGATCGGCAAGGGTGGTGCGACGATCCGGGCCCTGACCGAAGAAACCGGCACGCACATCGACATCAGCGACGATGGCAACATCACGATTTCCAGTGCGGATCTGGATAAGGCTCACGAAGCCGAACGCCGCATCAAGGAACTCACGGCCGACGTCGAGGTGGGGCAAGAGTACCAGGGTACGGTGCAACGTCTGCTCGACTTCGGTGCCATCGTCCAGGTGCTGCCGGGTCGCGACGGCCTGCTGCACATCTCCGAAATCGCCAACTATCGCATTGCCGATATCAACGACGTGTTGAAGGTCGGGCAGTCGGTGCGGGTGAAGGTCATCGAGGCCGACGAACGTGGGCGTCTGCGCCTGTCGGTCAAGGCAATCGGTGGCATCGAAGCACAGGGTGGCCCCGCGGCGCCTACGGCTTCACACGAACAGTAGGAAACAGTACGCGGCCCTCGCAAGGGGGCCGTTCTGAAGTAAAAAGGGCACCCCAGGGTGCCCTTTTTACTGGGCAATCACTCCATCGTCAGTACGATCTTGCCGATCTGCTCGCCGGAATCCATCATGGCGTGCGCTTTGGCCGCATCGGCCAGTGGAAAGGTGGCGTGAATCCTGGGTCGGATGGTGCCGGCTTCGAGCAGCGGCCAGACGTGCTGGTGCAGCGCGAGTGCGACGTGCCCCTTGAAGGCAGGGGGGCGTGAGCGCAGCGTGGACCCGGTGACGGTAAGGCGGCGGCGCATGATGTCGTTGCAGTAGAGCGTACCCTTGCTGCCCCCCAGGAGTGCAATGACCACCAGACGGCCATCATCGGCCAGTGCTTGAATATTGCGTTCCAGGTATTTGCCGGCCACCATGTCGAGGATGACATCCACGCCAAGCCCTTGGGTGAGTGCTTTGGTTTCGGCGACAAAATCCTGGGTATGGTAGTTGATGCCATGTGTGCAGCCCATGGCTTCGATGGCACGGACGCGTTCGTCGCTGCCCGCTGTGGCATAAACGGTGTGGCCGAAGGCCCGCGCCAACATGATGGCTGTGGTGCCTATGCCGCTTGCGCCGCCGTGCACCAGGAGGGTCTCACCCGCATTCAGGCGACCGCGATCGAACACATTGCTCCAGACCGTGAAGTAGGTTTCTGGCAAGGCCGCCGCTTCGACCATGGATAGACCTTTGGGTGCGGGCAGGCATTGCACGGCGGGGGCCACGCAGTACTGTGCGTAGCCGCCGCCTGCCAGCAGAGCACAGACAGAGTCGCCTTGCTTCAGGCCAGTAGGAGAGGGGTCTCCACCCACGATGGTCCCTGCGACCTCGAGACCGGGCAGATCAGAGGCGCCGGCTGGCGGCGGATAGCTGCCCTGACGCTGAAAGACATCAGGGCGATTGATCCCTGCAGCGTGAACTTCGATCAGGACCTCGCCCGGCCCCGGCACCGGCTTGGGCCGCTGTGTCAGTTGCAGGACTTCGGGGCCACCGGGCTGAGTGATTTCAATGGCTTGCATGCAGGCTCCTTCGCGGTTTCAGCCTGCATTATGCGCTACACTTGCGGTCTTCAGCGGAAGCGTGCCAGAGTGGTTGAATGGACCGGTCTTGAAAACCGGCGATGGAGCAATCCATCCGTGAGTTCGAATCTCACCGCTTCCGCCAGTCACTGCCTTTGGGTACGCCATTTAGCGTTGCACGCTTGCGAGCGCGCTTTTCACGTCCCTGCGAAATCGAGCCCCGGTGTTTCGAATGCCGTGTCGCAATAGTGTGCGCCGAGTGGTTCGCGAAGCGCCGGTGATGTAGAGGTGGGCCCCGCGTTGATTGGCTTTTCTGGCCAGGCCCTCCAGCGTGGCGACGCCCGTCGAATCCAGAATCGAAACCTCGGAAAGATCCACCACGTAGGCCTTGGGGTGGTCGCCGATGCGATCGAGCACTGACTCGACAGCCGAGGTCGCTCCGAAGAAAAATGCGCCAGTCACCCGGATGATGGCGATGTTGCGGCCTTCGGCGGCGGCCTGTTCGTCGTCCTCGAGGGGGCCATCCACGTCGTTGTCCGATCTGTCGTCCGCTACTTGAGGGTGGCTGTGCTCCACCTCGACGCTTTGAGCCATGCGGTGCATGAACAGCAGGGCGCTGAGAGCAAACCCGACCAGGATGCCTTCGCTGAGGTCGCGGAAGATCACCAGCAAAAACGTGACGAGCAGTACGACGGCGTCTCCCCACGATGCGCGCATCAGCACGGCGAAGGCGTGCTTCTCGACCATGTTCCAGGATACGACGGCAAGCACGCCTGCCAGACCCGCCAGCGGGATGTAAGAGGCGGCAGGTGCTGCGACCAGTACGAAGAGCAGCAGGAAGACAGAGTGCAGCATCCCGGAGATTGGTCCGCGTGCACCCGCGCGTACATTGGTCGCCGTGCGCGCGATGTTGCCTGTCACGCAGATGCCGCCGAACAGCGGAGACGCAATGTTAGCGAGCCCTTGTGCCACCAGTTCGCAGTTGGACCGGTGGCGCCGTCCCGTCATGGAGTCTGCCACGACGGCCGACAGAAGGCTTTCAATGCAGCCCAGCAAGGTGAACGCCAATGCGTTGGGCAGTACGTCCAGCACTTTCGCGTAGGTGACCTCAGGCAGATGAGGGGTAGGGAGGATTTGGGGAATCCCTCCAAACTGGGTGCCGATGGTCTGGACCGGCAGACTGAACAGCGAGGCACAGAGCGCTGCGACCGCGATGGCGATGAGGTAGGAAGGCCAGTGTGGGCGATACCGCCGAAGAAGGGCGATGATGCCAATGGTGATGACTGCGAGCAGGATTGCCGCAGGTGTGGCGGTCGGCAGAGCAGCGCCAAGTGCTTGCAATTTTGGCAGTAGCGGGCCGGGTTCGTGTTCCAGATGCAATCCGAACAGGTCGCGGATTTGGCTGGCGAAAATGATGACGGCAATACCCGCGGTGAAGCCGACCGTCACGGGATAGGGGATGTATTTGATGAAAGTGCCCAGGCGCAGAAAGCCGATGGCGGCCAGCATGAGCCCGGAGAGCAGCGTCGCCAGCAGAAGTCCTTCCACGCCATGCTGGGCGACGGCGGCTGCGACCAGCACGATGAAGGCCCCGGCTGGCCCACCAATCTGGAAACGGCTGCCGCCGAAGGCGGACACGATGAATCCGCCGATGATGGACGTGTAAAGTCCTCGGTCTGGCGTGACGCCCGATGCGATGGCGATGGCCATCGACAGCGGGAGCGCGACGATGGCGACGGTCAGCCCCGAGATTGCGTCGGCCCTCAGACTGGGCAGTCCGTAGCCTTGTTTGAGTACTGTGAAGATCTTGGGCGTGTACAGATCGCGAAAGCTGAGGCTCGAGGTCGAAGAGGCCACGGTCGTGTTTGTCCTTGTGGTCTGTGAGGTCTATGGGTCTGTGGGGGCACGTCGTTGAAGGCACCATGATACGTCCTGTCCGTGCAGGCTCGTCGTCGGTCGCTTGGACGAAGGCGCCTGGGTAGCGCGGGTTGCTGCATGGGTTACAGTGGGGGCCTTCAGATCTCTGCACACTTTGCCTCCTTGGAGACCTTTCATGAAAACCAAAGCAGCTGTTGCCTGGAAGGCGGGCGCTCCCCTCACCATCGAAGACGTCGATCTTGCCGGACCCAAGGCGTTTGAAGTCCTGGTCGAAATCAAGGCCACGGGCATCTGTCATACCGACGCCTATACCCTGTCGGGTGCTGACCCAGAGGGTCTGTTCCCGGCGATTCTGGGGCACGAAGGGGCGGGCGTGGTACTGGAAGTGGGCCCTGGTGTCAGCTCGCTCAAACCGGGTGATCACGTGATCCCGCTCTATACGCCTGAATGCCGTCAGTGCAAATCCTGCCTGTCGCGCAAGACCAATCTGTGCACGGCCATCCGGTCGACCCAGGGCAAGGGGCTGATGCCGGATGGCACGTCTCGCTTCAGCGTGAACGGTCAGCCATTGCATCATTACATGGGTACTTCCACCTTTGCGAATCACATCGTGGTGCCCGAAATCGCGCTCGCCAAAGTGCGTGAAGACGCTCCCTTCGACAAGATCTGCTATATCGGCTGTGGAGTCACCACAGGCCTGGGGGCCGTGATCTTCACGGCCAAGGTTGAGGCGGGTGCCAACGTGGTCGTGTTCGGTCTGGGCGGCATCGGGCTCAACGTCATTCAGGGGGCCCGCATGGTGGGTGCGGACAAGATCATCGGAGTCGATCTGAACCCCGAGCGAGAAGCCATCGCACGCCGCTTCGGGATGACCCATTTCGTCAACCCCAAGAATGTGGATAATCTCGTGGATCACCTGGTGCAGCTCACAGACGGCGGAGCCGACTACTCCTTTGAATGCATAGGCAACACCCGGGTGATGCGCCAGGCGCTGGAGTGCTGCCATCGGGGCTGGGGGCAGGCGATCATCATTGGCGTGGCTGAAGCCGGCGCCGAGATCTCCACTCGTCCATTTCAACTGGTGACCGGTCGGGTCTGGAAGGGCTCCGCTTTTGGTGGCGCCCGGGGCCGCACGGACGTGCCGCGCATTGTCGATTGGTACATGGATGGCAAGATCAACATCGATGACCTGATCACGCACAAATTGCCGCTGGAGCGGATCAACGAAGGCTTCGACCTGATGCATCGAGGCGAGTCCATCCGCACGGTGGTCGAATACTGAGGGTGGGGGGAGTCATTCGATTCATGTTCAGGAGGATGTATGTTGGAATTGACGAGTCGACATGGTTGCTTCGGGGGTGAACAGCGCTTCTACAAGCATGATTCGATCGCCATCGGCCTGCCGATGCGCTTCTCTGTATTTGTGCCGCCTCAGGCGGTGCGCGGTGAGCCGGTTCCGGCGCTGCTCTTCCTGGCAGGACTGACGGCCAACGAAGAAACATTTGCACTGAAGGCGGGTGCTCAACGTGTCGCTGCCGAATTGGGCCTGATGCTGCTGTCGCCCGACACCTCGCCCCGAGATGCGCACGTGCCCGGCGAAGACCAGGATTGGGACCTGGGGCTGGGCGCGGGCTTTTATCTGAATGCCACCACGCCCGGCTGGTCCACGGCCTACCGGATGGAAAACTACGTGGCTGAAGAGTTGCCCGAATTGTTGCAGACCGAGCTGGGTGCCAATGATCGCTTAGGCATTTTTGGGCATTCCATGGGCGGGCATGGTGCACTGACCCTGGCCCTCAAGCATCCGGACCTTTTTCGCAGTGTTTCTGCCTTCGCGCCCATTGCGGCTCCGAGCCGTTGTCCTTGGGGCAAGAAGGCTTTCACGGCTTACCTGGGGGACGATCAGTCGGCCTGGGAATTTCATGACGCCTCGGCACTGATGGCGGGCATGCGTACCCCGTTTCCCAAGGGTATCCTCGTTGACCAGGGGCTGGACGACCGCTTCCTCGCCGAGGGTCAGCTGTTGCCCGAAGTGTTCGAAAAAGCCTGTCGGCGGGCGCAGCAGCCTCTGACCCTGAACCGGCGCGAAGGCTACGACCACGGTTACTACTTCGTGTCCACGATGATGGAATCTCACCTGCGGTTTCACGCCGAGCAGCTGGGTACGTAGCTCCGTAAAAACCCTGTCTTGACAGTAAAACTGCTTAGGCACACCATCAACGCAAATCGATTTGGTTGAAGAATAAATGTGGACTAAATCGATTTCTACAATAATTACTCTGACGAGAGACAAGGCGATGGAGACTTCTCATCCTGCACTCGACGCCCCTGTGGCAAGCAGTGTCCACCCTGTAGATCAGGTTCGACCAGTGCATACACTGATCTTGTTTGCCATCCAACACATTCTCGTGATGGTGGCCACCCCGATCTCGTCTGTATTTCTGATTGCCAGCGCGCTGAGCCTGCCGGACGATCTTGCGTCGGCGCTGTTGTCCAGCGTCTTCGTGTTCAGCGGGCTAGGGTCCATCCTGCAGTCAGTCGGGATCTGGAAGGTGGGCGTCAGACTGCCGTTCGTCATGCTGCCAGGCGGGGCGGCCACGATTCTGTTCATTTCGATCGCCCACGGGACAGACTTGCAGACAGCGGCGGGCGCGGTGATTCTGACCGGTATCTTCTACATTCTGACGGTGACCGTATTCGTCCGTGTCCTGAAGTACTTTCCACCCTTGGTCATTGGCACGATGGTGGTCGTCATCGGGATCAATCTGGTCAAGGTGACTGGGCAATTGGTGACTGGCCGCCCCGGGACGCCGCACTTCGGTGACCCCATGGGGCTTCTGCTGGCCCTGGTGACTTTGGTTCTGACCGTCTTGTGCTTTCGCTTCCTGCGCGGCTTCTGCCGCCAGCTGTCGGTGGCCCTGGGGTTGATTGGGGGCACGATCTTCGCAATGCTCCTTGGCCAGACGTCTTTCAGTGCTCACTTGGCAGGCCCGGCATTCAGCGCGCCGGCGTTTCTCCCGTTTGGTCTGCCACATCTGGATCTCATTGCGGCAATCCCCATGTTGGTGTGGAGTCTGGCCTCGATGGCTGAGGCGACGGGGCAGACCGTCATCAACGGTGAAATCGTGGGCCGTGAGGTGGTCGCTACGCGCGATGTACCCCGAGTCATTCGATCAGATGGGATCATTTCCATCATCGGCGGGTTCTTTGGGACTCCCGCTATGGTCACCAGTGGAGAAAACATCGGGATCGTGCGTGCCAGCGGTGTTCGCAGCCGCTATGTCACAGCCTTTGCGGGTATTTTGCTGATTCTGATTGGCTTCACTCCGTTGGCTCGTATTCTCAATGGCATTCCGGCAGCAGTGGTGGGAGGGACGGCAGTTGTCGTGTTTGCCATCATCAGTGTTCTGGGGATTCAGATGCTCGCCCGCGTGGACTTCACGAAGACCGGCAATCTGGTGACTTGCACGCTCGCGCTGGCCCTGGGGTTGCTGCCGGTTCTCATTCCCGGCATGTACCATCGTCTCCCGGAAAACCTGTCCGCCATCATCGGCAGCGGGGTGGCCATGAGCGCGCTGGTGGCCGTGCTCTTGAATCTGCTCTTCCACCATACCGGACGTGGTGATGATTCCGGTAGCCAGGAAGACAAAAAGCCTCGGGTAGAGGCGCGGCCAGCCAACTACCGGATTTGATGCCGGCTGCTCAGATGCGCATGGTCGATGCCCGCTTTATCAACGTGGGCGCCGGCAAGTCACCTGAGAGCTGCACCTCGCCGGTGGACAGAAGCTCCAGCAGAGTACTGACGGCCGCATGGGACACCGCATTCAGGTGCAGATCCACGGCGGTCAGCGGGGGTTGGCAGGTTTGCGCGCGCAGCCCGTCGTAGCGGGTGGTCAGCAGCAGGTCCCGCCCGACGGTTCGGCCAGAGTCTGCCGCAGCCCGTGCGGCGCCGCTGGCGAATGTGTCGATGGGCACGCATAGGGCATCCAGCTCGGGGTGCCTTTCTAGCAGCCGTCGGGTGGCCTCATAACCCGCCTGTTCCCCGCCGCCTTCGGGCGCTTCGGCCAGCACGGGTGCAAATTTTTTCCGGTGTGCCAGGTTCACGTAACACTCCCGAAAAGCCTGCTGGGACTCTCGGCCGCTGGAGCCCAGCACCAGCCCCGGGGCGCGGGCACCTGCTTCGAGCAAGTGCATCAGCAACAGTTCTGCTGCGCGTTCGTGTTGCAGATCGATGTTTTCCGGTCCCGGGCGTCCACCGATCGTGACATAGGGAATGGATCTCTCTTCGAGTTCTTGAGCAATCGGGTCGTGGGGTGCGGGTTCCAGCAGAATGGCCCCGTCCATGTCGAGCAGGGCCAGGGGATTGCATTCGTCGACGGGCGGGGCCAGCAGCAACACGTAGCCGCGCAGTAGTGCGGTCCGGGCCGACCCCATGGCCAGTTCGGTGAAAAAGCCCAGTTGGGATGCGCCGGCAGACACGGCAGCGGGCATCGAAGAGAGGAGCGCAATGGCATGTGAGCGCCCGGTTCGCAGGCGTTGCGCCCGCACGCTAGGTCTGTATCGCAGGCGTGCGGCAACGTCCTTGACGTGCTGACGAGTTTCAGGGTCGACCTGTCCGATGCCGTTCAGCGAATGTGACACTGTGGTGGGTGACAGTCCCGCCTCGCGGGCGACATCTGCAATCGTGACACGCTTGTGCTTCTGTTGACTGGTGGTCATAAAACCTGAACGTTGCGTTTACGCCTGCAGGATGACGGCGATTCCTGAGAGGCTGGAGAATCCTAACACGATGTAACGCAACAGGGGGCCATCGAGGCGATGGTGCACGAACTTGCTGGCGTATGAACCTAGCGCGAGGAAAGGCAACATGCCGGCCGACATCAGCAGGATGTCCGACGTGATCTTGCCGCTGAATGCGAGCACGATCAAAGAGATGATTTCACCCACCAGAAAACACAGCGCCACGGTGGAACGAAGCACGGGGCCTCGTTTGTGCTGGTACGCCAGGGCGAGTGGCGGGCCGCCCACGCCGGTGGATGTTTCGGTGACCCCGGTGATCAGTCCCACGATGCCCAAACCGGTTCGATTCATATCGAACGAGGGGGACAGCAGGGCGACTACCGCGGCGACCAAGGTGGACCAGCCGATGAGGAGCGCAAGCTGATGCAGGTTGACGACGAGCAGAATCCACAATCCGAAGAAGGTACCGACGAAGCGCCCTACGCTGATGAGCTTGACCCCTTGCCAGTGAATCGCGGCGTGCTCGCGCCAGCCGATGTAGGCGTTCAGCGGCACCATGAGTATCAGCAGCATGACGGGGATGAGGCTCGGCGCGAACAGGGTGACCACGGGAGCGGCCAGCATGGCGAAGCCCATCCCGCTTGCTCCCTGAGCAAAAGCCGAGACGAAGACGGTCAGGCCAATCAGAAAAAAGGCAGTCGTGGTCATGCGTGCTGCGCCTTCCAGCGTGCGCGATGCTCGCCGGCCGAGGGGTCTACGCGCTGTATGGGTGCTGCCGATATGATGCGGGCGGAGATTTCGCGCGCCTTTCTCAAGAGGGTGTCGCCGTCCCACCCGACTGGTTGGCCTCGGTCCAGGCGCAGACGGCCCTGTACGATCACGGCTTCGATCTGATCGCGGTTTGCCAGGCGCACCAGTTCCCACTCCAGATCCCAGGATGGGACGAATTCCGGAGTGTCCAGCTTCACGACCAGGAGGTCGGCAAAGGCACCTGGGGTGATTTCACCGACCTTGCCGCGTAACCCCACGGCGTCTGCGCCTCCGCGAAGCCCTTGATCCAGCCACCGCCAGCCGCCGCCTGATGAAGAATCGCCAGCCGCCATGGTGTAGGCCAGCCGCTGTGCGGTTTCTGCGGCGTCCACCAGCCTGAAGGCATCACTGCGAGTGCCATCTGTTCCCAGCCCGACGCGCACGCCCAGCTCACTCAAAAGCAGCGCGGGGGCGACTGCGTTGCCTTTCCAGGCGCTGGCGACCGGGTTGTAGCTGATGGCACCGCCGCTGTCGCGCAGCAGCATGATTTCGTCGGATGTCAGCAACGTTGCGTGGGCGGCGAGGAGCTCGGGCCCCAAGGCGCCCAGGTGAGCCAGCCGTTGCAGGGGTCGCCATCCTGTCGCCACAAGTGAGCGCTCGACAGCAGCCAGATGCTCGTTGAGGTGAGTCTGAAAGGGTACTCTCGCTTCCCGAGCGAGAGCCGATACGGCAACCAGGACTTCGTCCGTCGCTGCTTCGGGAATGGAAATCGCCAGCGATGGGTGGGTCAGCTCGTCTTCGTGCCACCGACTGAGATGGCGTTGTGCAAGGGTGACGATCTGCTCACGGGTGGCAGTGGGTGCGCCGCCCTGTAAATCGTTGCAGATCACGCTCAATACGCACCGTAGCCCGACTTCCGACGTCACGTGGGCAATGGCATCCACGTCCACAGAAGCGCGCGTGCCTGCGTCAGCGACGGTCGTGAACCCCCCGCGTAGCGATTCCCAGGCGGCAAGCCGGGTCGCGGTCTCGATCGCTTCAGCATCCATGTATTGTTCCATGGGCACCCAGACCCGCTTGAAGATCTCCGAGGGCTCCCCGAAGACCAAGGCCTTGCCGAACGATTGAGTCAAGTGATGGTGCGCGTCGATGAATCCAGGCATTAATAGCCGGCGCGGGAGTGTCACGCGGACCGTCTCCGAGTCTGTGAACTGTGCTGCCGGCCCGGTGGCGGCAATACGGCCTTGTTCGACCAGCACAGCCCATTTTTCGTGGGGTCCATCTGGCAACAGGGCCCATTCCGGGAGCAGCAGCACGGGCTGTTTGTGCATGCTTCTGAGCTCGTGCATTTTTTCTCCTGGCACCGCGTTGTTCGGGGATCTGGCAACATCCGGATTCGGTGCTGCCTTTTTCTACGAAATCGATTTGGGCGATAGAAAAGATTGTACCCGTCTGCCTGTGCCCCGGCAAACAGGAACTTCTATGCTGTGACCAGCACTTCTTCCAGTTTCTCTCCTAGTGCGTTGAGTACAGGGGCACAGTCTCCATGGAAAACGGAGCCGTGCATGGTGGCCAGCGTCTTGGGCTTCAGAGCGGCCAAGCGTGCGAGGGTGGGGCGAGTGCGTGACGTAAAGGGGATGGAATCTCGAAACGGGGTGCTCTGGTTTCTTTGCAGATCGGCGATGGCCGGTGTAAGGATGTCGTCGCGCACGAGCGGTGGATTTCCGTGTTGCACGAACAAGTCGGAACAGAACAGCACCTGCTCGGTTTCATCAAAGAGCAGACTGGATTCCCAACTGTGGGGCACGTAAGGGGTGATCAGGAACCGAAGGGTGTGCCGGCCCGTACAGAGCCGCTCGTCATCTTGCAGCACACGAGGCGGTCGAATGGCCACGTCGTTTACCCCTGTCGCGGCGGCCACCACGCCCGCCAGGGCGGTGGCATGGGGGGCCTGTTCCAGCCACTGGTTCAGCGAACCGTTCTCGTCGGACTCGTTGTGGCTGAAGCCGATCCAGCGCAGTGCCTCGGGCTTGATCAATGACCGCACTGCGGCCAATACTTCGGGAAACAGACGGTTGTGGCCGGTGTGATAGAGCAGTGGCTCGTCGTCACGGATCAGGAACTGACTGAACTGCAGATCTGCTGCAGAAACGTAGGTTGTGATCCGAAAGATGTCGGGGGCGATTTCATCGATAGTGCTCATGGGGATAGGTTCCTGGTTGGTCTGACCTTTACATTTTGAACCATTCCTCGCTTTTGCCGTCATATGAAGCGAAAGCAGCAATCGAGTCGCCGGTAATGCGTCCTTGCAATAGGCATGCGAGTTGCCGCGAGCGTCGGGCATGGAGACCATGAACCCGGAGCCGCCTGGCTTGAATCTGGTTCCAGATGAGGGGGAGGACTCCACTCCTGCAGGAGTGGCCACGTCTTTTCTTGGTGGGGGCAGATCATGAAGGGTACGCAACTTCAACCGAGCGAGCACCGGATTTTCAAGGTGGCGCTCGCAAGCATCATTGGGTCGATTATCGAGCAGTACGATTACCTGGTCGCTGGCATCATTGCAGCCACGGTGTGGGGCACCGTGTTTTTCAAGCTCCCGTCTTTGGCTTCCATCGCGGCAGCCATTGGTGTGTATGGGCTGGGCATCATCATCCGGCCAGTCGGGGCGTATATTTTCGGCAACATTGCGGATCGGGTCGGCCGCAAGGATGCCATGGTGTATGCCCTGGTGCTGATGGGGCTGAGCACTTTGCTCATCGGGCTGACGCCTTCGTATGACACGATAGGCGCCTCTGCAGCCGTCCTTCTCATCATCTTTCGGTTGCTGCAGGGCATCAGTTTTGGTGCCGAGTTCGGTACTGCATCGACTTGGGTGGTGGAACAGGCGGCACACTCAAAATTCCGGGCATTCTGGGGCGCCTGGGTAGGATTCGCGATCCCCATCGGCCTGCTGCTCGGCTTTGGTTCAGTGCTATTGGTGCGGTCTATGATGACGCCCGCGCACTTCATGGAGTGGGGCTGGCGCCTGTTCTTCTTCTTTGGTTTCCTGGTGGCAGTGGTCGGGATCGTGATCCGGATTCGGACGGAAGACAGTTTCGTTTTCGAAGGCTACAAGGCCAAGAATGACACACTCAGGAGCCCTGCCAGCCAAGTGTGGCGCGAAATGCCGGGCCGTGTGTTGCGGACGTCGCTGGTCAACGCAATGTTTGGGGGGGTGTTCTTCCTGAGCTTCGTTTTCGGGTCCAGCTACATGAAGGCCGTGGGATTCACTCCAGAAGAGGCCGAGTCCATCGGGCTGATTGCGGCGGCGTCCATGTTTGTCTTCATGCTGATAGGTTCGCTGCTGACGGATTACATCAATCGCCGCACGGTGCTGATGATCGCTGCGGTGGTGGCCTTCTTGTCGGCAATCCCCTACTTTTACGTCATCAATACGGGCAGCTATTGGTGGGCCGCCATTGCGGAAATCATCAGCTTCGGGTTTGTCTTTGGCTTCGGTTATGGGGCGGTGCCTACGTTCTATACCGAGAATTTCCCGACCAAGTACCGGGCTTCAGGTGCCAGCGCGGCCTATCAGATCTCGCAGGTGTATGGCGGTGGGCTCGTCCCCATCCTGGCCGGGTTGCTGCTGAACGCCTTTGGCATTCACCACGCGTACATTTATATCGGACTGATGATCATGTGCTACGCCGTGGCGGCCGTCATCGCGTTGGCGATGACCCCCGATACCAAGCACGCGGATCTGGAGTTGGTCTCGTAGAAGAAAGCAGCTACGCAGTGCTGGCCGCTCAATGCGCCAGGGCTGCGTAGCGCGCACAGTCCGTAGTGTGGTCCATCAGGCAACCAATCGCTTGCAGGTACGATTGGCAGATCGTAGGGCCTACGAAGGTAAAGCCCAGTTTCTTGAGCTGCTTGCTCAATTGCTGGGCTTCGGGGCCGGCGACGGGGATGTCTTCCAGGTGCTCGTAATGATGGATGCGGGGCTTTCCATCGACCGCTGACCAAATGATGTCTACAGGATCGGGCAGGGCCAGCCAGGCGCGCGCGTTCTTGCCTACCGCCTGCAGTTTGAGGCGGTTGCGGATGATGGCGGGATTCTGCATGCGGGTCTCTACCCAGGTCTCATCGGTCTTGGCCAGCGCGTGCGGATCGAAGCCCAGAAGCGCCGTGCGGAAGGCCTCACGTTTGCGCAGAATGGTGATCCAGGACAACCCGGCCTGGAAGCCTTCGAGGATCAGCATCTCGAAGAGGTGCTGCGGGTCATGCGAAGGTACTCCCCATTCGTGGTCGTGGTAGGCGACATATAGAGGGTCGTTGGTGCACCAGGTACAGCGTTGTGGGCTCATGTTGAACGTCGTCCTGTACTTCAAGATACTCGAAGATGTGGAGCCCCCGCCTGGAGCTTGCCGATGCAGGCGGCCTGGGTAAAGTCTTCTGTCTTCAGCAGGTCCAGCACCTCATCTGCGGCGTCTGGCGCGCAGGCGATGAGCAGTCCCCCGGATGTCTGAGGGTCCGTGAGCAAGGTTTGGGCAACAGGTGGTAGCGTTGCCCTCAGTGTGACGTCGGCCTGACAGGCCCTCCAGTTGCGCGCAGACGCGCCGGTGTAGATGCCTGCCTTGGCAAAATCCAGTACCCCTGGCAACCAGGGCAGGGAGTCGAACTGGATTTCAGCCTGCAGGCCGGAGCCGCGGCACATTTCCAGCGTGTGCCCCAACAGGCTGAAGCCCGTCACGTCCGTCATGGCATGGACGGATTTCAGCGTGCCCAGCCGCGCGCCCGGCGTGTTGAGCTGGGTGGTGCTGGTCAGCATCGCCTGATAGCCTGTGGGGCTGAGTTGTTCCTTTTTCAGGGCCGCCGATAGGATCCCTACGCCCAGCGCCTTGCTCAGGATGAGCACATCACCCGCGCGGGCCTGGTCGTTGCGCCGAATGTGGTCGGGGTGCGCCATGCCCATGACTGCCAGGCCGTAGATGGGCTCGACGGAGTCGATGGAGTGGCCGCCCGCGATGGGGATGCCTGCCTGCTCGCAGACCGAGGCTCCGCCCACCAGCACCGCGTTGATGATTTCTGGGGGCAATGTCTTGATGGGCATGCCCACCAGGGCCAGCGCCATCAGGGGGCGCCCACCCATCGCGTAGACATCGGAGAGTGCGTTGGCGGCTGCGATGCGGCCAAAATCGCGCGGATCGTCCACGATGGGCATGAAGAAATCGGTGGTGGCAATCAGCGCCTGTTGGTCGTTCAGACGGTAGACGGCCGCATCGTCCGAGGATTGCGTACCGACCAGTAGGTCAGGAAAAGGCCCGACCGGTGTGGCGTTGCGCATGAGTTGCGCCAGGACGTCCGGGGCAATTTTGCAGCCACAGCCGCCCCCGTGGGACAGAGAAGTCAGTCGTGGGATGGGGGCCAAGGTCATGCGGGTTCCTGTGTCGAAAGTGACGTCCCAACGCTCAGCTGAGTCATCAGCGCACGAGCTTGCGTGCCGTGGTCGTTGGCGGTGGGGTCGTAGATGAAGTCTTGTGCCTGCGTCAGGCCCTCGTAGTGGGTCTGGCTGCTGCGGCGATAGGCCGGGTCGTAGTGTTGTTCGACAAGTTCCAGGAAAAGCTCGGCGCGCTGATCGTGCGCAATCATGTCCTGCCAGCCGGCAATGGTTTTGTGGCTGTGCAGGCCCACGAGTTGCTCGAGCTTCTGGCTGAACGCATCAGGTGCGTCGAAAAGGTGCCGGTAATCTTGCAGCAAGAATGCGATGCGTTGCGGCATGTCGGCACGCACGCGTACGCAGTGACCGGCCCGCATGGCTTGTAATAGGGCATCGGGCAGGCTCAGACGGCCGATGCGCCGGCTTTCGGCTTCGACGAAAACCGGTTGCTCGGGTTTGAGCGCGTGGATCGCTTCGTGCAGTGCGGTTTCGAAGCCGCGTTGGCTGGGTTGCGGGCACTCGGGCAGATCGCCCAAGAGCGACCCACGGTGACAGGCGAGGCCTTCCAGGTCTAGCGTCTGGGCGCCCACGTGCCCCAGCGATTGAAGCAGCCGGGTCTTGCCGGAGCCTGTCGGCCCCGTCAGGATGATGCAGCGCAGCCCTTCAGGCCAGCTGGAGAGCCCGGACAACACGTGGTTGCGCCAGGTTTTGTAGCCCCCATCCAGTTGCCGGGCCCGCCAGCCAATCTGGTTGAGCCAGCTGGTCATGGCGCCGGAGCGCTTGCCGCCGCGCCAGCAATACACCAGAGGGCGCCAATTGCGGGGCTTGTCTGCGAACAAGGTTTCCAGGTAATCGGCGATGTGTCGTGCGACCAAGGCGGCGCCCAGGCGAGTGGCCTTGAAGGGAGATTCTTGTGCGTAGATGGTGCCGATCAGCGCACGCTCTTGGTTGTCGAGCACCGGGGCGCTGAGGGCACCTGGGATGTGGTCGTCAGCGTATTCGGCGGGCGAACGCACGTCGATTACCTCGTCGAATTGACCAAGCGCATCCAGACCGCAACGCAAGGAGGCAGGAGAGTAAGTGGGGGAAGCCATGCCCTGGATTGTAAAGCTGGCGGAGCGGGGAAGTGGTGGGTGCTGAGGGGTTCGAACCCCCGACCTACGCCGTGTAAAGGCGCCGCTCTACCAACTGAGCTAAGCACCCCCGGTGATCTTGCACGTGGCCCACGATGGGCCGTCAGTCGCATCGGATGCTGAAACCTGCGTGCGCGCTGATTATATCGGTGCTGCCGGATACCGGCAAATGGCGTTGGGGTAAAACAAAAAAGCCACCCGCAACTTTGAGGGTGGCTTTTTCGGGGCGTAGCGACGTGGATCAGTTCACGGCGTCCTTCAGGGCCTTGCCCGGGCGGAACTTGGGCACACGCGCCTTCTTGATCTTGATGGCTTCGCCAGTGCGCGGGTTGCGGCCCGTGCGTGCGGCACGCTCGGAAACCGCGAAGGTACCGAAGCCTACCAAAGTGACGGACCCTTTCTTTTTCAGGGTTGTTTTAACGGCACCGACGAAGGCTTCCAAGGCGCGTCCGACATCAGCCTTGGAGAGATCGGTCTTGGAGGAAATATGCTCGATCAGCTCGGTCTTGTTCATTGATGAAATACCCCTGAGGTTTATTGTGACCCGGCGAGGCGGAACGCCGGATATGTAAATTGACGATTCTGCCACAGCCAGCAACCTGCAGAAGACAACTTGAGCCTTGCCCGTTTTGCGACAAGCCCACGTGCCCACGCGGCGTGCTGACTAAGGCGTATTAAGCCTTTGAATGGTGGCAGTGTCAAGAAAAAACACTGGAGACCCGCGTATTTACTGACTTTTGTTAACAAGCCGAACATTTTTGCGGGTATTCCCGGGCTTGCCAATCAGGCCTTTGCTGCATCTATGGCGTGGGTAAAGTCGTGGATCAAGTCGGGTTCGTCTTCGATTCCTACGGAGATGCGCAGAAAGCCATCAGGGATTCCCATCAGAGTCCGACGCTCGGGGCCCATTTCGTAGTAGATCGTGTGTGCGGCCGGCAGCACCAGGGTACGGTTGTCGCCCAGGTGCGTGGCCAGTGCGGCGACCTTGAGGTGATTGAGGCAGTCGAAAACGTCGATCTCGGGTTTGAGCTCCACGCCCATCAGGCCGCCGTAGAGCCCACCAAAGAACTGCGTGGCGCGTTCGTGTTGCGGATGGCTGGCCAGGCCGGGGTAGTGCACGCGGCTGACTCGTGGGTGGGATTGCAGCGCAGTGGCCAACGCCAAAGCGTTGGCACACAGACGATCCATGCGCAGTGCCATGGTTTCGGCACCGGCAGCGATGCGGTGAGCCACGTCTGAGGACAGTGTGCCCCCCATGTCGCGCAAGCCCTTTTTCTTAATTTGCAGCAAGCCCCACGTGTTGGACTCGCCCTTGCGATATTGTTCGTAGATGTGCGGAAAGTTGGCCCAGTCGTACAGGCCGGTCTGCGTCACCGCCCCGCCGAGCGCGTTGCCGTGCCCGCTGATGTGTTTGGACAGCGAGTTGATGACCAGGGATGCGCCGAAGTCGCGCCCCCGGCGAAGATAAGGCGTCGACAGGGTGCTGTCGACTACGTAGACGAGTTTGTGTGCGTCGCAGAGAGCGCCGATGGCCTTCAGATCGGCCACTTGGGTGCCCGGGTTGGCGATCGTTTCCACGAAGACCATGCGGGTATTGGCTTTGAGGGCGGCCTCTACCTGTTTGACGTCAGTGGCATCGACCAGAGTCACTTCCACCCCCAGGCTGCCCAGGGTCAGCAACAGGCTGTTGGTGTTGCCGAAGACATATTTGCTGGCAACCAGATGGTCGCCTTGGCGCAGCAGGGCAAAGAAGATGGCATTCAGGGCTGCCATGCCTGTCGCGAAACAGACCGTATTTTGCCCGTGTTCCATGGCGGTGATCTTGGCTTCGAGCGACGCCGTCGTGGGAGTGCCCGTGCGGCCGTAAGTGAAGCCGGCCTTCCGCCCTTGGAAGACTGCGGCGAGGTCTTCGGCCGTCGAGTAGGCAAATTCTGTGGAGACGTGAATGGGCTGAAAGATGGCCCCTTGCTCGCGCCGGGCGAGATGGTCCTGGTGGACAATCTGGGTAGTAAAGCCGTAATCGGACATGTTGTTGCGCCAGTGAAGTTCGAAAGAGGAAAGGGCGGCGCGCAAGGCCATCATGGGCCTCGTGGCAGTCAAACGGATCGGGTCATTATGCCTGTGAAGTCGCTGCGCCCGTTGGTGGTGCGGCCAGACGCTGGCGGACGCTTTCGTACAGGCAGATAGCGCTAGCCACGCTGACGTTCAGGCTTTCGACCGAACCCAGCATGGGGATTGCGACCAATTCGTCGCAGGTCTCGCGCGTGAGTCGCCGCATGCCTTCGCCTTCAGCGCCCATGACCCAAGCCATGGAGCGCCGTGCATCAATGGTGTGCAGCGGCGCCGTTGCAGAGTCGTCGGTGCCGACCAGCCAGACATCACGCTCGCGCAGCGCGCGCAGCGTGCGGGCCAGGTTCGTGACGGTGAGGTAGGGCACAGTATCTGCTGCGCCACAGGAGACACGCTGTACGGTGGCGTTCAGACCCACGGCACGATCTTTGGGCGCGATCACGGCATGTACGCCGGCCGCATCTGCTGTTCTGAGGCAGGCTCCAAGATTGTGCGGGTCCGTGACTCCGTCCAACACGAGCAGCAACGCGTGTTCGTGGCGTTCTTCGAGCGGGTCCAGCACGTCGTCGATTGAGACAGCGAGCGGACGGGGGCGGGCGAGCGCGACGATCCCCTGGTGCCGCAGCCCTTGAGCGAAGCCATCCAGGCGTTGGACGTCCGCTGCGTGCCAGTGGACGCCTGCTGCATCGAGCTGCTGGATGCAACGCTGCATGCGGGCGTCTTGTCGGCTGGTGTCCAGGTAGACGTCGCGGATGGAGTCGGGAGCATGGCGCAAGCGCGCCTGCACCGCATGAAAGCCGGCCAGGATCTGGTGCGATGACATGAAAGTCCTAGTGAGTTCAGGGCTAGCGAGCCCCCATGGCGTGATTGTAGTGTCAGGTCTGCGCTCCGCCAGCAGTGGTGGCAGAGCGCGGTGGGCGTCTTACGAGTGCCGTTTATGGGCAGCGGATTGACGCGCGGCCCGCTTGGCTTCGGCCCTTCGCTGCCGGGCCGTGGTGCCTTTGAGGGCCGCTGGCTTGGTGCCTGCAGCCTTTTTGTGACTGCGCGCCGTGGGGCGTTTGTCTGAGCTGATCTCGGCCTGCAGCGATTTGAAATCTTCGCCACGCATGAGACGGAAATCAATACGGCGTGCTTCGAGGTCGACGCGTGACACTTGGACTTGGAGTGCTTCGCCCAATTGATGACGGATGCCGGTGCGTTCCCCGCGCAATTCGTTGAGCGCCTCGTTGAACTGGAAGTAATCGTCGCCCAGCTCCGAGATGTGAACCAGACCTTCGACGTACAGCGTGTCGAGCGTGACGAAAACGCCAAAGCTGGTGACGCTGCTGATGTGGCCGCTGAAGGTCTCGCCCACGTGTTCGCGCACAAACCAGCACTTGAGCCAGGCTTCGACGTCGCGCGAGGCTTCGTCTGCGCGCCGCTCTCGGGCAGACATCCATGCTCCCAGGGCCTCCCAGGCGTCGTGTTCGCGCACTCGAGCCGGCATCGTCGGGTCGGGCGCTGGCCCCGGCAGGGCAGGCGGGGTGTAGGGGCGCTTACGCAGAATGCTGCGGATGACGCGGTGAACCAGCAGGTCGGGGTACCGGCGGATGGGCGACGTGAAATGCGCGTAGTGCTCGTAGGCCAGGCCAAAATGCCCGGTTTGTTCCGGGCTGTAGATGGCCTGCTGCATGGAACGCAGGCAGAGCGTCTGGATCGATGCAAAGTCCGGTCTTGCACGACTTGCTTCGATGAGCTTTGCATAGTCGCTGGTGTGCGGGTCGTCGCCACCCTCGAGGGTGAGCCCCAGGTGACGCAGAAAATCACGCAGTGTCTGGAGCTTCTCGGGCGTTGGGCCGTCGTGCACGCGAAACAGTGCCTGGCGCTTGTTGCGCACGATGAAGTCCGCCGCGCAAGTGTTGGCGGCCAGCATGCACTCTTCGATCAGGCGGTGCGCGTCGTTACGCGTGGTGGGCTCGATGCGCTCGATTTTGCCCAGCGGATTGCAGATGATGCGAGTTTCGACGGTATCAAAATCGATAGCCCCCCGTTTGCGACGTGCGGTGGCCAGGGTCTGGAACAGTTCATACGCACTCTGGACGTGCGGGTACAGGCTTCCCAGATTCTGGGCAGCCGGCCCATGCGGTTGTTGCAAGGCGGACCAGATGTCAGTGTAGGTGGTGCGCGCGTGCGAGTGGATGACGGCTTCGTAGAATTGGTAGGCCGACACAGCCCCTGCCTTGGCGCCGCTGGCCGGGATTGTCATGTCGCACACCATGACAAGGCGATCGACGTCCGGATTCAGTGAACAGAGGCCGTTGGATAGCGCCTCGGGCAACATAGGAATGACCCGGCGAGGGAAATACACGCTGGTGCCGCGCTCGATGGCATCGGCATCCAGAGCGGTATTCGGTTGTACGTAGTGGCTGACGTCGGCGATGGCCACGAGCAATCGCCAGCCGCGCCGTGCGCGCTTTTCGGTACCCAGGTTGATTGGCATGCAGAAGACAGCATCGTCAAAGTCGCGTGCGTCTTCGCCATCGATGGTGATGAACGGGATGTCGCGCAGGTCGACACGTCCCGCGTATTCCTGTTCCAGGGGGTGATCGGGAAACTTTTGAACTTGCCGCTGCGTGGCCTCGGAAAATTCGACGGGCACATCGAATTTGCGCACCGCGATTTCGATTTCCATGCCAGGGTCGTCGATTTCGCCCAGGACTTCGGTGATGCGTCCCAAGGGTTGCAGATGGCTGGCCGGCTGCCGCAGGATCTGCACCGAGACGACTTGTCCCGGTTCGGCGCCCGCCGTGTCTTGGGGGGCGATCAGAATGTCATGCTTGATGCGTTGGTCTTCGGGAGCGACCACGAAAGCACCGTGTTCCTTGAGAAAACGCCCCACCAGCTTGAGGGTACGCCGCTCCAGGACTTCGACGATGGTGCCTTCGGGGCGACCCCGGTATTCGCCGGTGGCCTTGACGCGAACCCGGTCGCCGTGCAGGACTTTGTCCATTTCGTGGGAAGACAGGAACAGGTCCTGGCTGTGGTCGTCCGGGATCAGGAACCCGAAGCCGTCGCGGTGTCCCTGAACCGTGCCTGTGATGAAGCTGGTGTTGTTGCAGATTTGCAACTGACCTTGCGGGTTGAAGCGCAACTGACCGTCGCGCTCCATGGCTTTGACGCGGCGAATGAAGCCCGCGGATGGGGGGATCGTTGCGTCGGCAGCATCCGCCAATGCTTCGAGTGAGAGCGGCTTGCCCGAAGTTCTCAGAATCTGGAGGACCCGTTCTCGACTGGGTACCTGAGGGTCGAAATCCGGCGGCAGATTCGCCGGAAATGAGGAAGCGTCGCGGTTGTTATCGTTGTTGATTCGCTTTTTCAAAGGGTGTTTGCATCCAAAAAATTTGTGTTGTATAGTTTCGCTTCTTCTGCGGCGCGGCACAAAAGTGCCACTCTAAAACAACAGAAGCCATAGCATACACGGTATGTATATGCTATGCCCAGGTGGCGGAATTGGTAGACGCGCATGGTTCAGGTCCATGTGCCGAAAGGTGTGGAGGTTCGAGTCCTCTCCTGGGCACCACAGAATGCAAGGCCCCGTGAAGCAATTCACGGGGCCTTTTTGCGTGTTTGGCCGGCATTCTCAAGAGGCTCCGGATGCCTTGGCGGGACGCCACTTCTTCCAGGCGAACGCTGCAACCTGTACACCGATGAGTAGCGCGCACGCAGCCATGAAGCCTGCGCTGATGGGGCGCTCCACGAACACCAGCAGGTCGCCGCGCGACAGCAGCAGGGCGCGGCGGAAGTTGTCTTCCACCAGGGGACCCAGCACGTAGCCCAGCAAGATGGTGGCAACCGAGAAGTCCAGGTAACGCAGCACGGCTCCCAGTATCCCGAAGATCAGCACCTCGCCGACTTCAAACAGGCTGTTCTCCGTGCTGAAGCAGCCGATGGCGATGAAGAACAGTGCGGCAGGGTACAGGTACTTGTAGGGGACCTGCAGCAGCTTTACCCAGAGCCCGATGAACGGGATGTTCAGTACGATGAGCAGCAAGTTACCTACCCAGAAGCTGGCGACCAGCCCCCAGAAGATGTCGGGGTGGGATGTAACCAGTTGGGGGCCGGGTTGTATGCCCTGGATAAGCAGGGCGCCCAGGATGAGCGCCATCATGGCGTCGCCCGGGATGCCCAGGCTCATGGTCGGGATGAAGTCGACTTGTGTCTTGGAATGTGAGGCGGCCTCGGGTGAAGCCACGCCTTCGATGGCCCCGTGTCCGAATCGTTCGGGGGTCTTGGAAATCTTGCGCTCCAGCGCGTAGGCAACGAAGGTCGTGATGGTGGGGCCGGTCCCCGGCAGTACACCGAAGAGCGTGCCTACGGCAGTGCCGCGCAGCATGGGAAAAAAGGATTTCTTGATCTCGGCGCGGGTGGGGCGCATGTCGCGAAAGCTCATCTTGGCGCCACTGCCTACCGTGGTCATGCGGTTGACGCTGAGCAGGAATTCGCCTACCCCGAAGAGCCCCATGGCGAGTGCAACCAGATCCACACCGTCTTGAAGGTGCATGAGCCCGAAGGTGAACCTCATGGTGCCGCTGTTGACGTCGGTGCCCACCACGCCCAGCAACAGGCCCACGAGGGTCATGGAAACCCCTTTGACAGCAGAGCCGCGTGACATGGTAGATCCGGCCAGCAGGCCGAGCAGCATGATGGAGAAGAGTTCGGCGGGACCAAACTTGAAGGCGATGTCCACCAGCAGCGGTGAAAAGAACACCATGATGAGGATGCCGATCGAGGCAGCTACGAACGAGGCCATCATGGCGATGCCCAGGGCTGCTCCGCCGCGCCCCTGCAGCGTCAGCGGGTAGCCGTCCAGGCAGGTGACGGCGTGGGGTGGGTGGACGGGCAGGTTCAGCAAGATGGCGCCGATGGCCCCGCCATACATGGAGCCGTAGAAAATGCCGGCCAGCATCAGGATGGCCGCCACCGGGTGCATCACATAGGTGAGTGGCAGCAGGATGGACATGGCCGTGAGGGCGCCCAGCCCGGGCAGCACCCCGATGAGGTTTCCGGCGATCACGCCGAAGATGGACCACATCAGGTTGTGCGGCTCGAAGGCGATGCCAAAGCCGTACATCAGGTCCAGCAGGGCTTTTTCGATCATGGTGTGCCCCACATGAGCAAGGGAAACTGCATGCCCAGCGCCCACCAGAAGATAACGACTGCGACGGCGCAGGTGATGGCTGACAGCACCAAGACCCCCTTGAGCGTGTTGTGCCGGTCACCCATCCCGGAGATGAAGACGATGGCGAATGTGGCCGGGATGAGGCCCAGGTAGGCGCCCAGCAGGATGAAGGCAGCGATCCCGCCGATGATGCACAGCCAGCCACGCCACTCGGGCTTCGTCTTGCCATCGCTGACATTCTGACCGGCGAGACCCTCGATGGCGATGATGATGCCGCACAGGATCAGCAGGCCGCCGACGGCCGCGGGAAAGAACCCGGGGCCCATTCTTCGCAAGGTGCCCAGGTGGTAGCGGCTTCCTGCAATCATGGCGCCCAGGCCAAACAGGATCATGAGGGCACCCGCGTAGTAGTCTTTGTTGAGGCGAGTCCGTGGCATGGCGGCGTGTCTGGATAGAGTGAAGACGGGGGCGGCAGCGACGGCCACCCCCGCAGGGCTTATTGCAGCCGGATGTGTTGCGACTTGATGATGCCGCCCAGAAGCTTGGCTTCTTCTTCGACGCGGACGCGCATTTCTTGCGGGGTGGTGCCCACGGCCTGCCATCCCTGCACCAAGAGTTTTTGGCGGATGGCGGGCTCTTTGAGCGCGGCGATGACGATGTCCGACACTTTCTTTTGCACCGCGGCCGGCAGACTGGCCGGACCTACCAGGGCGGTCCAGACCTCAAGGTTGAAATCTTTGACGCCGGCTTTGGCCAGTGACGGGATACCGGGGGCCAGATCGCTTTCTTGCGCGCTCGTCACTCCGATCGCCTTGAGCTTTCCGGCCTTGACCTGTGGCAGTGCGGTGCCCGGCGGCATCAGCGCCATCTGGACCTGGCCGCCGATCAGCGCCGTCACTACGGCCGGGTTGCCGCCGTTGTAGGGGATCTGCAGCGGGTCCAGGCCGGGCACGTCGGCCTTGAGCAGTTCCATGCCCAGGTGTGACACAGAACCTATGCCCACCGAGCCGTAATTCCATTTGTCGCCCTCTTTGCGGGCCAGGTCGAAGAATGCCGTGCCGGAGGGCTCGCTGGCGGGTGCCACCAGGATCAGGGGCGCTGTGGTGAGCAGACTGAGATAGCTGAAATCCTTGAAGGGGTCATACGGCAGATTGGGGTAGAGCATCTGCGACGAGGTCAGATTGCCGTTGATGACAATCCCGAACGTAACGCCGTCCGTAGCCTTGGCGACGTATTCAGCGGCGATGTTGCCACTTGCTCCCGATTTATTTTCGACGATGACCGGGACCCCCAAGGCCTTGGACAGCGGCTCGGACAGTGTGCGGGCCACCATGTCGGGTGTGGAGCCGCCTGGAAAACCGACAACCAGCTTGATGGGCTGCGAGGGCCAGTCCTTCGCTCGTGCGATCAGGGGGGCGGCCAACCCCGCAGTGGCAGCGGCAAGGATGAAAGTTCGGCGTTGCATGTGTGGAGTCTCCTAGTGGGTTTTATCTTGAGTGGGTGGAGTGAGAAAAGTTGTGGTGGCAGGCGGCAGAGGTTCGTCAGGCAGGCCGAGCCAGGCGCCGTTCGCACGCAGCGTGTGCTGCAGCAGTGCCACGGAAAGTGCACGTGGCGCTACGCCTTGCCGCAGGGCCAGGGCGCAGCCGGTGCCCGCTGCCTGTCCCATGACGAAGCAGCCGCCCGAAACACGGGCTGCTGACTGACCGCCATGCGTCATGCTGGCGCAGCGCCCCGCCACCAGCAGGTTGTCTATGCCTTGGGGCAGCAGCATGCGCCAGGGCAGTTGGTTGTATCCGGGGTTTGCTGCGCGGCCCTCGGGCGTTTCTGTTCCATGCGGCCAGCGGAATTCCACGGTGCCTGGCAGGTGCTCTTCGACCGGCCAGGCGTTCACGCCGATGGTGTCGTCAAAGCTGGCACAGCCAAGGACGTCTTCCTCGGTCAGAATGTATTCACCCATGATGCGGCGTGTTTCGCGTATGCCCAGTTGCGGCGGCAAATCGAGCAGATAGGCAGCCTCGAACCCAGGCATGTCTTTTTTCAGAAAGCGCAGGAATTGCGCCGATTGCTGGCGTCCTTCGCTTTCGGCAGCAGAGAGTTGCCAGGCGTCGGTGCCGTCGACCGGCCCGCCGTCCGGCCGAGCCAACTGGGTGACGTTGGCGCGCCATTCACTGGAATTTTTCTGCGGCCGCAGAATGGGGCGTTGGCGTGCAAAGTGTTCGCCTCTGGCTTCTGCCGCTTGCATGCGGGTGGCCACGTCGCGCCAGGCGGCGCCTGCCTGGCTGGCATTGACGCCGCCAATGCGCATCATCGTGCTGGGGTACAGCATCGAGTGGCCGTCCAGGCCCTTTTCGAAGGGGGCGCCCGCATGGGCGGCGACGTCGGCATCGCCCGTGCAGTCGATGAAACATTGTGCGGTGAGTGCAGCGCGCCCTGATTTGGTTTCGACCAGCACGGCTTCGATATGCTTGGGGTCGCGCATGATGACGTCGGCCACCCAGGCATGCAGCAGCACCTGGGCGCCCGAAGAGGCCAGCAATTCGTCGGCAGCCACCTTGTAGGCTGCCGTGTCATAGGCTTGCGCTGCAATCCGGTCGCTAAATAGTAGGTGAGGCAGGTTGAGCCCACCCAATTCGGCGATGCGGTCCAGCAGCTCTGCCCCTATGCCCTGGACGACCTGGCGGATCGTTCCGTACAGGTTGCCGTGCAGGCCGCAGAAGTTAGTCACCCCGGCGGCAGTCCCCATCCCGCCCAGAAAGCCGTAGCGTTCGACCAGAAGCGTGCGGGCGCCGTGCCGTGCGGCGGTTGCCGCAGCTGCAAGGCCGGCAGGGCCGCCCCCCAGGACGAGGACGTCGACGTGCGCCATAACCGGGGTCTGGCGGGCAGGCTCGACGAGCGTTTTGGTGGTGGCAGGTCTCATGATCGGAAAAGATTACAACGAATTGCCTTGCCGTGAATCTTCAACTTGTTGTCAGAAATCCTGTGTTTATGCGCGAAAACCATGATTCTTGCCCGTTTCCATTGGTCGCACTTTGCACTAGAATTTCGCACAAGCTGCGTTTGAGTGGCCGTGATTGCCCAGGCAATTCCAAAAATTGCTCACTCCAGCGTATTCTCAGCGAAAACCACAAGAGGTTCCAAGATGCAAAGCGTACGCACTTTATTGCTGGTCTCCCTCATGGCGGCGGGCAGCCTGACGGCCGCACAAGCCGCCGACATCAAGATCGGCATGGCCGAAGCCTTGTCGGGGCCGGCGGCCCAATATGGCCACTCGATCGAAAACGGTTTTCAACTGGCGGCTTCCGAGATCAACGCGGCTGGCGGCATTCATGGCGACAAGATCAAGTTCGTGGTCGAAGACGAGCAGGGCAAAAAAGACGAGGCCATCAACGTTTTTAAAAAATTGATCTTCCAGGACAATGTCCTGATGATTTTTGGCCCGACGCTGTCGAATTCGGCCCAGGCGGCGGACCCCATCGCACAGGCGGCCAAGACCGTGGCATTTGGCACGTCGAACACAGCCGATGGCATCACGTCGATCGGTAATTACATTTTCCGCAATTCGGTCACGGAGGCAGACGTGCTACCGGTGACGTTGTCGGTGGCGCAGCGCAAGCTGGGTATCAAGAAGGTGGCGGTGCTCTATGGCAATGACGACGTGTTCACGGTCAGCGGTTACCAGAATTTCAAGAAGGCCTTGGCTGACCTGAAGATTCCGGTCACCACGACTGAAACCTTCGCCAAGGGCGACGTGGACTTCAAGGCACAGCTCACCAAGATCCAGAGCACGCATCCGGACGCCATCGTGTTGTCCGCTCTCATGGCCGAAGGCGGCCCGATCATGGTGCAGGCGCGCCAGTTGGGCATCAAGCTGCCATTCATTGGCGGCAACGGCATGAATTCCGTGAAGATCTTCACACTGGCCCCGGGTGATGCCTCTAACGATCTGTGGGTAGGTAGCCCGTGGTCCATCGATAACGACACGCCGCAGAACACCAAGTTCGTGGCTGCGTACAAGGCCAAATTCGGGGCCGCTCCCGATCAGTTTGCAGCGCAGTCGTACGATGCCACCTATATCGCGGCTCAGGCCTTGAAGACGATCAAATTGACCGGCAATCTGGCGGCTGACCGTGCGGCGTTGCGCAATGCGCTGCCGTCCGTCAAGTGGACTGGGGCGACCGGGGCATTTGAGTTCATCCAGGCCAAGAACAAGGCGGGCCAGCCGGCCGGCTATGATGCCAAGCAGACCGCCATCATCAGCGTGACGCACAACGGCAAATACACGATCGAAAAATAAGTGTTGCCCGCCGTGCTGACACTCCAGGGTTCTGTCTGGTTTTGGTTCATGGGCTTCAATTGATTAACTGGACAGGACGCTAGGTACTGCATGCTGGGACAGCAACTCGTCAATGCGCTTTCATTGGGGTGTGTCTATGCGCTCTTTGCGCTGGGCTTCACCCTGATTTTCGGGGTGCTGGACGTCATCAACTTGTCGCATGGCGCCATCTTCATGGTGGGTGCCTACGCGGCTCTTTATTCCATTGCCCAACTGGGCTTGCCGCTCTGGTTGGGGTTCCTGGTGGCTTTTGCAATCGCCGGGGTATTTGCGGGTGTCATTGACTGGCTGGTGTTGCGGCCATTACGGCATCGAGGGGCACCACAGCTCATTGCCATGATTGCCACGATTGGCATAGGCATCATCTTGACCAACGTAGCGCAGGGTCTGTTTGGCCCGAACAATCAACGTTTTCCGCATGGCACCATGCCTGGCGGTACCTTTGAGTTCGCGGGCGTGCGCATGACGACTGTCGAACTGGGCATCATCTTTCTGTCGGTAGCGCTCATGGTGCTGCTCATGGTCCTCATGCGGCGCACACGCTTTGGGCGTGCCATGCGAGCCGTGGCTGAATCACCCAAGGCAGCCTGGCTGCTGGGCATCGACGTCGAACGCCTGTTTTTCACTACGTCTTTCGTGGCAGGCGGGCTTGGAGGCATTGCGGGGGTTCTCATCGGGCTGTACTCCGACGCACTGTATCCGCTCATGGGCGAGCCCATGCTGCAAAAGGGGATTGCCGTGGTCATCCTCGGGGGGCTGGGCAGTATTCCGGGCGCCATGCTGGGGGGGTTGTTCCTGGGGTTCTCCGAGGTGCTGTCGGTTGCCTATGTGGGGTCCACGATGCGGGATGCCGTGGCCTTCGGTCTGTTGTTCCTGGTGCTGCTGTTGCGCCCTCAGGGGCTTTTTGGCAAGACAGCTCAACGCAAGGCGTGACAGGAACGACATGAACAGTTTTGAGACCTTTTGGGCCATCTACAGCAATGTAGTCCTGTCACTGGGAACCAATGCGCTGCTGGCCTTATCGATCTGGCTGACGCTGGATTGCGGCATGCTGTCGATCGCCAATGCCGCCTTCATGGGGATCGGTGCATACGCGTCCGCTCTGCTGACCATCAATTTTGGCGTGTCGTTTCCGGTGGCTCTGGCGGCCGGCATGGCGGCGCCGGCTCTGTTTGCGGCCATCATCGGCTTGCCCACGCTGCGTTTATCGGGCGTCTATCTGGCAATGGCCACCTTGGCATTTGGCGAGGTGGTGCGAGTCATTGTGCTGAACACCGAGTCCATCACCGGCGGAGCGCTGGGCTTGAATGGCATTCCGCAGCTGACCCAATGGTGGCACGTGCTGCTGGCGGTGGTTGTGGTCTGGTTCGTTTTGTGGCGCCTGAAGGTGTCCCGCATCGGAAGGGCTTTCGATGCAATCCGGGGTGATGAAACCGCCGCCAGTCTCATGGGTGTGAACGTGGTGGCCAACCAGATGCTGGCGTTCGTACTGGGGGCGGCGATTGCGGGGCTGGCCGGCGCGCTGAATGCGCACCTGACTTTTTATATTGGTCCGAACGAATACGGTTTCGAACGAGCGGTCGAGATCCTCACCATGACGATCTTGGGTGGGATCAATGGCCTGTTGGGCCCCGTGCTGGGGGGCGCGATCATTACTTTGCTCCCCGAGGTCCTTCGAGGGCTGGATCACTTCAGGCTGGTGGCCAACGGCCTCATTCTAGTGCTGATTGTGCTGTTCCTGCCGCGCGGCATTTGGGACCCTGCGCGCTATCTTCAGTGGCTGGGCAAAGGGAGACAGCGCCGTGCTTGAATTGGCTAATATTTCCGTTCGTTTTGGCGGCCTGCATGTCCTGCAGGATGTGAATTTCACGGTGCCGGCGGGCTCGATTTTTGGGTTGATCGGGCCCAATGGAGCTGGCAAGACCACACTGTTCAATCTCATTACCGGGCTTTTGGTGCCCAACACGGGCAGCATCCGCTTCGAGGACCAGTCGATTGCCGGCCTGAAGCCGCATCGCATCATGCGCCTGGGGTTGGCACGCACTTTTCAGAATATCCGTTTGTTCAAGGAAATGACGCTGCTGCAGAATGTGGTGGTGGGGGCCTATCGGCATATGCAGTATGGGGTGGCGTCCTGGTTGCTGGGCCTGCCTGAGTACCAGCGCCAGGAGGGCGCGGCTCGCGCTCGCGCCATGGAGCTCCTGACCTGGATGAAGCTCGATCATAAGGCCGATGAGCTTGCCGACAATCTGTCTTATGGTGAGCAGCGCCGGCTTGAGCTGGCCCGTGCCCTGGCGACCGAGCCCAAATTGTTGTTGCTCGATGAGCCTGTCGCAGGCATGAATACGGGCGAACGCGCCGGCCTCATGCAGGACATTCAGGCGATTCGCGCACGTGGATACACGATCTTGATGATAGAACACGACATGCACTTTGTGATGGGACTGTGCGATCAGGTGGCTGTGCTGAATTTCGGCCGTATCATTGCGTGCGGCGAGCCGCAGGAAATCCGGACCAATCCCGATGTCATCGAGGCCTATCTGGGCCGCGACGAGGACGCTGCATGAGCGCGGTGCTAGAGGTCAACGGACTGGAAGTCAAGTATGGTCAGGTCGAGGCCGTGCGCTGCGTGGATTTTTCGCTTGAGGCCGGCAGCATCACGGCTCTGGTGGGAGCCAACGGTGCCGGCAAGTCGTCTACGCTGTTGGCTCTTTCCGGGCTGGTGCACAAAGCAGCTGGTACCGTGCGCTTCGAAGGTGAAGACATCACACGGCTGCCGGCTCATCAGGTCGTGGCGCGCGGCATCATTCAGGTGGCCGAGGGGCGTTGCATTCTCACGCGCATGACGGTCCGTGAGAACCTGGAACTTGGCGCCTACCGACGCCGCAGCAGTGGGTCACCACAAGATTTCGATTATGTGTTTACGTTGTTCCCACGCTTGAAAGAACGCCTGGAAGGCCTGGCAGGCAATCTGTCAGGTGGTGAGCAGCAGATGCTTGCCATTGCCCGGGCGCTCATGGCGAAGCCGCGTCTGTTGCTGCTCGATGAGCCATCCATGGGGCTTGCTCCTTTGCTGGTGCAAGAGATTTTCCGGGCACTGAAGGCCATCAATGCAGATGGCCTGACACTATTCCTTGTCGAGCAGAACGTACGCCAGGCACTGCGCCTCGCCCAGCGAGGGTATGTACTGGAGAATGGCAGCCTGGCGTTGTCCGGAACCGGATCTGAGCTGCTCAACCACCCGCGCGTGCTGCAAGCGTACTTGGGCGTGTAGCAGGTGTGGGTAGCGAAACCGCCTGAGCTGATTTCTGTCTTGCCGTAAAGAAGGCCACCTATGGGTGGCCTTCTGTGCACTCAGGCGCGAACTTCCTGACGCTGGAATACGACGTATCCCGCCGTAAACAACAAGACCAGCGCGGCGATGAGCCCCGTGAACTGTGGCCAGACGATGGCCATGCTTTGTGACAGCGGAAGTGGATTGCCCAGCAGTGCGCCCTGGATCTGCGACAGGAACACTGGCCCCAAGGCCCGCGTCGAGGGGCTCAGCAGGGTAATGGCCGTGTCGTTGAAGAGCGTGGCGGGCGAAAGGTGCAGGAGCGCCTGTTGCCAAGCGACCGTATGCAGGTCCACACCGCCCCCCATCAGCGTGGCGAAGTCAGGTGGCGCGATGGCATTGGCGATGGCGGGGGCCAGCATGGGCCAAAGCAGGGCGCAGAAAAGCCACAACCCCAGCGCCACCAGGGCCGAAGTGGAGGCCGACCGAAATGCGACCGAACACAGCAAGGCAACCGTCAGCCAGACGCCGGCGTAGGCCAGCGCAGCCACCAGGAACACCAGCGAGCGCAGCACTTCCTCGCTGCTTGGCGGCACTCCCAGCAGAATCAGACCTGCGCCCATGACCAGTAGCCAGAGGCAGATCAGGCAGATCGCAAGGGCTCCCAGGCCCGCCAGAAATTTCCCCAGAAGCAGCGCGTCACGGTAGAGCGGCTGCGATAGCAGACGGCTCATGGTGCGTCGGCTGTATTCGCCATTGATGGCATCGAACCCCAGCCCGATGGCGACCAGAGGGATCAGAAAGCCCAGCAGTGCTGCAAAGGAGGGCAGCGGTGCCCGCGTGTCCGTGAACAGACGCAGGAAGACGAAAGGATCTGAGGCCGTTGTCTGGCGGATGCCCTGAATGGCGCCATACAGCGCGGCCGCCGCGGTGAGAACCACCAGCCATTCCAGCAGCCGCATGCGGGCACTGCCCAAGTGGTCGGCCAGTTCCTTCGAGAGGACGGCCCCCATGCCGTTCCAGGGGGAGCCCAGGCGTTTGGTTTTCATGATGTCGTGTTGCCCTCGGTGAACGTGTGGCGGTAGATCCTGTCGAGGCTGGGAGTGCTCACCGACAACCCGCGCAAGCTGGCCCCGGCCAGTACGGCAGCCTGTGCCGCCTGGGCGCGCACATCAGACTCTGCTTGCAACACGTAGCTGCCGTCAGGGTCCTTGTAGACGGTCTGGACATCGGCCACGGCGGCCAGCGCAGCGGTGAGGTCCGCGCCGTCAGCTTCCACTCGGATCTCGTGGCTGCAGCCGCCCAGGACCTGGCGTGCAAGTTCTTGCACCGGACCCATGAGGGCGATGCGGCCGGCGTTGAAGAGCGCCACACGGTCGCAAATTCGCTGCATCTGGTCAAGCAGGTGCGAGGACAGCAGGATCGTGGTGCCATCCGCACGCAGGTCTTCGATCATGCGCAGGAAGGATTCCGTAGATTGCGGGTCCAACCCTGAGGTGGGCTCATCCAGGATGGCGATGGGCGCCCTTTTGAGCAGGATCTCGGCCAGCCCCAACCGCCGCCGCATGCCGTGGGAATAAGTCCCTACGCGTTGATCGATGCGCTCCAGCAGCGAGACCCGCGCCAGTGCCTGTTCGATGCGGGTGTCACGTTCGGCCGCAGGGATGGCCAGCAGACGGGCCGTGAAGCGCAGGTTGTCCCGCGCGCTGAGGTAGTCGTAGAAGCCGACGGAATCCGGCATGTAGCCGATCTGCCGTTTGACGGCCAGGGGGTTGCGCCATGGGTCCTCTCCCAACACTCGGACCTGGCCTCGACTGGCCTCCGTGAGTCCAAGCAGCATCAGGATGGTAGTGGTCTTGCCGGCGCCGTTGGGGCCCAGCAGGCCAAAGACCTCTCCAGTCCGTACGCCGAAATCCAGCGCCTGCACAACGGTGTGCCGGCCGTAGTCCTTGCCCAGCCCCTGGGCGATGATGGCGGGGCTCGTCATCACCGGCGTCCATAGCGAGTGACGGCACCGATCAGCACCAGAAGCGCAATGGCGATGAGGATTGCGCCGGTAATACCCCAGAGCGACGATGTGGTCACCGAGACGCGCAGGTTGCCGTTGGCCGACTGCCCCCCCGATGTGGCGTGCAGTTTCACCATGTAGTCTCCCGCCAGTGACTGAGCTGACGGAGAAATGTGCATCTGCACCTCAGTGCTCTTGCCGGGTTCCAGATTGGCTACGTGGCTGGGTTCGAAGCTGATCTTCCAGCCTGTGGGGGCGGTGCTCGTCAGCGCGATGTCTTGTGCGGCCGCCGTTCCGCTATTTTGCAGCTCCAGCGGCATCGAACTGTTTGCGCCGATCTCGGCTTGCGTGCTCATCAGACCGTCGCGTCCAGCAAGGCTCAGCGCCGGTTGGCCGGTGAGGTCCAGCTTGAGTGTGGTCGACGCCTTGGCACCGTCTGCCGCGACCTGTACTTGAATGTCATGGGTGCCAGAAGTCGCCGAAATGGGCGGGCGCACTTGCAGCTTGACGGTCTTGGATTCGCCTGCCTTGATCGGTACCGCGCTGATTTGCTGGGACCCATAGCCTTCCGTGAATGACGTGTCGTAGTACTGCGGCGCTTGCGCAGTCAGGCTTGCCAGGACGTCCCGGCCGCTTTCATTTTTGACGGTCAACTGGAAGCTGAAAGAGGTGTTGGGCGAGCCCGTGAGTTGCGGCAGGTCGGGTTTCACGGACAGCTGTGCCGGCAGCTGAGTTGCCAGCGTCACATCGATGGGCAAACTGAGGTGCCGTTGGCTGTCATCCGCATGTACAGTGAGCGTATGGTGACTTTGAGCGTCGCTTTGGGGGATGTCCAGGCGGAGTTGCAGGTCCAGTGAATCATTGCTGGCCGGCATCGCTGACGCTACGGGGCGCCCATCGCCCAACAAGGTGGCCTTCCAGCCTTTGGGTACTCCGTCGATCGATAGGGCCAGCCGCTCGGGCGGTGTTGCCTGGTTGTGCAATTGCAACGAGACGGAGGAAGTCTGCCCTGACTTCAGTGTGAGGGACGGGTAGTCGGTCGACAGGTAGATACCGGCAGGGGGCGTATCGGCGGCCATGGCCGCGGTCTGCAAACAGAGGGCGCACAGAGCGGCGGCCCATAGGGCTGGGATTCTCGACATGGTCTGACTTGGCCTTTTGGTTGATCGGGCCCATCGGTGAAATTCGGTGGTCCCGGGTTGGGAGGCTTCAGCCTCACTGACCGCACGAAGTCCTCCGAAGTTTCCCAAAAAGAAGTAAGCCTTTATTTCTAACAAGGATATTTTCATCTGTATTGAGAATCGTTTTCATTACTGATAGAATGCTTCCCTACTATCGCCCACCTCCGATACATGCGTCCTGGCATTCCCCGATTCCCTTGGCTGAAAGTGGCCGCAGCCTGTGTTGCGCTGGGCTTGCACGCGGCGGTGCTGGCCATGGTGTTGACCTCGCCAGTCGCTACAGTGGCCCCCGGCCAGCCGGATGCGCTGGACGTGCAGTTCATCGAATTATCGCCAGCCCCAGCCGCCGAGACTCGTGAACCAGCGCCGGTCGCGCAGCCGCCAGAGCTGGCTGCTGCCGAGCCGGAGATGTCCGGATCCGTTCCCGGGCCGGCTTTTGAGCCCATACCTCACGAGGTACAGCAGCCTGAGCCTGAAGCCCCGGTGGAGCCGCGCCCGCCCGTCAACACGCCGAAGCCGAAGCCGGTGGTTCGGCACAGGCCGTCGGCCAAGCCGCGGCCGCGTGTGCCAAAACAGCCTGTCCGGATGGCGGCGGCCCCAGCCCACGTAGAAGGTGCGGTCGCAGCGGTTTCGAACCAGGCGGTGGCCGCTCAGGGCGCCCCCAAGGCTTCAGCCCCACTCCAGCCTCGGGTCGTCGGCCAGGTCGATTATCTGGGGCCCCGTCCAACGCCCGTGTATCCGCAGCAGTCGGAGCGCAGAGGGGAGCAGGGCCGCGTGATCCTCCGGGTGCTGATTTCCCCTGAGGGGCACGTGGCCGGCGTCAAGGTTCAGAAGTCGTCGGGGTATGCGCGCCTGGATCAGGCGGCCATTGACGCCATACGGAAGGCGCGGTTTCGGCCCTACACGGAAAACGGCGTGGCGTATCCGGCCCAGGTCGACATTCCATTTGATTTCGTTCTCTAGAAAGGTGAACACGAGATGTTGGACATCATGCATGGCGCAGCCCTGATGCTGGCGCAGGTCGTGACGGGGGGCGGGCCGGCATCCCCCTCTGCCGATTTGGGGATTGCTCACTTCGTGGGGCAGAGCGACCTGGTCGGCAAGTCGCTCTTCATTTTCTTGCTGCTCATGTCGCTGGCAAGCTGGTACCTGATTCTGGCCAAGGCCTTCACGCATCTGCGCATTCGGCATCGGTCGCGCAAGTTTCTTCAGGAATTTTGGGCTGCCAGTTCACTGGAACAAGTCGAGAACGAGATCGCCACGCATGGCGCGACGGAACCTTTTGCGCATCTTGCGAGCCACGCGATTCACGCCCAGAAGCATCACGCCAAATATGGCGCCTTGAAACTGGAAGAAAGTGGTTCAACGGCCGCGTTCGTCACTCGTACGATCCGTAAGGTCATCGACGAAGAGACTGCACGCCTGGAAAACGGCCTCACCGTACTGGCGTCGGTGGGCTCGACCGCGCCTTTTGTGGGCCTGTTTGGGACAGTCTGGGGGGTCTATCACGCCCTGCTTTCGATTGGCATGTCGGATGGTGTCACCATCAATCGCATTGCCGGGCCGGTGGGTGAGGCACTGGTAATGACGGGGCTGGGTCTGGCCGTCGCCATTCCAGCCGTCCTGGGCTATAACGCGTTCGTGCGCATCAACCGCGTGTACCTGGCGCGCCTGGACGCGTTTGCACACGACTTGCTCACCTTCTTGAGCACCGGGCAGCCGTTCGAAGACGGCGAACATGAGCCAAGTGGCACGCCGATCAGCCTGGCTGCCCGGCGAGGAGCCTGACATGGCCTTTGGCAGCTTCGACTCCAACAGCACCAGCACGACGATGTCCGAGATCAACATGGTTCCGCTCATTGATGTCATGCTGGTGCTGCTGGTGATCTTCATGATTACCGCACCTTTGCTCACTCACACCATTCGTGTCAATGTGCCGCAGGTCAGCGCCCAGCCGGCCGAAGAAAAGCCCCAGGTGATCGACCTCGCCATCGATGCGCAGGGCGCGCTGTTCTGGAACGAGCAGCCTGTCGCGCCGGCGGACCTTGAGTCTTTGCTTGCCCAGCAGGCGGTTCTGGACCCACAGCCGGAAGTGCGCATTCGTGCGGACGTGAATACGCGCTATGGACAGCTGGCCGAGATCATGGCCCAGGCACGTCGGGCCGGGATCAAACGGCTGGGTTTTGTCACACATCCGGGGATGACGCCGGCTTCGGCACTGGCGCACCCGCAGGCTGCAGCCTTGGGCGCTTCTCCCGGCCGCTGACGACGCGTCTTTCAAGTCAACGTCAACTATGTAACTGCGAATGCTCGTTGGTGACGTGAGATGACGGGTTCAGGCTAGAATCACTGCATGCGAGTTCTAGTCATTGAAGACGACACGACCCTTGGGCATGCGTTGCAGGAATTTCTGGGCAACCAGGGATACGCAGTTGATTGGCTCAAAGAAGGTGATCGTGTTGAGGGGGCCGTCGCTGGCCAGACCTATGATCTGCTGCTGCTCGACCTGAATCTTCCCGGCATGGGGGGGCTCGAGGTCTTGCAACGGCTCAGAGGCAATGGGTATCAGGGTCAGGTGCTGATTCTGACCGCCCGCGACGGGTTGGATGATCGAGTGGCCGGGCTGGATGCAGGGGCCGACGACTACGTCACCAAGCCGTTCGAACTGGTCGAGTTGGCGGCACGGGTGCGGGCCTTGGCACGACGCAACCATGGCCAGGCTCAAACGGTGCTCGAATGCGGTCCGCTCACGTTCGATACCGTGGGGCGCCAGATCCGCGTCGCTGGCAAGCGCCTGTCCCTGTCGGTGCGCGAGCTTTCCGTACTGGAAATGCTCATGGCGCGGTCCGGACGTGTCGTGACCAAACAGCAGATCGTCAATTCCCTTTCGGCCTGGGACGCCGATTTCAGCGAAAATGCGGTCGAAGTGTATATATACCGTCTGCGCAAACGGCTCGATGGCACGGGGGCAAGCATTCAGACCGTCCGTGGCTTCGGGTACCTGCTCGACGTCGAACGTGCCGATTAGTCCCGCCTCGTCCGATCCGAATCAGGACAGCCGGGCATTGGGGCTGTTCGAGCGTCTCATGCCTCAGGAATCGCTGGCTCGACGGTTGGTCCGCAGGCTGCTGCCTGCACTCTTCATCCTGATTGCCATGGATTTGCTGGCAACCTGGTTCATGACGGGGCTCATCCACCCCCAACCCTGGCTGTTGCGTGATCTGTTCTGGTTCATGATGTTGGCGCAGGCCTTTCTGGTGGTGCTTTTCGTCTGGGTGTTGGTGTCGGGTATCCGGCTGGAGCTCGTATCCATCAATCGACTGGCCAATCAGATCCGCCAGCGGTCCATCGATGAACTGCAGCCGCTCGATCTCACCGGCCTGCCCAGCGAGGTCGCCCCCTTGGTGTTGCACTTCAATGATTTGCTGGGACGCGTCGAAGATGCAATGTTCGCACAGCGCCGGTTCATCGGTCATGCCGCTCACCAGTTGCGCACCCCTCTGACGGGGCTCAAGCTGGAATCCGAGCTCATGTTGGGGCGGCCGCTGTCTGACGACGTCCGCGTGCGCGCCGAGCGCATCAAATCGGTGACGGACCACATGATTCGCATGGGTCAGCAACTGTTGGTGCTGGCGCGGGCCGATCATACGGCACGCCCTCAGGACAGCTTCGTGCAGCTCGATCTGTGCGAATGGATGCGTTGTACAGGGGCGGAGTGGCTCGCCCGAGCCCAGGACAAAGGGCTTGAGCTACAGCTTTCAGCGCCGGAAGATGCGGTCTGGGTGGACGGCGACCCGGTGCTTCTGGGGGAGCTGCTCGGGAACCTGATCGACAACGCGTTGCGGTATGGGCATGAGGCCAGTCGTATCCAGTTGCGCGTCATGGCCAACCCGCCTTCCTTTTCAGTGGCGGATGACGGCTGCGGCATCAGTGAAGACGACGTGGAGCACGTGTTCGAGGCCTTTTATCGGGCAGCGGACGCCGGCTCGGGAGGCTCAGGGCTGGGCCTGGCCATTGTTCGGGAAATCGCCCGGGCCCACGGTGCCTGGTGGAAGGTCATTAGCCGGCCTCGGTTCCCAGGCACCCAGATAACCATCATTTTTCCGGGGCTCAGGCGCGGCATAGGCCTGACCCGGACCGAGTAGAGTATGGCGACAAGTGACACGGAAACAAGCCGCCCGAAGGCGGCCCTGCTGGTAGGGGCTTTGGGCGTAGTCTATGGTGACATCGGGACGAGTCCGCTCTACACCATCAAGGTAGCGCTGACAGGAGTGGGGCATCCGGATGTCGAACATGTGCTGGGTATGCTGTCCATCCTGTTCTGGATGCTGGTGCTGGTGGCCTCTGTCAAGTATGTGATTTGCATCCTGAGTGCGGACAACCGAGGCGAGGGCGGCACGCTGGCGCTCATGGAGCTTGCCATGCGCGGGCGTACCGAGAAGGTGCGTTGGCGACTGATCCTGCTGGGCCTGATCGGTGCCAGCCTTTTCTATGGCGACAGCATGATTACCCCGGCGATTTCGGTGCTGTCGGCCGTCGAGGGGATCGGTGTGGTGTCGCATGGCCTGGACGCCTGGGTGGTGCCTGTTGCCACCGCCGTTCTGGTAGCCCTGTTCATGGTGCAGTCGCGGGGGACGGGCACGGTGGGCCGCCTTTTTGGGCCAGTGATGCTGCTCTGGTTTCTGGTGCTGGGGGTGCTGGGGGCGTGGCGCATCATTGAGGAACCCCGAGTGCTGCAGGCCATCAACCCCTGGTGGGCCATTCATTTCATTGTCGATGCGCCACTTGAAACCTTTTTGGCGTTGGGCGCCCTGGTACTGGCACTGACGGGGACCGAAGCACTGTATGCCGACATGGGTCACTTTGGCCGCTCGACCATCCGGCGTGCCTGGTTTGCGGCCGTCTTCCCGGCCTTGGTGCTGTGTTATTTCGGTCAGGGCGCATTGCTTTTGACGGACCCTTCGTCTATTCGCAATCCGTTCTTTCTGCTCGCACCGGATTGGGGGTTGGTGCCTCTGGTCGCGCTGGCTACGGCGGCGACGGTGATTGCATCGCAATCGGTGATTTCAGGGGCGTTTTCCATGACGCGCCAAGCCGTTCAGCTGGGTTATTGGCCGCGCATGGTCATTCAGCACACTTCAGCCCGCGAAGAGGGCCAGATTTATCTCCCTCGGGTCAACTGGCTGTTGATGGGCGCCGTGCTGGTGCTGATCATCGCTTTTGGTTCGTCGGATCGCTTGGCCCATGCCTATGGATTCGCCGTGACGGGCACCATGCTCATGACCTCGGTGTTGGCCTTTGCGGTCCTGCCTCGCGGGTCGCGTGGCGGCAAGCGTATCGCCTGGCTGGCTTTGATTACCGTTTTCCTGGTGATGGACGTGCTGCTGTTTGCGTCCAATACGCTCAAGATTCATGAAGGCGGCTGGCTGCCTTTGGTCGTGGGTATCGTGCTGTTGACGCTCATGATGACATGGAAGCAAGGACGCCAGCAGGTGCACGATACGCTGGCGGGTGATCATCAATCGTTGGCAAGCTTCATGGAGTCGCTGGAGGCTTATCCGCCGACTCGCGTGCCGGGCACTGCCGTTTTCATGAGCATGATCGTGGGGACTGTCCCTCCAGCGCTACTTCACAACTTGAAACACAATAAAATTCTGCATGAGCAGGCCTTGTTTCTCACCATCGAGGTGGCAGATGAACCCTATGTGCCTTTCGATGAACGACTCAAGGTCGAGCGCGTCAGCCGCAGCAGCTGGCAGGCCGTCGCGCGTTGGGGTTTCAAGCAGGAGCCCAATGTCCCGCAGGTGGTCGGTCAGATTGGCCAAGAGGTCCCCGAGCTGAACCTGGAGCCCATGCAGACCTCGTATTTTCTGTTGCGGCAAACCATCATCGTGGTACGCCGCCTGCCTTGGCACAAGAGCTGGAAGCGGCACTTGTTTGCACTCATGGCCCGCAACGCGAGCCGTAGTACGCGTTTCTATCGTATTCCACCGAATCGCGTCGTCGAGATGGGCATGCAGATGGAGCTCTGAGGGTCGAGCCCTATGTGGTGCAGGGGTTTATAAAAAGCCTCTGGCGTGGCCAGGCAGGCCACGCCAGAGGCTTTTTGTCATTCGATCAGATTACGAATTCGTCGCAGGCGCTGGAATGGTGATGGTCGTCTCACGCAGAATGCCGCCGGACTGCACGGATCCTTGTTCACGCACTTGATTCTTGTTGTCCATCAGAATCATGCAGTCCTGGCGCTGATTCCCCGTCAGGCCATCGCAGCGTTGTGTGCGATTTGCCGTCTCTTTTTGTGCACCCGGGTTGACGAGCCCATTGTCTCGAGCTGCCTGAGCGGCCGCTCCAGCTTCTTTCAGGCAAGCCTTCTTGTCGATGCCGGGGGTTGAATTGCAATGCGCGACGTCGCGCTGATATTGCGACTGCGCGGGGCCGGCGGCCTCGGCGGCAGGGGAAAGCAGGAAGGCACAACCCAGGCCAGCGGCCAACAGGGCTGCGCGCAGAGAGACTTGAATCACTTGACGCATGATGGCACTCCTATGTGAAAAATGGGGCCAGGCAAAAGCCTGACTCGATCATGTTACATCTAAACCAAGTGTACGGGTTTCTACCTAGCGTGGTGTGACAAAATCGCTCAAGCATCGGGTGGTGTACGGTGCTGGATTGCGCTTTGCATCAGCAGGATGGCTGTTACGGGGGCGCTCAGTATCAGTAATAAGCAGATGAGCCACTCGTGCAGAATCGGCCGATGTTGCGTGAGACTTGCGACCAGCGTGCTGGCGAGCACCACGCAGAAGGCCCCAAGGGTCATGCCCAGGGTGGGAGCGTGCATGCGTTCGTAGAAGCTGTGCAGTCGCAAAAGGCCAAGCGAGCCAATCAGGGTCACACAGCCAGCCAACACGAGAAGCAGTGCGACAAGCAGGGCCGCCCATAGGGGGAGTGTGGTCATGGCTCGATCACCTCGCCTCGCAGCACGAATTTGGCCAGTGCGGCTGATCCCACGAATCCGAAGAGTGCGATCAGCAGCGCGATGTCAAAATATAGACCGGCTTCAAAACGTAACCCCAGCACCAGAAGAATCAGCATGCCGTTGATGTATATCGTATCGAGCGCGAGGATACGGTCTTCTGGGGTCGGGCCACGTACAAGCCGCAGCGCCGCGCAGGCCAGCCCCAGTGTGAAACAGAGCAAGGCAAATCCCAGGGAAGCAGTCAAAATCAGCGTACTCATTCGAAAATCTCCAGTAGCAGGCGCTCGTAGCGTTCCTGGATGGCGAAGATCACCTGGTCGGCGTGGCGCAGGTCCAGTACGTGCAGGGTCAGCTGGTTGTTGTGGGCATCGTGTCCTGCCCATACCGTGCCCGGTGTGAACGTCACGATGCAAGATAGTGCGGCAAGCCCATGCGGGTCCTGCAGGCGTAAGGGGATCTTCAGGAAGCCGGGGTGGGCACGAGCGGCATTGCCACGCACGATGCGCCAGGCGACCGCACCATTGGATCGAACCACGTCTGCTGCAACGCGTCCGATCAGTCGCAAAGCGGCGCCGGGGCGGCGCATCTGCGCTCGTACGGGGCGCAGCAAGGGGGTGAGCAGCGCCAGCGTGAACGCGATGACAAGGCCAAGAAGCCATTGCCCTGTGCCGATGCTGTCGTTCAGGGTGAGCCACAGGATGAGAAGCAGCACAGTCAGGGGCAGAGTGCGGCGCAGGAATTTCATGGTGAAACCTCGGTGTGGATTCGCCACGCGCTCCCGTGGGGATCGGCTGATCGGTTCCCGGTGTCGAGTACGGCCTGGATGTAGCGGCCTGGGTGGTCCAGATAGGTTGCGGTGTCTTCCAGGTAGGCCATGGCAGGTCCCGCGCGCACGGCAAGCAGCGTGCAACCTGCGAGCAGCACAACAATGGGGAGGGCCTCACGCACGCGGATGGTTGGCACGTGCACGGCATCGGGCAGCCAGAAGAGTCGAACGCCGCAGCGTCCCAGGGCCATCAGGCAGGCCAGCCCCGAAATCAGCATGGCCGCCACCAGCAGCCAGACGTTGAGTGTCGGCGCGCCATATTCCACCGTACGCAGCGCGGCCGAGAGGATCGAAAATTTCGCCACGAAGCCAGAGAGCGGCGGCAGGCCGACAATGACAAGCGCGCAGGCAAAGAAGCTCAACCCCAAAAAGGCCATGGTCGCTGGCAGCGGCTCTCCGATGACCTGGCCGTTCAAGTCGGCGTCGGCTTCGTCGTCCTCGTAAGCTTCCTGGCTGGTCGCCAGCATGTCAGCCCCGAACGTCTGACTGCGTTCAATGAGTTCCAGCAACATGAAGAGCGCCGCGAGGGCCGCCACCGAGCTGAGCAGGTAGTACAGGGCAGGACCGGTGAGGGTGACGCCAGGCATGCCCAGGGCGGCGAACAGAGTCCCCGATGATGTGATGATGGCGTAGGCGGCGATGCGGCGGCCTTCGGTGCTGGCCAGCATGCCCAGCGTTCCGAAGGCGAGTGTGGCAATACCCGCCGGATACATCCAGGCTCCGCCGAAGGCGGCTGGCGCGCCCGCAGGCAGGAGCAACGAGCCAATGCGCAACAGGGCGTAGATGCCTACCTTCGTCATGATGGCGAACAGGGCTCCGACTGGTGGGCAGGCCTCGGCGTATGTCGCGGGTAGCCAGAAATTCAGTGGCCAGGCGGCCGCCTTGATGAGGAAGGCGACCCCCAGGATGGCAGCGGCTGCATCGAAGAGTTGTCGGTCGGAACCCTGAAGGCCTTGTGCACTGAGTGCGATGTCGGCGAGATTCAGCGTGCCCGTGAGCCCGTAGATCAGGGCAATGGCGATCAGTAGCAGGAACGAGGCGATCAGGTTGACGGCGATGTAGTGCAGGCCGGCCCCGACGCGCCGTTTGCCGGACCCGTGCAGCATGAGGCCGTAAGAGGCCGTGAGCAGGACTTCGAAAAAGACGAACAGGTTGAACAGATCTCCAGCCAGAAAGGCCCCGTTGAGACCCATCAAGATGAGCTGAAACAGCGGGTGGAAGTGGCTGCCGGCCGAGTCCCAGCGGGCGGTGGCATAAAGCCCTGCACAAAGGCCCAGGATGGCCGTGAGCGCCAGCATGAGGGTGCTGAGCCGGTCAGCCACCAGCACGATACCGAACGGCGCCGGCCAGCCTCCGAGTTGGTAGACGCCGATGCCGTCTTGCCAACCAGGATGGGGAGCCGCGTGGGTCGACGCAGCCACGAGTGCGATGGCCACCACAAGCTGGGCAATCAGCGATATTGCAGCCAGTCCGAGGCGTAACGGACGTTGCGTGTCTTTGGTCAGCAGCATCAGTCCTGCCGCAAGGAGCGGAATCAGGACCGGCAGCGCCGGCAGCGAAGGCAGCGAGGGAATCACGGGCGCCGTTCCTCACCGTCGACGTGGTCGGTATCGCTCATCCCGCGCGAGGCCAGGAGTACGACCAGGAACAGGGCGGTCGTCGCGAAGCCGATCACGATGGCAGTGAGCACCAGGGCCTGTGGCACCGGGTCCGCGTAGCGGGAAGGGTCGGCTAACAGTGGATCGATGACCGGTGGTGCGTTCAGGCGCAGGCGCCCCATTGCGAAGATGAACAGGTTGACGGCGTAGGTGAGCAAGGTCAGGCCGATGATGAACTGAAAAGTACGTGGGCGCAGCAACAGCCATATGCCACAACCCGTGAGCGTTCCGATTGCCAGGGCCAGTATCCATTCCATGTCAGTTCTCTCTCAGGGTGACAGGTGCTGCGGGTTCCGTGATGTTGCGATGGAAACGAAGTGATTGGTGGGCCAGCGCCACCAGGATCAGCAAGGTGGCACCCACGACCAGAAGGTAGACGCCGATGTCGAAGAACAGGACGCTGGAGAGGTGGATGAAGCCCACTCCGGGCAGCCATAGATGGGCTCCGTAAGCCGACAGCAGCGGCAGGCCCAGCCACTCGGCCGACAGCGCGACTCCCCCCGCCAAAATCAAGCCCCAGGCAATCCAGGCTTGAGGTCGGATCAGCGGCCGTGCTTCAACCCACAGGATGCCACCCACCATGTATTGAAGGATGATGCCCGTGGCCATGACCAGCCCGCCTACGAAGCCACCACCGGGCTGGCTATGGCCGCGCAACAGGAAGTACAGCGAGACCAGCGTTGAAATGGGCAGCAGCAGGCGCACCAGCACCGTCGGGATACGCATGGGGCCCGCGGGAAGCAGGGCGTCAGGGTTCGACTCAAGGCGTGGCTCGTTGTGCCGCGCCGGCGTCGTGAGGGTTTCGGCAGGGGGGCGAAAACGTCTCAGTAGTGCGTAGACCGTGAGTGCCACGATGGCGAGCACGGTGATCTCGCCAAAGGTGTCGAAGGCCCGGAAGTCCACCAGAATCACATTGACGACGTTGGTGCCGCCACCCAGTGGCCAGGCTTGCTGCACGAAGAAGGCGGAAATGCCGGGCGGGGTGCTGGGACGTACCATCATCACGTAGGCCAGCGTAGCCAGACCTGTTCCGCCGGCGGCAGCGACCAGAAAGTCACGTGTTCTGCGTGCACGGGCGCGTCTTTGCGTCGGATCGGAGAATTCCTCGATGCGGGGTGGTAGCCAGCGCAAACCCAGCAACAGCAGGATTGTGGTCGCCACCTCCACCGCGAGCTGGGTCAGCGCAAGATCGGGTGCCGAGAGCCAGGCAAAGGTCACGCAGGTAATGAACCCGGTTGCGCCGGCCAGCATGAGTGACGCCAGCCGATGGTATTTGGCCTGGTGGGCAGCTGCCAGTGCGCAGGCGGCGCCCGCCAGCCACATCAGGCCAAAGGAGGGCGAGGCGGCGGAGCCTTGGGTCTGGATGGGCCACCAGCCGCTCGCCAGGAGAGGCAGTGCAGCCGCTGCCGCCGTGCACAGGATGAGCCACAGGACCTGGGACTGCAGGCGTGTCGTCTGCAATTTTGACAGAAGCCAGGCACTTCCGGCCGCAGTGGCTTCCAGTCCATTCTCGAAGCTTCTGCGTCCGTCCAGACGGTAGATGAACGGTACGCGGCCCGGTACCCGCCGATCGTGTTCACGCAACAGATGATAGAGTACGACTCCTGCTCCCATGGCGATGAGACTCATCATCAGGGGCAGGTTGAATCCGTGCCAGAGTTGCAGGCTGTAGTCGGGCAGCACGCCACCCAGGATCCCGTGCAGCGCCAGCTGCAGTGCAGGACCCAGGGTAAGCGCGGGAAAGATGCCTACGCTCAGGCACATGAGGACCAGCACGCCGCAGGGTATCAGCATCATGGTGGCAGGATCGTGCGGCGTGCGTGGCAAGTCGGTGGAGCGCGCCCCGAAGAACACCTGCAGAATCAGTCGAAGCGAGTAAGCCACGCTGAAGGCTCCAGCAATCACCGCCATCGTGGGCAGGCCCCAACGGCTCGCCCAGTGCCCCGTGATGAAGACAGTTTCTGCAAAGAACATTTCTTTGGAAATGAATCCGTTCAGCAGTGGTACACCGGCCATGGCTGCGGCGGATACTGCTGCCAGCGTGGCGGTGATTGGCATGAGTCGGCGCAACCCCGAAAGGCGTATCAGATCCCGCGTCCCGCTTTCGTGGTCGACGATGCCTGCCGCCATGAAGAGCGATGCCTTGAAGGTGGCGTGATTGATCATGTGGAAGACGGCGGCCACCAGGGCGAGCCGGCTGTTCATGCCCAGCAGCAGCGTGATGAGCCCGAGGTGGCTGATCGTGGAGTAGGCCAGCACGCCCTTCATGTCACGTTGGAAGGTCGCCGCGTAGGCCCCCAGCAGCAATGAGCACAGGCCCGATCCGCCGATGATCCAGGTCCACCAGTCCGTACCCGAGAAAATGGGCCAGAAGCGGGCGAGCAGGAAGACGCCCGCCTTCACCATGGTGGCGGAATGCAGGTAGGCCGACACCGGGGTTGGTGCAGCCATCGCATTGGGTAGCCAGAAATGGAATGGGAACTGGGCGCTCTTGGTGAGTGCTGCCAGTGCCAGGAGGACGAGCAAAATCGGATACCAGCGATGACTGCGGATCGCGGGAGCGGCTGCCAGTACGGCATCCAGGTCGTAACTGCCCACGATGTGGCCGATGATGAGCATGCTGGCCAGCAGGCAGAAGCCGCCCGCACCTGTCACCAGCAGCGCCATGCGCGCGCCGCGTCGGGCCTCGCTGCGGTGGTGCCAGTAGGCGATGAGCATGAAAGAAGTCAGGCTGGTGAGTTCCCAGAACACCAGGAGCTGGATGAGGTTGCCCGACAGAACGACCCCCAGCATGGCGCCCATGAAGGCTTGCAGAAAGGCAAAGAATCGCGGTGCTGGGTCTTTCTCGGAAAGGTAGTAGTGGGCGTATAGCGAGATCAGTGCGCCCATGAGGGTGATCAATAGCGCAAACAGCCAGGCGTACCCGTCCATGCGCAGGGTCAGTTCCACCCCTTGGGTTGGAATCCAGGAAACGGCGTGCTTGATCACGCCTTGGTGAGCGACTTCAGGGGTAAGCAGGCCGGTGAGTGCAAGGCTTGTCAGAGCCGAAAAGCCGGCCAGCCAGGCGCCTGAGCGGCGCGCGTGCGCGGGCAGCAGCGCTGCGCACAGGCTGCCCGCGAAAGGAATGAGCACGATCAGGGACAGGAACATCCAGGAGGGTCAGTAGAAGACCACGGGAGTCGGGGCTTTCCTGCCTCATGATACGCGAATGGCTCCGGGCAGCCGATCAGCCACGAAATCCAGAATTGGCACCGAGCGGTTGATTACTTGGGAAGTACGGCGGCAAGCCTATGCAATGCCCGTCGGTATTGGCGCAGCGCTTGCGCCAGGTTCCAGGTGAGCCCGGCTGCCGACATCAGCAGGCAGGGGCCGGCCAGCCAAGTGGCGAGATTGACTCCCAGCGCGGCCAAGGCCCAGGTCAACACGACCAGCACGTGCGCGCCCCATTGCATGCGGGCGTGCCGTTCGGGAATGTAGTCTGCCATTTTGGGCAAGGCCTTGGCGATGCGCCGGCCCAGCGCCATCTGGCCTGGTGGCAGCACGATGGCTGCTTGGGCGTGCGTCCACAAGAGAAAAGGGATGATCTTGTAGAGCATGCCGTTGACGGCCGACCCCAGTACACCTACGACGAAGAGTATCCCTGCCGTGTAGGCTGGCTGGGTTGAAGGTCCTTCGGCCATCATTCCCAACACACCGCAGCAGACGAGGCTGGCCAGGCTGGCGTACCAGAAAAGAGTGGTGGACTCTGGCGTCGGACGTTTGCGGGTATGCAGGCGTTGCCAGGTTACGGCGGCCCAGATGAGATACACCATGGCGAGCAGCGTCACGGCTGCCACGTGTCCAAGGTGCGCGCCCGCAGGCTTCAGGATGGCGGCCGCGCTCCATGCGACCAGTAGAACGACGATCCCCCATGGCGCGAAGCGCGTGAGCCAGGCGGGATAGAGTTCTGTCACCTGGAAGATGGGCAGCAGTTGAAAGGACATGCCCATGAGCAATAGCCCGCCCCAACCTAGCAACCCCCACAGGGCATGGCCGTCGACCCAGCGCGCAGGCGCGGGGACCCCTTGGCTTCGTAGACTTGCCAGAGTCAGTCCAATCACTGCCGTGAGCGCCAATGCGAGCAGCGCGCCTCGGACTGGCACCAGGATCTCGCGCGCTCCTGCATAGACGGACTGCCGTTGTGCCCACAGGGCGTGGGCCAACGCCACCAAGTAAGTGCCGAAGGCGATCGCCAGTAGCAGAACGGCGGCCTTCCAGCCGCGTGACCATTGCCACAGGAATCCTGCCGCCAGCAATAAGGTACCGGCTGTGAGCGCAGCGTGGACGCTATGGGCGATCGGTCGGGTGGGGGTCGCGCGTACGTTGCACGCGACTGTCAGGATCTGCAGCAATGCACCCAGCATGGCGCTGCCCAGAATGCCCAGCGTCCAGAGATGAGTGAGCGCGAGACTTGCGGGTGACCAGCGCGAGGCGAAGATTTCAGGTCCCATCCAGCTGGCCAGCGCGCCAGCCAGCAGGGCGAACAGAGGCACGTTCAGGAAGAACGGAAGCGGCACCGCCAGAGGCGGTGTCTTGTCGAAATCCAGGGCGCGCTGCATGGCTCAGTTGCGCCAGATCGTCACGCGGTAGTGGGGGCCTTCAAATGTACAGGCGTGTTCGAAGCCTTCACGGGCAAGGATGACATAGAGCGGAAAGGGTTCCCGATCCACCCACAGTTGCAGCCGCTGGCCAGCAGGCAGATCGGCCAGTGCATCCAGGCACTGTTCCAGCGGTTCTGGTGCGGGTAGGCCCCGTACGTCCAGGGTGAGGTCGGGAAGTGTCGTCACGCGACGATATGAAAGTCGATCACGATTTCCCCCGGGTTGCGGGCAAGGTATTCGAATTCGATGTTTTCGCCGAAGTGATCCTTGAGCTGCTGCAGCAACGGCAGAGGGTCGTGGTCGTTGCAGAAGCGCATGGTCTCGCCAGGCTGCAAGGCCGACAGCGCCCCGAAGATTGCCGCGTGGCGAAAACGCTTGGCAATGCCGCGGGCATCCAGTGGGTAGGTGTTTTCGGCGAACATGGGAATAGCGTCAGAGGCCACGGTGCATCATCCTGATAAGGTCAAAAGTGAAGCGATTATAGGGGCCTGCAAACACTGGTCAGGGGTAGAACCCTACGCTGGATGGGGGTGTCTGCTTGGTCGTCGGCAGTGTGCCACCTCAGGTATGCGTCGTTTCTTCGGTAGTGGCCTGTTCCGGATGACGTTCCGACCAGGCTTTGACGGCCGTCTGCCAGCGGCGCCGTTCTTCGGCGTAGGTGTCGAAGACGCACGGCGTGCAGCCGTTGCCGCAGCATTCATTGAGGTCGGGCTCTATGGGTTCTTCCGGACGAGGGTCGTCGTTTGCGTCAGTTGCGTCAGACATGATTGTGAAGGAGCAGGAATTCAGGCACAGGCCAGATTTTGCCAGTTGGCGCGCTGTATGTCTTCCGGGATGTCGATGCGCTGTCGCAGGCGCGGTTCGCCGTCGGCAAACAGCATGAGTTCACCGGGCTGGAAGCGCGTCCAGGTTTCATTGTCGGTGAGCGGGCGCGTCGTGATGACCGAGACGCGATCGCCTTCAGCGTGCGTTCGGGCAAAGTCGACCGTCATGTCGGCATCGATCAGGTGCGCCGCGTGAAATGGCCAAGCACGCGTGATGTAGTGCAGTTGCGTCGAGCAATGCGCCATCAGGCAGCGGCCGTTGGAGAGCAGAAAGTTGAATACGCCGTAGCGTGTCAGTTCCTGGGTCATGTCGGCAACCGCTTCAAACAGCCTGGCGTCGTCGGGTTCGGCCATGCCGAAGCGCATGCGCAGGCCTTCCATCATGAAGCAGAAGGCGCGTTCGCTGTCAGTTTGGCCCATGGGCAGGTAGTCGCCGCGCAGCGCCGGGTCAAAGTCCTTCAGGTCGCCGTTGTGGGCGAACAGCCAGTGGCGCCCCCAGTGCTCCCGCACGAAGGGGTGGCAATTCTCGAGCTCGAGTGCCCCCTGTGTGGCCTTGCGGATGTGGGCAATGACGTTGCGCGACTTGATGGGGTAGTGCTTGATGAGCTCGGCGACAGGCGAACGGCAGCAGGGTGCGTTGTCCAGAAAGCATCGCGAGCCGCGGTTCTCGTAGAAGGCGATACCGAAGCCGTCGGCGTGATGATCGGTGCCGCCTCCACGGGCCGCAAACCCCGTAAAGGAGAAGGTGATATCCGTGGGCGTCGCGCAATTCATGCCCAGTAGCTGACACATGGCAGGCAGGCCTGATCCTGGAATTCAGGCCGCAGCATGCGGCCTTTTGACATAACTGTACGAATTGTAGATCTGCCATTAGGGGCATGACCAGATATAAGCTTATAGGTGAGTCGCCGCTGCAACGTTTGTACCTGCAAGTCCTTGAAAAAGCGGCGAGTCGACCGCATCTATGGGGCATTGGGGCGTGAGCCCCCGCCCTTTTTGGGAACACTCACCATGCGTTTAGACAAACTGACGACGAAATTCCAACAAGCGCTCGCCGATGCCCAGAGCCTCGCGGTGCGCCACGATCATCCCTACATTGAAAATGTGCACCTGCTGAGCGCTTTGCTGGCAGATCACGACAGCGGCACGGCCAGCTTGCTGGCTCAGGCGGGGGTGGCCGTGCCGCGTCTGCAGACCGAGCTGGATCGGCTCCTGAAGGCGCTGCCGACGGTCGAAGGCTCCGAGGGCAACGTCCAGGTCGGCCGCGACCTGCAGGCGGCGCTGGCGCGTACTGACAAAGAAGCCGGGCAACGCGGCGATGATTTCATCGCCAGCGAGCTGTATCTGCTGGCGATGGCGGACGACAAGGGCGAGGCGGGTCGCGCCTTGCGGGATGCCGGTCTGCAACGCAAGGCCCTGGAAGCAGCGATCGAGTCCGTGCGCGGAGGCGGTTCGGTGAATAGCGCCGACGACGAAGACAATCGGCAGGCACTCAAGAAGTACACGCTGGACCTGACGGCCAGGGCTCGCGAAGGCAAGCTTGATCCCGTCATTGGTCGCGACGATGAGATTCGTCGCACCATCCAGATTCTGCAGCGACGCACCAAGAACAACCCAGTGCTCATTGGCGAGCCTGGCGTAGGCAAGACGGCCATCGTCGAAGGCCTGGCGCAGCGCATCGTGAACGGCGAGGTCCCCGAGACCCTCAAGGGCAAGCGAGTGCTGTCCCTGGACCTGGCCGGGCTTTTGGCCGGGGCGAAGTATCGCGGCGAATTCGAGGAGCGTCTGAAGGCCGTTCTCAAAGAGCTGTCGCAGGATTCGGGGCGCACCATCGTCTTCATCGACGAACTGCATACGATGGTGGGTGCCGGCAAGGCCGAAGGCGCCATGGACGCTGGCAACATGCTCAAGCCGGCGCTTTCGCGGGGTGAATTGCATTGTGTGGGTGCCACGACGCTGGACGAATACCGGCAGTACATCGAAAAAGATGCCGCTCTGGAACGCCGGTTCCAGAAGGTCATGATCGATGAGCCCGACGTGGAGTCCACCATTGCCATCCTGCGCGGCTTGCAAGAGCGCTATGAGCTGCACCATGGCGTGCAGATCACCGACCCCGCCATCGTGGCGGCGGCCGAGCTCTCGCATCGCTACATTACGGACCGTTTTTTGCCTGACAAGGCCATCGACCTCATCGACGAGGCGGCGGCCCGCATCCGCATGGAGATCGATTCCAAGCCCGAGGTCATGGACAAGCTCGATCGCCGCATCATTCAGCTCAAGATCGAGCGCGAGGCGGTGCGCAAGGACACCGATGAAGCCTCCGAGCGCCGGTTGAAGGCCATCGAAGACGAGCTGGCTTCGTTGCAGCGGGAGTACAACGACTACGAAGAGGTCTGGAAGGCCGAAAAAGCGGCTGTTCAGGGGTCGCAGGCCGTCAAAGAAGAAATCGACCGCGTGCGGGCCGAAATGGCGGATCTGCAGCGCAAGGGCCAGTATGACAAGCTGGCCGAGTTGCAGTATGGGCGCCTGCCTGAGCTTGAATCACGCCTGAAGGCGGCAGAATCAGCCTCGAAAGATGGCGAAAAACCGCGTCTGCTCCGGACCCAGGTTGGGGCTGAAGAGATCGCCGAGGTCGTCTCCCGGGCCACGGGTATCCCGGTCTCGCGCATGATGCAGGGCGAGCGTGCCAAGTTGCTGGGCATGGAGTCCATGCTGCATGAGCGCGTCGTGGGCCAGGAAGAGGCCGTGCGGCTCGTGGCGGAAGCCATCCGTCGTTCACGGGCCGGTTTGGCCGATCCGAATCGACCCTATGGTTCGTTCCTGTTTCTTGGACCGACTGGTGTGGGCAAGACGGAACTCACCAAGGCGCTGGCGCAATTTCTGTTCGACTCGGACAATCATCTGGTGCGGATCGACATGAGCGAATTCATGGAAAAGCATTCGGTGGCACGGCTGATCGGTGCGCCTCCGGGCTACGTGGGCTACGAAGAGGGCGGCTATCTTACCGAAGCGGTACGTCGCAAGCCCTATAGTGTGATTCTCCTCGACGAGGTCGAGAAGGCTCATCCCGACGTGTTCAACGTGCTGCTGCAGGTGCTCGACGATGGACGGCTGACCGATGGTCAGGGCCGTACGGTGGATTTCCGCAACACCGTCATCATCATGACGTCGAATATTGGTTCGCAGCACATTCAGGATATGGCCGACCAGCCGTACGAGGTTGTCAAGGAGGTGATCCGCGACGAACTGAAGACGGCCTTCCGGCCCGAGTTCCTGAACCGGATCGATGAAATCGTGGTCTTCCACGGCCTGGATGCTTCGCACATCGAGCCGATTGCACGGATTCAACTCAAGCGCCTGGCCGAAAGGGTGGCTCAGCAAGAGATGCGTTTGGAAGTCACCGACGCCGCTGTGAAGGAACTGGCTCGCGTAGGTTACGACCCAGTGTTTGGAGCCCGGCCGCTCAAGCGCGCTATCCAGCAATATGTCGAAAACCCTGTGGCGCGGCTGATTCTGGAAGGCAAGTTTGGCCCGCGTGACGTGATCCCGGTCGACTGGGACGGCGAGAAGTTCGTGTTTGAACGGACGCTGCAGTAAGCCCTGCGGAGCGCAGGGGCTGGCGCGGTCGTGCGGGTGCCGATCTAATCTGCACCTAGTACGTGCCGCCAGAGTGCGTGTACCGCAGTGCGTTCGGGCTGCAATTCGGACTGTGGCACGCGCGCCTTCTCGGCGCCTTGCAGGCGTAGTGCATGTTGGCGGCGCCGCAGCACCCGGTACGCATCGGCTGCCTGCGTGGCCAGATCTTCGGGGATCAGGCCTGCTCGCGCAGCCAGACCCAGCAGGGCGATGTTGCCCAGGTTGTTCAACAGCTCAGGATGATGGATGGACTGCGTGAGCACCAGGAATTGGGTGATGAATTCAATGTCCACCATGCCGCCCCGGTCGTGCTTGAGGTCGAAGTCTGCGCTACGGTTCGGGTGGCCCTGCGAGATCTTCGCCCGCATGGAGAGCACTTCGGCGCGTAGGGCATCGACGTCACGCGGCAGCAGCAGAATATGCTCGCGGATGGCGTCGAAACGCTTGCCGATGGCGGTGTCGCCCGCAACGAACCGCGCGCGTGTCAGCGCCTGATGCTCCCAGGGCCAGGCCTGGTTCAGCTGGTAATGCTCGAAGGCTGAAACCGGGACGGCCAGCAGGCCTGCATCGCCGTCTGGCCTCAGCCGCAGGTCGATTTCGTACATGCGGCCCGATGAGGTCAGCGTCGCCAGCCATGACGCCATACGTCGTCCCAGCTTGGCGTAGCGTTCGCTGGCTTCTTGGTCGGGGTCGTCGTACAGAAAGACCAGGTCCAGATCCGACGCATAGCCCAGTTCTTTGCCGCCCAGCTTGCCGTACGCGATGATCGCAAAGTGCGGTGTGCCCGGGCTTGTGCGCAGCGCGCGCGGCAGAACCTGAGGCCAGACTCGGTGGATGGTTTCGCTCAGCAGCAGGTCGGCCAGCGCGGAAAGATAGTCGGCCAGGCGTTCTATGCTCAGGACGTTTTCCAGGTCTTGCGCGAGCAGTTGAAAGGTAACCTGGTGCTGCAGGTCACGCATGAGGTTCATCTGCTGCTCGACGTCGGGCTGCCCGTCGGGCAGGACGCAGGCGTCCAGATCGTTGCGCAGCTGTTCGGCAATGGCAGGGAAGTCCGGAGCCTGCATCAGGCTGTGCCATTCGATGAGGCTGTCGAGCAGCAAAGGGTAGCGTGTGAGGTATTGGGAGGCCCAGGGGCTTGCGCTTACGATGCGCGTGATGCGAGCCAGAGTTTCCGGGTATTCGGCCATGAGTGCCAGGTAGGCGCTGCGCTGTGCGATGTGCTCGACCAGATTGAGCAACCGTTGCAGGGTTTCGACGGGTGCAAGGGTGCGTGCGGCCTCGTTCACCAGCGGGGGCATGAGTGCCGCCACGCGTTTTTGGCTGGTAAGGGGCAAGCTGCCGATGCGGTGGCTCTCGAGAAGTGTGTCCACGCGCTCTTGCATGTCGGTGGCCAACCGATCGGATAAGGTGGCTGGAGGCGTAGGCGTGGCGGTCTGTGGGGCGCCCGGGTCGTCGTCCCCCATGCCGGCAATGCGGAAAGCATTGTGAAAGCAGTCGGAGACCAGCGCTCTGTGCTGATCGAGTTCGGCCTGGAAGGCTGCCGCGCTCGTAAAACCCATCGTCTGTGCGAGCGCCTCGGTGTCTTCCGGAGTGTTTGGCAGCAGGTGGGTCTGTTCATCCTCGCGGTATTGAAGGCGGTGTTCGACGCGACGCAGGAATACGTAGGCTGCCTCCAGTGCGTCCGCCTGCTTGCTTTCAAGGATCTTGGCGCGTCGTTGTCGGTGCAACGCAGACAGCAGGTTGCGCTGCTGCAAAGAGGGTTGGCGTCCGCCACGGATCAGCTGATTGAGTTGCACCACGAATTCGATTTCGCGGATGCCACCCTCTCCCAGCTTGATGTTCTGGCGGGTATCGACTCCGCTGCGGGCACGCGCGCGGCGCTGCCAGTCGGTGCGGATACGCTCGCGCAGGCCGCGTAGCGAGGCCAGGGCGTCGAAGTCGAAATATTTGCGGTAAACAAAGGGAGCGCGCAATGCTTCGAGTTCGCGTGCCTGGGCTTCGAAGGTGATGTCGTCGAACAGGGGGCAGTTGATGAGGCGCGCCTTGAGCCAGGCGTAACGTTCCCATTCGCGCCCTTGAGCGACCAGGTAGTTTTCCAACGCCGCCAGGCTCCACGCGAGCGGGCCGCTGTCACCGTCCGGGCGTAGTCGAAGGTCGGTGCGAAATACGTAGCCGTTGGCATCGAGCTCCGAGAGCAGGGTGGTCATGAGGCGACAGACCTTGCCGTAGAACTCGTGGTGGCTGATGCGGCGGCGGCCGTCGGTCTCACCTTCTTCGTCATAGAGCACGATCAGATCGATGTCCGAGGACACGTTCAACTCACGTCCGCCGAGTTTTCCCATCCCCAGGATGAGCAAGTCTTGCGGCGCGCCGGTCACCGGGTGGCGCGGCAGGCCGTGCGTATCGGCCAGGGTGTGCAGGGCGCAGGCGTAGGCTTGCCCCACCGCCAGGTCCGCCAGCAGGGACATCGCGATTACAACCTCATGCAAGGGTGCGGCACCGTTGATGTCGCGCACCATGAGCGTTGTAAAAACGCGCGCTCTCAAGTGCCGCAGGGCAGCCTGCAACGTTTCTTTCGCAAGGGGCTGGCCCCCCGTGTCGCCTGTCAGCTCTTGCCACCAGTCCTGCAGGGTCTTGCGCGTGACGGGCTGCTTCGCGTCGCGCGCCAGTCTGGCCCCATGGTCGGGGTGGGCCGTCAAATGGCGGCGCAACGCCCCGGACCATTGCAGGGCAGGCTTTAATATAATGGCGTCTGACATGAGATCTGCCCGTGATTTGTGGGCGGGCCGGCGCAGCAGAAACCCGATGGGGCTTCCTGACCCAACTCGCAAGGGGTTCTAACATACTTCAAACAACGGCATGCGCCAATTGAATTCCAGTCACGGTTTGCTCTGGGCACGGCGCTTGCTTGCAGCGGCGGTGACCCTGTATTTCATTTTTGGGCTTGCACTGCTGGCGCTGCGCTATGTCGTCCTGCCGCAAGTCGATCACTGGCGTCCTCAGATCGAGCAACAGCTCTCCCGGTCCCTGGGAACCCACGTCACGATGGGAGCCCTGTCGGCTGACTGGGCGGGCTGGGACCCGGGTGTGCGCGTGCATGATCTGGTGCTGCAAAACGACCATGGGCAGATCCTGCTGCAGGTCCCGGACGTTCAGGCACGCCTGAACTGGAAAGCGCTGTTGCCAGGTCATCGAGGCCTGTTACGCCTGGAGATCAGCGGCATGACCATGACGGCCGAGCGGCTGGATGATGGCCGTGTCAGCGTCTTGGGAGCACTTTTTGCCTGGGGACGGGAGCCCACTGAGCTACCCGACTGGCTGCGGTGGGCGATGACGCAGCCGGTCATCGCTTTCCATGACGTGACGTTGCGTTGGGTCGATCACCTGCAGGCCGCACCACCCTTGGTCCTTGACCGGGTTCGGGCCGTCTGGACGTATTCGCCACAGCGCGGCGTGCAACTTCAGGTGTCGGCCAATGCGCCGTCTGCGGCGGGGGCGCGTTTGCAGTTGCGCGCGGTGGCGCCCGATCTCGATGCGTTTCTGCAAGAGCGCTGGCCTGAGGGAGCCCGGGCATGGCTCGACGTCTCCAGCATTCATCCGGCTGCCTGGCGCGCCTGGGTCCCGGCGATTCCCGCAGCTTGGCGTCAGGGTGAGCTGAACCTGCAGATCTGGATGCAGGGTGCTGACGCAACTCCTGTGGTGACGGTATTGGCTGGCCTGAATTCGCTGGATTGGGCGGGCGACCATCAAGCAAACGTCCAGATACCCGCTGCTCAGCTGTGGATG
>NZ_DASVGN010000032.1:0-90691 GCF_036379515.1 Castellaniella sp.
GGATTCAGCCATGAGCGGCTCCATGATCGTCTTGCGCCAGGTCGGCCTGCAGATACTTGAGCGCCATGCGCTTTAAGGCCCGCATTTCTTCTGGCTCGACCACCATGGAATCCGTCGCTGACACTTGCAGGCCTATCACGGCCAGGATCTGGCAGATGCGCTCCAGGTCGTCTGTCACGGCCCGGCTGACCGTACTGGGTGACACACCCATGCAAGCGGCTGCATGCTCCTGCGTCACGTCTGCAAGACGCTGCAAGATGACCGCCTGAATCTGTGCACCGATCTTGCGGGTGCTTTCGGGCGCGTCAGGTGATGATGGGTTCATGGAAATCACCTCACACATCCAGCGGCCCGATCGGAACCTTCTTGTCCCGCTCGGGTGCATTGGCGCCCGGCTCCTCCCCCTTATGATTGGAGTTCTCACACAACAACCCTTTGGGAGAGGAGACAGGCATGGCTGCATATCTGATCGGATACGACTTGCATAAACTCGGACAGCGGTACGAAGCACTCAAGGCGCTTATCGAGCGCCTGTATCCGGGCTGGTGGCATTGCTTGGATTCCACGTACATCATCAAGACGCCTCTGACTGCTGCGCAGGTGCGCGACTCTCTGCACTCTGCTCTGGATGGAAACGATGTGCTGCTGGTCATTCCGGTAGGCTCGGCTTGGGCGTCCCTGAATCTGCCGCAGAACTGCGTGGATTGGCTGAACAAGAACCTGTAGTCGAGCCACGCTCATCTACCATCGGCACGAACCCCTTCCGGATCATTTCGATGTTTCCGGGATGGGTCGAAATTTTGGTTTCCTCGACCAGCGCGAAGGGAATTCCGTTGCGCTTGCAGATCGTGCCAGCGGGTAGGGTGAAGATTTCACGCATGCTCAGCCTCGATGAGTTCCGGCCAGATGTCAGGGCGCAGTTCTTCGCGCCGAACGAATCCGCTTGACTCTTCATCAAGCGCCCGCGCAAGCGCACCGTCGAGGCTCGGTTTCGTCGAGAGCGCCTTGCGCAGATATCCGACGGTGGTATGGCAGCGGCGCGCGTAGTCGTCCTGATCTGCGCGACTGAGGCTATTGAGGTATCGACGTAGGCGTTCCATGCATGAATCTTACCTATAGGTAACGTATCAGTCAATACCCATAGGACATTTACTTGTAGGTAACTAATTGCTGAAATCTTGCTATGGATAAATATGACGAGCGACGAGTGGCACTCCAAGCCTTGCGCGAGAAACTTGGACGCGGTGCGATACGTCAGATTGCTGAGGCAATCGGTAAAGACCCGAGCTACGTTTCGAGAATGCTGTACCCGCCCACAAAGGATGGGTACAAGCGTATTGGGGAGGACTCTGTGGACGCACTGAACCGGGCGTTTCCCGGATGGATGGACGAATCAACAGGCGCCGCGATTGTTCGAGCGGCTACAACGCGACCACCAGTAGGTTACGTGCGCTTGGAGCATCTTTCACCGCGTCCATCCATGGGACGCGGTGCCACGATTTCTGAGCCCGTTCAGATAGTTCAGTATCTGGATGTTCTGGAGCAATGGGTGCGTCAGCACGTCGGCAGCACGAACCCGACAAAGATCAAGATTCTGACGGGCAACGGCAACAGCATGGCACCCACAATCCAGGACAAGGACCTGGTGTTCGTGGATGTGGAGTGCCACACCATCGACGCTGCAGGTGTCTATGTGCTGGACGTGGCCGGGCGCTTCATCCTGAAGAAGGCCATGATCCTGTCGAACGGCACGCTCATCATCCGCAGCGACAACACGGCTGAATACCCGGACGAAGAACGGTACGACCTGCGCCACATGGCCGAGCAAGACATTGTGGTGTGCGGCAAGGTGCTGGCTTGGTGGACGCTACGGAAGGGTTAGGCCGCGCCTTCTGGAGCTGATTCAGCGTCGCCTGAGCACCCCAGCGCCCAACGCGCGTCCGTATGTGTTCCGCACGCGCCACGACTGTTTCAAGTAAAGGGTCCAGACCGATGCGAAAACTACAGCGCCGATGAGTGACCCGAAGAGATTACCAATCGACAGTGCGTCCGTGGCCGGCCATATCAACCAATAGAGTTCGGCGTCTGCGGCCAGACTCGCCGCCGGACCGGATACCCACAAGACCAGTATCGCGAATCGAGGCACACTCGAGTCGCGCTGACGCAACAGGCGCCACCCGGCCACGAAACTCATGATCGCTGCCAGCCACGTGGTCGACCAGACCATGGCGACGAACGTTGGCCAATATTCCGCGTATGCGGCTGATAGCATCTGAGACGCAGACTGAAGATCAGCGTATGTGCTGCCCAGCGCCCCGAGCGCCCTTAGTATGAAGAGCGCAATGAGCACCGTTAGCCACCCGCCAATGCCGTAAAGACCTGCTTTTTTGTCCGGCGCAGCGGTGACAGGCGTGCGCGCTGCGCGCTGTGTCGATCCCAGCCTCAAGTGATTCATGATGTCGCTCATTATTGCTGCAACCATGCTGGGGATCGCTAAGGCTAAGCCAGGGACTGCGAACAAAAGCGCCCAGTACCATGACCACCCAAAAGTGACTGTCGCACCGAAGTACGAGGCAATCGTCAACGGCAGTAGAAACCGGAACGTCAAGCACACGACGACCACCACCCAAGCCCACCTCCCGATCCACAGCTCCAACCCCATGGCGCCTACAGCAACTTGCGCCAAACCAAGCGCGAGCATCGAGACGAACCCGAGCAGTACTAGAAGACCACGCATAGTCTCTCCCTTCCGTGTGACTAAATAATACGACAGCCTGGAGGCTCGGACTAGCTATCAACTTTTTCGAACCGATAAAAATAATTTTGTGTTCTTGAATTACCTGTAGGTATTGACATTAAAATTACCTATAGGTATCATTCTCCCATCGTCACAACAGACGCGGGAGACACAGATGGGCAAGCACGGAATCATCAACGCACGTTATCTGCAAGCGCGTCGTCGCGCCGCACGCTGGCAAGCACCAGCGCACGACAAAGCTCCGGCTCTGCGTCCCCAGGGTGAATCACGCGTCACGGTCGGTTGCCTGCGCGACCCGGCGGCCCCGATAGAAATCTTCCCGGCCATCCACACGCCAGCATCGATGCGCGTGGACCGCTATGACCTGGTGGCAGTGCTCGCACTTATCGGGTTCGGACTGATCTTCTTCGGGGTGATCTGATGGCCTCCGAAATGAAAGCAGGCGTGCAGCTCATGGCGCGTATCGGCAACAGCTTTGATCAAGCTCTTGCGGCCGCATGGCTCGCAGCACCTGACCACGATAGCCGTGTAGGGCTCGAGGCGGCGTTCCCGCAGATCTTCGACTCGTTCGCAGAGACCGCAGCTATGGCCGGGTACGAGGTGCAGCAATGATTCTCGACACCCACATTTGCGGCATCCCGTGCCAGGTCGACGTGACTCACTTCATCAGCCAGCGCCCCATGGGCTCGATGGCAGATAGCGACCGCGACTGCTACGGCTACACAGAGATCGACTTCGAGGTGCTGGATTCTCGCGGCCGGCCCGCACCGTGGCTTGCCCGCAAGATGACTGACGTGGACACGCGCGCCGTCGAGCAAGAGATTATTGCGGCGCAAGAGGCCGAAGATCGCTATTGCGAGGAACCAGTATGAACGCACTCGCCGAACCGATCGCCCGATCACCCGGCCTGTACCCGGACCTGGACATCGACGCCTACCACGCTGACACCACAGCCATCAGCAAGACCGGGCTGGACCTGATCGAGCGAAGCCCAGCGCACTACTACGCCGAGTATCTGGACCCGGCCCGCCCACCCCGCGAGGACGACGAAACCACGGCGCGCCTGGTCGGGCACCTTGCCCATTGCGCGATCCTGGAGCCTGCAGAGTTCGACAAACGTTATGCGGTGGGCCCGGACGTTTCGCGCGCCACGAAGGCCTGGAAGGAATTTGTGGCCAGCTTGCCGCCAGGCGTCACGGCCATCAAGCCGGACCAGCGTGAAACAGCAATGCGTCAGGCTGAATCTGTGCATCGTCTTCCAGATGTCCGGGAAGCGCTCGACCATGGGGGCCCCGAAGTATCCGCGTATTGGCAAGACCCCACGACGGGCATCCTGTGCCGCTGTCGTCCCGACTGGGTGCATGACGCTGGACCCGCCCGCGCAATCCTCGTGGACGTGAAGACGTACAGCAACGCCACCCCGCACGAGTTTGCCCGCCAGGTCGCCCGCATGCGCTACCACGTACAGGCCGCGTACTACTCAGACGGATTCGCCAAAGCTGCGTTCGTGGACGTGCTTGCCTTCCTTTTTCTCGCGGTTGAGACCGAATACCCCTATGCGGCGAGCGTCACGATGCTCGACGACGACGCCATGGAGCAGGGCAGGGCCGAATACCACCGCAACCTCGAAACCTATGCGCAGTGTCTGAAATCCGGCCAGTGGCCTGGGTATTCGACTGCCGTTGAAACCGTGTCGCTGCCCCGTTGGGCGCTGACCGACGTTGATATTTACTGACAGGAGATTTCCCATGGCTGCAAATCCCGCAACCTCGATTGTCGAGCTCAAGCGCACCTCGAAGATGGTCGCTCGTGACGCCGGTATCGGCAATGTGAAGAAGTTTTTCGAGAGCCAGAAGGGCACGCTGATGGCAGTGCTCCCTAAGCACGTCAATCCTGATCGCATGCTCAAGATCGCCCTGGGCGCTCTGCGCACCACGCCGAAACTCATGAACTGCAGCGTCGAATCTCTCATGGGCGCCGTGGTGCATTGCTCGCAGCTGGGGCTGGAACCGAATACGCCTCTTGGCCACGCCTACTTGATCCCCTTCGAGAATCGCAAGAAGGGCGTGACTGAGGTTCAGATTGTGCTGGGCTACAAGGGGCTGATCGATCTTGCCCGCCGGTCCGGGCAGATCGTGAGCATCGCGGCGCACGAGGTCTGCGAGCACGACGAATTTGCCTACAGCTACGGTCTGGACGAAACGCTGGTGCACAAACCCACCATGGGCGCGCGCGGTCCTGTGATCGCGTTCTACGCGGTGGCCAAGCTGGTGGGCGGTGGCCACGCCTTTGAGGTCATGAGCGCCGAGCAGATCAACGAAATCCGCGACAACAGCCAGAACTACAAGTTCGCCCGCGACAAGCGAGCCACCGTGTGGGACCAGCACTACGCGGAGATGGGCCGCAAGACCGTGCTTCGCCGCCTGGTGAAGTATCTGCCGGTGTCGATCGAAATGGCATCAGCAGCTGCCCTGGATGAGCTGAGCAGCGTTGGCCGCTCACAGGCGCTGGATAACGTTCTGGATGGCGACTACATCACGCCGATGGACGACGGCGACGACGAAGGCGACGGCGACGATCAGAGCGCCGCATCAGACGTCACGCCTGCCGATACCGCAGCCGCCGCACCGGTTGGTCAACACAAGGGGGCCCACACGCCAGCGAAAGAGGCTGCCCCCGCCTACCTCGACGCCGACAAGGTCCTGGCCAGCATCAAAGCCGCCAAGGACCAAGACGTGCTTTCCCTGGCCGCCGACGGCATCCAGGACTGCGACCCCGCGCGCCAGCCCGAGCTCAACCGCGTCTACCAGCACCGCCGTGACGAAATCGATGGCGTCGTGGATGAGGACGACAACCCATTTTCAGAGAACCCGGCCCCGGCACCGGCACCCAAGCCCGCCGCGCGCCGCAGCAACGCAGCACTTGACCTGGAGTAGGCCATGGACAAGTTCCGATACGCTGGCAGTGCGGAAATTCGACACCTGAATATCCGCAAAGAAGGCCCGGATGACGAGAAGATCCTGGCCGTGGACATCAAGTTTCTGTGCACTGCCCCAGCCACGATGTTCGACTTTTTTGACGAAGGGTTGCGTAGCGTCCTCTACACAGATATCGGCGCCGTAAAGAACATGTCGATCAGCCCGATTGGGTTCACCAACGTCGTCATGAACTGCGATCTGTCGATATTCGAATACCGTTACGGCGGTGTGGACGTCGGCAAGTTCAGCCTGAAGCCAAAGGACGGCAATCTGGTTGAAATGACGTTCGGCATCAGCATCCAGCCGACCGGATCAGAGGTGGCGCAGCTGTCTGAGTTTGTTGCCGACGAAGTCAACATCGTGATTGAGCCGCAGCCAGAGCTGCAATTTGGTGAAAAGGCGGCGGCATGAAGATTACCCACATCACCATCGACAATCTGGTCGGCATCGAAAGCGTGGATGTCGCCCTGCCCACGTCCGTCGCGGTATTCGCCGGTCAGAACGGCGTCGGCAAGTCCAGCATCAGGGAAGCCGTCCGCGCCGCCCTGCTGGGCATGCCCGAGCGCGTGGTCAAGAAAAAGGACCTGGCCCAGCTGGTGCACGGCGAAGAAAAGCGCGGCAGCGTCGTGCTAGGGCTGGACGGCGGTCAGGCGTCATTCACGGCCCCGAACGGCAAACAGGAATTGGTGCACGGGCTGACACAGATCACCTGGGACAAGCAGATGCGAGCCCTGCCGTACTGCCTGGACCCGGCGGCATTTGCCCGGTCCACGTCCGATGAGCGCCGCAACCTGCTGTTTGCGATCACTGGCGCGAGCAGCGAGCCCAAGGACATCATCGCGGCTATGCGGGCTCGGAAGCTCACCGACGCTGTCATCAAGGCCATCACGCCCATGATCGACGCTGGGTTTCAGGGCATGGCGAAGCGCGTCGAAGAGTGCCGCCGCGATGCTACGGCCAGTTGGAAAGCCATCACGGGCGAGACCTACGGGCACGTCAAAGCCGAGGCCTGGGCCGCACCGGTCGGGGTCCCTGTGGATGAAGCGGCCATCACGAAGCTGCAGGTCCTGGTGGATAACCTGCAGCACCGCATCGCGAACGGCCACACGGAGTTGGGCGCGGCCGAGCAGAAGCTGAAAGCTTGGCTGCAGGCCGAAGAGCAGCACGGCGCCGATGAGAAGCTGGCCGCGCGCGCCGCTGATCTGGCGGTCAAGTTGCAGCAGGACCAGGCTGACCTCGCGCGTTGGGATGAACAGGTGCAGCAGCTGGAACAGCGGGCCGGTACCGGGCCGCGTGTGGGTCTGGTGCATGACCTGGCGCGGGCAGTCGCATGGCTTCTGAACGCATCCGGCGTCAGTGTGCCGGACGAGCACGTCGGTGCGTTGGAGGTCTATGAGGCTGAGTACGGTGAACTAGACGCTCAAGCTGATCCCGAGGCTGCCACGCAACTGCCCGAGGCCCGCAAGGCCCGCGATCTCATGCAGCGCGCCGTGGCGAACGACCAGCGCGACATCGAAGCCGCCAAGGCCGCCAGTGCCCGGCTGCAGCAACCCGTGGAGCGTGGCAGCCAGACCGATGTAGACCGCATCCGAGATTTCCTGCGTGCAGCCGAAACCGAGCTGGCGCAGGCCACCGCCAGCCTCAATAGCCGGCTGGCCGAACAGCAGGCCGCCGCCCGAGCGACGGAGCGCACCGAGAAAGCCGCCGCCGCGCATCGCGAGGTGCAGGACTGGCAGGCAGCGGTGGATGCACTCTCACCCGGCGGCATCCCTGCCGATGTCCTGGGCAAGTGCCTCGGGCCCCTGAATCTCGCGCTGGCCGGCATCTGCCGCATGCTCAATTTCCCTCGCGTGGAGATCATCGGTAACGACATTTCGATCCACGCCTACGGGCGGCCCTACGCGCTGCTGTCGGGGTCGGAGCACTGGCGCGTGGATGCGCAGATCGCGCTGGCCCTGGCCGAGCTCTCGGGCCTGCGGTTGGTGGCGTTGGATCAGTTCGACATCCTGGATCTACAGGGGCGGGCGGACTGCATCACGGGTCTGGACCGGCTGGCCGAAGCCGGGAAGATCGAAACGGCGCTGGTGTTTGGGACGTTCAAGAAATTGCCAAATTTCGCAAGTTTTCCGTGCGTCGTCGGGCACTGGGTTGAGGGCGGGCGCATCACAGAAACGACCGCTGTCGCGGAGATGGCGGCATGACGAAGGATCAGGTCATCGAGCGGCTGCGTGATATCGCGCAAAACAAAGGCGACCCGGAAATGGCGCATGGCGATGCTGACGATGCGGTGATGCAGTTCTTGCGCGAAATCGGCCACGGTGAAGTTGCAGACGAATTTGAGCGAGCCAGAGAAACAGTTCCGTTCTGGTACGCATAGACCATTTGAGGAAGTGACATGGACATCAAACAGGCAATCGAGCGCGTTCGTGCAATCGACGAAAGGCTCGACAGTATCAAGAGTTTCGTCAATGACGGCTGCCATGACGGCGGGTCCGTCGAAATCACCTACGGGTCGCGCCGCATCAAAGTCACGGCGCTGTTCACCGCCACCGAGAAGCGGGAACTGATCGAGGCCGAGGCTATGCGCCTGCAGGCCGAGCGCACCAAGTTGGCTGGCGTCATCGACATGGCCAACGCGGCGCTGAAGGGGATCGGAGCATGACCACCTTCATCGACATCCGCGAACTGGACTACGACACTGTGCGCGACATCGTTGAGCAGTCCGGAGCGTCCTGGCCTGCCGACGATTCGCGCGAGTCCCGGCTGTTCCGGTTTCAGGTCCGGCGGATTGCCACCGAGGCATTCCGGCGTGGGGCGCAGGCACGGCAGGATATTGATGCTGCGGCAGCGAAGATGTTTGCAGCGGAGCGGTCATGAGCACACAGCACACGCCGGGGCCCTGGCTCGCCAGAGCGATCGGGACATTCAACGAGCCCGGATACGCGGTGTTCTGGGAAGACCGCAGCAAGTCCGGTGTACACACCCGTCGCCTAGACTACAAGGGCTGCTTCACCGAGGCGGACGCCCACCTGATCGCCGCTGCGCCTGATCTGTACGAGGCGCTGAAGCTGGCCCTGAAAGCGCTGAACGCAATCGGCCAAGAAATGACCGTAGGGGAGCGCTACACGAATGCTGGTCAGTACCTGATCGATGCGCTGCCCCCCTGCACTACTGCTCTGGCCAAGGCTGAGGGGAAATCATGACATCCATACACACGCCAAAGCGCGTATTTGACGTTGATCTGTTTGAGTCTGCCGCCAAGGCAGCCGGAATCACGCTCGAATGGTGGGACGACGGTGAATCGCTAAACCCTGGCTACATCGTGAACCGCGAGGGTGACTGGGTGTCATGGGACCCACTCACAAACGATGGCGATGCGCTGCGGCTGGCGGTGAAGCTGGAAATCAACATCCTGCCGACCATGGAAGAAGCAAGCGCCCGCAACCCGAGCCATACAGGTTGGATCAACGAGGATGCGGCTCGCGATCCTTACGCAGCCACCCGCCTTGCCATCACTCGCGCAGCCGCTGAAATTGGCAGGAGGATGGAATCATGAGCAACCCATACAGCCGCATTAGGCGGGCACAACGGCGCAGAGAGACATCCCAGCCCGATGACACCAGTCACGCGATCCTGCCGCCGGGCCCGTGCGAGACCTGCGGCGGTACCGGGTGGATCGGTGGCCCCAGCTACTACCAACCCGACGAGGGTGGCGAGCCATGTCCGGATTGCGATGGGTCGGGCGTGGCCAAGATGCAGGAGGGATGATGACCAAAACCGAAATCGCCCTGGTCGTTGCCATCGGCGTCGCTTGTTTTATCGCTGGCGCCTTGACCGCTGTCATAGCTCTGTGAGCCTGCCTGGAGCCTATCAAATGATCGACACACAGAAGCTGCGCAACAGATCTCAATGGATTGCTCTACGCGCCGAAGAAGACTTTGCGCTGCACTACAAGATAGCCGACGCCCTGGACGCCCAGGCAGCGGAGATAGCGCGGCTGAAGGATTTGCAAGAGATCATCTCACTGTCCGGGGCCGCAGCTCTTGAACGTGCTGGAGTTGAGACTGTGGACGATCCTGGCGAAGCTATCGATGCGCTCGTGGCCGACAAAGACCGAGAGATAGCGCGGCTGCGTGAAGCATCAGCCAGGGCGCTGCACTCTGATGCCGTGGCAGACGCCGCAATGGAAGACAACCGGCGCTTGCGCGAAATCGTGGAAATGATGGCAGCCGGGAACGCTGAATACGACGTGCTGCAGGCTGCGGCACAAGCTGCGCTCGCACAGGAACAGGGAGAGGAAAAATGATCTGGATCGTAATTTACTTGCTAGTCGGCATAGTCGTTCTGGTCGCGCTGACCTTGCGCAATCTGCCGCATGACGTGTGCGTAAGTGACTTGGTCGCTGTGCCATTCGTGATTGCCGGGTGGCCTCTTGTACTTGTAAGAGTAGCTGCGAGCTGCCACATCATGGAGCGCCGTCTATTCACTATTGGGAGCGATCATGACGACGGAGACTGAAATCAAGCTTCCAGAACCCGTAGGCTATCTGGACGAAAACGGCGGCTATTGGCAAACGACGACAAGCCCAGAAGAACTGACAGCGCTCTTCACAGAGGATCAAGTAATGGCCCACGCACGCGCTGCAGTCAAAGCCGACCGGCAGGACCATGTCGAGAATGATCTCGCAATGGTGCCAAGCGACGATGATCTACTAGGATGCGCTGGCGTGACGCGCAACGGCGGCCTGCCATCTATCATCGGCACCGCTGACATCCGGCGGTTTGCTGATTGCGTCCGGAAGCATTTTGGCAGCCGTCCTGGCGCAAGCGCGGAGGCGTCGGTGATCCTCGGTGCGTTGTTCGATCTGGTCAATGTGCTTCGCAAACGTCATTACGGGCGCATGCCGGATGAAGTTCGAGAGGCATATGAACGCGCCTGGGCGATTGTGTTTTCGTCGCCTGCCAAACTGCCAAGCGCCCCTGTAGCGCAGGAGCCGGTGCAGCTGGCGTGGCGCGTCGTGGATCGTGAGACAGGGATACCGCACACGGACTGGATCGACGGAGATGGTGGCGACCAGAGCGCCGAACCTGTGTTTTCGGGCGGTCTTATACAACGTGCCTACGCCGCTCCCGTTGCCGCCCAGGCGCAGAAGTGGCCCGACAACTGGCCCGACCAGCTCAAAGGCGAGTATCAACAGAGCCTAAAAGATAGGCGCAAGACCGCGCAACTCTGCGCCCAGGATCGGGAGGATATGGAACACATGCTGGCTCTGAAAGAGGCTGGGTGCAATGCCGCATCAGACAGTTACTTCGGTGTCCGACCAAGTTTGCCTGAAACGATAGAGACGCGAATGCTGTTCGAGGACGGCTTCGATCGTGGGTATGACGCTGCCCGTGCAGCGAAGGAGCCCGACCGTGGCTGACGAAAAAGCTATCACGCTCAAAGACGCCGCCCAGCGTTTGGGGCTGTCGTACCAGACTGTCTTTGCCCGACGCCACGAGATCGGCTTCCGGCTTCCGGGCTGCCGCAAATGGTGCGTCTGGCCCTCGACCCTTGAAAAAATCAGCAGACCGCATTACAAGGTTGTACGGCTGGCGCTGCGATCAACAGGAGATTCAACATGTCGATCAAACAGCGCGGCGCTACCTGGTGGCTCGATATCGCAGCACCAGGCGGCCAAAGAATTAGGCGCTCTACTGGCACGAGCAACAGGCGCGAAGCCCAGGAGTACCACGACCGGCTGAAGGCCGATCTGTGGCGTCAGGACAAGCTGGGCGATGCCCCGGAGCGCACATTCGAGGAAGCGGCATTGCGGATGCTGCAGGTGTATGAGGGCCGCAAGAGTTACGCCACCAAAGTGCGACATGTTGCATTCTGGCAGGCGCAGTTCGCAGGGCGCACCCTTTGTTCTTTGACAACCGACGAGATACTGGACGCGCTGCCCACCCATGCCGAGCGCAAGCACCAGAAGCGCAGACCGGTGACAGCAGCCACGCGCAACCGGTACCTGTCCACCATTGGCCGCATGCTGTCCTTGGCGGCTGAATGGGGCTGGCTGGCTGGCGGCCCTAAGTTGCGCCGGGCGCCCGAGCCAAAGGTCAGAGTCCGCTGGGCCACGCATGAGCAGGCTCGGGCCTTGCTGGCCGCGTTCTCTCGTGCCTGGATTCAGGACGCCGCGGAGTTCGCCTTGCTTACTGGCATGCGGGCCGGGGAAATCCTCAAGCTCAGGTGGGCCGACGTGGACCTACCCCGGTCAGGGGCCTGGGTGACAGCGGACCATGCGAAGTCTGGTCGGGCCAGAGCGGTGCCGCTGAACGCTGAGGCGGTCGCCGTGATCCGGCGGCGCATCGGTACGCACATAGAGCGGGTATTCACGCGCAACGGCAAGCCCCAGAAGCAGGTTGACCCCAAAATGTTCGCCCGGGCGTGCGACAGGGTGGGGCTGGCCGACTTCCATTTTCACGACCTGCGCCACACGTGGGCCAGCTGGCATGTCCAGGCGGGCACCCCGCTTTTCGTGCTGAAGGAATTGGGCGGCTGGGAGACGCTGGAAATGGTGAAGAAGTACGCGCACATGGACGGCGCAACGCTGGCCCATTGGGCAAACCACGTCACATTTACGGCACAGTCAGGCGCACAAACAAAAACCGCCACGGACAAGGTGGCGGTAAATGCTTGATACTACTGGTGTTTCTTGGCTCCCCGACCAGGGCTCGAACCTGGGACCTGCGGATTAACAGTCCGTCGCTCTACCGACTGAGCTATCGGGGAATTGCGAAGAAGCGAAACTATAGCACAATTTATCCTGCGACGTTATGCCTAGTGCGCGGCACTGGCGTGCCCTCCGGAGCCCGTTTTGGGGCGCGCCAGCCAGATCAGGCTGATGAGCACAAGGAACAGAATGGCCGAGGCGTAGAAGAAGTCGGTAGCCGACATCGTATAGGCCTGCTGATTGATGATCCCGTCCAGCAGCTTGGCGCCTTGTTGGTGAGTCAGCCCCAGATGCGTGAGGCCCCCCATGATGTGATCGAAGGCAGGCTCGCCGGGACGGGCCACTTCGGTGAGCTGGCTGTGGTGCAGGGTGGCGCGGTTGTCCCAGAGGGTGGTAGTGATGGAGGTACCGAACGCCCCGCAGACCAGTCGCACGAAGTTGGTGAGACCCGCTGCAGCCGGAATCCGGTCGTGACGCAGTCCTGAGAGCGAAATGGCCGTCAGCGGGATGAAGAACGTGGCCATGGCGATGCCCTGAATGAAGGTAGGCAGCATCACGGCAAAGAGATCGACTTGCGTGTTGTAGAGTGCGCGCATGTAGCTGATGAGCGCAAAGACCAGGAACGCCACGGTTGCGATGATCCGGGGGTCCAGGCGCGTCATGAGCTTGCCCACGACGGGCGAGAGGATGATCGCCAGTACCCCTACCGGAGCCAGCGCGATGCCGGCCCAGGTGGCTGTGTATCCCATGGTGTTTTGCAACCACAAGGGCAACAGTACGACGGTGCCGAAGAACACGCCGTAGGCGATGGAAAGAGCCACCGTGCCTGCCGAGAAATTACGCTCGGCGAAGAGGGTCAGGTCCACGACGGGGTGGCTGGCTGTCAGTTCCCAGATGATGAAATACACGAAAGCAATGACGGCCACGATGGCCAGCACGGCGATGAAGGGACTGCCGAACCAGTCCAGGTCCTTGCCTTTATCCAGCATCACTTGCAGGGAGCCCACCCATACGACGAGCAGGAACAGGCCCATGCGGTCGATGGGGAGCTTGACGCGACGGCTGTCGCGAGTCTTGTAGATTTGCCACGAGGCCCAACCGGCCAGGATGCCCACCGGGATGTTGATGTAGAAAATCCACGACCAGGCATAGTTGTCGGAGATCCAGCCCCCTAGAACGGGGCCTGCGATGGGCCCTACCAGAATGGTCATGGACCAAAGCGCAAGTGCCATGCCGGCCTTGGCGCGCGGATAGCTCGCCAGCATCAGCGCCTGCGAAAGCGGAATCATGGGGCCCGAGACCGCTCCCTGAAGGACGCGAAAGAACACCAGCGACTCCAGCGACCAAGACAGGCCGCATAGCCACGAGGTTGCCACGAACAGCAGCACCGCGAGCACGAAGAGGCGCACTTGGCCAAAGCGTTGCGTCAGCCATCCCGTCAGAGGGACTGTAATGGCGTTGGCGACCGCGAAGGAGGTGATGACCCAGGTGCCTTGCGTGGCGCTGACGCCGAGGTCGCCGGCGATGGTCGGTATCGAGACGTTGGCGATAGAAGAATCGAGCACGTTCATGAACACCGCTGCCGACAGGGCAATCGTGCCGAAGGTCCGTACCCGGCCTTCCAACGGGGACAGAGCCTCTGCTGCCGACGCGCCGGCGTGGCTATTCTCAGAGGCCTGCGCAGAGGCAGACGCTTGACTCATGAGGCGAGGTTTTCTTGAATGATGTGCCGGATGAGGGCGTTGACCTCGGCCGGACTATGGTCGTAGACGGGTGTGTGGGAGGCCGCCGTGGGTGCGCCTTTGGGAGCCGTCTTTGGGGTCGTGGACAGGTCTACATCAACCGTCATCGACAGACCCACGCGCAACGGGTGCTTTTTCAGCTCGGCGGGGTCCAGTGCAATGCGCACGGGGACCCGTTGGATCACTTTGATCCAGTTGCCGCTGGCATTTTGAGCAGGGAGCAGAGCAAAGGCGCTGCCGCTGCCCGCCGAGATGCCTACCACGGTGCCGTGATAGGTCACCTTGCTGCCGTAGAAGTCCGAGACCAGCGTGGCCTTTTGGCCTGGTTCCACGTCAGCCAGCTGGTTTTCCTTGAAGTTGGCGTCTACCCACAGGCTTTGCAGCGGAACGATGGTCATGAGGGGCGTACCCGGCTGGATGCGTTGGCCCAGTTGAACCGAGCGTTGTGCCACCATGCCGCTGACAGGTGCCAGCACATGAGTGCGCACGTTGGCGAGCCAGGCTTGCCGAACTCGATCGGCGGCCTGCCGGACGTCCGGGTGATTAGCGACGGTACTGCCGCGCGTCAGGGCCTGGTTGGTCGCGAGTTTGGCTTTGGCCGCCGCAAGGGCTGCCTTGGCTTGAGCAACGCCCGCTTGGGCTGACTTGACGGCGATCTGGGCGTGCAGCAATTCTTCGCCACTCACCCCGCCCGTGTTGCGCAAGGCGTTACGCCGCTGCAGGTCATTCTGAGCCTTGTGCAGCTGTGTGTCGGCTTGCTCCACGTTGGCCTCGCCCACCGCGACGTCAGCTGCCAGAGCGTCGTTTTGCACGAACAGCGTCTGTGTATGGCGTACGGTCTGTGCCAGAGATTGTTCAGCCTGTGTCAGCGCGATTTCGGTGTCACTGCCATCGAGCGTGACCAGGCGGGCCCCTTGAGTAATGGTCTGAGTGTCGTCGGCGTCGATGGCTGTGACCGTTCCTGGAATCTGGGCACTGACCTGGACGAGGTTGCCGTGAACATAGGCGTCGTCGGTGGACTCGTAATGAGAGGCGTAGATCGTCCACCACACGCCGTAGAGCACGGCAATCAGAATGAAAACGATCGTGGCCCACACCAGCAGACGCTTGCGAGTGGTCTTGGTCTTGGCCTTGGTCTTGGTACCGGTACTGGATTCAGTCATGATTCAATGAGGCAAAGGAATTAATGTGATGTCTTAGGGGTGGTTTGACCCGATGTCGGCTCTTGGTAGCCGCCACCCAGGGCTGTTTCCAGCTGAGCGTCCAGAATGTAGGCGCGCGCATGCAGATCGGTGGTCTGAATGGTCTGCTTCAAGACTTCGCTTTGTGCGAGCAAGACCTGGACGAAGTCACCCAGCCCCTGGCGGTAGCGGTCGAGTGCCACGTCGTAGGCCGATGAGATCGCTTTCAGGCTGGCTTCCTGGTGCTGGATCTGGTCTTGCAAAGAACGGATGGAGGCGCTGGTGTCGGCTACTTCGCGCAGGGCCGTCAGGACCGTCTCGTTATATTGCGCGATGGCCGCATCGCGGGCGGCTCGGCGGCCAGCAAGCTTTGCGTTGAGTGCGCCCGCATTGAATATGGGGAGCGTCAGGACGGGGCCCACACTATCGTTGCGGCTGCTGCTGCGAATCAGCTGGTCCATCCCCAGAGACAGGTAGCTGGCCACCACGGAAAGGTTCACGTTGGGCAGAAAGTCCGCTTTTGCAGCGGAAACCTCAGCACCCGCTGCCTCGGCCTGCAGGCGAGCCGCGACGATGTCGGCGCGGCGCCCCAGCAAGGCCATGGGCATGTGCTCAGGTACGCCTTGCGGCAGGGCGCGCCCGTGTTGTGCGGCCACGGCGGGCAGCTGTTCGGGTGCCATCCCCAACAAGGCAGCCAACTGATGCTGCAGCAGGTTGACGTTGTTGCGTGCCTGGGCCAGCTGCACTTGTGCCGCTGAAACCGCAGAATCCGCCTGGTCTACGTCGACCTGGGTACCCAGGCCGTTGCGGTAGCGGTCGCGGGTGATGTCCAGTGCCTTCTGCAGTTTGCCCACAATGGTTTCTATGGCCTGTGATTGTGCCAGCGCGTCTTGCAACTGGAAGTAGCTTTGAGACACGGCCGATACCAGGAGTGCGCGAGCTTGTTGCGCCTCTGCCTGTGCTGCCAGGGCTTGCTGTCCTGCGGCTTTGGCCAGTGACCGTTGCTTGCCCCATAGGTCGAGGTTGAAATCCAGCTCCAGGCCAAGGCCGGTATCGGTTTGGAACGACCCGCCCAGTGGCGGCGGGTAGATGTAAGTTTCGCTCAACCGCTCACGCGTCACGTGGTAATTGGCGTTGACCTGCGGCCATTGGACAGCGCGGGCGCCCCGCGCGGTGGCCTGTGCCATGCGGACCCGTGCCGTTGCCACTTGTAGGGTGGGGCTGGATTTGAGGGCCTGTGCAATCAGTGCGTTGAGTTGAGGGTCCTGATAGCGCGTCCACCATTGGGTGTCGGGCCAGGCGATGGGGGCCTGGGCTTCGAGCGCCAGCGAGTGGGCCGTGACGGGTTGGACGGCGGATGGGCCAGGATCGATCTGGGCACATGCCGAGAGCGAGAGAGCGAGCAACAGGGGGAGCAGACGTTTCATGCTGACAGAAAACTGAATATTGTTGATGTTGACTGTATCTGACTAGGCAATTATATAAGGCCTGTCAATGGATATGAGTGAGCAGTGGCTATTTTTTGTCGCCTGGCTGTGCGTCGAAATAGTGCTCTCCATTGGCAATCATGCGTTTGAGCAGGCTGAGGAGCATGCGGAATTCGTCTTCAGAGAAGCCTTGCAGATGAAGGTTCAGCGTGTCGGCGATGAGCGGCAGGATGCGCGAAGTGACTCGGTGACCCTCATCGGTGAGCACGATCTTGACGACGCGCCGGTCGTCGCAAGCACGCTCGCGCTGAAGAAATCCCTTGGCCTCCAGTCGGTCCAAGGCCCGAGTGACGGCCCCGGTGTCGATGTTGAGCGCGCGTGCCAGTTCTGCTGGCGTGTCTATGCCTTTGTGGTGAATGAGCAGCAGCGGGCGCCACTGATAGGCCGTCAGGCCCAGGGGGCAAGCCTTATGGTCCATGACACGATGCAGCAGCATGTGCAGGTGTTTCAGGAGAAGGCCGACGTTGTGATCGGGCCCGAGATCCCCGGGATCACTGCTGTAGAAGCCGGACTGCGTTGTGTGTTCCGGCGGGATGAGAGGTGCTTGCATACTAGAATTGTATACCTCAGTATCTGACTAGGCAATTACCATGAACTTACCCACCCGCAGCGTGTTCTGGACGGGGTTCATGCTGGCGGGCTTAAAGGCGGTCTTCTTTTCGGTCAAGGCCGTGGTGGCGCAGCTGCTGTCTCTGCAGGGTGTAGGCGCGCTGGAGGCTGCCAGGTATTACTCGCCCAGTTTCCTTGGCGTTCTGGGCCAGCCGGGGCCGGTGCCCGCCCTGATTCTGGGGCGGCGCAGAGTCCGAGTCCCCCTGATTATTTTGCGGTCTTGGTCCTGGATGGGGACATGGTCTGTTCGATTTCGTCGCGGTGCACGTCGTGTGTGACGAATCCGGAGTCATTGTCCGGCATGTCCAGGTATGACGGATGCGCCAGTGTATTTCGACTGTCGTGCAGACCGCTGGCCCAGTGCTCACGCATCGTGGCGGGCCCGAACTGGAAGTCGCGGAAGTGCTGTTCGTAGGGCTTGTCGCGGTAGATCAGGTGGATGATGTTGCTGCGGGGAGATGCTGCCAGCTCGGCAGCCTGTCGGCAGGCAAGGAGTTCGTCTCGCAGCTTTTCGGGGACATTGTCCAGCACCTGGCGCAGCAGGCGTTGCATTTTCCGGTAGCTGCGCATTTCGTTGGTGACCGAGCGCGTACGGCTGGAATAGCGGATGTCCTGAACGCGGTCGCCCACTTCGCTCAGGTTGTGCGGTACCGGGCCGCGCGCGGACCAGAGGTCCACCTGGAACACGAGCGAGTCGCGTTCCGGGTGCTGTTGCAGCACTTTGGCCAGTGGTGTGTTCGACACCAGGCCCCCATCCCAGTAGTATTCACCTTCGATTTCAATGGCTGGGAAGGCAGGGGGGAGCGCCCCTGAAGCCATGAAATGCTCGGGTTGCAGGCGGGTGCGGTGGTTGTCGAAGTAGGCAAAGTTTCCAGTCCGCACGTTGACCGCTCCCACTGACACGTGCAGTCCGGAGTCGTTGATGCGATCGAAGTCGCATAGCGCTTCGAGTGTTTCTTTGAGCGGACGTGTATCGTAATGGCCCACGCAGGTCGGGTCCAGTGAACTGGACAGAATCGCCGGCGGAAACCGAGGTCGGAAGAAACCCTTTTGCCCCACCATGAGGGCGCTGCTGGCGTGCAGCGCCCCTAGTGCCTGGCGAGCCAGGTCGCTGGTGTGGAACAGGCTTTGCTCCATCAGGGGGTTGGCGCTGGTTCCGAAGTAGGGTTGACAGATCAGGTCCCAGAATTCGTGCAGGCGTTCGATCTGGCGCTCCGGAGGGTTGCCGGCAATGATGGCGACATTGATGGCGCCGATTGAAATCCCGGCCAGATCAGTGAGCGTGATTCCGGCTTCGTGCAGCCCTTCGTAGACGCCGGCCTGGTAGGCTCCGAGCGCGCCGCCGCCCTGAAGCACCAGCGCGCGTACTTGGTACGCCTCTGAGGCGGTGACGACCCGGTTTTCAGTCTTGGGCATGAGCAGGAATCTCCAGTGAGTTCAGGAAGGCCTCAATCAGCGTACCGCGATATCGGCTGCGGTGCAGCACGATCGAGAGGCGTCTGTCCAGATGCAGAAAGGGCGTATGCAGTACGCGCAGGCGCCCGGTCGCCACGGCGTCGCGCGTGGCAGCCTCGGGCAGGCACGCAATGCCCAGCCCTGCGATGACGGCCTGCTTGATGGCCTCGATCTGACCCAGTTCCAGTAGGATTCTCCCCGGCGGCAGCGATGTGAGTGCCTGTTCGGTCTGGTCGCGGGTCGCGGAGCCGCGCTCGCGCAGAATCCAGTGCGAACCAGCAAAATCCTGGGGTACGAGTGCCGATTTTCGTGCCAGAGCATCCGCCGGCGATGCGCATACCACCAGCGCGTCGTTGCGCCAGGTCAGAGTCTCGAGTTGCGAGTGGTGCACAGGCCCTTCGACACAGGCCAGATCGATTTCTCGATCGAGCAACCGGCGTGTGATGTCTCGTGTGTTGTCCACTGTCAAATGCAGGGCGATCATGGGGTGTTGGGCCACGATTGGCCCCAGAAGTTCCCCCACGAGGTAGTTGCCTACGGTGTTGCTGGCGCCGATGTGCAGTTCTCCGCTCAATGCATCCGCTGGGTTGGCCTGGCGGCGCTGCATGTCCAGAAGGCGTTCAACGATTTCCTGGGCGCGCGCAAGCTGTTCAGCGCCCTGGGCATTCAGATGCAGCCGCCCTCGAATGCGGTCGAACAGGGGCGTTCCCAAGTGGCGCTCGAGGTCGGCGAGCGCCATGCTGACCGCGGGCTGGGTCAGGTGCAGCTGATCGGCGGCTCGTCGCACGCTTCCCAGCGTGGCGACGGCGATGAAGACTTCGAGCTGGCGGGTGCTGATGCCAATCATGGATGCCTGAGTGTTTATTTATTCAGACAAATTTATAGCATTCTGGAACATCATTCAAAATATTGATGGCGCTTTGACCGATGATGCCTTGTTCGGGCGGGTTTCAGGCAAACCACGAGGCGGGATCGTGCCGAATGGCGACCCCTACGATGTACGCGAAGATACCGACCGCAAGCAGGGCTGCCGTGAACCTCGTGCCTGGGGTAGGCCCGCGCTTGATGGCAATGGTTCCGACCACGATGTAGCACGCCAGCAGGGCAAGCTTGGTGAGTATCCAGGGCTGAAAGGGGCCAACCAGAATGGCCAGGATCACGCCGCAGATGAACAGTATGCTGTCGACCACGTGGGGCGCGATGCGCACCAGGCGGCTTTGCAGCAGCGCTGAACCGGTGATCGACCAGTAGGCGCGGATGGTGAAGAAGACGATGCTCAGACTGACGGCAGTCATGTGCAGGTTCTTGATGGGGGTGTAGAACTCCATGGGACCTCGCATGCGGACCGCACGGCGTGTGCGGCGGAATCAGCCAGGGGAGTGTACCGTACGGACCTGCCCGCGGCAGGTCTACGGCGTTACGCTAATGGGGGATAGCGTCCATCCGCCTCCCCGACCTTGCAGCACGAGCTCGATTCCATGGTGACGCCGCAACGAGCTGCGGTGGCCCACGCTGACGATGCGGGCATCGGGCAGACGCTCACGCAGCAGTCTGTACATGGCATCTTCCAGGCCTTCATCCATGGCCGAGGTTGCCTCATCCAGGAAGGCGACGCTTGGTTGTGCAATGAGCAGGCGGCCAAAAGCGAGTCTCTGTTGTTCGCCCAGAGACAGGATGCGGCTCCAGTCGTCGCGCAGATCCAGCCTGTCGCTCAAGTGTCCCAGTTGCACCAGATTCAGGGTCGCGATGTCATCGTCTTGTGTGCTTGGGTCGACTGGTTGCGGGTAGTGCAGCGCTTGCCGCAGCGTGCCCAGAGGCAGATAGGGTTTCTGGGCCAGGAACAGCGAAGAGGCTTGTGGCCGGACGATCTCTCCGGAACCGTAGGGCCAGATGCCCGCGATCATGCGTAACAGCGTGGTTTTCCCCGCACCTGAAGGGCCGCGCACGAGCAGGGGCTGTTCGCTGGAGACCTCCAGGTTGACGTCCTTGAGCAGGGCTTCGCCATCCGGGCGGCAGACTGTGACGTTCAGGAGCGCGAGGCGGTGCCCGTCCTGGCGGGTCGCGGGCAAGGTCATGGCGCGCGCCGCGTCGATTGTCTCGTCAAATCCGGTCAGACGGTCCAGGGTGGCGCGATAGGTGGCGAAACTGTCGTAGATGTTGCGGAAGAAGGATAAATTGCTCTGCAGCTGCCCGAAGGCCTGTGCTGTCTGGATGAGATCGCCCAGACTGATCTGCTTGGTGAAGAAGCGCGTGGCCTGGATGATGAATGGAAAGACGACCGCCGCTTGCGTGACGACGAAGTTGAACCCCAAAAACTTGAGTGACCGGTAGATGATGGCCCAGGCATTGCCAATCACCTGGCGAAACACCTGACGCAGCATGCCGCCCTCAACGCGTTCGCCTCGGTAGAAGGCGATGCTCTCGGCATATTCGCGCACGCGAACCAGGGCGTAACGATAATCAGCGTTGAGTTTTTCATTCAGGAAGTTCAACCGGATGAGCGGCTTGCCGATCCAGATCGCCAGAATGGTGGCAACGAAGACGTAGATGAATACCAGAAACACCATCGCACGCGGGATGTCGTATCCCAGGACGGTCATAGGGCCTGACAGATGCCAAAGGATTGTCGTGAAGGCGATGGTCGATACCGACGAGTTGATGAGGCCTACCCCGAGCGTCATGGAAGTCTGCGCAAAGCTCGTGATGTCCTGCTGGATACGCTGATCCGGATTGTCGGCCAGATGGCTGAGCGAAAGCGACCGATAATAGGCCTGATGCTCGGTCCAGCGCACCAGCATGCGCTCGTTGAGCCATTCGCGCCAATGCACCGTGAAGGCCTGCTCCACGTAGAAGTCGAACAGCGATCGCACGACGTGCACCGTGGCCAGGATGGCGAAAAGCAGCATGGCGGCCCAGAAGCCCGCCTCGTCGAGCTTTTGCAGTGCGCTGTACATGGTGTTGTACCAGTTGGAGAACAGCACATCCACGCGCACGGCCGCCAAGGTCAGGAGCAGAATCAGGGCCAGCCCGGCAATCGGTTTCCAGCTGCGTCGCGGCGAAAAATAGGCGGCAGTCAGTTGCCAGAACTGTGGGCCCCAGCGCGTGAAGCGCACCAGGCCCCAGGTGGCGAGTGCCCCGACCAACAGGGTCAGCACATAGGCTTTGACGAGCCACAGACCACTATCGGCCAGCACTACTTTCCATTCCATGGGAGTCGGAGTTCCTTGAAAGGCAGATCCACGTTTGGCCCGCTGCCGGGCATTGTAGGTTGGATGGATCGTACCTGAAAAGGTTTCCGGCTCCCAGGTTCAGCCGGTGCTCAGGCTGTTTGAGCGGCGCGGGCTCGGGTGCGTGCGCTGGCTGCGGCGAGTACGAAGGTTGCAAGCAAGGTAGGAAGGGCGCTGCCGTATTGGGGAGCCCATTGAGCGAGCGCCTGGTAGAGGGCGATGCCCAGCACCCACAGCAAGGCTGGGGCCAGGTAGATTGCGCGTGGCGGTTCGGAAAGGCGGGAAGGGTGAGCCGCGACGGAGCCCAGGATGACACCGAAGAGGGGCACGAACACGGAGCTCAGGGTGAGCAGAAACGGTTCCAGACTGTGCATCGGCAAGATCATGGCGAAGACGATGGAGGCAATCGCCAATAGCGTGCTCCAGGTTTTGACGCTGAAGCGTGGCAACAGGCTTTGCGAGCACACAGACCCGGAGTACAAGTCGCCATAGGTATTGTCCAGTTCATCGATCAGGATGAGGCCCAGGGCAAGCAGACCGCCCTGTGCCAGCAGCAGCGCGCTCACCATGTCGACGTTGGGTCCTGTCACTGTAATGACCAGCACACCCAGGGCGTAGCACCAGATGTTCGCAATGGTGTATCCCAGCCAGGTGCCGCTGAACGCGCTGCGTGCGTTCGTGCCGTGGCGCGCGTAGTCGGCCACCAGCGGGAGCCAGGATACCGGCATGGCAATGACCAGATCCAGGGCCTGGAAGGTATTCATGCTGCCGTCACCGGCCCGTTGCCAGAGCGTTTGCAGGCCTTGGGCATCCAGCTTGAAGCCGAATTGGACGCTCAACCAGAGCAGCGACAGCACCACCAGCGGCAAGCCGACGCGGCTTACGATTCGGCGTACCAGCTTCACCATGGAGCCTCGCAGCAGCGCCAGGACGAGCAGGCCCCAGAAGAGTGTGGGGAGGATGAGGCCCGTATCGACGCCGAATGCCTGTCGGCCGATGGCACGGGTACCATCGCGCATGATGACGATCTCGAAGGTAGCCCAGCCCAGGAGCTGAATGACGTTGAGCAGAACGGGCAGGCGTGCGAAGCGTTGTCCGTAGACCGCGTGGATGATCCCCGCGCTGGAGAGGCCGCTGTCGCAACCCAGGCGGGCTACCCAGGCGAGCAGTCCGGCGCCAATGATGGAACCGACGACGACGGCCGCCAGTGCGTCGCGTGTTCCCAATGCAGGGACCAGATAGGCGCCCACCTGCATGACCAGCAGACCGACACCGAGGCTGAACCAGAGTGCGGTGTGGTCGCGCCATCCAAAAACGCGTTCGGATGCTGCGATGGAATCGGGAGATTGTGAAATGGAAGATGCCATGATGCGCCTGTCAAAAAAGCCAGGGAAGCAGGCGCATGCGACGGAAAGAGTCGCTGTGGCGAGCTGCTTTCCTGCGCGAGGATGATCTCAATCAGGTTCGAAGGGACTGTCTCAGCCGCCGGCGGGAAACCCGGGCGACACCCCTAGCGATGCTCGTTTGGTGAAACGAAGCCATTTTAGGGTTTGCTCGCTTTTTCGGCAAGAGGAGGACTGTCAGGTGAGAGACTGAGGCAAGGCTGTCTGATTTTCCAGCAGGGTGCTCAGCCGTTCTTCGAGCATGCATGCAAAGTGCGAGCGCTCAGAGGTGGGGCACTCGTGGTGCAGGGAAGCAACTTTATTGGCGTCGTAGCGTCGGCCGGAGGCCAAGGCGGCCTCGAGTCGATTGGCCTGAGCCGTCAGGGCTCGGGTGTCGCATTGCGCGAGAATCAGGGCGTGTACCAACCCGATCTGCGCGTCGGGGTCGCCTCCTGGCGCACGCCGCCAGACTTGCGCGGTCCCCGCGACTTTTCGGATGGGGTTGAGCAGAGCAAGGTTGTATCGGCCATCACAGAACGAACCTTCCACAGCTTGCGCACGCGTGTCGATGTGGAAGGTGCGCAAGGCTGCCTGAATGATCTGGCACAGATGCGCGTAGAGGGCGTTGGCGTAGTCCAGAGGTCGACCGCAGAAGCGCTGGGCGAGGCTCAGGTTGAGGATGCCCGGGCCTTGAGGCACGACACCGCCGCCCGACTGCCGCACGTGGACAGGCCAGCCTTCCTGCTCGAACCGGGCTTGCATCTCCAAGAAGCCGGGGCGGGTCCTGTAGGTTCGCGGCACGACCAGCCCTGGTGGGGCTTGCCACAGGCAGCAGATCGGCCCGCTGGCCGCCAGCGTCAGGAGCGGCTCGTCTGCCAGAGGGCCTCGCACGAGGTCGGGGGGCTGGGGCAACAAGCGGTATGACGCAGTAAGGGCTGGCACGTGGATCTCAGGACAGTTGTGTTGCCGAAAATGTCTCTTCATCCATGAAAAGGTAGCGAATGGCGTCGATCAAGCCGATCAGGGCTGCCAGCGGTACGAAGGCCCAGGCAATGATCAGCACGACGATTCCCCAGCCGAGCTGCCCCAGATAGAAACGGTGGATGCCGAGCCAGCCCAGGAAAAGGGCCAGCAGGATGGCGATGCGACGTTGGGTGGCTGGTTGCCCCAGTCCGTTGCGTTGCGCGCGCAAGATCCACAGGCTGGCTGGGACGGTCAGGGCGACCGCCAGCACGACCTTGCCGATGTGGGCGTGCAGATAGGCCGAGAGAAAACCGAACAGCTCACCAAAGTTCTGGATCAGTACGCCGGTGACTGATGAGATCCAGGCGAAAAGATCATGGAATGCCGCTTCTCCGAAGCTCAGCGCAAGCAGGATCACCAGAAAGATTGCGACGATCAGGATCAGGTTCTTCAGCATGGATGCTCCGCAGATACGCCCGCCGACGTGAGGTCGGCGCGTGGTTCCATTCTATCGGGTGGCTGGTGCAAGCGGTTTCGTCATGCTGCGTTTCAGCGTGTGCAGGCTTGTCGAACGGCGTGATCCCACGCTGCCAGGCGCTGTGCCGCCTCGTCGCGCGAAAGAGCCGGATCGAACTGGCGTTCGACGCGCCAGAGCGATTCCAGTTCGCTGACATCGGCATAGACGCCTGTCTGCAGGCCCGCCAGCAACGCGGCGCCGAGCGCCGTGGTTTCGACCATGGTGGGCCGCAAGATCGGGATTCCCAACAAGTCGGCCTGGAATTGCATCAGCAAGTCGTTGACGCAGGCACCTCCGTCGACGCGGAGATCGGCCAAGGGGTTTGCACCGGCCGCTTGAGCGTCGCGGCTCATGGCGAGCAGCAGAGCTGCGCTCTGGTAGGCAATGCTTTCGAGTGCGGCACGTGCGATGTGGGCGATGGTACTGCCTCGAGTGAGGCCGGTAATGGTGCCCCGTGCCTGAGGGTCCCAGATGGGGGCGCCTAGCCCGGTAAATGCGGGGACGAAAAACACCCCTCCGGAATCGGGTACGCTGCTGGCGAGGGCCTCGATGTCACTGCTGTGGACAAAGGCCCGCAGACCATCGCGCAGCCACTGCACCACGGCGCCACCGACGAAGACGCTGCCTTCCAGGGCGTAGGCGGGATTCGTGTCCGTTTGCGCGGCGCTCGTCGTGAGCAAGCCGTTGTTCGACGTATGAAATTGGTCACCCGTGTGCATCAGCATGAAGCAGCCTGTGCCATAGGTGTTCTTGGCCATTCCAGGGTGAAAGCACGCCTGGCCGAATAATGCGCTTTGCTGGTCGCCCGCCACCCCGCCGATGGCGATCGAGTGTCCCAGCAAGGCCTCCGCCGTGCGCCCGAAGTCAGCCGAGGAGCACAGGATTTCAGGCATCATCGCGCGTGGGATTTCGAATGCGTCGAGCAGTTCTGAGTCCCAGGTGTTGCGGTGCACGTCCATGAGCATGGTGCGCGACGCATTGCTCACGTCTGTCACGTGTCTGTGCCCTCGCGTGAGCTGCCAGACCAGCCAGCAATCCACCGTGCCAAACAGAAGATCTCCTGCCTCGGCGCCTTGGCGAGCTCCGGGGACGTGATCGAGAATCCATTTCAGCTTGGTCGCCGAAAAATATGCGTCGATACGCAGGCCCGTACGGTCCAGGATCATGGGCTCCAGTCCCTGTTCACGCAGGGCGGTGCAGGTGGGTTCCGCGCGCCTGTCCTGCCAGACGATGGCAGGGTGAACAGGCTCGCCGCTGTGTCGGTCCCATACGATCGTGGTTTCGCGCTGGTTGGTGATGCCCAGAGCCTGAATGTCGCGGGCCGACACGCGCGCCCGTTGGAGCGCCTCCTTGATGGTGTCGCGCTGCGTGTGCCAGATTTCCATCGGGTCATGCTCGACCCAGCCTGGCTGGGGATAGTATTGAGTCAGTTCGCGTTGCGCCAGCCCCACGATGCGCCCCAGCCTGTCGAACACGATGCTGCGAGTGCTGGAGGTGCCCTGGTCCAGGGCGAGCAGGTAGGTCATGGTGGCTCCCAGGTTCTGTAAGCGAATAGAATGCCGGAAAAGTTCCCGCTGTGGGGGCATTCATAGTGCCGGAAAATGAATCAGTCTGCCTTGCCACCTCTTTCTACCGACCGTTCACGGCTATTGGCCGATTTGCGCGCATTGCAGATGGTGGACGTCATCGTGGTTGGCGGGGGGGCCAGTGGTTTGGGGGTGGCGCTCGACGCGCGCTTGCGTGGCCTGTCGGTGCTTTTGTTGGAGTCCAATGATTTTGCCGGCGGAACCTCCTCACGTGCCACCAAATTGGTACACGGGGGCGTGCGGTATCTGGCGCAGGGCGACATTGGCCTGGTCCGTGAAGCGCTCCATGAACGTCAGGCGTTGTTGGCCAATGCGCCCCATCTGGCGCAGCCGCTCGCCTTCGTCATGCCCGCATACCGAGTCTGGGAGGCGCCGTTCTATGGCACCGGGCTGAAACTCTACGATGTCCTGGCGGGCAAGGCCAGCCTGGGGCCAACCCGCTGGTTGGGACGCTCGGGAGTGCGGGATCATCTGCCCGGCATCAATACCAAGGGCTTGTTCGGTGGCGTGCGCTATTGGGATGGTCAGTTCGATGATGCGCGGCTGGCGCTGACGCTTGCGCGTACGGCGGTAGCTCAGGGGGCCTTGGTCGCCAATTACTGCGCTGTGACCGAAGTGCTGCACGCGCAAGGGCGGGTGTGTGGCGTGCGCTGGCGCGACACCCTGGACGCGGGAGCGACCGGAGGCGAAGTGCGTGCACGTTGTGTCATCAATGCTGCCGGGGTCTGGGTGGACGATATTCGTCAGATGGATGATCAGGCAGCCGGCAGGCCGACTCGCCCCATGGTGGCCCCAAGTCAAGGCGTGCATCTGGTGGTGGACCGGTCTTTTTTGCCGGCGCAAGAGGCGCTGCTCGTGCCGCACACGCGGGATGGCCGTGTGTTGTTCGCGGTCCCCTGGCTGGGGCACGTCATTTTGGGCACGACCGATACGCCGCGCCACGATGCAGTACGTGAACCACAGGCCTTGCCTGAAGAAGTTTCCTTCATTCTGACCGAGGCGGCGCGTGTGCTCGCGCGCGCTCCACGTCGTGAAGATGTGCTCAGTCTCTGGGTCGGCCTGCGGCCGTTGGTCCGGCCTTCAGATGACGATGACGACACCAAGACCATCAGTCGCGAGCACACAGTGCGCGTGAGCCCCGCAGGGCTCGTCACCGTCACAGGAGGCAAGTGGACCACCTACAGGGCCATGGCCGAAGACGTGTTGCAACGCTGCGTTCGGGCCAATCTGCTCGACGCGTTGCCGCCGTCCCGCACGTGGCGGTTTCCGCTAGTGGGAGCTCCGGCTGCCGGAGCGGCACGAACGCCGCTCACGGCACCGCCTGGGATACAGGCTTATGGGACCGAGGGGGCCTATGTCGAGACTTTGCCTGGCGCCCGCGATAACTTGGCGCTCGGCCTGACACAGGCCATGGTGCGTTTTGCCGTTCGCCACGAATACGCGCGCACGGTAGAAGACGTACTGGCGCGCCGCCACCGCATGTTGTTCCTGAATGCCGCACAGGCGATCGCTCAGGCGCCAGTTGTGGCAAAAATCCTACAAGAAGAGCTGGGAACTGACGGTGATCTGAATGGGTTTTTAGCCCTGGCGAAGCACTATCGCACAGTTCCCGGTTAAAGTCGCTGCCGAAGCGCACTCCCCTGATAGAGGCTTGAGTCTTCAGGGTTTGGGCCGTGTGATCTGCGGTTTCAGCGTCTTAGGCTTTTCTGAATTTGACATTGATATAAGTCACTGTTACTTACACCATTGTCCATGTTCATGTCTGAAGTAACAGCGTAAAACAAGAATTCTCGCGATATACTCTCATAGTCGTTGCAAAGTTTGCATAGAAATGTATTTATTTATGCAAATTGTGAATATAATGACAATTCTGTTGTAACAATAATATTCACTATCCATACGGCAGATGGCTCTGTTTGCGGCTCGCCCATCCCCCGCTAAAAACGATTTGCGAGAGGTTCTCATGTCCCTGTCACACCCCGATTCAGCTTTGCTGAATGATATTCGCGAAGTGAATTTGTCGTATCTGATGCTTGCTCAGCGCTTGCTGCGCGAGAACCTGGCGGCAGGGATGTTCAGGCTGGGTTTCGACGCCGACGTGGCAGAAATCCTCATGGGCCTGTCGCCGGCGCAGATCGTAAAGCTTGCAGGGTCAAATTCTGTGCTCTGCGCCTTCCGGCTGAACGATGCGCAACTGCTGACGTCTCTGACGCACGATGTGCTGGGTGGGGTGCTTCAGCAGGCTCATTCCACGATCCTGATGGCCCGACGTGAATCCGTGAGTGCCTGAAGCCCATGAGCACCAAAAGCGTATCCCTCGAAGCCGACGATATCCTGTTGGCGACGGACATGGTCCGATTAGGGGCAAGGCTGCAGGTGCTGCAGGCCGAGACATCCCTGAGCTACGATCGTCTGGCACGTCTTTACCGCGAAATTCGCGGCGTGTCGCCTCCCAAAGGCATGCTGCCTTTTTCGGTCGACTGGTTCATGACGTGGTTGCCGAACATTCATTCCAGCCTGTTCTACAGCATCTACCGATACATGGATACGTTCACGCCCGCCAAGAAGGCGCGGGCGCTGGTCGAAGCCTATCGTCTGTATCTTGAGCAATCCTCCGTGGGGTTGCCGCCGGGTGACTCCCCGTCCGAGCCGGTACTGAGCTTCACCCGGGCCTGGATGTTGCTGCGCTTCTTCGATGGCGGGCTGGTTCAGCTGGTGCGCTGTGAGCAATGCGGCGGGCAGTTTGTGGCGCACGCCCACTCTCTCGAGGCCGGCTTTGTGTGTGCAATCTGCAAGCCGCCACCCAGGGCCGGCAAGACACGGTCGCAACGCAAGGCAAGTCACGCCGTCCATTCGTAGGCAGGTAGAACGCCGATCTGTACACAAAAAACCCTGTTGAGCCAGGTTTTTAGTGAGGCAGAAACGGGCGATGATTAGCGACAATTGTTTCAATGGGGCGGGTGCGTGTTCATCATCCTGGGTTATTTAGTCGTTATCGCTTCAATCCTCATCAGCTACACGGCGGTGGGGGGGCACTTGGGCGCGCTGTACCAACCGTTCGAGTTCCTGCTGATTGGTGGTGCAGCACTGGGTGCGTATATAGGCGGCAGCAACAGCTCTTCCATCAAGCTGCTGTTGCAGGCGGTGCCCAAGACCTTCAAGCGCAACCCATATGGCAAGCCGCTTTACATGCAGCTGCTGGCCCTCATGTACACGATGCTGAACAAGGCGCGTCGTGACGGCCTGATGTCCATCGAGGCCGACATCGAAGATCCGTCTGCCAGTGCCATCTTCGGGCAGTACCCGCAGGTACAGAAGGACGCGAAGCTCATGGAGTTCCTGACCGATTACCTGCGCATCATGATCAGCGGCAACATGAATTCGTTCGAAATCGAAACGCTGATGGATCAGGAAATCGAGGCGCTGCACAACGAACACAACACGCCGATCAATGCCGTCCGGGCGGTGGCCGATGGCCTGCCTGCGTTCGGTATCGTGGCAGCCGTGCTCGGGGTGGTCAAGGCGCTGGCTGCGGTGGACCAGCCACCGGCTGTGTTGGCCCACCTGATTTCCGAAGCCATGGTCGGAACGTTTCTGGGTATTTTGCTCTCCTACGGTTTCGTGGCGCCGTTTGCCTCGTCCGTAGAGCGCCAGTCGGTGGCGGCGATCAAGGTGCTGGAGTGCATCAAGGTGACCTTGTTGGCCAGCATGAATGGCTATCCGCCGCCCTTGGCGGTCGAATTCGGACGCAAGGTACTGTTCTCGACCGTCAGGCCTTCGTTTGCCGAGCTCGAAGAGCACGTGCGGCAGACCAAGGCAGCGGCCAAAGGCTAAAGGGGCGTCATGGCCAAGCAAGAACACGGCCGGGTCGTCGTGCGCCGTAAGCGCGCATACGGCGAGGCGCATCATGGCGGCAGCTGGAAGATTGCTTATTCCGACTTCATGACCGCGATGATGACCTTTTTCCTGGTCATGTGGTTGTTGCTGCTCGTGCCCAAGAAGAATCTGGAAGGCATTGCCCAATATTTCCGCATGCCGCTTGCAACGGCAGTGACCGGCGGGCCCAAGATGGACAACAGCAAGTCGCAGATTCCTGGAGGGGACCCCAGCGTGGTTCCGAACCCGTACCTGGCCCCCACTGTTGGCCAGGATCAGGATCCGGCCGACCGCCAGGACCTCGAAAACCTGGAAGATCTGAAGGCGCAGCTCGAGAACCTGATCGAGCACAACCCGGTGCTGAAGCAGTTCCGCCCGCAGTTGTTGCTCGACATGACACCCGATGGCTTGCGCATTCAGATTCTGGACCAGCAGAACCGGCCCATGTTCACGACCGGAAGCGCAGTGGTGCAGCCCTATATGCGCGCCATCTTGCGTGAGCTGGCCCCGCCCATCAATCATCTCGACAACTCCATCACCTTGTCCGGTCATACGGATGCCACGCCTTATGCGATGGGAGATCGCAGTTACAGCAATTGGGAATTGTCTGCAGATCGAGCCAACGCCGCGCGTCGTGAGCTGGTGGCGGGTGGGCTGGTGGAACACAAGGTCAAGCGCATCCTGGGGCTGGGGGATACGGTCGACCTGATTAAGGATGATCCACTGGCTGCCGTTAACCGGAGAATCAGCATCCTGGTGCTTAATCGGCAGGCTGAGCGGCGCATCGATGAACAGAACGCGGCGGGCAATACGATTGACATTCGCCAGCGACTGCGTCAATTGGGGAACCCGGCGCCGGATGCTGCGCCAGCGGGCGTGACCAAGCCGGCCAGTGAGAGTGGTGCCATCACGACGCAGCCTGCGGAGGGGAGCACCGCGCCGGCAAACGGGCAATCAGCTGGGCAGGTGAACGAAAGGGCTAACGGGAACAAGGATTGATCATGAGTGCTGGTGTAGATCTGAGCGAATTCTTCGACACCTTCTTCGACGAGGCGGACGAGCTGCTGACCAACATGGAGCGGCAGCTCATGGACCTGGATCTGAGCCATCCCGATCCAGACCACCTGAACGCCATTTTTCGCGCGGCGCATTCCATCAAAGGCGGGGCAGGTACTTTTGGCTGCTTTGACGAACTGGCCAAGACTACCCACCTGCTTGAAAACCTGCTGGACCTGATACGGCATGGCGAACTACTGCTGCGCCAGGACATGATCGACCTATTTTTGGAAACCAAAGACGTGCTGACAGACCAAGTGGCAGCTTATCGCGATTCGGGGAAACCGGATCAGGCTGCTTACAAACGCATTTGTGCACAGCTGCGCCAGTTGGCCGATGAGCACCAGAATGGCCTGTCAGTCCCTCAGCCAGCCGCCGTTGTGCCGGCACCCGTCGAGGCTGCCCCGATCGAGGCCGTGCCCGTGTCCGCAAATGATCCCAGCCTGCCTGTGTGCGTCCGGGTTTGTGACATTCACGAAAAGGACGTAGAGCCGCTGTCCAACGAGATGGCACTCATGGGTGAGATCCTGTACCGTGAACATCAGGGCGGAAACCTGGCTCTGTGGCTGAAGACGAGCACCAGCGAACAGGATCTCGAAGCGGTCTGCTGCTTCGTCGTCAATGCCGATCAGGTTCAAGTTGCAAGGGCTGCGCTTCCTGCAAACGCCCAGCCTGCCGCTGCAAGCGCGCCAACCGTGGCTGCGCCTACCGCCGTGGCGCCTGCTGTCGCTCGAGAGCCCGTGCCAGTTGTGGCGCAAGTGGTTGCGCAGACGGTGACAGATGACACCGAGCTGCAGGCGGCCCCGTCTCCCGCAAGCGCCACTGGTGTTCCCGGCAAGTCCGGTGAAACAGAAAAGCCGGCTCACCCGTCGACACACCACAAAGAAAGCGGCACGATACGGGTGGGCGTCGAGAAGGTCGACCAGATCATCAACCTGGTAGGTGAACTCGTCATCACCCAAGCCATGCTGGTGCAGACTTCGCAGTCGTTGGACCCAGTCCTGCATGACCGGCTGCTCAACGGAATCGAGCAACTCGAACGCAACGCCCGCGACCTGCAAGAGGCCGTCATGTCCATTCGCATGATGCCCATGGATTACGTGTTCAGCCGCTTTCCGCGCGTGGTGCGCGAGAACGCTGCCAAGCTGGGCAAGCGTATCCGGCTTGTGACGCAGGGGCAGGCCACCGAACTCGACAAGAGCCTCATCGAGCGCATCATCGATCCTTTGACTCACTTGGTGCGCAACAGCCTGGATCATGGCATCGAGACGCCCGAGGTCCGCGTGGCCAAGGGCAAGGACCCCGAAGGCACCCTCACGCTGTCGGCCCAGCACCACGGCGGCCAGATCGTGATCGAGGTCAATGACGATGGCGGTGGCCTGAACCGTGAAAAAATCCTGAAGAAGGCGTTGCAAACGGGGTTTCCAGTTTCCGAGTCCACGCCTGATGAAGAATTGTGGCAATTGATCTTCGCTCCGGGCTTTTCCACGGCAGACAAAGTGACCGACATTTCAGGGCGCGGTGTAGGCATGGATGTGGTTCGTCGCAACATTCAGAGCATGGGAGGCCACATCCAGCTGTCCTCACGGGTTGGCGAAGGCACGACGACGCGCATCGTGTTGCCGCTGACCTTGGCAATCCTGGACGGCATGTCCGTCAAGGTCGGAGCAGAGACTTTCATTCTGCCGTTGAACCACGTCACCGAATCCATGCAGCCCAGTACGGAGCAGATTCATCGCATCTCCGATACGGAACAGATGCTGCACGTGCGGGGCGAATACCTTCCTATCGTGGCCTTGCACGACGTCTTTGGCGTGAAGGGGGCCGAAACGGATCTGACGCGGGCCATCGCAGTCATCCTGCAGGCCGAGGACGTGCGCTTTGCTTTGGTGGTGGATCACCTCATTGGTCAGCATCAGGTCGTGGTCAAGAACCTCGAAACCAACTACCGCAAGGTGCCCGGCATTTCGGCTGCTACCATTCTGGGGGATGGCAGTGTTGCCCTCATTGTGGATGTGTTTGCGCTGCGTCTGACGGCCTCCCGCCCCCCCTTGGGCGCTGCAGCCTGACTTCGCGCCTTCTCTCGTCTTTCGGAGCTTTTCATGAATATCACGGATATCAAGCAGGATCAGGTCGAGACTCAGGGCAGGGAGTTTCTGGTCTTTACCTTGGCGGATCAAGAATACGGGATCGACATCCTGAAAGTGCAGGAAATCCGCGGCTATGACAGTCAAGCGGTGACGCGTATTGCCAATGTGCCGTCTTTCGTCAAGGGTGTGACCAATCTGCGTGGTGTGATCGTTCCCATCGTCGACCTGCGTATGAAGTTCAACATGGAGCACGTCGAATACAACGCCCAGACGGTGGTCGTGATCCTGAACGTCCGCTCGCGTGTCGTGGGGGTGGTGGTCGACGGCGTATCCGACGTACTGATTTTGCAGCCCTCGCAAGTGAGTGCACCGCCACAGTTCGGTTCGGCGTTTTCCACCGAGTACCTGACTGGCATCGGGACCGTGGGCGACCGCATGCTGATTCTGGTCGATATTGAACGGCTCATGACCAGCGAAGAAATGTCGCTGGTTGAAAGTGCGGTGGCCTGATCGGACCCCCAGATGCCGCGTGATTCGACAGCAGTCTCGTATTTTGCGCAGCCTGTGCTGCCGCAGGTGGAGCCTGCCGATCTGTCGCGGGCGATTCAGATGTTGCACCGGCATACGGGCATCGTGCTGGGCGACCACAAACGGGACATGGCGGCACGCACCCTGGGGATGCGTACGCATCACGCGGGCCTTGCGTCCGTGCGTGCGTACCTGGATTTTCTCGAGCACAATCCCTTGGCCGACGAATGGGATCGTTTCGTCAGTGCCTTCACCATCAATCACACGGCCTTTTTCCGCGAACCCCACCATTTCGGCATTTTGGCCGATTTTGCTCGCTCGCGCGCCCGGCCCGTTTCGGTATGGTGCTGTGCCAGCTCCACCGGAGAAGAGCCCTACACCTTGGCCATGACGCTGCATGATGCCTGCGGTCAGTCCGAGGCGGCCGTGTCGGTGCTCGCAACCGATATCGATGCCCAGGTGGTCGCACAGGCGAAAAAAGGCGTGTACACGCTCGACAGAATCAAGCCTGTCCCTGTTGAATTTTTGAGGCGGTATTTTTTGCGGGGCGCGGGCCGCCAGGCGGGCATGGTTCGCGTCAAGCCCCTGATTCGCAATCTGGTGACTTTTGATGAGCTGAATCTGGTCGCACCCAGCTGGCCGATCAACCAGAAGTTCGATGCGATCTTCTGTCGCAACACCATGATTTACTTTGACAAGCCCACACAGTCGAAGATCCTCGAGCGCTTCGTCACCTTGCTCAAGCCGGGGGGCTTGCTGTTTGCGGGACATTCCGAGAATTTCACTTATCTGACGAAGGCCTTGCACCTCGAAGGGCAGACCGTGTATTCCGTCGCGTGAAAATGTAGGTAGCCATGAATCCAACCAAGAAAATTCGTGTGCTGTGCGTGGATGATTCCGCGCTGGTGCGCAGCCTCATGACCGAGATCATCAACGAGCAGCCCGATCTCGAAGTTGTCGCCACGGCGCCCGATCCCATTATTGCCCGCGAGCTCATCAAGCAACACAACCCCGACGTACTGACGCTCGACGTCGAAATGCCCCGCATGGACGGGCTGGATTTTCTCGAGCGTCTGATGCGCTTGCGACCCATGCCGGTCGTCATGGTGTCATCTCTGACCGAGCGCAATTCGGACATCACTCTGAAGGCGCTGGAGCTGGGGGCGGTGGATTTCGTCACCAAGCCAAAATTGGGGCTGCGAGATGGCTTGATGGATTATGCCGCCACGATTGCCGACAAGATTCGCGCTGCGGCGCAGGCCCGCCTGCGTCCTCGTGCGGCCCATCCCGAAGGGACAGTGCGCCCGCGCCTGCTTGGAAACTTCTCGACGACAGAAAAGCTTATCTTGATCGGTTCGTCCACGGGTGGTACCGAAGCGATTCGCCACGTGCTCGAACCCTTGCCGGCCAATAGCCCGGCTATCCTGATCACGCAGCATATGCCGGCTGGGTTCACGCGCTCTTTCGTGCAGCGGCTCGATGGCCTGTGCGCCGTACAGGTGCACGAGGCCGAAGACGGCGAGCGGGTGCTGCCGGGCCATGTGTACCTGGCACCGGGCGGCATCGCGCATATGAAGCTTGCCCGATCCGGCGCCAATTACGTGGTCAAGCTCGAGTACAGTGATCCTGTCAATCGGCATCGGCCTTCCGTGGACGTGTTGTTCCATTCCGCCGCGCGCGTCGCTGCAGGGAATGCGATCGGGGCTATTCTCACGGGCATGGGCAAGGATGGTGCCCAGGGTTTGCTGGCCATGCGCCAGGCGGGCGCTCAGACCTTTGCACAGGATGAAGCCAGTTGCGTCGTGTTTGGCATGCCGCGAGAAGCACTTGCCATCGGGGCGGCCGCAGAGGCGGTGCCTCTCGATGAGATGGCGGCGCGGCTGTTGCAGAGTGCGGGTGCCTACGGCCATCGCGTATAACCGGGACTCCACCCCGCCCTTTGGAAAATTTATCGGAGAGTGAATTCGTGGTAGAGAAAACAATCAAGATTCTGGTCGTGGATGATTTCCCGACCATGCGCCGCATCATCAAGAACCTGCTCAAAGACCTGGGCTATGAGAATGTCGATGAGGCAGAAGATGGCGCCATGGGGTTGGAGAAGTTGCGCAACGGCGGGTTCGACTTCGTCGTTTCAGACTGGAACATGCCCAATATGGACGGCCTGACCATGTTGCAGAACGTCCGGGCCGATCCCGCTTTGGCCAAGCTGCCCGTGCTCATGGTGACGGCCGAAGCCAAGAAAGAAAACATCATCGCGGCCGCTCAGGCGGGGGCCAGTGGCTACGTGGTCAAGCCCTTTACGGCTGCCATCCTCGAGGAAAAACTGAACAAGATTTTTGAAAAGCTCTGAGGCGGGGGAGGTATGGACACCAATAAACTGCCGGGTGCTGTAGTGGATGCGGCATCGTCTGCAGAACTGCTGCATCGGATTGCGCAACTCACCCGCACTTTGCATGAGAGTATGCGCGAACTGGGGCTGGAGCAGGCGGTCAAGGAAGCGGCGCATGCCATTCCGGATGCGCGGGATCGTCTGCACTACGTGGCGCAAATGACGGAACAGGCGGCCAACCGCGTGCTGAATGCAGCTGAACAGATTCAGCCCTGGCAGGACGACATGCAGCGTCAGGCCAAGGCGCTGGATGCGCGCTGGCAGCAGTGGTTCGACCATCCGGTCGAACTTGATCAGGCCAAGGCGCTGGTGGGTGACACGCGGGTGTTCCTGAAGGACGTTCCCGAGAAGACGCAGGCGTCGCAGAACAACTTGATGGACATCATCATGGCGCAGGATTTTCAGGATCTCACCGGTCAGGTGATCATGAAGATGCTGGGCGTCATCGGCACCATCGAGACCGAGCTGGTCCAGGTGCTGGTCGACAATGCGGTTCCGGAAAAGCGCGAAGAATCTTCCGGCCTGCTCAACGGGCCGGCCATCAATGCGGAAGGCAAGAGCGATGTCATGGTCAACCAGGATCAGGTCGACGATCTGCTGTCCAGCCTGGGCTTCTGATCCCTCGAAGCGCTTGAATTACGCCGCCTAAGGCGCTTTTATCGGCGCTTCGACAGTCGCTGCCGGCTTCTACAATTCAGGCTGTTCCAAATGACAGCCTGTCTGTGGTATGGCCGAAGAAAGTGATCTCGAAAAGACTGAGCCCGCCTCGCCGCGGCGCCTTGAGAAGGCGCGCGAGGAAGGGCAGGTTGCGCGCTCACGCGAGCTCGGGACTTTTCTGGCACTGGTCTGTGGCATTGGTGGCTTGTGGCTGAGCGCAGGGTGGATGTACCGTGCCCTGCAGGGCGTTTTGCGTAGCGGTCTTGCGTTTGATTTGCGAGCCGCGCGCGAGCCCCAGATCATGTTGTCGGTCGCGGGACATTCGGCCTGGGAGGCTCTGCTCACCGTGCTGCCACTTTTTGGGTTGCTTATGGCGGTGGCAATCTTCTCATCGGTAGCCTTGGGCGGCTTTCTGCTCTCGGGCAAGGCATTGGCGCTCAAATTTGATCGCCTCAACCCCTTGCAGGGGATCAAGCGCCTGTTTGCCATGCAGACGCTGATCGAGCTCACGAAAACAGTGGCCAAGGCTGTCCTGATCGGCTACGTGGGAGGCAAGGTCATCTGGGCCTATCGAGACGACATGCTGGCCCTGTCCCATATGGCGCCAACCGAGGCATTGATGCACGGCCTGAGTCTGACTGCATTGTGCTGTCTGCTGATTGCCGCGTCCTTGTTCCTGGTGGTGCTGATCGATGTGCCCTGGCAACTCTGGAATCACGCAAAGCAGCTGCGCATGTCGCGCGAAGACGTGCGCCAGGAACACAAGGAAGATGAGGGCGACCCGCACGTCAAGGGCCGAATCCGCCAGCAGCAGCGGGCGATGGCGAAGCGGCGCATGATGAGCGCAGTACCACATGCCGATGTGGTGGTAACCAACCCGACGCATTACGCCGTGGCTTTGAAGTACAGGGAAGGCCAGGGCGCGGCGCCCGTGGTGGTGGCCAAGGGGGCGGGCGAAATCGCGGCCCAGATCCGCCGGGTGGCAGAAGAACACCATGTTGCCTCTCTCGAGGCGCCCCCGCTGGCGCGGGCGCTCTATCATCACGTCGAACTCGACCGGGAGATTCCGGCTGCCCTGTATGGCGCCGTGGCCGAAGTGCTGGCCTGGGTCTATCAGTTGCGCAGCTGGCGTCAGGGAGAGGGCGCTCTGCCACAGCATCCGCAGGCATTGCCGGTGCCGCCGGAGCTCGATCCCTATTCCAGCGCCGGCGGAATTGCGCCGTCCACTGCGCTTGAGGCCTCATGACCAGCTTTCTGAATTTTTTGAAGGAGGCCGGGTCAACCCACGCACGGCTGATGGCAGGTCCCGTACTGATCCTCATGGTGCTGGCCATGATGATCCTGCCCCTGCCGCCGTTCATTCTGGATCTGCTGTTCACCTTCAACATTTCGTTGTCGGTCATGATCCTGCTGGTGGCCATGTTCACGCGCAAGCCCCTGGACTTCGCTGCTTTTCCGTCGGTGTTGCTGTTTGCCACGCTGTTGCGCCTGTCGTTGAACGTGGCCTCTACCCGCGTGGTTTTGCTCAACGGCCATAAGGGGCCGGCGGCTGCAGGGCACGTCATCGAAGCATTCGGCCATTTTCTGGTCGGAGGCAATTTTGCCGTCGGCATCGTGGTCTTCATCATCCTGGTGATCATCAACTTCACGGTGATCACCAAAGGGGCGGGGCGGATTGCCGAGGTGGGCGCACGTTTCACCCTGGATGCCATGCCCGGCAAGCAGATGGCCATCGACGCCGACCTCAATGCGGGCCTCATTGGCGAAGAAGACGCGCGCAAGCGTCGCGCCGAAGTCGGGCAAGAGGCCGAGTTCTACGGCGCCATGGATGGCGCGAGCAAGTTCGTGCGCGGTGACGCGGTGGCGGGCCTGCTCATCATGGTGATCAACATTCTGGGTGGGCTCATCGTGGGCGTGGCGCAGCACGGGATGTCGTTCTCGAATGCGGGGAGCGTCTACACCTTGCTCACCATTGGGGATGGCCTGGTCGCCCAGATTCCGGCACTGGTCATCTCGACGGCCGCAGGTGTGGTCGTGTCGCGGGTGGCGACCGATCAGGATGTGGGCCAGCAGATGATGGGGCAGCTCTTTGCCAACCCCAGCGTTTTGTTCATCACGGCGGGTATCCTCACGCTCATGGGGTTGATCCCGAACATGCCCCATGTCGCCTTTCTGCTCCTCGCGGCTGCGCTGGGTGGCGGGGGGTGGATGGTGCGCCAGCGGCAGGAACAGGAACGCCTGGCGGCCGAGAAAGAGCCTCATCGAGAACAGGAAGAGGCCGTTGCAGCTGCCTCGGAGGCCAGTTGGGACGACGTGTCGCCCATCGATCCCCTGGGGCTGGAAGTGGGGTACCGCCTGATTTCTCTGGTGGACCATCAGCAAAATGGCGAGTTGCTGCACCGCATCCGCAGCTTGCGCAAGAAATTTGCGCAAGAGATGGGATTCCTGCCGCCGGTCGTTCATATCCGCGACAATCTGGAAATCAAGCCAACCGATTATCGGATTCTGCTGTTTGGCGTCGAGGTGGGACGTGGCGTGGCGCAAACGGGGCATTGGCTGGCCATCGATCCTGGCGGTGTCACGGCGCCGCTGCAGGGCACTCCGACCAAGGACCCGGCCTTTGGCTTGCCAGCGGTCTGGATCGACTCGACCGCGCGTGAGCAAGCCCAGATAGCGGGGTATACCGTGGTGGATGCTGCCACGGTCGTCGCCACCCACCTCAACCATCTCATGCATCGCTACGGGGCTCGCCTCTTGGGGCGGCAAGAGACGCAGCAGTTGCTCGACCGCGTGGGCCGCGAAGTGCCCAAGCTCGTCGAAGACCTGGTACCCAAGACCCTGAGCCTGCCGGCGCTGCAGAACTTGTTACGCAGCCTGTTGGATGAAGATGTGCCGATCCGAGACATGCGCAGTATCCTGGAATCCGTCACGGAACATGCACCTCGATTGGCTGGGCTGAATCCTGCCGGGACAGGGCCAAACCTGGACGAATTGCTTGCGCAGGTGCGGGTCGTGCTGGGCCGGGCAATCGTGCAGCACTGGTTTGACAACGATCAGGAGTTGCGTGTCATTGGTCTGGACGCGCGGCTGGAACGTGTGCTGACGCAGGCCATGGGCGTCAACGGAGCGCTGGAGCCGGGGCTGGCTGAGAACTTGCTCAAGGATACACAGCGCATCGTGCAACAGCAGGAAGAGCGGGGGGATGCCCCGGTGTTGATTGCTCCGCCCGTGTTGCGTGCCTCGCTTTCGCGCTTTTTGCGCCATCATCTGCCCCACATGGCGGTACTTTCAAGCGCCGAAATTCCCGATGAGCGCGTGATCCGCGTCACGGCCGTCATTGGGGGGACTGCCACGTGAACATCAGCCGATTTGTTGGGGCCACCAGTCGCGAGGCCTTGCGCCAGGTGCGTCTGGCGCTGGGGCCGGACGCACTCATCATTTCTAATAAACGAGTCAATGGCGGCGTCGAGATTCTGGCGTCTGATCAGACGGCGATGCCAGAAGAAGTGCCGGTCGCGGCGCCTGAGGCGCCGCCTGAAGCCCTGAGGCGTCCGCCAGCCTCGGTCGCGCGGCCGCCGGGGGCGGCAGCCGCCGACGTGCTGGGAGCCATTGGTGAACTCAAGGGCACGCTGGAATCGCGTATTGACGAACTGGTGTGGGGCAATCAGCTGCGTCAGTCGCCTCAAGCCATCAGCGTATTTCAGACCTTGCTGCAGTTCGGTTTCAGTACCGCTTTGTTGCGCGCCATGCTCAAGCGGATGCCGACGCAGCCCGATGCAAGAGCCGCACTGCAGTGGGCTCGACGCGAGCTGATTGACCATCTTCCGGTCATGCCTTCCGAAGAGGCTTTGTGGCAGCCCGGTCTGGTGCTTGCCTTGGTCGGCCCGACGGGGATTGGAAAAACCACGACGCTGGCCAAGCTCGCGGCGCGCTGCGTGCGGCGCATGGGGGCTGATCACCTGGTGCTGCTGACCACCGACACTTATCGGATCGGAGCCCACGAGCAGTTGAAGATCTATGGCCAGATGCTGCACGTGCCCGTGCACGTGGTGCAAGATGCGCCCGAGTTACGCCGCATTTTGCAGTCGGTGCGAGCCGATCAAGTGGTTCTGATCGATAACGTGGGCACGAGCCAGCGTGATCGATACGTGGCGGATCAAGCTGCGCTGCTGGCCGGCGCGGGCCGACGTGTGGAGCGGCTGTTGGTGCTCAATGCGGCCAGCCAGGGGGATACCCTTGACGAGGTGGCGCGCACGTACCTGCACGATGGCGGAACGCCTCTGAAAGGCTGCATCATCACCAAAGTCGATGAAGCCTCCCGCCACGGTGCCGTGCTGGATACGGCCTTGCGCTATCAGCTTCCCATTCATTATGTATCCGATGGCCAGAAGGTCCCGGAAAACCTGCGGGTCATGTCGGCGGCCGAACTCATTGATTTGGCTTTGGTGCCGCTGGAAGGTCATCGCACGCTCTATTCGCCGACAGAAGCCGACTTGGCGGCACTGCTTTCGGTGACTCCGACGCAGGACGAAGCGCAACGAGCGGCGGACCGCCTGCAGCAGAACTTGCTATTGCCTCAGCTCCTGACGCGTTCAGCCGATGGGGGTGACCTGACACAGAATCAGTTGAACGCCGCCGTGGCCTGTCTGGACGCGGATGCGCTGCTGTCCGCGTCTCACGATATGTGGCAATCACGGCAGGCAGGTCGCCTGCCGGCTGCGTCTCAGCTGATTGAGCAAGGGCATCGTTCCACATCGGGTCTGTCGGCTCAACCGGGATGGATCCTGCATGATCGATGGTCCGTCGTTCTGGACGGGCGGCGGGGTGTCTGGTCGGCTGCGTTTTACTGCGGGACTCGGGGGCGGCCTGTGGCTGCAGGGGCGCAGCAGCTGGAGCTGCCCGATGGTCGTTATGCCACATCACCTGCTTCAACGCAGGGCTCGGTGCTTGTGGACCCGCGATTCTCTCAAGTTGAGGCCGCTTCGCAGGTGTGGCCGAGCAGTTGCCAGGTCCTGGCGCAGGCAGGTCAGACTGTAATGCGAGCCCTGGATGCTGGCGGATATTCCTGGCTTGCGTTGTGCCCGCCGCGTACGGTCGTGCACCAACCTGATGGGGCCAGCCTTGCGTCTGCCGTCGCCCGTGGACTGAGCCATCGCCCGCTGGGCCTGGCAGTCACGGCAGATGGGGGAGTTCCCGCAGGGATTTCTGTGGGCAGGGTGAGCTTGTGGGCCGCTGCCGCAGCAGTCCAGTTGCGTAGCAGGGGCTTGCAGCCGCTTGAGACTTGCCTCTACAGTCTACGGGCCGTGGATGCAGAGACTGGCGGCGTCCTGAGGTCCTGGTATGCCTTGGGCAGTGGAGTGGCACAGATCGAGGCCGAACACGCTGCCGAGGGTATCCTGGCCCACCATGCATTGAGTGCGCAGCGGCGCATGTTTGCAGCACTCCTGGCGGATGATCGTGGCCCTGAGCCCTTGCTGGATCGCCTGGCCTATTGCGCCCAGATGGGGCTGGCCGCAGGGCATCTGGCCCGGTCTGGGCAGCTCTTGCCGGCTAGCCAGGTGGCGGCGCGCCTGGTCGGTACCCGAACTTTGACGTTGCGGACGGCACCGCATGGCCTTTTGAAACTCTTTTCGCTTAAAGCGCTGTTGGCTGTTGGATCTTAAAGAGGCCGATGGCGGGGCAGCTTGCCGCGCGCATCGTAGAGGTCTTCGCCCATGAGCGTGCGCAAGGTGTCGAGTGCGCGCTGGTTGTGTTCGATGAACGTGTGCAGGATTTGTCCGTTGCTTTCGTTCAGCGCTTGGGCTTCGCCCGCCCTTTGCCACAGGGATTTGAAAGCCTGGTGAAGATCGGGGTGCGTGACGCACGCCGATTCTATGCTTTCGCGAGTGTCGGTGAAGCCCAGTTCGGCAAGGTGTTGAGATCGAGTCTGGTCGAGTTCGCCCAGACGGCGAGCGTAGTCGTTTTTGCGCGCGGTGAGGGTGCCTAGCGCTTCATCGGAAGGAGTTTCGAGCAGCAGCTGACCTTCGGCTTGCAGCGTCTTGATGAAATCGTCCAGCAGCGCCGATTGCTCGTCGACACAGCGCAGCAGGGCGTCGATGTGGCTCATGATTTACTTCAGGAGATCCCGCACGCTGGCGAGCAGGCCGTCGGCGATACGGCTGGGGTCAATGCGCAGATCGCCCGAAGCCAGTGCATCGCGGATCTGCTGCACGCGTTCAGTGCGGATGTCGGCATCGCTGCTTTGCAAAGCTGCAAGTTGGCGCGCGGCAGGGCTCAGATCGACGTCGCCACGGGCACCTGCAGTTTGTGTGGCGCCCGGATGCGACGAAGCCTCGCCGCGCGCATTCGCCGGTACGGCATTGAGCAGCGGGTTGGAAGAAGTGGAGTTGATTTTCAAGGTTCGCCTCCGGACTGGGCGTCAGACGGTGATCATGGGTACAAGCCATTTACGGTGCACCGGCACGATTCTTTAGCAGTGCTACATCATAACCTGAACAGTATGCGCGTTGACCACGGTGCCGCTGATGATGCGGCCGTTGGTGGTGCGGACCTGGATCTGGCTGCCCGGCCCGCCCGACTCCAGCGCCTGCCCTTCGCTGGAGACCACGAAGCCCGTACCGCGCGCGACGGTGCGCACTTGGTCGCCGCGCTGAACAGAATTTGGGTCGCGTAGTGCGCTGGATTCAAGGGTGCCCCCCGCACGGATGGCACGGGTACTGATCCAGCCGATGACCCGGCTGCGGTCGGTCATGGCGCGCGGATTGCGAAGCAGGTCACCTTCACGTGTTTCAACGTCGCCGGCGGTGATCAAGGCACCGCGTGCGATGGTGTGTCGGGCGACGAAGTAGGACCCGATGACCTGGATGTTGGCCTGCAGATAGGTCGTCCAGGGACGCGGGGCGAGGCAACGGATGCCTACCGTGGTGCGCGATTGCAGCCCGCTTGCCCCGGCGACGAAGGTTTCCATCTGGGTACAGGCCACCTGGTTCAGGGCGGCCGGCGGCGTGACGGTGATGAGAGCGTGCCCCGGGAAGCTCGCCGCCCGCTCTTGGAGAAGTGCCCGTGCCTTGTCGACCAGCACTGCAGGATCTTGCAGTACCACCGCAGGGGGCGCCGCCTGAGCATACGCCTTCCCCACGAGTACCCAAGGCACCAGCGTGAGCAGCAGCAGGAAGGGAAGGGCTCGGCGGATTGCAACCATGAAGGCATTGTACGAAAGCAGTGTGCAGGCCACATCGTTTGAATTGGCCTTCAAACCTCGGTTTGTTTCGCATTTTGTCAGGCGGTATCAGGCCGTACCATGACGTCGTGCCGTGAAGCACCTTGATGGCTCATGGGCCGGCTGCCGCGTCAGCTGGCAAACGCGCAGCTCTGATTCACACGGATGACTCATGATCGACGGTCTCAGCAAAGACTTTGATTTTTACCAGAAGGCCCTGGCCCTGCGTCAGCAGCGGCAGGACGTCCTGGCAAGCAATATCGCCAATGCCGATACGCCCAATTACAAGGCCCGTGACGTGGATTTCAGCGCGGCGCTGCGCACGGCCGTGGGGCAGACCGGCGGCCTGCCGCGCTTGCCCGATACATCGTTGACCCTGACGTCTGCCCGCCACATACCGGCCCAGGCGCATTCGGTGGGCGCGACGCAAGAACTCTACCGGACACCGCTGCAGCCCAGCCTGGACGGCAACACGGTGGATATGGACGTCGAGCGCGTGCAGTTCGCCGACAACACCATGCGCTATCAGACGGACTTGCAGGTGTTGAATCAGCGGATCAAAACCATGCTTGCGGCTTTGCAGCAATAGCGTTCACCCGGAGACTTCATGGCTACTTTCAGCATTTTCCAGATCGCCGGTTCCGCTTTGGCTGCACAGTCGCAGCGCATGAACGTCTCGGCCAGCAACGTGGCCAATGCCGACAGTGCAGTCGGGCCGGATGGGAAACCGTACCGGGCTCGCGAGGTCGTCTTTCAGACGACGCCATCACGGCAGTCGGATGCCATCGGAGGGGTCAAGGTTGCCTCGGTGGTCGAGAGCACGGCGGCGCCCCGCCTGCAGTACGACCCGGGCAACCCGCTGGCCGATGCAAAAGGCTACGTCACACTGCCCAACGTGGACGTGGTGGCCGAGACCGTCAACATGATTTCGGCCTCACGTTCCTATCAGGCCAACGTCGAAGTGATCAATACGGCCAAATCGCTCATGGCCAAGACTTTGGCCCTGGGCCAATAAAGGACTCTTTCATGGCAACCGTTCCAGATGCCACCAGCGCAGCCAGTTCGGCTGTCGCCTCTTTGGCCAGTGCGCAGAACAACAGCCTGGTGTCCAGCACGCAGGATCAGTTCCTGACCTTGCTGGTGACGCAGCTGCAGAACCAGGACCCGCTCAATCCCATGGATAACGCGCAGGTCACGTCGCAGATCGCGCAGCTGTCGACCGTCAATGGCATTCAGCAGCTCAACAACACGCTGCTGGCCTTGTCGGGGCAGATGGACATGTCGCAGTCCTTGCAGGCCGCGAGCCTCATTGGCAAAGACATCTTGTATCCAGGCGCCAAGGTGTCTCTGGGCAGCGACCCGAATGATCCCACGGTCAAGGTGGCAACCCCGTTTGGGGTGGACCTGATGTCCGGCACGACGGGCACCACGGTTTCCATTCTGGATAACAGTGGCAAGGTGGTGCGCAAGATGGACTTGGGCGCGCAGCCCGCCGGCATCTACCCCATCACCTGGGATGGACTGGACGACATGGGGGTTGCCGTGCCGGATGGCGCATATACCGCCCAGGTGGCCGGGACGGATGCCAAGGGGCAGCCCGTGTCCACCCAGGTACTCACTTCGGGTCACATCTCCAGTGTGGCGTATACCACCGATGGCCTGAAGCTGAACCTGGCGGCTGGCGACAAGATTTCCTTGCTGGACGTCCGGCAGGTCATGTAGTGCTGAGGCTCCCGCCGGGGGCTCGTTCTGAATTCTGAATCAACGCAATTCGCACCGAAAGAGGTCAATCATGGGTTTCGGACAAGGTCTGAGCGGTCTGAACGCAGCAGCACAGAATCTGGATGTCATTGGCAACAACATTGCCAATGCGGGGGTAGTGGGCTTCAAGTCGTCGTCAGTGACCTTTGCAGACGTGTACGCAAGTTCACAGGTAGGCCTGGGTGTTCAGGTGGCTTCGGTGAACCAACGGTTCACCACCGGCACGGTTTCTTCCACTGGCAACCAGTTCGACATGGCAATCGACGGCTCCAAGGGTCTGTTCGTCGTGTCGCGCCCGGACGGCACCAATCTTTATACCCGCAATGGGCAGTTCTTCGCCGACAAAGACAATAAAATCGTCAACTCGCAAGGGCAGCAGCTCATGGGCTATGCCCCCGGCAGCACCACCCTGGTGGGCATGACGATCCCTACCGGCAACATCGCGCCGCAACCCACCAGCACCATCACCAATCTGGTGAACCTCGATGCCAATGCGGCCGTGGTTCCCAGCGTGGGAGTGACAGGTGCGCTCGGGCAGGTTTCATTGACTCAGAACGGCGCAACGACTCAGTACTTTTACAAGATCAATGGCGGCGTCTATTCCTGGACGGACGCGAGCGGAAACCCGGGCGGCCCGGTGCCCCCGTCGGGTGCCTATACGACGGATGTCGCTACGGCGGCGACTCCACTCACCATGACGGGGGGTCAGGTCTTAGCCGCCGATGGGACCACCCCTGTTCTACCGGCCAGCCTCCCGGCGACGGGTGGCAATACGCTGGGTGATGCGACCACCGTGGGCACTTTGTATTTGAATGGCAAGGCTTATTACTACAAATATGACGCTGCGGGCCCGGGGACGGGATACACCTGGTATACGGATGCAACCGGTACGACTGCGGCAACTACTGCCGCCGACGGGCTGCCCGATGATGCTGCTGCGGCCGCTCCCTATCAATCGGGTGCAGCAGGCGGTACGGCTGTCAATATCACAGGCTCGTCGGGGACACCCAGCGCCGCGCTCCCGACGGGCGCCGGTAATGTAGCCTACGTGGCGCCTGTCGTGGCCGTTTCCTTCGACCCCACCAACCCCGCGTCGTTCTCGGAGGTTACTCCGGTCGTAGTCTTTGACTCACTGGGCAACCAGCACACCGTGCAGCAGTACTACACCAAGCGTGAGCCCAGTGGCGGCAATAGCGTGTGGGAAGTCAATTACGTCGTTGACGGGCAGCTTTCGCCCAGCAACACGGCCAAGCTTGAATTCAGCGACGCCGGCCGTCTGGTCGCCGGGTCGCCCGCCACCATCACTTTCACTGCAGGAGGCGGCACCTCGCCCGCATTGCCGGCCACGATTGCCGTGAGATACGACAACTCCACTCAGTTTGGCGGCAGTTTCTCGCAAAATTTCACCCAGGACGGATACTCCACGGGCGAATACGCGAGCATGTCGATTGGCACCAATGGCGAACTGATGGCCAACTACACCAACGGCGCCAAGAAGACGGTCGGGCAACTGGTCCTGGCCGACTTCAACAACCTGCAGGGTTTGCAGTCCGTGGGCGGCAACGCCTGGGCGGAGACGGCATCGTCTGGCCAGGCCATCATCGGCATGCCGGGCAGCAACGGTCTGGCCGGTATCAAAGGACAGGCCGTGGAAGAATCCAACGTGGACATGAGCCAGGAACTGGTCAATCTGATCATCGCCCAGCGTACCTACCAAGCCAACGCCGAGACCATCAAGACGCAGGACCAGATCTTGCAAACCATGATCTCGATGCGCTGATAGGCCGTTGACATGGATCGCATTCTCTACACTGCCTCCAACGGCGCTGCCCGCATTCTGGAGCAGCAGTCGATCATCGCCAACAATATGGCCAATGTGGCCACGACGGGGTTCCGGGCGCAGCTCGCCCAATACCGGTCCGTCCCCGTGGTGCCTGAGGCGGGCGAGCTGCCCACGCGCGTGAGTACCGTGGCAGCTACGCCCGGAAGCGACATGTCGCAGGGGGCCATGGTGGATACGGGCCACGCACTGGATGCAGCGATTGCGGGCCCGGGCTGGTTTGCGGTGCAGACGCCCCAAGGTGAGGCCTACACGCGTGCCGGCGAGTTCGCGGTCAATCAGCAAAATCAACTGGTGACGCAAGGGGGCTGGCCGGTGCTGTCGGCCGGTGGCCAGCCCATCGAGGTACCGGATCGGGGTTCGCTCACGTTTGCATCCGACGGCCAGATCAGCGCGCTGGGGGCGGGGGACAACCCGCGCGACGTGCAGCTGCTGGCGCAGTTCAAGCTCGTCAATCCGCCGGCAGCTCAGATGCAGCGGGGCGACGATGGCCTGTTTCGCATGGCAAACGGTCAGCCGCCTGCGCAGCCTGACCCCGCGGTGAAGATTGCGCCGGGCTTCGTGGAAAAGAGCAACGTCAATCCGGCGCAGACCATGGTCGCCATGATTGCCAATGCGCGTCAGTTCGAGTTGCAGATGCAGGTCGTCAAGAATGCCAGCAGCAATGAAGACCGTGGCAACTCCATTCTTTCGGTCCAGAACTAGGGCCAGGATCAACGTGCGGGCGCGCTGCGCCGTGCCTTCTTGAACAGGGATACCCTTCATGATTCGTTCACTGTGGATCGCCAAGACGGGGCTGGAAACCCAGCAGACCGCCATGGATGTGATTTCCAACAACCTGGCCAACGTCAACACCACGGGGTTCAAGCGCGGCCGCGCCGTGTTCGAAGACCTGATGTATCAGACCGTGCGCCAGCCAGGTGCTGCGGTGGGGGCTGCCAACCAGTTGCCCACGGGCTTGCAGCTGGGCACCGGCGCGCGCACCGTGGCGACCGAACGCATCCATACACAAGGGGACTTGAAACAGACCGGCAACGCGCTGGACGTCGCCATTCAGGGTAACGGCTTTTTACAGGTGGAAATGCCGGACGGCAGCTTTGCCTATACGCGCGACGGCAGTATCCAGCGCGACCAGAACGGCATGCTGGTGACGGCTGGGGGGTATCCGATTCAGCCGGGCATCAATATTCCGGACAATGCGCAGTCCATCACCATCGGTCGTGACGGTACCGTGTCGGTGACGCAGCCGGGAGCCGTCGGCACAAACGTGCAGGTGGGCCAGCTGCAGTTGGCCACCTTCATCAATCCGGCCGGCTTGCAGAGCATGGGTGAAAACCTGTATGCCGAGACGGATTCGTCCGGGCCTGCCAATCTGCTGCAGCCCGGTCTGGATGGCGCGGGCATCCTGATGCAGAACTATGTCGAAACATCGAACGTGAATGTGGCCGAGGAACTGGTCAACATGATCACCACCCAACGGGCGTTCGAGATGAACAGCAAGGCCGTGGAAACGTCCGACCAGATGCTGGCGCGTCTGTCGCAGCTGTAGGCGATGGTGGAGACGGCATGAGTGGGGCGTTGCGATCCTTCCGAACCGGCCTGCTGGTGTTGATGCTGGTGTTGTCGGGCTGCGCGCTGGTGCCGCCCGAGCCTGTGGTCACGGGGCCGCTGTCAGCACCTCCTCCGCCTCCGGTGGCTCCGTCGGCCGAGGCTAACGGCTCCATTTATCAGCCCACGGCCTACGGCAACTACCCCCTGTTCGAAGATCGGCGCCCGCGCAACGTGGGAGACATCGTCACCGTCGTGATTCAGGAAAAGACCAATGCGGCGAAGACAGTGGACACCAGCACCAACCGCAATGGCAGCACTGGCATGACCATTGGCGCCTCACCGGCCATACTTCCTACGGACTTGGGAGCCAAGCAAGACTTTCAGGCTACCGGCACCAACAAGTCGGATGGCAAGGGTTCCAGTAGCGCCACCAATGTATTCAGCGGCACCTTGACCACGACAGTGATCGGTGTGCTTCCCAACGGCAACTTGCAAGTCGCGGGTGAAAAGCAGATCGCGATCAATCGCGGCAGCGAGTACGTGCGGTTTTCGGGGGTCGTAGACCCACGCTCGATTTCGGGTAGCGGCACGGTGCCCTCGACTCTGGTGGCTGACGCCCGGATCGAATATCGAAGCAAGGGCGTGATGGACGAGGTGCAGACGATGGGATGGCTGCAGCGCTTTTTCCTCAATATTGCACCGTTCTGAGGTCATGATCGTGAGTGTTCTGCTGTCTTGTTTCGGAATCGCGCGTTGCAAGGGCTCGCAGTGGCTGCGCTGGAGCTTGAGGGTCTTGGTGCTGGCCTCGGCGGTGGCGAGTCCCTTTCAGGTTGCTCAAGCCGAACGGATCAAGGATCTGGCGTCGTTTACCGGGGTGCGCCAGAATCAGCTCGTGGGCTATGGGCTGGTCGTGGGGTTGGACGGCAGCGGCGACCAGGTGCGGCAGACGCCCTTCACACAGCAGAGTCTGACCAATATGCTGTCGCAGTTGGGCGTGACGGTGCCGCAGGGCACCAACATGCAGGTCAAGAACGTCGCTGCAGTCATGGTCACCGCGCGTCTGCCGGCGTTTGCCCAACCCGGACAGACGGTGGATGTCGTGGTGTCTTCCATGGGCAACGCCAAGAGCTTGCGAGGCGGCACGCTTCTGATGACGCCGCTCAAGGGGGCCAATGGTCAGGTCTATGCCTTGGCGCAAGGCAACCTGCTGGTGGGTGGAGCGGGGGCTTCGCAGGGGGGGGCCAGCGTCCAGGTCAATCAGCTCAATGGCGGCATCGTGCCTGACGGTGCCATCGTCGAACGCGGGGTGCCCACCACTTATGCGCAAAATGGCATGGTGCGGCTGGAACTCAACAGCAGCGATTTCGGCATGGCTGAAAGCGTCGTGGCGGCGTTGAATCGCCGCTTTGGGGCGCGTTCGGCCACCGCCTTGAATGCCCGCACGATTGAGTTGCGGGTGCCGACTGACCCTTCTTCCCAGCTGGCCTTTCTGTCTCAGGTCGAGAACCTGCAGGTGAGTCTGCCGCCGGCCCGCGCCCGTGTGGTGATCAATGCGCGCACCGGGTCTGTCGTGATGAATCGTACGGTGACCATCGACGAAGCGGCCGTCGCCTACGGCAATTTGTCTGTCACCATCAACCCGCAACAACAGGTCAGCCAGCCCAACACGCCGTTTGGTGGCGGGCAGACAGTGGTCACCACGAATACCGACATCCAGGTGCGTAGCGACAACGGCACGATCAAGCACGTGCGCACCAGTGCCAATCTGGCCGACGTGGTCCGGGCCTTGAACGCCCTGGGCGCGACGCCTCAGGACCTGCTGTCCATTCTGCAGAATCTCAAGAGTGCCGGCGCCTTGCATGCCGATCTGGACGTGATCTAGGAGCCGCCCATGGGATTCGTCGCCAGCACACCGTTGCCCAGCAAGGACGTCCAGCCGTCCGCCCTGGATTTTGCCAGCCTCAATCAGCTCAAGCGTGGGGTGCAGGCCGGGGTGAACGCGCCAGAAGACCAAAAGCGGGAAGTGGCCCGTCAGTTTGAGGCCATGTTCATCCAGATGATGCTCAAGCAGGCGCGCAAGACCTCGGATCAGATGCCTACGATCTTTGATTCGCAGGCCACCCGCATGGCGCAGAGCATGAGCGATGAGCAGGCGGCTCTGGCCTTGGCCAACCCGGGGATTGGCCTGGCGGACGCCCTGATGGCGCAGATGCAAGGCGGTGGGGCGGATTCCAAGTCCAACCCGCAAGCGCCTGAAGCCGCCCGTTCGCGAGTGCCAGGACTGCAATCCCGCATTGGTGCCGGGCAGCAGACTGTGGCGGATTCGATTGATTCGCTCATCAATATGCTCGCCAGCGGCCGGCTGCGGGACAAAGTGAGCAGCGCCATTCAGGGTGCGCCAGACCACATTCGCAGCTTTGTGGACAAGATGTCGGCGGCCGCGCAGGTCGCGGCGGCGAGCAGTGGGGTGCCGGCCAAGCTCATCCTGAGCCAGGCGGCACTGGAATCGGGCTGGGGTCAGCGTGAGATCCGTAGGCCAGATGGCACCACAAGCCACAATCTGTTTGGCATCAAGGCGGGTAGCAACTGGCACGGTCCGGTCGTCAACGCCATGACAACTGAATTCGAAGACGGGGTTCCCCACCGGGTGCAACAGCCGTTTCGAGCCTATGGCAGCTATGCCGAGTCGTTCAGTGATTACGCGCGCTTGATTGGCAACAGCGACCGCTATAGCGGGGTGACTTCTGCGCATTCGGCTGAAGAAGCAGCGCGGCGCATTCAAGCCGCTGGCTATGCCACTGACCCGCAGTACGCCGACAAGCTGATTTCCATCATGGGGTATTTTCAGTCGCGCTAAATTCGGCGCGGCAAATGCCGTTATTGGACTGTAAGACATAGAACGGGGAACAGCGTGAAGCCCCCCATCACAGACAGGATCTCGCAGTATGAATCTGGCAAATTTGGGCAAGGCGGGGCTTCAGGTTGCGCAGGATCGCCTGCAGACCACGGGCCACAACATCAACAACGCGGCGACCCCAGGGTATAGCCGCCAGGCCGTTATCGCGCAAAGCGCGGGGGCCACCTCCACTTCTGCAGGCTGGGTGGGGCGCGGTGTCGTTGCGGTCAGCGTCCAACGCTCGTACGACACCTTTCTGAGCCAGCAGCTCAACGATTCCCAGTCGCGCAGTGCAGCCCTCACGAGCTACGGAAACCAGATCGGCCAGATCAATAATCTGGTCGCTGATCGTACCGTGGGGATTTCTCCCGCCATTCAAAAATTCTTCGACAGTCTTGACGCCGTGGCGTCAGCTCCTGCCGATGTTGCAGCGCGTCAGGATTTGATCGGCCAGGCCAACAGCTTGTCGACTCAGATCCGCAACGCCAACGCTTTTCTGGACAGCCAGCGGCAAAACGTCAATACCCAGGTTTCAACGACGGTGTCGCAGATCAACAGCTACCTGAGCCGCATTCAAGATGTGAACAAGCAGCTGGCGACTGCGGGTGCAACGACACCTGGGCAGCCTCCCAATGATTTGCTGGATCAGCGTGACCAGCTGGTCAACGAACTGGGGCAGCTGGTGGACATCAAGACGTACGCTCAGGGGGACCAGATCAGCATCACGACCGGTAATGGCCAGACGCTGTTGGGCGGCAACACCGTGTTCCCGTTGCAAGCACAGCCCTCGGTAGCCGACCCAGGGCGTCTTGCCATCAGTTACACCATGACCGGTGCGGACGGCCAGTTGCAGACCGTGGAGATGCCGGAAGGAGCCATCACGGGAGGGCAGTTGGGCGGGCTGCTGAAGTTTCGCGCCGATGCACTCGATTCTGTGCAAAATGACCTGGGCCGCATCGCGCTGGGAATTTCTGTCGCGGTCAATCAGCAGCACACGCAAGGGGTTGATCTGTCGGGCGCGCAGGGTGGAGCGCTCTTCGACGTGGGGACACCGACAGTGATCGACAATGCGCGCAACGTCTCACAGGGCGCACCCAAGGCATCTTATACCCCGGGCGGGTTGTCTCAGATCACTGATCAGGATTATCGGGTCCAGTACGATGGCTCCGGATATGTCGTCACCCAGATGCCCAGCGGGACGGCTGTGGCGCCAGTGGTAGATGCGACGGCGCATACGCTTTCGTTTGATGGCGTGACCCTCGATGTCACGGGGCTGGCGCCTGTGGCAGGTGACACCTGGACGGTCCAGCCTACCCGCAATGCAGCGCAGCACATGGATGTGCTCATCACTGACCCGAGCAAGATCGCGGCGGCCGCTTCAGGTGCCGGCACGGCCAACGGCGACAACGCCTTGAAGCTGGCGGCGCTGCGGACAGACAAGGTGCTGGGCAATGGGTCGATGGGCCTGAACGAGGCGTACTCGCAATTGGTCAACAACGTGGCTGTCAAGACCCAGCAGAACACCACGGCACAAAAGGCACAAGATACTCTCGTCCAGCAGAACACAGCGGCCCAGCAGGGCGTCTCGGGCGTCAATCTCGACGAAGAGTACATCAATCTGCAGCAGTATCAGGAACAGTATCAGGCAGCGGCGCGCCTTATCAATACGGCGTCTACCTTGTTCGACACTTTGTTGGGATTGCGCAGTTAGGCGCGCTACCGTAGGACGTTCATCATGCGCATCAGCACCAGCCTCATATATGGCACCGGGTTGAATACCATCAACTCCCAGCAATCCGACCTGTTGCACCTTTATCAGCAGATCGGTTCCGGGCAAAAGATGGTGACCCCGGCCGACGACCCCCTGGCCGCCTCGCAGGCAATCAATATTTCCCAATCCCAGGCGCTGAACGCGCGTTACGCGTCCAATCGCGCGGTGGCCAATCAGAATCTGGGCACCGAAGAAACGGCCCTGAGCTCTCTCGGCAACTTGCTCGTCAGCGTACGGACCAGCCTGGTGCAGGCCGGGAACGGCACCTTGTCGGACGCCGACCGCGCCACGCTGGCAGATACGCTCAAGAGCGCCCAGCAGACCATGCTCGGGTTGGCCAACACCACCGACGGCAACGGGCAGTATGTGTTTTCGGGGTCTCAGGGGGGGCTGGCGGCGTATGGACAGGTACCTGTCGACCCCAGCGACCTGACCAAAGGCTATACCTACCAGTACGGCGGCGATAGCCTGCAGCGCAATATTCAGGCCAGTCAGACGCGCCAGATCGCGGGCAGTGATGTTGGATCCGACGTGTTCCAGCGCGCTCAGCCCGGCACCCTGGCTTACACCAGCGAACAGACGGCACAAGGGGCGGGGAGCACTGCGGTTGTGAGCCAACCTGCCGTCACGGATCCGGCGGCCAATCAGGGCGCTCGATATGGTTTCAGCGTGGCCTTCTCGAAAGACCCTGTCAGTGGCGCTCTGCAGTACCAGGTGACCACGACCGACTATGTAACGGATGCGGGTGCTGTGCCGCCCCCGACGGGAACGGTGGTTGGACCCCAGGTGGCCTGGACCGCGGGGCAGCCGACGATAGATCTGGGCAATGGCACGTCGTTGTCAGTCAGCGGAGACCCCGCCGAGGGCGATGCCTTCACGGTCAAGCCCATGAAGGATTCTTCCACCGATGTCAATGTATTCAATACCTTGAGTGGCTTGATCACAGCTCTGCAGCAGCCCGCTCAGGGAGATCCACAGTCCGCGGCCAGCATGCGTAATATGCTCAATACGGCCATGCAGAAGTTGTCGACCAACTATGACAACGTGCTGACGGTACGGGCGTCTGTAGGGTCGCGCATGAACGAGTTGACGGCACTGGACGATACGGGCACGCAAAATAATCTGGGCTACACCAAGACGCTTTCAGGTTTGGAAGACCTCGATTATTACGATGCGTCCATGAAGCTGAGCCTGCGCCAGATGGCCTTGCAAGGGGCCGCTTCGGCCTTCCAGACCATTCAGGGTCTGAGTCTGTTCAATATGAATAAGTAAAAGGCACCGTATCGTGAATACGGCGCGTCGTCTTCTGTGTTTGACCGCCAGCGCATTGTTGCTGGCGGGGTGTTCTACCACAGGCGAAAGCTTTCGGCTGTCGGGCCTCGATCATATCGTGCAGGGACGCACGACACTCTCCGAGGCGACGCAGGATCTGGGGGCTGCGCCGGTGGACACATGGCAGCAGGGCGACACGCTGCTGGCGCGCTGGGCCTACAAGGGTACGGTGGCCACCGATGCCATCTATTTTCGTCAGGAAGTCTGGTTGCGCTTTGGGCCGGATGGGCGGTTTCTTCGCACCGAAAAGACCCTCAATGTCCCTTCGCAATTTCATACGCTGACGCGGGCTGAAGCTGAACGCCAGGAGGCCGAGCGACGCGCGGCGCTTCCCAGGACGGAATCGGTTCCGGATCAAAAAGGCGCAGTCCAGCCTGCGGACGGATCTGCGACGCAAACCTTGGCGATCCCCGTGCCTCCTGCACCGCCGATCGAGCAGGGGGCTGCACCTTCCCAGTCACCCCTTCTGCCCGAAGGGACCGAGATTCTCCCAAGAGCGACCTACCCCGTCAATCACACAGAGCCGTCGGGACTGAACTAGCCTTCCTTCACAGGCCCGCAAGTGCACGGGCGATGCGTGCCATCGCCTGATAAGACTGCGAAAACAAATCTGTCAGGAAATCACCGCTTTGCGGCAGCACCACAGCCAGCATGACCAGCCCGGTGATGAGGGATATCGGGAACCCCACGGCAAAAACCGATAATTGCTGTGCCGTGCGGTTGAGAATACCCAGCGACAGGTTGATGGTCAGCAGCACGATGATCAGCGGCAGGGCCAGCAACATCCCCGAAATCCAGAGCTGGCTGCTCCACTCGAGGAGCGTGCCCCAGCCGTTGGGATTCAGCGAGGTCCCAATCGGCAACAAGTCGAAAGTCCGCACCAGGCCATCGAGCATCAACAGGTGACCGTTCACCGCCAGGAAGAGCAGCATGGCAACCAGATTGATGAAGCGCGATAGTACGGCCGTGTTGGCGCCGGTACTGGGGTCGAAGAACGAGGCAAAGGCTAGCCCCATTTCCAGACCGACGAACTCGCCGGCCATCATGGCTGCCGTGAAGACCAGGCGCATGCAGAGGCCCAGCGCCAGGCCGATCATGACTTGCTGGGCAGCGATCAGCAGGCCGGCCCACGAGGCGGGGGCAAGTGCAGGAAGCGGCGCCAACAGGGGGCTGACGATGAGTGTGACGACGACGGAAAGCCCGATCCGCACCCGCGCGGGAATCGCGGCCTCGCCCAGCACTGGCGCGGCCGTCACGAGCCCGGCAATGCGGCACAGTGGCCAGAACAAACTGGTGATCCAGTGGTAGAGCTGATCCAGATGCAGCTCAATCATGATGCGCAGACACTAGCTTGCCAGCCCCGGGATCGAAGTGAACAGCGCCTGTATGTAGTCCACCATGGTGGATATGAGCCAAGGCCCGAGCAGTACCAGTGCGGCCCCGATGGCCAGCAGCTTCGGAATGAACGACAGCGTCATTTCGTTGATCTGCGTCGCCGCCTGAAAGATGCTGATGACCAGACCTACGATCAGCGTGACGAGCAGCAGGGGGCCTGCCATGATGAGCGCTACCTTCAGCGCCTGATAGGTCATGGACATGACGGCTTCTGGAGTCATGGTGACGGTTCCCCTTATTGGTAAAAGCTGCGGACCAGCGAACCCAGGAGCAGGTGCCAGCCGTCTGCCAGAACGAACAGCATGAGCTTGAAGGGTAGTGAAATGGTGACGGGAGGAACCATCATCATGCCTAGCGCCATGAGCAAGCTGGCGACGACGAGGTCGATGATGAGAAACGGGATGAAGATCGTGAAACCGATCTGGAATGCCGTCTTCAGTTCACTGGTCACGTAGGCCGGTACCAGGACGCGCAGCGGGACGGATTCCGGGCCTTGCAGCGGACCCACGTTCGCCATGTCGGCGAACAGCTTCAGATCGGATTCGCGCGTCTGGTGCAGCATGAAGGTCTTGAGCGGTTGGCTCCCTCGGTCCAGGGCCTGCTCGAAGGTGATCTTGTCCTGTGACAGCGGTTGGTAGGCCTGCGTGTACACCTGGTCGAAGACGGGTGACATGACGAAAAAAGTCAGGAATAGCGCCAGGCCGACGAGAATGGTGTTGGGGGGGGAGACGCCAGTGCCCAGGGCGCTACGCAGCAGGCTCAGAACGATGATGATGCGCGTGAACCCGGTCATCATGAGCAGCGCCGCCGGGAGAAACGACAGCATCGTCAGCATGACCAGCGTCTGGATGCTGAGTGACCAGGTCTGCGTGCCGCCGGGGCCGGGCGTGGTGGTCAGGGCCGGGAGCGTGGCTTGCGCAAGACTGGTGGCTGGCCAGATCATCGCCAAGGTCGAGAGAGTCAGGATGACCAGGGTCAGCCCGGCGAAGCTCGGAGTGATTCTTCGAAATACGGAGGCGCCGCGCATCACGGGCGAGCCACAGCCTTGTTCAGGCTTTCAGAGAAATTGGCCTGCGATTGCGCAGGAAGTGTTTGCAGCAGCGTGATCTGCTGCGGCGTGATACCCACGACCAGGCGCGAGTCTTCTACCTGGATGATTGCGACCGAACTGCGCGCACCCAGGCTCAGCGTGCCCAACACCTTCAGGTTGGCTCGTCCCAGCCGCTGGCGAACCCAGCCATTGCGCCGGGCCACCCACGCGGCCGCCAGCAGCAGCCCCACCACGAATAGCAGCGACAGCACCACTTGCAGAGTCTGGCCGGCGGACATCGTGAATCAGCGCCGACTGTTCAGGCGTGCAATTCGGTCTGACGGGGTGATGATGTCGGTGACGCGAATACCGTATTTTTCGTCGACCACCACGACCTCGCCTTGGGCGATCAGGTAACCGTTGACGTAGATGTCCATTGGTTCTCCCGCCATCCCGTCGAGTTCGACCACAGAACCCTGGCCCAGCTGGAGAATGTTCTTGATGGTGAGTCTCGTTCGCCCAAGTTCCACAGACAGCTGGACGGGGATGTCCATGATCATGTCGATGTCGCTGTCCGAGGTGCCGTTGTGGCCTTCCAGGGGTTGAAAGACCTGAGCCGTGGCCTGGGTGGCTTGCGTTGACGGAGCCGTTGGCGTCGTGGCTGCGGTCTGCTCTGCCAGCGCGGCTGCCCAGTCGTCTTCGGTACTCAGACCGGAGGCCTGGGTGACTGGCTTCTGGGCGCTGGCTTGCTCTGCCAGCGCGGCCGCCCAGTCGTCGTTGGGCGGCGTTGCGGGCGTCTGGCCTGTAGGGTTGGCGGAGTCGGTGGGTTCTTGGGTATCGCTCATGTTGGGCTGTGGGCTGGCAAGGGGTCTGAGATCGGCGAGGCGGAGAGCGTTTTCACGACCCGCAGCGCGTAGTGGTTGTTGAAGGTACCGTAGCCGCACTCGAGCACGGGGACGCCGTTCGCACAGGCGGTGAGCGCGGGCGGGATTTCGATGGGGAGAACGTCACCCACTGACAGATGCACGAGTTCCGAGACCGAAGTCTCGATACGAGCGAATTCCACTGCGAGCTCGACTTCGGCGCTGCGGACTTCTCGTGAGAGTTGCTGGGTCCAACGCTGATCGATCGCGTCGGCGGCCTCCTGCTGCAGTGGTCGCGTCAGCAGATCGCGGATCGGTTCCAGCATGGAATAAGGCAGGCAGATGTTGAGCTTGCCGCCCGAAGAACCCAGTTCGATGCTGAAGGTGGATACCACCACCGTGTCGTTGGCCGAGCTGATGCTGGCGAACTTGGTGTGCATCTCAGAACGGATGTATTCAGACTGGATAGGGTAGATCGACGCCCAGCCTTCGGCGTAGCACTCCAGGGTGAGCGTCAGCAACCGGCGAATGATGCGCTGCTCGGTGTTGGTAAAGTCACGCCCTTCGACGCGCATGGCGTAGCGGCCGTGTCCGCCGAACAGGCTGTCGATGACGAGAAACACCAGGTTTGGATCGAAGGTGAAGAGACCCGTACCGCGCAGCGGCTTGAGGGCCACCATGTTCAGGTTGCTTGGAACTGGCAGGTTGCGTTCAAAATCAGCGTATTTCTGAACCCTGATGGCATTGACGGTGATGTCGGCGTTGCGCCGCATGAAGCCAAAGAACATCGAGCGCAAGCGGCGCGCAAAGCGCTCGTTGATGAGCTCGAGCGTGTGCATGCGGTTGCGCGCCACCCGATCGGGCGAACCCAGATCATAGGGACGTACACCGTTCTTGTCGGGCGCCGCCGCTGCGTGTTCAGGAGACTCTTCACCGGTAACGCCTGCCAGCAGGGCATCGACCTCGTCCTGAGAGAGCATGCTGGAGTAGGGCATTTATTGCACCACGAACGCAGTGAACAGGACGTCGGCGACGTTGGGGGCCGGCAGCTGTGCCACGAAGGGCTTGGAGAGCGATTCCTTGATGTCCTTTGACAGCGCAAGGCGCCCCTCGGTCGTCTGGATGGCCGAGAGCTGCTGCGAGGACAGCACTTTGAGCACGCGGTCACGCACTTCCGGCATGTAATCCTGAATCTGCTTGCGGTCGTCGGCGTGGTTCAGGCGCAATGTGATGGCCGTGTAGAGGATGCGGTTGCGCGTCTCGCCATACAGAGTGACGGTGAAGGGGTCGAGCTCGGCAAAGATAGGTGCGGGCACCGGGGCAGGGACGGGCGTTGTGGCCTGGGCCGTTTTCCCTGCGGCGGATGCCGCTGTGGTGCTCGCGGCGTTCCGGCTCATGAAGAAGATCGTTCCTCCGATCGCGGCGCCAATGACGACGATGAGGAGGACGATGAGGATAAGGAGCCTTCTTAGCATGATTCCTGGGAGGGTAACGGCGTTCTAAAGAAAAAGGGTAGATCCGTGCGCAAATGCGACCGGGTTCAGCATTTAGGCGAAGGTGTCCACCAGCGCATTGGGGCTTCTGCCGGGTGGGGTGCCCAAGAGGCCATTGGGCACGACCGCCCCTGCCTGGGCGCTGGGTGTCAGGCTGAAGACTGGCCCTTCATGGTGTCTCTGGCCCGAAGACTCGGATTGGTTGAAGCCCTGTTGACCCGTCTGCTGATCACTGACGCTGGCTTGGCCCAGCGAGAGCCCGGCCTGGGCAAATTGCTGTTCCAGATTGGGGAGTGCGTTTTCCAACGCCTGGCGAACGTGGGCGTGGGGTGAAACAAAGGCCGCCTGAGTGCTGGCGTCACCAATCTGGAGCGTGATATGCACAGGCCCGAGTTCGGGCGGATTGACGTGTAATTGCACGGTGTGCAAGCCGTTGACCTGGGATTGGGCAATCGAGACGATCTGCTGGCCGAACCCCTGTGCCCATTGGGGGCTCGATAGAGGAGTGGCCACCGCCAATGTGATGACGGGGTTCGTGACTTGCGGGCCGCTGGGTGCCGGCGTTGCCATGAGTCCAGCTGAAGCGACTGCCGCGTCGGAAGGTGAATCCGTCGAGGTTGCCATGGCCGGCACGGAAACACGGATGGGCACGGCTTGGGTTGTTGCCTGCGCCAGCGTTTGCGGCTCTTGCGCCTTGGCAACTGTTGGCTTCCCCTGTGAGGGGAAGGCCACCTCTTCGGGCAGAGACACCTGCAGGCCGGCCGTGGTTCCCTTGGCTGCTTCTGCGGCCTGGGCGAAGTGGGCTTGACCGGCCGAGGTGTCTTTGGGCGAAGCCTGAAGGCCCGGAGCAGAGCCTTTTGCCAGTTCCGAGGTTGTTGCTGCTGTCGTGATCAGAGTGTCAGGCAAGAGCACGGCAGGGCCCGAGCCCTGCGCGCGGGCAGTCCCGGCGGCAGCGCTTGTGGCGTCGCCTCGAGACGCGGTGACCGGTGTCGGATCGATAGCTCGCATGAGGGGAAGCGCGGCGCTATCGAGAATCAGCGCGAGTGTGGTGTCGGGGTCTTGTGGATCCTGGGTCTTGTCGTTGTTCAGCTGCGTCTTGGGAGACTCGGACGACGAGGAGACCTCTTTGCCTGAAGGCGGTTGCTGCTGCGAGAGCACTTTGGAGAAATCCTGCGTCGAGCTGCCTGTGTCAGTTGCATCCACGGTCCGCGCCGCGGCGTCGGCGCGCGTCTGGGCGGGGCTGGTCGTAGGAGGAACGGGCATGGTCATGATGTTCGCGGGTTCAATGGGTCTGTCGGCGCCGATACAGATTGGCGGCCACTTCGTCACTGGCACGTTGCTCGTTGCGTTGCTCGCGATACTGAAGCTGGCGCAGCTGGCGGGCTTTCAGCGTTTCGTACGAGTTCAGCCGCTGCTTTTCGTCGTGCCACTGCCGGCGTCCCGCCTCGAGCCGAGTGTCAATTTGTGCGATGACCTTATTTTGCTGTGAAATCGCGTCGTCCAATGTGGCGATAAACTGCCTAAAGTTATGGTAATTCGAGGCGGTCACGCCGCCTTCGGTGGTTGATTGCAATCGCCGGGTGTAATCGGCGCGGTAATCGTCCAAGGTCCCCAGCTGGCCCTGAGCCTGGCGACGCTCGGTGCTCAATTCGGCCAAGGCCCGCCCGGCCTCGTTGAGTTTGTCTTGTGTCAGGTTGATGAGGACGTCCAGGGACGATTCACGCGGCATGGTGAGGCTCCTGATCCAAGGCTTGCGCCAGACCGGTCATGGCCGTTGCGTAATCCACGCGGACGTCGACGCCTTGTTGAAGGTAGCGTTCCAGCCATGGGTAGCGTTCGATGGCCCGGTCAATCTCGGGGTCATTCCCGGTGGTATAGGCACCGACCGCGATCAAGTCCCGGTTGCGCTGATAGCGGGACATCATGCGTTTGAACTGGTGCACCTGTTGAAACTGCGTGGCAGGAACGATGGCCGACATGACTCGCGAAATCGAAGCCTCGATGTCGATCGCGGGATAGTGTCCCGATTCCGCGAGGCTGCGCGACAGCACCACGTGGCCATCCAGGATGGCACGTGCCGAGTCCGCGATGGGGTCTTGTTGATCGTCGCCTTCGGTCAGCACGGTGTAGAAGGCGGTGATGGATCCTGCAGCGTGCCCGTTGCGGGGCGCGCCATTGCCGGCGCGTTCGACCAGCCCTGGCAGCTTCGCAAAGACGGACGGGGGGTAGCCTTTTGTGGCCGGCGGTTCACCAATGGCCAAGGCAATCTCGCGTTGGGCCATGGCGTAGCGCGTCAGGGAATCCATGATGAGGAGCACGTGTTGCCCTTGATCGCGGAAGAATTCCGCCAGGCGTGTCGCGTAGACGGCGCCTTGAAGACGCAGCAGCGGCGAGACGTCTGCGGGAGCGGCCACGACGACGGACCGAGCCAGGCCTTCGGCCCCCAGGTTGAGCTCGATGAACTCCTTGACCTCGCGCCCGCGTTCGCCAATCAGGCCAACGACGATGATGTCTGCCTGGGTGTAGCGGGCCATCATGCCCAACAGCACGCTTTTGCCGACACCTGATCCCGCAAAAAGCCCCATGCGTTGACCCCGCCCGACGGTGAGCAGGCCATTGATCGCACGCACGCCAACGTCCAGGACGGTGTCTACGGTCGCGCGTGCCAGAGGGTTGATGGGTTGTGCCGTGAGCGGAGCCAGTTCGAGATCAGTCGGAAGAGGCTTTCCGTCCAAGGGGCGCCCCGCACCGTCCAGCACGCGTCCCAGCAGGGCTTGCCCCACGGGCAGATGACGGGCTTGTTCTGCGCTGGCGATGGCAACCGCGTCGTCGCAAGAGGTTTCCGGAAGGGGAATGGGGGCCAGCTGCAGGGTTTCTGCCGGCAGCACACGGGCCCCCGGCTGCAGGCCGGTAATGTCGCTTTGCGGCATGAGAAACAAGGTCTTCGCCTGGAATCCTACTACCTCGGCGTCCGCCCACAGGTTGCGTTCGGAGGCGACTTGGACACGGCAGGCGGCGCCTACAGGGAGTTGCAGCCCGGTCGCCTCGAGGACGAGGCCAGTGGCTCGGGTCACGCGGCCTTCGCGCTGAATGTCCTGGCGTGCGGCAATTCGTTCTTCACCATTGGCCAGTTGGGTTCTCCAGCGTGCCCCTGCGCTCATCAGTGGCTCTGGGACCGTACTCATGATGCCTGGGCCGGCAGGCCAAGTGCAGTCGTAATGCGTTGCCAGCGTGTTTCGAAAGTCGCATCCACTGACCCGTAGGGGGTTTGCAGTCGGCATCCTCCTTGGCTGACGGTGGGATCTGCCAGCAGGCGATAGTGGTCCGGGTCGGGCTCCTGCTGCAGGAATGCCTCCACCAGCGCGAGGTCTTCGGGGTTCAGATGCAGGGTCAGGGTCGTGTCCTGGGGCACTTGGGTTTGCAGAAGATCCTGGACCAGGTCCACGATGAGGCGTGGATTTTCGCGCAATTCAGTATGCAGGAATTGTGCTGCGATCCGGGTCGCCAGGCGAATCATCGCCTGGCCTGCCTCGGCCTCAAGGTCGTGAATCGCCGTGGCACAGGTCTCGACCAGCCGCCCCAGTTGCTCCGCCTGCCGTTGTGACTCGGCAGCACCTTCCTGGCGTCCTTGCGCGAGGCCCTCTTGATGGCCGGCGAGAAGACCTTCGCGGCGACCTCGCTCCAGGCCTTCTGTGTGGCCCGCCTCCAGGCCTTTTGCTTGCCCGTCGCGCCTGCCTTCTTCCTGACCCTCGCGATAGCCAAGTGTCCGCGCTTCTTCCAGTGCTTTGGCGCGCGCCTGTGCGTCTGGATCGGGTTCGTCTGCCAGAGGCAGCTGGCCCGTGCCGTGCGTCCGTTGCTCTGAGCGTGTGCGTAAGGCCCCCAGCGATTCCATCTCCCAGCGCTGCCACCGTGCCCGAACTGTGAGAGGGGTGGGGCTGCCGGCTCGGTCAGACGTATTCGTCATTGCCCATACTCAGGTTGATCTGGCCTGCTTCAGCCAGCTTGCGTGCCACCATGAGGATAGATTTCTGTTCGGTTTCGACTCTGGACATCCGGACAGGACCTTGGGCTTCCAGGTCGTCGCGCAGAATTTCGGCGGCACGGTTCGACATGTTCTTGAAGAATTTGCCGCACAGCTCTTCGCTGGCGCCCTTGAGCGCAATCGTGAGCGATGCGGTGTCGATTTCCTTGAGGATGAGCTGGATGGCAGCATCTTCGACGTCGATCAGGTTGTCGAAAACGAACATCTCGTCGACGATGCGTTGGGCGAGGTCTGCGTCGAGGTCGCGCAGGCTGCTCACCACTGCTTCTTCTTCTGTACTGCTCATGAAGTTCAGAATTTCTGCTGCGGCACGCACTCCTCCCATCTTGGAGCGCTTGGTGCCTTGGCCCGACAGCACCTCGTTGAGCACTTCTGTCAGTTCGTGCAGTGCTGCAGGTTGCACACCGCCAAAGGTGGCAATACGCATCATGACGTCGTTTCTGACCCGCTCGTTGAGCAGTGCCAAAATCGCCGAGGCCCGGTCCCGCTCAAGGTGGACCAGAATGGTGGCAATGATCTGCGGGTGCTCGTCGCCAATGAGCTCCGCCACGTTGGCAGGCTCGAGCCAATTGAGTGCGTCGATTCCCGATACGCTGCCGTCGCTGCCGGCTTCCAGAATGTCTTCGATGATGCCCGCAGCCCGATCCGTCCCGAGTGCCTTGGTCAGAACCGCGCGGATGTAGTCCTCGGAGCCCAGCGTGACCGCCATGAATTGGTCGGCCTCGCGGCGGAAATCTTCCAGCACCTTGTCGACGTCGCTGCGTGAGACCTGCTTCAGGTTGGCCATGGCCAGGCCGATCTGCTGGACCTCACGCGACGTCAGATTCTTGAAGACCTCGGCAGCCTCGTTTTCCCCGAGCGACATCATCAGGATCGCGCAGCGCGTGAGGCTGGCTTCAGGAATTGCCATTTTTACCGTCCATCCAGGATCGCAGCACCATGGCGACTGCGCGTGGGTCGTTTTGGGCAAGCGTACGTGCCGTGTTCAGGTTTTCTTCGTGACGGCTGATCTCGGAGGCGCGCACTTCATCCTGGCGGCGTTGCTCGCGCATCGTCTCCAGATGTGCTTCGTTCTTGGCGCGCTCCACCTGGGCACTCGCAAACCCCTGAACCACGGGGCGCAAGACTGAGCGCCAGAGGAAGAACAGCAACAGCAGGCCAAGCAAGACTTTCAACCCTTGCAGAGCCATGCTGCGATAGGCGGGGTCTTCCCAAGGCTTGGGCGCCGGCTCGCCTGCCGTGAATTCGTTGTTGACCACACTGAGCGTGTCGCCGCGCTCTGACGAATAACCCATCGCCTGCTTCACCAGTGCGTTGATGTTGGTCATTTCGTCCTGGCCCAAGGGTGCGGGTTTGCCATCCTTGTCGCGGTAATTGACAACTACGGCCACGGACAGCCGTTGCAACACACCAGGTTCATGTTTGATGTGGTTGATGGTGCGATCAAGCTCGTAGTTCACGGTCGCGTCGTTGCGAACGGACTGAGGCCCCGATGCAGCTGGTGCGGTACCCGTGGTGGCTGCGCGGGCTCCGCCAGCTGCGTTGGCCGTTGGCGCAGGCGGATTCGTCTGGATGGGGGCAGTGGCGTTGGCGGGCGGGGTGTTCGTCAGGGCGCCAGGCACCCCTTGTGGCGAAGTTGGCTCGCCCTGCGTGGAATCGCTGGTTTGTTTGCTGCGAATGGCCGCAGTCCCTGGTGTCTCGTTGGGGCGATAGGTTTCGGACGTCTGCTCGCGTTGTGAGAAGTCGACGGTAGCGCTCACTTGCGCCCGAACGTTGCCTGAACCCACGATGGGGTTGAGCAATGTCAGGATGCGTTGCGTGGTGCGTTGCTCGATGTCGTTGACAAAGCTGCGCCGGGTGCTGTCCATCCCGGCGCTGCCTTCGGGGGTGGACAGCAGGTGACCATCCTGGTCCACGATAGAGACGTTGGCGGCGTTCAGTTGAGGGACGCTGGAGGATACCAGCCACGCAATGGCGGAAACCTGAGCTTCGCTCAGGGTTCTAGAAGGGAAGAGCGTCAGGAGCACGGACGCAGTGGGCGCCTCGCGATCGCGTACGAATAGTGACTGGCGTGGAATCGCCAGATGAACACGCGCCGACTTGACCGGATGAAGTGCTTCAATTGATCGGGCCAGCTCGCCTTCGAGTGCCCGCTGATAGTTGATTTGTTCCGCAAACTGGCTGGCGCCGAACTTGGGTTCGTCCAGCAGTTCGAAGCCGACATTCCCGCCGCGCGGCAGGCCCTGGGCAGCAAGTTCCAGTCGCAGCGTGTAGACCTGATCGGCGGGCACCAGGATGGTGCTCCCGTTGTCGGCGAACTTGTAGGGGACGTTGCGCTGGCTTAGAACGTTGACGATGGCGCCGCCATCGCGGCTTTCTACATTGGAGAAGAGCGTCCGGTATTCGGGCTCGCGCATCCAGAGCGCAAGCACGACGAGAATGGCCACGACCGCAGCACCAAGGCCCAGAAGTACGGGTTTTGGTAGCACGGCCAATCGTGCCAGCGCCGGGTTGCGGTTGATCCAGTCGTTAGGGAAACTCATTAATGGGCGCGCTGGGTTTTAGAAGCCGGCACGGGCCATGAAGAGGCCTTGAATGGCTGGGAGATGGTCATGCCGACGTGGGGAAGGTTGAGATCTATGGCCGCCATTATGGCCGTGATCAATGTGGCGGCAAGTCTCGAAAAAACCGGTTTTTGGGGCTTAGTTAGAACGATCCGGATGGAGGTTGCCCTGTTTCTGGCTCAATCGGCAAAACTACGGGGGGTTGTTGGGCTTGTTGGGACCCTTGTCTGATGCGGGAGCGCCGTATAGTGCGATATCTGCCCGATATGCGCACCCGTGTGTCGGGCCCCCAGGTCTTGAAATTGGACGATTGTTTAATGATCACTTCCCAGGCCCTTTCCAGTGTGGAGAATCTTCTTTCCCAGATGAGGTCGGTGGCGCAGGCGGCCCAAGGGGGCAGTGCGCTGGGCGCCGATGCATCGTCGCCGCTGCAGGCGGGCGGGTTTGCCGCTGAATTGAGCCGTTCGCTGGGCCGGGTCTCTCAGGTTCAGAATGCGGCCAACGCTCAGGCACAGGCTTTCGAGCTGGGCGACCCGGGTGTCAGCTTGAGCAATGTCATGATTGACCTGCAGAAAGCAAATCTCTCGTTTCAGGCCACAGTCCAAGTGCGCAACCGGCTGGTCGAGGCCTACAAAGACATTGCCAACATGGCGGTGTAACCCCCCCCGGGGGCTACAGGTGCTCGGGAAGTGAAAGCCCGGGCGGTGGCCGTTTAAGATTTTCAGGCGCTTCACCGGCATCGAGCGCGTACAACCAGCCCAGCAGCTCCGCGATCGCCACGTACAATTGCGGCGGAATGTGGGCGTCGAGGTCAACCTGCATGAGCAGGCCCACGAGTTCGCGTGATTCGTGGACGTAGAGGCCGTGTTCGTGAGCCGTGCGCACGATAGTGTCCGCCAAAGTGCCATACCCTTTAGCGACGACGCGTGGGGCGCGGTCAGACGGATCGTAGGCGAGCGCGACGGCACTCGTGCGGTTGGACTCAGGCGAAGGGGACTTCATGGGACGTGGAGGTGGGTGCCTCTGGGGGGGACTGCGTGACTGAGAGCTGGCTGGCCTTGAGCCCTTTTGCCAGCAGTCGTGTACGCAAGGTCTCAAGCGACGCATCAAGTTGAGGGGCCGATTGCGCGGCCGTCATCTGCAGCACCAGTTGATCGTGCAGCAGGCTGAGCCGGGCCTGGACGGTGCCCAGCCGGGGAAGGTTGAGTTCAAGCTGCGTGGCCCAGTGCTGCCCTTCGAAATCGTGTGGTCTTGGGTCTTTGGCATTGCGCCTCTGGATTTCCCAACGCAGTGGGGCCCCTGGCCAGGCTTCTCCGCACCAGACGACGCTTTGGTTGGCCAGGACCTCCAGTTGCTGACGGACCAGTGGCTGTGCTTGCGGATCGATTCCAGGTGCCGTGTGGCCAGAGGCTGTCGCCGCCGCGTGCGTGGTCGACGCTGCAGAGGTGTCATGGGGGGACGTGGAGAGGTCGGGCGCCAGAGCTGATGCAGACTGGGATGAGATCTGAGCCTGAATTTGCTGTGCAAGGCCTCCGGGTAGTGCAGGTGCTTCTTGGAGGGGCGGGGGCGTGGAAGGCAAAGGTAGTGCCTGTGGATCGCGTGCCGTTGCGGCAAGGAGCTGGCCTTGTGGCTCCTGGTGGAGTGCTTGTACCGACGAGGCGCCGGCCGTGAGCTGGGCCAGGTGGGATTCGTAGAAGAGTCCGCTGGATTGTATGGACTGCTGCAGCGTGGTGGCAATTTTTGCTACCAGGGCCTCGGAGGTGACCTGACTTGGGTTTGATACCAGAGCTGTCTGCGTGCGGATCGAGGTGTCGGCTTCAGGATAGGTGTTCAGCAGCGCAAGGATGGTACGTGCGGCATAGCCCAGTGTCGTGGGGGCCGATTGTGTGGCAGTGAACTGAGTGGTGGCGCGCCCTAGCAAATTGGCCAGCCGCATTTCTTGCGTGGCTTTGCTGACGGCGGCACGTTGCTGCCCTTGGGCGGCTGCTTGGTCGACGGCTTCCTGGGTGTCGCGTTGTACCGGATTCTGCAACCCGGATGAAGCTTCTGGGTTGCCCGGCTGCCGCACGGCCTGGGGGCCTATGTCTTTGGCCAGCGCCGCCTGCTGGCTCAAACCAATGCCCAGGACAGCGTCCAGCCGCTGGATGAGGAGGGTTCCGAGGTTGGACGGGGCTCCTATGCTCATGGCCTATCGTGGGCGAGTGCCGGAGTAATAGGCCTGCAAGACGTTGCGTTGGCGTTTGAATGCTCCCAGCAGGTGGCTCAGCCTGTCCATTTCGGGCGACATCAACTGGCGGATATGCGCGTCGTTGTCCAGGATGAGCGTCAGCAACTCGCGCCGGGCATTTTTCTGGTCGTCGTCCAGCGGCGCCAGTGTTTTCAAGTGTTCGACTGCGTCTCGGTACTGCTGGCCGAGCTCGACGAGGGCGTCCCATTCCTGGGTCTGGGCTTTGCCCAGCATCTCGGTCGAGAGTGCAGCAATGGCCTGATAGTGCCGGATCAGCGGGGTGTGAAGCGGTGCCAATTGAACGTCCTGTTTCAGAGGGAGGTCACCGAAGCCCCAAATTGCGGGTCTGCTGCAATTTGCCATGCTTCTGCCAGGTTGTCGAGCAGGATTTTGGCTTCGTCGAGCTTGCTTTCGTCCTGGTGCAGGTTGGCCTGCATCAAGTCGCGAATGACGAGGTCGTATGCTGCAATCAGATGACGTGCAACTTCGCCACCGCGCGCGGAGTCGACACTTGCCTTGAGCCCGGAATCGACGATGTCGATTGCTTTTGAGAGGGCTTTGCCGCGCTCGGCGATGTTGCCGTTATGCAGATGGTGGCGCGCTTGCGCCAGTGCCGTCTGTGCGCCTCGGAACAACAGCGAGATGAGTCGTTCGGGAGAAGCCCCCATGACTTCGGTCTCGAGGCCGATATTGGCGTAGGACCCGGAGGCCCGGGCGGCGCGTGAACGCGGTGCGTAGGTCATGATGAGTGCTTACTTGTTTTTGGATCCGTTTAATACGGTCATCTGCTGCGTGAGGTAATCACTAACGGATTTCATCTGTGTTGCCATGGCGTCCAGCTGCGTGAATTGTGTCCGGTAGGTATTCATGCGCTGGTTGATGATGTCTTTGGTGGATGCGATTTGCTTGTCGATGTCCGCCATGGTTTTGGTCAGGCCGTCGCTGGCAGTCGAAAATATGCCGCCCGGTCGAGTGAAGGCGTCCACGGCGGTAGTGATCTGGGCTCCCACGCCGGTGCTGCCAGTGAATAGTGCTTTCACGCTGGCGCCGTTGTTCGCGAGTGCCTTGTCCAGCACGGTCTGATCGACCACCAGTTGGCCCGACCTTGGGTTGACCATATCAAGGCTGATGCCGATCGAAGACAGATTGAGACCCGAGCTGGAGTCGACCGCACCCATGAGGACACCTTGCAGGCGCGTCTGTACTGAGCGCGCCACCGAATCGCCTGTGAGCGCCGACGAACTTTGGGAACCGACGTCGTACGCCGTGAGAGACTGGATCGTGCTCTGCAAGTTGTTGTAGGACGAGACGAAGTCCATGATGGCCTTCTTGGCCGAACTGTCGTCGCGCGTGAGGGCCAGATTGGCCGGGCTGCTGGTCGTCTTGTTCAGCGTCAGCGTCACTCCGTCGATGACGTTGGTCACCGTGTTGGTGTGGCTGGTGATCGCGATGCCATTGACGGTGAGGGCTGCATCCTGGGCGGCGTGGACCTCGACATTGGCGTTGGTGCTGGATGAATCTGCGTTGACGGTGGTCCCCAGGAATGCCTGCAGGTCGTCGTTGCCGGTCACCTTGATTTCTGTGATGGCGGCCTGGGTCCCGGTATCGCGGCTGGTCAGCAGCAGACGGTAGGGGCTGGAGGCATCACCGTCGTTGACGATCGTTGCATTGACGCCGATGTCAGGGTTCGTGTTGATAGCCTTCACGAGGCCATTGAGCGAGGTGTCGGACAGATCCAGCGAATGCGTTTTGCCGTCGGCTGTCGTGATGTCCAGCGTGCCTGCGGCACCGATGGCCGCCATGCGATCGGCCCGTCCGTTGTAGACCATCGACTGCTGCGTGGCCAGAGCATTGACTTCGATGGAGTACTGGCCCGGGATGGTGTCCGGGGCCGCCGTGGCCGAAATGGAGTCCGAAGCCGATTTTGCCGAGATGGCGCCGAAGCTGTCGACCTTCTTGAGGGCTTCTGCAGCCACTTGAAAAGCCGAGACGGTTCCTTGGAGCTTTCCGTAGGCCGAGACCTTGGCCTGGTTGGCAGTTTGCCGGGCCTGGATCGCTTGCAGCGCCCTGTTTTCGTCGTTTTGCAGACTGGTCAGCAGGCTGTCGAGGGGAAGCCCGGAGATACCCAAAGAATTGACGGTCGGCATGGATGAGTTCTTTTCGTGTAGGTTGGCGGGAAGTGTCAGGCTTGAGTGTCGACGCTCGCGCCCTGCAGCTTGACGATCATTCTGGCGACCTGCAACACTGCGTCTGACGGGATGGTGCGCAGCACCTTGCCCGACGCCGTGTCGACGATCGAGACCACCAGTCTTTGCGCTTCTTTGTCCATGTCGAATCTCATGCTGGTCGACCAGGCCTGAAGGTGGTCGTTGACTTCAGTCAGGGCCTTTTCCAGCGCGGATTCAGGCTGCCCTGCAGTCTTGCGCTGACCCATTGTGTGGGCTCCCGCCTGGCTGGCAGAACCAGACGATGGCAACGCTGCAATAGGTGGCACGGAAGGACGTTCGGGTTGAGGCTGGGGCAAACTCGCCCCCAGAGCTGCGAGTGCTTGACCGATGGGTTGGATCATACGAGGCCCCTGCGAATGACTGATGTTTTCCGGATGTCGTGCGTCAAACCACCCTTTTTGGGCGGGTGCATCCTTTTCTGCCATAACGGTCGCTGGGTCCTGAACTTTAGGCTGGAAAGTCGTTATTTTTCCTCAAGAAGCGAGGCTATGGTCAGTGGAACTCGCCCGACATCAGCCGCTTGCTTGGTGAAATGGCAGGGTGATCCTGCGGCATACTAGCGGTGTCAACATGTCATACGGGTCTGCAATGCCTCTGTCCGAGGAGCAGCTGATTAGTCAATACGCGCCTTTGGTGCGCCGTCAGGCGCTGGCGCTGATTGGCCGGCTGCCGGCCAGTGTGGAGCTCGACGATCTCATGCAGGCGGGGATGATGGGCTTGCTTGATGCCGTACGCCGCTATCAGCAGCGGGCCGATGCGCAGTTCGAAACCTACGCCATTACGCGTATTCGGGGTACCATGCTCGACGAGCTGCGTAGCCAGGACTGGTTGCCGCGCAGCGTGCGCACCAAATCGCGCAGTATCGAAGGCAGCATCCACGCGCTTAATCAGCGCCTGATGCGGCCTGCAACCGAGTCCGAAATCGCCGAAGAAATGGGGCTGGATTTACCGGCCTATCAGTCGCTGCTTGAAGAGTCGCGTGGTGTGCAGGTCCTGATGATCGAAGATCTTGCCCAGCATCGCGAAGACCACGAGGGGGCTTCAGTGGTCGACGGGGTTGCCGATGACGCAATGGCCAACCCTCTGGACTGGCTGGTACGTAGCGGTCTCCGAGCTGTATTGATCGAGGCAATCGATCAGTTGCCCGAACGTGAAAAACTGCTGCTTTCGCTGCAGTTCGAGCAGGACCTGAACCAAAAAGAGATCGCGGTGGTGCTTGGTGTCACAGAAGGGCGTGTGTCGCAGCTGCGGTCTCAAGCGATAGCGCGAATTCGTGCCTGGTTGGCTGCCCACTCCTGGAACCCTGCAGAGCATTCCGACGACTTTCAGCAATTGCTGTGAGCGTGTTGTGAACGTGTGTACGCAGCCGCCTTGTGCTGTCTTAAAGATGTATTTAACATATATCTTATTAAACACATCATCAGGCGTAACACCCAAGACGGGCGCCTGAAACGAGCAATTGATTTTTTCTCGGGGAAGGCCCACTTGTGCTTGCATGCGACAAGGGTTCGACCTCTTCTTTCAGAAGGTGCAGCATGAACATCGATCGATTCAAGGAACATCACGTTCAGATCATCTCCGGCATCAATTCTCTGCGCGCTTTGGCGCATCAGGGCATAGAGGACAGGGCCGTCGACATCGCCTACGAACTCAAAGCGCTCGCTCAGGTCGTGACGCAGCATCTGGCTATTGAGGACCGCATCCTCTATCCGTCGTTGGAGCGCAGCGGTGACGACCATCTGGCCACGATGAGCCGGACTTACCAGGACGACATGAAGGGCATTGCGACGGCATTCATCACGTTTGCCCGTCGGTGGGGGAACGCGACGCAGCTGGTGCGTAACCCCGAAGTCTTCCGAGCCGAGGCTAACACGGTGTTGCACGACGTTTATGCGCGCATGCTGCGCGAGAACCGCGAATTCTATCCCGCAGTCGAGGCGTTGAACCGGGACGCTGTCCCGGCCTAGAGTGCCTGTTGTCACCGGCTTTCCGTAAAGGCGCGTTCTACGCAGACAGGCGGCCATGGCCGCCCGGTCCTTCTCTCGGCGGCGAAAAGGCATTCTATAATGCCCCGTCGGTATTTCCTGCGTCGTGAACCCTAGAATGAAAACCTCCGAAATTCGCCAGAAGTTCCTCTCTTTCTTTGAATCCAAAGGGCATCAGGTCGTGGCGTCCTCCCCGTTGGTACCGGCCAATGACCCCACCCTGTTGTTCACCAATGCAGGCATGGTGCAATTCAAGGACGTGTTCACGGGCAAAGAAACGCGTGCCTATCACCGAGCGACGACGGCACAGCGGTGCGTGCGCGCGGGTGGCAAGCACAACGACCTTGAAAATGTCGGCTATACGGCACGGCATCATACTTTCTTTGAAATGCTGGGCAATTTCAGTTTTGGGGATTATTTCAAGCGTGATGCAATCACCTTTGCCTGGACCCTGCTGACTGAAGTGCTGGGGCTTCCCAAAGACAAGCTTTGGGTCACCGTGTACCAGGAAGACGACGAGGCCCACGATATCTGGGAACACGCCATCGGCGTACCGGCGGAACGCATCATCCGCATTGGCGACAACAAAGGTGCCCGTTACGCCTCCGACAATTTCTGGCAAATGGCCGACACCGGACCCTGTGGTCCGTGCTCAGAGATCTTCTATGATCACGGCCCGGAAATCTGGGGCGGGCCTCCGGGGTCTCCTGAAGAAGACGGCGATCGCTATATCGAGATCTGGAATCTCGTGTTCATGCAGTTCGAGCGCGATGCACAGGGGGTCATGCACCCTTTGCCCAAGCCTTGCGTCGATACGGGGATGGGTCTGGAGCGTATTGCAGCCGTCTTGCAGCACGTGCATTCCAATTACGATATAGACCTGTTTCAGCATCTTATCCGTGCGGCCGCCCGTGAAACCGGTGCCACTGATCTGTCCGATAATTCCTTGAAGGTCATTGCCGACCATATCCGAGCCTGCAGTTTTCTGGTGGTAGACGGCGTCATCCCGGGCAACGAGGGACGCGGCTATGTGTTGCGCCGCATTATCCGACGCGCTCTGCGCCATGGCCACAAGCTGGGGCAAAAGGGGCTCTTCTTCCATCGCCTCGTGGCCGACGTCGTAGTGCAGATGGGCGCGGCCTACCCTGAGCTTGCCGCCCAGCAATCGCGCGTCGAGCAGGTGCTGCGCCAAGAAGAAGAACGGTTTGGCGAAACGCTCGAAAACGGCATGCGCATCCTTGAAGCGTCACTGTCGGTGCTGCCGGCAGGGCAGGCACTGGATGGGCAGACACTCTTTGCGCTTTACGACACCTATGGTTTTCCGGTTGATCTGACGGCCGACATTTGCCGCGAGCGCAAGATTCAGGTCGATCTCGAAGGCTTCGAACATGCCATGGCAAAACAGCGTGAGCAGGCACGCGCAGCTGGCAAATTCAAGGCAGCGGCAGGGCTCGAATACGAAGGCACCGAGACGCGCTTTGACGGCTACGAGCGGCTCGATGGCAATGCGACGGTGACGGCGCTGTACGTCGACGGGGCCTCGGTGCCTTCGATCGCCCAGGGCCAGGATGCGGTCGTCGTGCTCGATGCGACACCGTTCTACGCTGAATCGGGGGGGCAGGTGGGCGATACCGGTTTGCTCAGTAACGGCGCGGCACGCTTTCAGGTAGCAGACACGCAAAAGATCCAAAGCCACGTATTTGGCCACCACGGCAACCTCATCGAGGGAACCCTGTCGGTGGGTGACGTGCTGCAGGCGCAAGTAGACGTCGAGCGTCGTGCCGACACGATGCGCAACCACTCGGCTACCCATCTCATGCACAAGGCTTTGCGCCAGGTGTTGGGTGAGCATGTGCGCCAACGAGGCTCCCTGGTCGACCCTGAAAAGACGCGTTTCGACTTTGCGCATGACGCTCCCATGACGGCCGATCAGATCGCACGCGTCGAAGCCATCGTCAATGATCAGGTGCTGGCCAACGTGGCGGTGCAGACGCAGCAGATGGCGTACGACGAGGCCGTTTCGGGTGGTGCGATGGCGCTGTTCGGAGAAAAATACGGTGATGTGGTCCGAGTGCTGGATATCGGCTTTTCGCGCGAGCTCTGCGGGGGGACCCACGTCAGCCGCACGGGCGATATCGGTCTGTTCAAGATCGTGTCCGAAAGCGGCGTAGCAGCCGGTATTCGTCGCGTCGAGGCCATTACCGGGCGCAATTCGGTGGCCTGGGTGCAGCGGACGCAAAATGTATTGCTGCACGCTTCCTCCTTGCTCAAGGCGCAGCCTGAAGCGGTGCCCGAACGGGTGCAGGCCCTGCAGCAGCAGCTCCATGACAGCGAACATGAACTGGCTCGTCTGCAAGAGAAGTTGGCAGCGGCGGCGGGCGCCGATCTCGCGGGGCAGGCCGTTGAAGTCGGCGGTGTCAAACTCCTGACCAAGCGCCTGAATGGCGTAGATCCCAAATCGCTGCGCGGAATGGTGGACCAACTCAAATCACGCCTGCCGAGCGCGGTAATTCTGCTTGCCGCAGTGGCGGATGACAAAATCAGTCTGGTGGCAGGGGTTGGGCCAGAGGTCGGGCCGCGCATCAAGGCGGGCGATCTCGTGGGCGCTGTGGCAGCCCAGGTGGGTGGCAAGGGCGGCGGACGACCGGATATGGCCATGGGGGGCGGCTCAGACGTGGCGGCACTCGACAGTGCTTTGGGGAGTGTGGCATCGTGGCTGTCGGGGCGGTTGGGGACCAAATGATCACCGACGTATCACTTGACTCCTTGCAAGTCGACGAATGGATCGACGCGCAGGGGCTCAATTGCCCCTTGCCGATTTTGCGCACCAAAAAGGCGCTGGCGAAGCTTGCGAGCGGTCAGGTGCTGGCCGTGGTGACCACAGATCCACACGCCGTGGCGGATTTCCAGGCATTCTGCCGCCAGACGGGCAACGCCTTGCTGGCGCAGAACCGGCATTCCGATGCGGCGTCCGATCTTGCGATGGTGCACTACATTCGTCGTCGCTAAAGAGCGCGTGCCTCGTTGGCTCATCCGAATGACTCCGGGCAAGCGCCAGGGCCACTGCACATGCCTCGTGGTGTTTGTTTTGGACTTTCTTTTGCAGAACCCGGTGCGCAACGATTGCGGTGCACAGGGCTGGATGCTAGAATCTTTCGTTTTTCACAGTATTTTCAAAGGACTCTTCATGGTTGTGATTCGTCTGGCTCGCGGTGGCTCGAAGAAGCGCCCCTTTTATAACGTTGTTGCTGCTGATTCCCGTAATCGCCGCGACGGCCGCTTTATTGAACGCGTGGGCTTTTACAACCCGGTTGCTGGCGAAGGCCAGGAAAAGCTTCGCATTGCGCTTGACCGCATTCAGCATTGGGTCGACAACGGTGCCCAGCTTTCTGGCACGGTAGACCGCCTGGTCAAGGAATTCTCGGCAACGGTTTCGGCGGCTGCCTGATTGCCACAGACTGTAGCGCAGTTTGTACGATGACATCCCCGGCCTCGCCTGAGCGGGTGGCCGTTGGGCGGATCGCGTCCGCGCATGGGGTGCGTGGCTGGCTGAAAGTCCAGCCGTATTCCGAGTCCGGTACGGTCCTGCTTTCGGCAAAAGCGTGGTGGTTGACGGCCGCCTCGGCAGTGCAGGGCGCACCGGGTCAGGCACTGCGTGTGTTGGCCTGTCGTGCTGCCGGTCCGCATTTGCTTGCACAACTCGAAGGCATCTCGGATCGTGACGCCGCCCAGGCATTACGTGGGCAGATGATCTGGGTCGACCGGGCTGAGTTTCCCGCAGCAGACCCCGACGAATATTATTGGATCGATCTGATTGGCTGTCGTCTTTATGGCATGTCAGGCGGCTCTTCCGTGTTGTTGGGTGAAGTCGACGAGGTCTTCGACAATGGAGCGCACGCCGTACTCCAGGTAGTGCTGGGCGACCTGAACGATTCTTCGTTTTGTCCAAGTCTGGGTCGTGACGGGAGGCCTCAACACACTTTGATTCCTTTCGTGGCCGCACACGTACAGCGCGTCGATCTACAGTCTCGCCGTATCGACACGGACTGGCCGGCCGATTTCTGAGCCCTATGCGCTTCGATCTCATCACGTTGTTTCCTCCGATGTTTGCGGCGGTGCGAGATCTTGGCATCACCGGGCGTGCGCATGCGCATGGCCTGTGGTCCCTGGTGACCTGGAACCCCCGCGATTTCACGCACGACTTGCATCGAACGGTGGACGACCGTCCCTATGGCGGGGGGCCTGGCATGGTCATGATGGCGGAGCCGCTGGCGCAGGCCGTCGAGGCGGCTCGTCTGGCGCGCCTGGAGGCGGGTGCTGACGCGGAAGGTGCGTCTGCCCCTGTCGTGCTGCTTTCTCCAGTGGGTCACGTGCATACCCAGGCTGCTGCGCAAGCCTGGTCGCAGGGAACTGGTGCCATTCTGATATGCGGCCGCTATGAAGGGGTAGACCAGCGTTTCATTGACCGCTATGTGACCCAGCAGGTGTCACTCGGAGACTTTGTGCTCTCGGGGGGAGAACTCGGTGCCATGGTGCTGCTCGACAGCGTGGTACGCCTGTTGCCCGGGGCTTTGCATGATGCCGAATCTGCCGTGCAGGATTCGTTCAGCCCCACGCTTGATGGGCTCCTGGACAGCCCTCATTACACCCGTCCCGAGGTTTGGCGTGAAGATCCGGTGCCTGCGCCTCTTCTTTCCGGGCATCATGCCCATATCGCTGCGTGGCGGCGCGAGCGGTCGCTGGCGTTGACGGCCACCCACAGACCCGACTTGATTGAGGCTGCCCGAGACTCTGGCCGCCTGAGCGCAGGCGATGAGCGCCTTTTGCACGACCGTTCGCACAAATCCTGAATGGTCTGCGGGGGGCCTGCGCCCTGCAGTCGGTGATCTCTGGGGTTAGCGTTCGGCCGTGGCCGTTGCTCGACTGCTGTTGACCGTGTATTGCCGGCTTACCCATTTGGCTTCCGGGCCGCGCACTTCAGCGCATTGGGACGGGTCAGGGCAGTAGTGATGGTCGTCACGCATGTAGCGCAGGAAAATAGCCGTCTTGCGGCGGGTCTGAGCAGGGCTCAGGTTGGTAGGGCGTTCCTGGCTAGGGTAATCGAGATAGGCAATCTGGGTGTAGAGGCCCGGTGCAATCGCCATGGCGTCGTCCATCAAGTGCGCGCTGGCGATGTGGTCCGGGTGGTCGTGTCCTTTGCACTTCCAGCAAAGTGCCTGGTAAGCGACCGTGATCGTGGGGTCCATCGTGCGCACGACCTGCGGTTGTTCGGCCTGTATCAGGCTGGCCAAGAGCGAAACCAATTGCGTGCGTGTATACGTTTCCCGGTAAGGCCCATAAGACTGAACGTGGGTGCCTGGGACGGATTCCAGGCGGCTGAGCGGAGTAAGGCTCCCCCAACCGGGGCCGAGCCAGGGGTCCGGGATGCGCAACATGATCAGCTGGACGCGCGGATTGTCATGCAGCGTGTGGCGAACGAGCGATCGCCCATCGACATGCAGCGCGTCCGTTGTCCAGATATCGGGCACTTTGGCCATGGCTGCATAGGCGGCCATGATGCCGCGCTCCCGCTGCTGCAGGTAGGGCAGGCCTTCGCCCCGGTCTCCTGCTGTGAGGTACACCGTGCGAACGCATTGCCCCTGCGTGATGGCCGTCTGTTGATCCGGGTTCATGAAGAGCAAATCGTCGTCGGTGTGTGCTACCACGGCCAAGACGCTGCCAGCCGAACAGCCTTCCATCCCTGTGGTGGCTCCCCAGACGGGGGCCCCGGACAGGCCACCCATAGCCAGAAGCACTGACAGCAGTGTTCTGACTGCGAGGGGAACGTATTTCGTCATGGATGTGCACAGTCTGTTGCGAGTGGGTGCGACGAATTTACTACGGTCGAGTGATCTTGTGCTGGGAGAGCCAGAGTTTTGAGGCAAAATCCAGACACATCTGAGCAGTGGCCCGGCTTGCTTCGAAGTCGTTTGAGCCGCTATTGTTGAGGCCCGATCTAAATTTTTTGGAGTGCGTGCATGCGCTGGGTGGCGAGTGGTGTGCTGATGGTGTGTTGTATGGCGTCCACAGGAGCGTGGGCTGCCGGCGTGGCCACGGTCAAGACGGGGGATCGAACGGTCACCGTGTCGTTCGCGGGGGCCGATGCCCGTGTCGATATCTCGGGCACCCAGGGTGGGTATTTGTTGCTGCAAGGAGACCGGGTCTATTCAGTGACAAACGTCAATGGTCAGCCCTTGGTACTTGATGCTCAGAGTGCGGCGGGTCTGCTGGGCGGCGGCTTGCATACCTCAACCGACATGATCCAATCGCTGACGCGGCTTGCGGCCACCGGTGCGCATGAAACCGTGGCGGGGCAGCCCGGAGACGTCTACAGCGTGACGTATCGGGACGTGCAAGGCCGCACGCATACCGGGCGAGGGGTGCTGGGGTCTCAGGCGACAGTTCGCGAGTTGACGCAGGTTCTAGGCCATATGGCGATTTTGCTGCAGAGTGCTGGCCGTCAGCCGGTCAGTGGTACGCAACAGGTCCTGGATGCCCTCAATCAGCGCGGCATGGGGCTTCTGGCGTACGAAGGCCAGTATCGGGTCGAGCGTATCTCGTCGGCGGCGCCGGCGCCGGGCACCTTGAGCTTGCCGGCGCAGCCCACGCAGTTGCCCGGCAACTTGGGGCAACTCCTGCAGGGACTGACCCCTCGTTAGGAGCTCAAGATGCCTTCGAGTGTGTCAGTTCGAACTCTTTTCCAACGGTGTGCGGTGGCCTCGGCCCATTACGATGCAGACCGAAGCCCACGTGACGTTGATCTGAACGATCTTGGCTCAGCGGCGACTGCCTGCAAGGGCTTGTTGTGGGTGGGGCTCAAGGACCCTGAGGATGCCTTGCTGAGAGAGGTCGGCGATCGTTTGGGGCTCCCTGGGCGGGCCACAGAAGAAGTACTGGCCGTGCATCGTCGACCCAAAATTGTGGAATACGATCAACTGACCCTGATTGTCGCGATTCCGGTTGAGGTGAGTCGTGAGCGGCCCAGTTTCGGCGAGCTGCAGTTGTGGATAGGACCGGGGTACATTTTGACCATCCGCCGGCGTTCCGAGAGCTCCTACGGCGAACTGCGCAGTCTTTTGACGGAATCGCCAGATTTTCAAGGCCGTGGCAGTGATTTTGTCGCCTCTGCCTTGCTGGATCTGTTGGCGGATCGGTATGTCGAGTCGCTCGAGCACCTCGAGGCCCTGGTCGAGGCGGTAGAGCATCAGTTTTTACTGCGCGGCTTTCGCGAAGCCGACATCCGAAGCCTGTACCGGTATCGGCGTGATTTGCTCCGGGTACAGGCGGCAATTGCCCCGCTCACCGAAATCTGTCGCCGCATGGCACATGTGGAAACTCGCAACATCGGAGTGGCAAGCCGCGCCTATTTTGCCGAAATCGGCGATCGCATTCAACGTGTGACAGAATCGGTCTCGGGCTTGCGTGAGGCGCTGGCCTTTGCCTTCGAGGCCAGCATGATGATTGGTCAGATGCAGCAGACTGACATTACTCGCAAGTTGGCGGCGTGGGCTGGCATCCTGGCTGTACCCACTGCGGTCGCGGGCATCTACGGCATGAACTTTCACGATATGCCCGAGCTTAGCTGGTCTTACGGTTACCCAGCCATGCTGGGGGGCACCTTGGGCGTGTGCTTGTTGCTGTACTGGAGGTTCAAGAGAATCCGGTGGTTATGACAGTGTGCCCGGGAACCGGGCGAGGGGTGGTAATGGCGGAAGCAGCAGGATTGGCAGAGTGGATCATCGATCAGACGACGGATGCGCTTATCTATGCCGACCGAGCGGGCGACATTCGCCGCTGGAACCCGGCGGCGGCGTTGCTGTTTGGTTTTTCTCAAGAAGAAGCGATTGGCCAGAATTTGAACCTGATCATCCCTGAGCATTTGCGAGATGCCCATTGGGCAGGGTTCGACGCTGCCATGGAGCGGGGTCAGCTCAAGCTGGGTGGGCGCCCCACGCTGACGCGAGGGTTACGTAAGGACGGGCGTCGGCTTTACGTCGAGATGACTTTTGCGCTGGTCAAGGACCCCGCAGGGCAGGCGGTAGGTGCGGTGGCCATGGCTCGTGACGTGACTGCACGAACTGAAGCCGAGCGCGCAGCTCGCAAGGCGTCGTCGGGCCAATAACCATCCTTACCGTAGTCCTGAGTCCTCGGCGCTCCCCTGCAATTCGGCCCGTTCAGGCGTGCTCTGTGGCGAGGGCTGACGCAGCAGCGGGCCTAGTGCTCAGTGGAATCTCATGGCCTGGCTGGTGATCGATGTGGCGCAGGTGCTTGCGGCTTGCTATCAGCACAGAAGCGCCCAGCAGCACGGCGGCGGCGCCAACCCAATACGGGACGTGGTCATTGATCGTTTCACCCAGATAGCCTGCCAACCAGGGTGCAATGGCGCCCCCGCTGAAACGCACGAAGCTGTAGGCAGCCGAAGCCACGCCGCGCTCCACGGGCGCAGCTTTCATGACGGTTTCCGTCACCAAGGTATTGTTGATGCCCAGGAACAGGCCTGCCACGACCACGCCGGCCACCAGGACCGCCTTCTCGTCAGTCCAGATCGCCATGGCCATCAGGACTGCAGCGAAACCGATGAGGGCGAGGAGGATGGATGGCAACGTGCCAAAAACGCTCTGAAGCCGAGGGGCGACGATGACCGACGCAAATGCCAGAGCAAGCCCCCAGCCGAAGAACACCAGCCCGACTTCGCGAGCGCTCATGTTCAGCGGGAACGGCGTGTAGGCCAGCAAAGTGAAAAAACCGAAATTGTAGAGCAGTGCCGTGATGGCAATGCCCAGCAGACCTCGGTGGCGGAGGGCGCGAAAAGGGTCCTTCAGCGAACTGGGCTTGGGTTTTGTGGTCGACTTGGGCAGAAGGAGTACAGTGACGATGAACGCCAGTGCCATCAGGACGGACACGCCAAAGAATGGGCCACGCCACGAAATGGCGCCCAGCACTCCGCCGATGAGCGGACCAGCGGCGATGCCGACGCCCAGTGCCGCCTCATAGAAGATGATGGCGTCGCGCACCGAACTCCGTGAGGCAGAGACGATGGCGGCGAGCGCCGTCGCTACAAAAAGAGCGTTGCCCAGGCCCCAGACGGCGCGGTAGCCAACGATGGCGCCGATGGAATCGGACAATCCTGCGAGACCGGCACCGGCAATGATGACGAGGAGCCCAATGAGCAATGTCAGCTTGACGCCCAGGCGGCTGGACACGGCGCTGGTGATCAGCATGGCCAGACCCATGACTGCCATGTAGCTCGTGAACAGCAGCGACGTCTGGGATGGTGTGGCTCCGAGCGAATCTGCGATGGGCTTCAGAATGGGGTCCACCAACCCGATCCCCATGAAGGCAATGACGCAGGAGAAGGCCACGGCGAGTACGGCTTTGGGTTGATGCAACAAATTCATGGTTTTCGGGGGTCCTGTGAAGAGGCTGCCTGCGGATAGGCCGCCGCCAGCAATTGTGAAAGTGCGTGCACCGCTTCTCGCAATGCCTGCTGGTCGTGCGTGCCGAGTTGGTGAATCAGGGATTCGATGGTTGCGGCGCGATCGCTTCGCACGCGTGTCAGCACCTCGTGTCCCTGGCCCGTGAGGGAGATCCAGGTGACGCGTGCGTCCTCTTTGGATGGGGTGCGCTGGATGAAGCCCTGTTGCTGCAATCGGTGGACTTGGGCCGTCATGGTAGGCTGGCTGCAGTGTTCTGCCCGCGCCAGGTCGCTGATGCACGTGGTGCCCAGTCCGTCGATTTGCGATAGAACGCGCGCCTGTGCAGGCGGAAGGGGCCAGGCCGTGTGGTGGTTGGCCCAGCGATTGAGGCGCACGACAACATCCAGAAGCCTGGCTCCGATGGCGTCAGCCTTGGAGGGATCGGGTGAGAAAGCAGTCATGGAGTTAATTACTTAGCCTATCTAAATATTTTATCGCCGGCCTGCTGCTTGAGCAGGCGAGATTGAACTGTCTTCCCATATCTTGGTCCATCTTTATGGCAGGGCGTGTCATCTGTGCAACGGTTGTCGTGCGATGCGTGCTTGCCGCCCTTGAGTGTCCAGTCCGTCATCGACGCGTGTCGTGGTTCGGTGGGGGGGCTGGCCTATTCCGACAGGAGATTTGGAATGAATGAAAAAGATGTCCGTGCCAATGCGTGGGCCATGCCGCTTACCAGTCCGATCTATCCTCGGGGGCCTTATCGTTTCATGCGTAGGGAGTTTCTGGTGATCAGCTATCGAACGGACCCGGGCTTGTTGAACGCGGTCGTGCCTGCGCCGCTTCAACCGGCCGGAGAAAACATCGTCAAGATGGAGTTCATCCGCATGCCTGATTCGACGGGGTTTGGTGACTACACCGAGTCCGGGCAGGTGATCCCGGTGACATATCAGGGCAAGCAGGGCACCTACTCTCACAACATGTTTCTCAATGACGATGCCCCGATTGCGGGGGGACGCGAAATCTGGGGCTTTCCAAAGAAGCTCGCCAACCCGTCGCTGAAGGTTGACAAAGACGTGCTGATCGGGACCTTGGATTACGGCAGTATCCGAGTAGCGATCGGCACCATGGGTTACAAGCATCGCCCGTTCGACGAGGACAAGGCGCTGGCGGCCGTCACGGGTGACAACTATTTGCTGAAGATCATTCCGCATGTGGATTGCACGCCACGGGTCTGCGAACTCGTGCGCTATCGCTGCCATGACGTGACCATCCATGGCGCCTGGCAGGGGCCGGCTGCGCTGCAGCTTTTTGAACATGCGCTGGCGCCCGTGGCGCGTCTGCCGGTGCTGGAAGTCGTCGGTGCGGTGCACATTTTGACCGACCTCACACTGGGCTTGGGCGAGGTGGTGCACGATTATCTTGCCAGTCGCTAGAGAAAGGCTGCAGGGCCTGTTGCCGATGGTGGCGACTTCCGAGCCTCCTCAGCAGGCCTCTATGTTCTCAGCAGAGGGCCGGTATGCTCATGAAAGATGTGCAATGTATCACCTTGGAGGTCCTCACTGAGGCTCAAAGCCCTACCGTGACCGGCGCGATCATGCCCAGCTCGAAGTGTGGCTTCCCAGTCTTGGTATCGGGCACGAAACAAACGGCAAAGTAATCCCCTGCCTGGAGGTCCAGCATGGCCCAGTTTATGGCGCCAGGGCTCATCGGGGCAGCTCCTGCGACAGCGACGAATGGTACTGACGGTACAGGCGCTTTGGCCGATGGCGGAGGGGCCATCAGAATTGCCTTGGCTTGATTGAAGGAAATGCCTCGTGCAAGGCGGCTGAGTATCATTTCGTGCAGCTGCGGGCTGGTATTCACGACTTTCCAAAGGTGCTTGCCCGCTTTGATTTGCCGTGGCAGGTTGCTGAAGGAGAAGTCGAGCAGGTCGATGGTGAGATCTGCCCGCGGGGTGCTTTCGGCCTTTGCCACGCCCGTCACCGTCAAAGGCGCCAGCATGCCCATCTTGTAGTGGGCCATGCCCTGTGCGTCAGGGACAATGCAGATCACCATGTATTCACCCGGGGTCAGATCCATGATCACAGTGGAGGCCTTGCCGTGATCGATGCTGCCCGGGCCGCCGGCTGACGATGATATGGCAAACAGTGCTGGAAGGTCTTCGTGCTTCGCCGCATTCATGAATTCCGCAACTGTCGTGCCCGGATTCAGCCGCATGAACATGGCGTGATGCTCTTCGGAACCCTCGTTGTACAGGGTAATCTCTGTGTAGCCGCAGGGGACGCTTCCGGGCAGTTCGAAGGCATAGTCTTTGGCTACAACCTTTAGCCTGCGGCGGTTCGTGGCGTGTGCTTCGGCTGCAAGTGCGCTGTGGCCGGTAAGTATCGTTGATAGCCCGGCTGCCCCGATCCCCTGGAGTATTGCCCGGCGGGTCAGCGCCGGGTAGCAGCGGTCCGTGCACTGTGGTGCTTCGTTGCTGTCGGTAGCCATTTCAACCCCTGATGAGTTTGCTTTGTAAAGTGCGTTGCGACTCGTGTGGCGACAGCATTCAACACTCGGCAGGACACTCGAGCTAAGGCAAAAGTCTGTGCTTTCAGTCCTTCAATGTCAATCTACGCCTGCTCGCATCCTGAGGGCGGCCGGTGCCCAGGCCGCGGTTCACCCGGCCGTGAGCGTCTGTGGGCTGCCTTTGGCATCCACGGTCTCCAGTGCGACCCGACGGCGCCAGACCGGGGCGATGTATTCCAGTACCTTTTGTGCCCGTTCCAGGTCCAGGCCCCGGCCGTCTGCTACGGCGTCCTGGCGTAACAGCAGGCTGCCATCGTTGCTCAGGTCGACGGCGTAGACGTGAGGCGCCCCAAAATTGAATTTGGGTTCGATCAGCCGCTCCTTGAGCGTACTCAGCGTGCTTTCTTCGATTTGTACGCGAGTGCCCGTATTGGGGTCGTCCGTGACGCGATAATTGAGCAGTTGCAACTGTTCGACCAGGGCCTCATCCAAGTGGTTGCGGATAAAGCTGAAATCGTCTTCATCCTCGCGGATACGCAGAGCGGTGTCCAAGCCTTCTTTCTCGATGATGTGTTCCCACATCGAAAAGCCGATGTGATAGGGATTCAGGCTTAGAGAGACCTCTTTTTCCGTGGCGTAGGGCCGTATCACGTCGGAATGGGACTTGATGGCTTCCAGGTAAAGGTCGTTCGGTAAAAAATTGGCTTCTCGCAGCAGTCGGGCGTGCCAGTAGCTGGCCCAGCCTTCGTTCATGATCTGGCAGGCGAACACAGGGTAGAAATAAAAAGATTCTTCACGCACAGCCAGAAAAATGTCTCGTTCCCAGCCTTCCATGTCGGGCGCGTAGCGCGCGATGAACCAGAGAAGATCGGATTCGGGGTAGGGAGGAATGGGAGCACGTTGGCGCTGCGGCACCGGGGGGGCTTGCTCGCCGGGCAATGCGGCGTAGCGTGCACGGAATCCGGTAGGTCTGCCGGCACTGGGCTTTCTGTGGGTGGGGTAATCCGGCCGGTGAATGGGTTGATCCGCATCAATATGCTGCTCCAACGCAAGCGCTGCATCGAGCACGGCCTCGACGCGGGTTTGTCCGTGTTCTTCAATGGCCGTCTGGATGTGGTGAGCGCGTTCTGCAGTCTCGGTAACGATGTGGTAACCCACTTGTTGTTGCATGCGTGCGAACAGCGCGTTGTTTCTTGAAAAGTCGGCATGCCCCAGCACGTGAGCCGTGACCAGCGCATTCTGGGCCAGGCCGTTGTCGGTAACCAGGTAGGCGCGATTGGGATTGCCGGGAAACACCACTTCGAAGATGTGGGAGCCCCCCATGCGATGCTGCACGTGCTGGTGGATGTAGCGTACGCCGAACGACCAGTGCGGCATGCGGATAGGCAGTCCGTAAATGGCCACTTCCATCATGAAGGTATTGGGGACCAGTTCAAAGTCCACCGGATCGAAGGTCAGCCCGTCGCGGAGGGCAAGTTTTTCGATCTTGGGCATGTAGTGGGTTAGCGTCTCGAGCTCTTGGGGATGTGCGGCGCGCATGTCAGGCCTCCCGATCTGTGAGGGCGGCAGATTCGCGCTGGAAGAAGCGCCGCACTGCGTTCCAGACGTCGCTGCGTTCGTGCACCGTGTAGATGCTGGCCGGATAGTTGCGCGACTCCAGCGATTGGAACAGGCGCCCCATTTCGGACAGCCCTGATTCGTGGGGGTTCTGGGGCGTTTCCACGAACCCCATGAAATTCACGGTGTCGCCCAGCCGACACAGCAGTTTGTCTGCGAGGTCGCTGTCATCGGCGAAATTTTCGCCGTCTGAGGCGTAGAACAGGTAATGGTTGTAGCGGCGGGTTGGATAACGTTTGTCAAAAATGTCCAAGGCTAACTGGAAGGCACTGGAGGCCGTGGTTCCCCCGGTGGCGGTTACTTGAAAAAACTCTTCTTCGGTGAATTCCCATGCCTGGTCGGTGTGCGCGATGAAGATGATTTCCAATGTGCTGTCGTATTGCCTGCGCAGCCCCTGCACGACCCAGAAGAAGAACGATTTGGCGAGCTTGCGGCGCTCTTCATCCATGGACCCCGAGACGTCCAGCACCAGGGCGACCACCGCATCGGTAGCAGGGCGCTGGCGCCTGGCGAGCTGACGAAACCTCAGATCTTCATCCGAGAACGGAGCAGCGCCCTTTGGTTGAGCATGACGACGCTTGATGGCCTCTTTGAGTGTCATGCGCCGGTCGAGCCGAGAAATGGGACCGTGCCGGCTCCAGCCTTCCCGGACGAGATCTTCGTCGCGTAGCGCATCACTTGTCCGTGGCTTAAGGTCGGGCAGATGCAGTTCTTCCCAGATCCAGTCCACGATGTCTTCGATCTTTAGCTCGATCAGGAACCGAAGCTCGCCCCCCCCGCCGCCCCCGGCACCAGCGTGGCCATTGCCTTGCCCCTGGTCTTGCTGATAGACGTCATTGGGCCGCCCACCTCCCTGACCGACGCCGGATTCCTCATTGCGTGGACTCAGCCGGAACCGGTAGTGCTCCAGGAAATGAACCGGGATCTGCACGGTGTGACTGGAGGGGCGACTCAGGATGTCGGCTCCTGCGATCATCTCCGGAAGCTGATCGCGGACTGCCTCTCGTATTTTTTCGTTATGTCGCAGCCAGTCGCGCGCACCGCGCGAGAACAGGTCATACCAACGGTGTGCGTGCGCCAGGTTGGACAGCTGCCGATAAGCGGGCTTGGTCATGATGACGACCTTGCATGCCTTGACTACTCTTGCGCCAGCAATGTGGTCACGTAGTTGAGCGCTTCGTGCGCACTGTGTGCGTCGTAGCCGTAATCGTTGACCAGGCGCTCTTCGACTGCCGAAATCTTTTTCAGGGTTTCGGTGTCAGCTCGTGTGCTGGAGGTGACCAGACGCAAGACGTCGCGGCGCTCCTCGAACAGGTACTGCTCTATGGCTTCTCTCAGCCGAGCATGCTCTGCCAGCGTGAATTTGGCCCCTCGCTTGTAGGCTGCCAGCGCTTTGCGCACGATTTCCTGCCGAAATGAGGTTTTGCCGGAGTCTGAAATGCCGATCTTGGTTTCCACGCTGCGCAGAAATCTTTCGTCGGCGTCGCGTTCTTCCCCGGTGATCGGGTCGGCGATCTTGCGGCTTTCCAGCACGGCTTCGACTTCATCGAGGTACTTGTCCAGGAGCTCCTCAGCCTCGTCCTGAAATGATACGAACAGCGCCTTGTGGACGTCTTCCTTGACCCAGCGGTTGTAGAAGTCCTTGCGGGTGGTGACGAGGAAATCCGTCCATTGTTTCTTGAGCTTGGCGTCCATGCGTGCATCGAGCTCGATGGCGTCCTTGAGCGCGAGCAGCACTTCCATTGCAGTCAGACTCTTGCTTTCCGATTGGCTGATGGCGCCGGCCAGGGCATTGACGATGAAGCGGGGTGACACTCCGTCCATGCCTTCGTCGGGTTGTTCACGCATGATGCGTTCTGCCTCGGCGTCTGAAACCCCCTCGACGGCCTCATGAGCGTGGATACGCAATTTTTTGCTCAGATCCAGATCGGCGCGTTCGGATGTTTTCAGCCGGGTCAGAATGGCAAAGACGGCTGCTACTTGCAGCGCGTGCGGGTCCAGGTGAACCTGCGTAAACGATGGCGTCGACGAGGTGAGCTTGTGGTAGATGCGGGCTTCATCGGTGTAGCACAGGGTATAGGGCACCTGCACGATCACCATCCGGTCGAGCAAGGCCTCGTTCTCCTTCTCTTGCAGGAAGCGGCGAAACTCGGCCATGTTGGTATGCGCCACGATGGTCTCGTCGATATAGATCAGTGGAAAGCGCGAGACCTTGACAACCTGTTCCTGCGTCAGGGTCAGCAACAGATACAGAAACTCGCGCTTGACCTTCAGGATCTCGATCATTTCCAGAAGCCCGCGATTACCGGCATAGACGGCACCGGACCACGACCACGCGCGCGGATCGCCTTCGTCACCGTATTCAGCAACCTTGGACAGGTCGACCGAGCCTACGAGGTCTGCAATGTCAGCCGTCGTGGGGTCGTGTGGTGCGTAGGTTCCTACTGCGTTGCGGCCCGCCTCGTCGATGAAGATACGGTGCACAGGCACACGCGCGAAATCCCCCTGGTATTTCTCGTCGAGCAGGGCACGGGTGAAGGGTGACATTTCGCCACTGAGAGCAACACCGTAGGTTTCCTTGAATTCTGCCTGCTTGCCGTGAGGAATCAGAAGTAGTGGCGACTCTTGAATCGGGCTTTCCTGGATGGCGTAGAGCGCTCCTTCGTCTGTATGGCTATAAGCTTCGAGGCCACGCTTGAGCAATGTCACCAGGCTAGATTTGCCGCCGGACGGTGGCCCCAGCAAAAGTAGCAAGCGGCGGCCCACCTCAGAGCCCTCACTGGCCGCCTTGAAGTAATTGGCCACGCGCTCGAGCGCCTGATCGATGCCGAATAACTCGTCCTGGAACAGCTTGTAGCGTGTGGTGCCACTTAGCTTTTGGGTTTCCAGGCCTTGCCAGGAGATCATGTCCCAGATGTATTGGTGGCTGGATCGTGCGGCTCGCGCAGGGTCGTCCGCGACGATGGTGCGCAGATAGTCGCTGAATGTGCCTTCCCACTGCTGGGCTTGCTGCTTGCGCGAATAGTCTGCCAGCGATTCGACAAATTCAGAACGGTTGTGCCCTGTTTCTTGAATGCGATTGCTCACGGCTGTTCTCCAGACGTGGGGCTGGGTGACCTGCTGGCGTAGGCTACGTATTGAGGGGTCGGCGTCGGTGGTGACTCAACCTCGAAATGTCCAACTATAGGTTGGACGCATTTTGGGAGTGGAAGTTCAGTAGAGAGGATCGCCCAAAACAAAACGCCCGACAGAGAACTGTCAGGCGGTTGTTCTGGTGGAGACGAGGAGGATCGAACTCCCGACCTTCGCATTGCGAATGCGTTTTGGCACCTAGCGGGAAACACGAAGAACCGCATAAACACACGCTTTTCCATACCCAGCGTTCCCGAATTTTACCCCGATTTACTGGGCCGATTGTGCCAATTGTGCCAAGGAGCTGTGCCGCGAACGTGAGCTCAAAGTAGGTGCCGGTATCCAGGTGCTATACCTAAAGCAGCCGACTTGGTTGCTAACCCTGGAACCTACATGAACCGCTCTCCAGCTATCGGCCTTCAGCCACTCCTCACCGCTGCACAGGCGGCCCCGCTTTTGGGGCTGGCTTTGCAGACCATTTACAACCGCGTTAGCAGTGGAGGCGATCTGCCGCCCGTGATCTATGTAGGCGATAAGCATCACGGCAAGCGGCCACGGCTACGCTTTGATCCAGATGATATTGCGTTGT